>JBFWJY010000001.1:0-271086 GCA_050252955.1 Desulfomicrobium sp.
AGGCCACATCCCGGCTGGAGCGGTTGCAGAGAATGGGCTTCCAGATCGCCATGGACGATTTCGGCACGGGCTACTCGTCCCTGTCCTACCTGCAACGCCTGCCCCTGGACATCCTCAAGATCGACCGCTCTTTCGTGCAGACCATGCTCGAAAACCCCAACAACCTGGAGATCATCAAGGCCATCGTCGGACTCGGGAAAATCCTCGACCTGCGCATCGTGGCCGAAGGGGTGGAAACGCGGGAGCAGTTCGACGCATTGCGGGAACTCGGCTGCGATCTGGCGCAGGGTTTTTTCCTGGGCAAGCCCATGCCCGAGGAAGAGGCGGAGCAGCTCATCACCGCCGGCAGCGCCGCCCCCGCGACATGAGCCGGCCCGCCCACCGGTCCCCGTTTCGCGCTTACCGCGCCAGCCGCAACGACGAACTCGTTTCTTTTCAGCTGGTCGTCGAGGAAACGGACCTGTGGGTCGCGGCGCGGGAAGACATCGGCCTCCTCATGGCCGATCGTGCCCGGTTCCTGCGCGGACAAATCAAGACATATGCGGCTCTTCACCCCGAATTTCTGACGTCCCTCGAACCCCTGACGGCCAGCCCCCGCGATCCGGAGATCATCCGCCGCATGTGCGGGGCCGGGCGGCTGACCGGCGTCGGTCCCATGGCGGCCGTGGCCGGGACCGTGGCCCAGATGCTGGGAGAATCCTTCCGGGATCGCTCGCCGGACCTGTTGATCGAAAACGGCGGCGACACCTGGCTGTGTTCCACCAGGGAGCGCAACATCGGCATCCTGAACATGCCGGATCAGGCCGTGCGCCTCTGCGTACCGGTGGCGGCAAGCGAATTTCCGTGCTCTTTCTGCGCCTCCTCGGCCACGATCGGGCACTCGCTGAGCTTCGGCAAGGCCGACCTCGTCGTGGTCAGGTCCAGGGACGCATCCCTGGCCGATGCCGCGGCCACGGCCCTGGCCAACGCCCTGACCGGAGCGCGGGCCATGGACGCTGTGCTGGCCAAAGCCCAGGCATGGGAACCGCTCGGCATCGACGGCGTCTTCACGCAGTGCGAAGGCAAAATCGGCGTGTGGGGAAAAATGCAACTGACCGTGATTTAAGACCCGAAAAATCATTTTGAATCTGGACAGCCCCGACCTTCGGGCTTATGTATGAATCAAAGCTTGTTCGTGTTCAAACCTCAACGGAGGGAAGACCATTGGGCTATTCCAAACGTCGGGCAAGAGGCTGAGGTAGCGTCGCGAAAGAGGCCCGAAGAGCCGGGGAACAAAACCCGAAAGCCCGGGCAAACCAGACGGAGAGACCGTCACCAAACGCTACGGAAAGAGTTTTCAAAGTTCGGAAACCATCAAAATCAGACCTGGAAACGATTACAGTAAAATGCCTTGAAACGACTCGCCCCGCTTCACCACGAAGCGGGGCGTTTTTTTGTCCCCTCGCCGCGATACGAATCAATCGCGCCCTTTGCCTTTGGCCGGACCTTTGCTAGACAGGGGCATGTCCACCACCACGCATTCCGGGCCGGACAAAGCAGGCCCGTCCGATCGCTCCCAAAGGCCTCCGGCCCGCCATTTCCTCCGGGGACTGACGGTCTTCCTGCCGCTTTTGTGCCTTGCCCTGGCCGGACTGTGGATTGCGCTGCCCAAACTCGCCCAGACCATTCTCACTCCCGCTCTGGCCCAGATTCTGAACGCACCGGATATGCGCGTGGACGTTCGGCGCGTGGATTTTTCCGGCCTGGATCTGGGCGAAATCACCCTGTCCGGCAAGGACGGCCAAAAAATCCGGGCCGTGCTCGTCGACTGGAGCCTGTCCGGCCTGTTGCGGGGGCGCATCGACGCGATCAGAATTTACGGCCTTGCGATTTCAGTCCGCGAAAATGGCGGAAAATGGGAGGTTCCCGGCCTGCCCTCGACCCGGAAGCCGCCTGCCGAGGACAGCTCCCCCGCGTTTGTTCCGCGCATAGACGAGATGTACGTGGATGGCCGGGTCAGCCTGGACAAAGACGGCTCGCGGTTTTCGCTCCCCTTCTCGCTTCTGGGCAGCATCGACGGGCAGGCCCGTCTCCTGCTGGACGCGAGCACCTCCCTGGCCGGGCAGAACTTGAGTCTGAGCGTTCACGCGGACCTGCGCCAAAACGATTTCCGCCTGGCCTGCGCTCTTCCCCCGTCGTCCCTGGCAGCGCTGGCCAGTCTACTCCCGTTCGAGGTCCCACCCCTCTCGGGCACGCTGCGAGCCGCCCTCGATGCGGCGTTGCCGCCGGGCGGCGCTCCCCGTGTGGACGGTGAACTCGGACTGGAAGCCCTCCGGATCGCCTTCGGCGGCATGACGCTGTCCCAGGAGGGCAACGCCACGGCCAGGGCCGCCTGGGACGAAGGCCCGCGCCTGAGCCTGTCTCCGCTCAGTCTGGCCACGCCCGCGCCCCTGATCGCGAGCGTGACCGACATCATGGTCGACCTTGAAGCCATGGCCTTCGGCTGCTCCTGGGATATCCGGCTTCCTGCCCTGCCGGGCATGGACCTGCCCGCTCCGCTGCGCCTGTCCGGACGCAGCCGGATATGGTCCGCGGATTCCGGCTGGACCATGCGCACCGAGGCGGAACTTGACGCCCTTGAAGCCCGGCCCCGGGAAATTTCAGACCTTGTCCTGACCCTGGACAAAAGCGTCCTGCGCATTGACGCCGCCACCAACGCCACAGGCGCGACCGCCGACGGAACCCTGACCCTGGGCCGCCTGCGCCTGAACCGCAAACCCGCGAACGCGACCCTCTCGGGTCTGGTCCTGACCTGGAAAACGACTCTGGACCCGAAGCCACGGGGAACAGCGAGCATTTCCGGAGCCCGCCTGGAAGCGGGACAGCCAGGTCTCGCCCTCGCGGTGACCCGACTGGACGGCCAGTGCGACTTCGCCATGGACGAGCAGATACGCGTCAACGGGACCATAAACGCCAACGCCCGCGCAAACGGCGCGGACGCCGCCGCATGGCTGTCCCTGCGCCTGCCGCTGGCCTGGCCCGATCCGGCGGCAAAGGCGGGCAGCATGAACCTCGACCTGAACTGGAAGGGAAAGAAACTGGCAAAAATTTCATCCGCGATCGCGCAAGATTTGCATGGCGCGCGACTCGACGGAACGCTTTCCCTGTTGCCGGTGTCGGTCCGCGCACGCATGAAGGGACGCATCGACATCCGGGACATTTCGCAAACCCGCCTCGAATTCAAAGCCGGCCAGACCATCGCCCTGCCCGGAAATCTGAAAGCTTTCCTTCCGGCGCTTTCCGATCTGTCCGGCAGCGCCCGGCTGGACGCGAGCGCGCTTCTGGACATGAGCCGGGGGCATCCCAGGGTTCCGGTCGGCATGAAGATAAGCGCCCTCTCCCTGACGCACGCCGAAAGCGATACGGCGTTGCACGGAGGCAACGTCGAACTGGCCTTCTCCAATCTGCTGGACATGCGCTCCGATCCGGACGGGCGCCTGAACTTCGACCGCCTGCAGCTTGGCACCATCATCCTTGAGCAGGGCGACATCCATTTCCAGATCGAGGCCCTGCACAGCATACTGGTCGAGGGATGCCGCTTTGACTGGGCCGGAGGCCGCATCGGCAGTCAGGCCTTTCGGATCAACCCGAGCGTGGAGGACTACACCGTCGAACTCTATTGTGACCGGGTCGAAATGGCGCAGGCCTTGGAGCAGTTCGGCATGACCCAGGCCCAGGGCGGAGGCACCGCCAACGGTCGCATCCCGGTGCATTACGCAGACGGGAGCCTGTCCTTCGACAACGGCTTTCTGTATTCCACTCCAGGCGAAAAAGGCGTACTCAAAATAAAGGGCACGGAGGTTCTGACGGCGGGCATCCCCCCGGACACGCCGCAATACGGGCAGCTGGACCTGGCAGCGGAAGCCTTGAAGGACTTTTCCTATGACTGGGCCAGAATCCGCCTGAACACCAAGGACAGGGAGCTTGTCGTGTCCCTGGAACTTGACGGCAAGCCCGAAAAACCGCTGCCTTTCACGTATGATAGAGACATCGGAGGCTTCGCCCGGGTCAGCGCCTCCTCGCCGGGTTCGGTGTTTCAGGGCATCCGCCTGGACGTGAATTTCCGCCTGCCGCTGGATCAGCTTTTGCAATACAGACAACTCCTGGAACTGATGAAAAACGGAGGTTAACGTGCGAATTCCCTTAATGGCCCTGGCCGCGACGCTGCTCCTGCAAAGCGCCTGCAGCACCCGCCACGAGGTGCAGATGGCGCCGGTGGAGGTCAAACCCATCCACATCACCATCGACGTCAATGTACGGGTCCAAAAAGATCTGGAAGATTTCTTCGGCGACATCGACAAGGCCGATCAGAACCTGAACCAAAGCAACTGACGGAGCATCATATGCGCACCATGAAACACCCCCTTTTGATCCTGATGACCCTTTTCCTCGCCGTGTTCTGCGCGCAGGGCGTTTTCGCCGACGGCATCAAGGACCGGATGCTCGCGCGGCTGCCCGTTATCAACGAACTCAAAGCCCAGGGCCTGATCGGCGAAAACAACCAGGGATATCTGGAATTCCGCGGCGGGAAAAAACCCAACGCGGACGTGATAAACGCCGAGAACGCTGACCGCCAGGCCGTCTACAAGGCCATCGCGGCCCGCCAGAAAACGACCCCCGCCTTTGTCGGACAAACCCGCGCCGCGCAGATAGCCGAAAAGGAGTCCCCAGGCACCTGGATTCAAGGCGCGGACGGGACCTGGAAAAAGAAATAGACGGGGAGGAGAACGGAGGAATGGACTGTAATGGACGATCACGGACTGGCACGGACATAGCCGGAGCTTGCAGTCCATGCTCGTCCATTTCGTCCATTTTCGTCCATTACAGTCCATCCCTGTCCATCCCCCCCCTCCTCCCCTCGCCTTGACGCGCTGAAAGCCGGCCGGTACAGGCAGCCGCTGGGTCGCGGGCATTTCCGCCGGCGGCCGTTTCAACCAGGACCTGCCATGAACTCCCGTATCCTTCGCGCCAATCTCCTGCTTCTGCTGACCGCCCTGATCTGGGGCGCGGCCTTCGTGGCGCAGCGCATGGGCATGGATCACATGGGCCCCCTGACCTTCAACGCCGTCCGCTTCGCGCTCGGAGCGCTGGCCCTTCTGCCCCTGATCGTCTGGATGGACAAAAAACGCACCAGCGCCGCCCCGGCGCCGTCCACCCTGATCCGGGGCGGCGTCCTCATAGGCGGAGCGCTGTTTCTGGGCGCCTGGCTGCAACAGTTCGGGCTGTGCTACACCACGGCGGGCAAGGCGGGCTTCATCACCGGGCTGTACGTGGTTTTCGTGCCGCTGATCGGCATCTTTCTCGGGCAGCGCTACGGCCTCGGCACCTGGGCCGGCGCGGGGCTGGCCATCGCGGGCATGTACCTCCTGAGCGTGACCGGGAGCATGAGCATGGACAAGGGGGACGCGCTGGTCCTCATGTCCGCGTTCTTCTGGGGCGCGCACGTGATACTCATCGGCAAGCTGACCCGCGGCCTGGCCGCCGTGGACGCCATCAAGCTGGCCGCCGTGCAGTTCGCCTTTTGCAGCCTGGTCAGCATGGCCGGAGCCGCCGTGTTCGAAGACATCACCCTGTCCGGCCTGTGGGCCGGCATCATCCCCATCCTCTACGGCGGGCTGATGAGCGTCGGCGTGGCCTACACCCTGCAAGTCGTGGCCCAGCGCGACGCCCGCCCGGCCCCGGCGGCCATCATCCTGAGCCTTGAAGCGGTCTTCGCAGCCCTGGCGGGCTGGATGCTGCTGGGCGAAACCCTCACCGCCCAGGCCCTGCTCGGCTGCGCACTCATGCTCGCCGGCATGATCTGGTCCCAGACCAGGCCCTGACCCGGACAGCGCCAGCCCCCCACGGCAAAGCGGCCGCCTCCCCTGCGGGAAACGGCCGTTTCAATCTTTGCCGGACGCCCTTCCTAAACCGCGATCTCGGGGTGAAACACATTGACCTCTTTGAGGTCGTCACCCAGATACGTCCGCTCGTTGGGACCAAGAATCCCCAGGGACAGGCAGATCAGGGTCCACAGGTGCACCACGCCGTAGTGCCCTTCGTAATGTTCGCTCAGTTCATGGATCTGGGCATGGCAGTTGTGGCAGGCCGCGATGCAATAGTCGGCTTTGGTCGCCCTTATCTGCGCGTCCTTGGTCTGTCCGTAGGCCAGACGCTGATCCTTGAAGCCCGACTGCAGGAACCCTCCTCCGCCGCCGCAGCAGTAGTTGTTGGAACGGTTGGGCTGCATGTCGATGAAGTTCTCCTCGCCGACAACCGATTTCACGACAAAGCGCAGATCGTCGGCGATGGCGTCCCCGTAGCTTTTCCGCACGATCTGACACGGGTCCTGCACGGTGAACGTTATCTTCAGATCCTTGTTCCAGTCGGAGTTGACCTTGAGTTTTCCTTCCCTGATCCATTTCGCGTAATATTCGTAGATGTTTTTGACTTCGAAACGATGCTCGATACCGAATTTTTCCAGTCCGGCCCGGACTGAGTATGTGACGTGGCCTCACTCCGTGTTGAGAAAGACCCTGCACCCAAGCTCCCCGGCCTTTTCCGCCGATTGCCGGGTCAGGCGCTCCCAGCTCTGGTTGTCCGCCAGAAACATGCAGTAGTTCTCACCGGCCCAACCCTTGGAGCCATACGTCCAGTCCGCTCCGACCAGATGCAGGATCTTCCACAGGGGCAGCAGCTCGTCGGGCTCGGTCACGGGCTCGCGCGAGTTCTGGTTCAGGAAGAATTCCGCGCCCTCCTTGTCGATGGGCGCTTCCATGTCCGCGAATTCGGGCTGCGCCTCCCGACATTCCGTCAGGATGTCGTCGACCACGAAGGCGAAGTCGTCCGGCGCGGTGCCCATGGCGCTGCCGCTCTCGTTCTTGAGCGCCATGTCGCAGGAACCCATGATGCCCTTGGGGCGGGTCTCCCTTGGCCAGGCCGCCCTGGCCTCGTAGACCAGGCGGGGAATGTCGATCTTCATGGGGCAGGCGTAGATGCAGCGCTGACACATGGTGCACATCCAGACCCACGGCGTGGACAGGATCTCCTCGTCCATGCCCAGCGCCGCCATGCGCAAAAACTTGCGCGGGTCCATGTTTTCCAGGCCGGAAGCCGGGCATCCGGATGAACATGCCCCGCAGGTCAGACACATGTTCAGGTTCCCCCCCTCGGGCAGAATGTCCCTGACTGTTTCCAGAAAGGAACTTTTTCCGCGGCCAAGCTCGATTGTCTTTCCGTTCAACATCCCGGTATCCCCCGAAATGAATGGTTTCCCAAACGGCTGAAACGGGTACGGGGTCGGCCCTCTGGCCAGCCCCGCGCCCGCAAGCAGCTACACCGTGGCCGCGACTTCGACCACCTGGCCGGTCTGGTCGTACATCAGCCCGCAGCGCAGGTCGAAGTGGCGGTTGACGCTCATGGTCGGACAGGGCGCGTTGACCGAGACCTGCACCACCGTGGAGCCGAGGAAGGCCTCTTCCGGGTCGTCGGCCTTGGAGTGGTGGGCCATGATGATCAGATCCGCGCCGATCTGCGTGGCCATGTTCAGGATCTCCATGGCCGGCCGGCCAAAGAGCCCCGCGTAGACGCAGTTGTCGATGCCCTGAAGCCGGTCGCCGTATTCGGCGTGCAGCCTGGCTTCGATCTCGGCGCGACCCTGGGGAGAATCGGTGGAGGTTTCGCTGACGTTCATGAGCGTGAGCTTGGCCTTGTACTGCCGCACCATCTGGCCGCCGTAGCTGACCGCGCATTCGGACTGCTCGGAAAAATCCGTGGCCACGAGGATGTTGGCAAATGCCGGGTCCTTGCACTCCACGGCGCGGTGCACGATCATGACCGGGCAGCGCGCCTTCTGGCTGACCCGCTCCAGGGTGCTGCCGGCCATGCCCCACATCTGGGCCCGCTTTTCCTCGTATTCCTTGGTGTGCGGTCCCATGACCACCAGATCCGTGTCCTTCTTGCGCGCCAGGCGCAGCAGCTCGTTATGCGGAATCCCGGCCACGACCTGCACCTGGGCGCTGGGCAGATCGGCCAGCAGGGAGGCATACATCTCCCGGATGCGCGCCTCCAGCCGGGCCGTCTCGCCCGAGGCCTCCAGGGTCTCGATGGAGCCCCAGCCCTGCTCCATGCCGGCCACGTGAACCAGATACAGGTTTGATTCAAACTTCTTGGCAAAACCCACCGCGGATTCGACCGCGCATGCATCCACGCCGCTGGGCGTCACGCCTACGATGATGTCCTTGAACATAACTACCCCCTTTGGTTAATATCAGGTTTCACGGGCAAGGGTCTCGTCGCCTTCGCCTGGCAGCTCGTGCCGCCAGGCCCGGGATCTGATCCCGGCGCGCACGCTCCCGTCCATGCTCATGTTCTTGTCCAAGAGCACGGAAGGCTCTTCCAGTCCGAACGAAAGACCCATGAGCTGGGTCAGGTACAAAATCGGCACATGGTGGCCTCCGGTGGCGGAATCGTTCTGGTAGGCCTCCAGATTCATCTGGCACAGCGGACAGATCGTGGCCACGGCGTCCATGCCCTCGGCGGCCTCCAGTATGGCGGCCACGGAGTGCATGGCCACCTCCGGGTGGGTGACCATGAGCGAAGCGCCGCAGCATTTGTTGCCCATGTCCCACGGCTGGGGTCTGGCCCCCAGGGCGCTCAGGACATTGTCCATGGTCACGGGCCTTCGCGGATCGTCGAAGACCTCGTAGGGGCGCAGGATCTGGCAGCCGTAGTACGGGGCCACCCGCATCCCGCCCATGTCGACGGCGACCTTTCCTTTTATGGCATCAAGCCCGATGTCGTTGACCAGAACGTCCAGAATGTGCCGCACCCCAACGGTGCCCCGGTAGTTCAGATCCATGGCGCCCAGGGCCTCGTTGACCCGGCCGTGCAGCTCCTTGTGGCCGACGACCTCGCGGTTGACCTTCAAGAGATTGAGATAGCAGGCGCTGCATGGGGCCAGCACGTCGAGTCCGGCCAGATCCCTTTCGGCCAGGGCAAGATTGCGGGCCGGGAGGGCGTAGTTCATGAGGGCGCTGACCGGTTCGGCCGCGCTGGCCCCGCAGCATGTCCAGTCCGGGATGTCGGTGAGTTCCACCCCCAGGGCGGCCATGACGGCCCGCACGGACACGTCGAACTCCCGGGCGCTTTCCTGCAGCGAACAGCCTGGATAGTAGGCGTATTTCATGACTGATCCTCCATCTCGCGCACCTTGGCGAAGAGCTCCTTGAGACGTCCCTTCTGGGCGGCGCTCGGTACGTGCAGCTTGCCGACACGCATCATGCGCACCCCCAGAGGCAGGTAGTGCAAGGGCAGAAGCGGATCGCGGCTTTTCAGGAAATATCCGGGCATGAGGCTCGTCTCCTGCACGCGCCCGTACTTTTCCACATTGTCCATGAACGCGTCGTAGAATGCGCTGTTCTTGCGGATCTTCCAGGTTCCCCGCTCCCGGGCCAGGCGCTTCAGGGCGCCCATGGCCCGCGTCAGCTTCAGCCCGCGCGGGCAGCGCAGGGTGCACATGTAGCAGGACGAACACATCCAGAAGGTCTTGCTTTCAAGTATCTCGTCCAGCATGCCGAACTGCACCATGCGCCACATCTGCCGGGGCGTCACATCCATGGCGAAGCCGTTGGGACAGGACGCGGTGCACGTCCCGCACTGCATGCAGGCCCCCAGTTCGCCGCGCAGATCTTCAAGAATTTCCCGGGTCGCGGGGTCCGGACTCCATGGTTTCGCTTGCGTATGGTTCATGATCCACCTTCCCTTGGCCTAGGCCAATTGTTCCAGGGCGGCGTCGATCACCGCCATCATCGGTCCGTCATGGAAGCCCTTGATCACCGTCGCGCTGTTGGGGCAGACCGCCGCGCAGGCGCCGCAGCCCTGACAAAGCATCTCGTCCACCCGTATGAGTTCGTTTTCGAGGTCCACGGTGCGCGCCCCGTAAGGACAGGCCGCCACACAGGCCTGGCAGAGCGAGCACAATGACGGTCGCACCGTGGCCACCAGGGTCTCCCGGGCCACCTTGCCGGCGGAGAGGATGCGCAGGGACTGCTGGGCCGCCGCCTTGGCCGAGGCCACGGTTTCGGCCATGCGCCGGGGCGAATGGGCCAGCCCGCACATGTAGACCCCCTGCTTCAGGAAATCCACGGGCCGCCACTTGCTGTCGGCCTCCTGGAAGAACCCGTTGTGATCGGTCTTGACCCCGAAGATCTCCACCAGGTCGTCCACATCATTGGGCTCCACTCCGCTCGACAGGGACAGGATGTCGGCGTGCACCTCTATTTCCGCGCCCAGGATCGAGTCCAGGGCCCTGATCACGGGCTTGCCCTCGACAAAGGTCACCTTGGGCGGGTTTTCCGGATCGTAGCGGATGAAGATCACTCCGGCCTTGCGCGCCTGGGTATAGTAGCTCTCAAGGAAGCCCTGGGCCATGATGTCCCGGTAGAAGACATAGATGGGCAGTTCGGGCTTGCGCTCCTTCATGGTCAGCACGTTTTTCAGCATCTCCGGACAGCAGATGCGGCTGCAGTAGTTGCGCTCCCCTTCCTTGCGGGACCGCCAGCACTGGATCATGGCCACCGCCCCGAGGCTGCCCACGTCGAGGGCGCCGGTGGCCAGTTTCTCCTCCAGGCCGAAGTGGGTCATGACGGTCCTGTGCACGCAAAACCCGCTCTCGTAGATCTTGGCCTCATGCCCGCCCGTGGCCAGGATGGTCACCCCGTGCTCCAGCGGGAAGATGCCGCTGTCGCCGCTGATGGCGGAACGGAAGCGCCCGGCGCTGCCACGGGACAAAACCACGCGCGCGTCCTTGAAGACCTTGATGCGCGGATGCTTCCCCACCTGGGCGATGAGGTCCTCCATGTACTTGCGCGGATCCGTGCCATCGAGCTGGGTGTGCAGGCGCAGGGCCATGCCGCCGAGTTCCTCCTCGGCCTCCACCAGACAGACCCCGAAGCCCTGGTCGGCGATGGCCATGGACGCGGTCAGACCGGCCAGGCCTCCGCCCACAACCAATGCCGAGCGCGACACGTCCATGAGCACGTCCGGCGGCGTGGGGTCGACACCCTGCAACTTGGCCACGGCCATGGACAGACTGGAGAATATCTCGCGGGCCACATCCACGCTGTCCTGCCCGTTGAAGGTCGGGGTGTGCACGTCGACCACATCCATGAGCGCCGGATTGAGCCCCACGGTGCGGGCCATCTCTTTCAAGCGCGGAATGTAGGCGTAGGGCATGCAGGCCCCGATGAGAATGCGGTTGGGCTTTTTCTGCCTGACTGTCTCAAGGATCTGTTTCCAGCCCGCTTCGGTGCAGGCCTGGAACACGGGCAGCACGGTGCCCACCGAATGGACCCGGCCCACTGTGCGTGCCAGCTCTTCGAGATTCACCGCCCGGCCCAGGGTCGGGCACGAGGTGCACACGGCAACCAAGGTGCGCACCGGCTCGCGGGAAACATCGGGATATTCCGGCTCGGGCGGCGCGGGAGCCGGCCCGAGCACGTCGTAGATCTTGATCATGCGCGCGGCGGCTTCGGACGCGGCTCCGGCCTGCATCACGGACTCGGAGATGTCCCTGGGCTCGCCGAAGGAGCCGGCCGCGAACACGCCGACCCGGCTGGTGCGCTCCGGAGCGTAGGGTTGGGTCTTGCAGAAGCCCCATTCATTGGTCTCGATCCCAACCGTGGCGGCGAACCTGTCCATGCCCTTGGGCGGCCTTGCGCCCACGGCCAGGACAACCATGTCGAATTCTTCCGAGCGGCGAGTGCCGTCGTCGTTCAACGATTCAAGCACCACCCCGCCGCCCTCGGCGGCGGGCACCACGGAATGGGGCCTGTTGCGCACGAAATGCACGCCCTGCTCCACGGCCCGCAGGCGGTAGTCGTCCCAGCCTTTGCCGAAGGTGCGCATGTCCATGTAGAAAATGGTGGCGTCGACCGCCCCGTTTGTAACCTTCTTGGCCAGCATGGCCTCCTTCATGGAGAACATGCAGCAGACCGAGGAGCAGTAGTTGGCGTTCTTGCCCACATCGCGCGAGCCCACGCACTGGATCCAGGCGATCTTTCGCACCGGCTTGCCGTCTCCAGGGCGGTTAAGCTTGCCGCCCGTGGGCCCGGTGCCGCTCAGCAGGCGCTCGAACTCCACGGCGGTGAGCACGGCCGGGTAGCCGTACCCCCAGATATCGCGCCCGCCATTCGGGTCCATGTCCGGATGGTAGCAGTCAAAGCCCCCGGCCAGGATCACCGCGCTGACCTGCAGCTCCTCGGTGGTATCGGACATGATGCGCATGTAGTGCTTGTCCAGCCAGGGCACGAATTTCTTGGACGAGAGCGGCTTCATGAACTGATCCCGCGCTCCGCGCCGGATCAGTTCGGCGGCCGCCTCCTCTTCCCCGGCGGCGGTCAGCACGGCCACGGGCATGCCGGGGCAGAGTTCCTTGGCGCGGGCCATGACGCGCTGGGCGTCCACGCCCCGCAGGTTGAGCCCGACCAGCACGAAATTGATCCGCGCGTCGGACTCCAGCAGATCCAGGGCCTCCTGGCCGCTCGATGCCTCGAAGACCGGAAAATGCAGGTGCTCAAGGCTTTCCCGCACCGTCAGGCGGGTCTGTTCGTCCTCGTCAGCCACCAGAATGCCGAACTGCGCGCGCTCCTCGAATTTGAGATCGATGGCCCCGGTGGGGCAGGCCTCGTGGCATTTCCAGCAGCGGATGCAGTTGTCCAGATCCAGGACGTAGTGATTGGGGATGGCGTGGGGCACGGGCAGATACACCGCCGAACGCGTGGTCAGCCCGGCGTTGAATTCGCTCGGCACCTTGACCGGACAGACCTCGGAACATTTTCCGCAGCTGACGCACTTGTGCGGATCGACCAGCGGGGAGCGACGGCTCAGGCTGACGAAGAACTTGCCGGGCTCGCCTTCCAGGGACGCAAGCTCCGTGGAGAGCATCAGGTCTATGTTTTCATGGAACATGCCCTTGCGCAGACAAAACTGGCTGGACGCATCCCGGCTCATGAGCGGAAGCATGCGGCACATGCCGCAGTGATCCGAGGGAAACTGGTAATCCAGCTGGCTCAGGATGCCGCCATGACTGGGGCGTTTGTCGATCAGGGCCACCTTGTGTCCGGTCACGGCCAGATCAAGAGCCGCCCGGATTCCGGCGATGCCCGCGCCCACCACCAACGCGCCGTATTGTTTCCTCATTGCCTCCTCCTCGGATTCACGCCAGGTGCGAAACCGTATCCTGATATTCGTCCTCCCTGAACACCGTCAGGGGCGGGGCCTGGTCCAGACTCAGGCCAGGCTGGTAATCGAAACTCTTCTGCGTGCGGGCGGCCACGGTGCGGAACAGCTCCACGACCTCCACGCCGTTGGGACAGGCGTTGGAGCACTGCCCGCAGCCGACGCAGGCCGTGCTCATGTGCGCCATGCGCGTCAGGTGGTAGAAGACCGTGTCCGTGGGCAGCTTCAGGCTCCCCTTGCGCTTGGCCCAATCCAGGTATTGCCAGGGCTTGTGCTCGAAGACGTCGGTGTTGAAGACGCACTCCTTGCAGTAGCAGACCGGACAGGCCACCCGGCAGTTGTAGCAGTTCACGCAGGAACCCAGATACTGGGCCAGCTTCTCCAGGGTCGAGGTCCGCTCCGTCACGTCCTTGAACATGGCGTCGCGCGCGACTTCGCGTTCAGCGACCAGGGCGGCGACAGCGGCCTCGCGCTTCCCGTCGGGTTCCTGAACCGGCAGTCCCATGGCTCCGAGCAGGGCCTCGCCGCGCGGGCTGGCGGCCATGATCCGGATGCCTGACGCGATGTCGCCCCCGAAAAGGCCGACGACCATGTCCGTGCCCTGCGGCGTGGGATGTTCGCAGACCCGGCAAGCCCCGGCCAGTTCCACGGCGGCGGGCTTGCGCCCCTCGGCCAGGGCCTTGTGGAAATCGGCGCTGGCGGCCATGGGCTCGCGCCCGCCCAGAAAATCGCGGTAATGCATGTTGTCGTAGGCACCCGGACAATCCATGCCGATGAGGATGACCTCTTCCAGGGAGCCCTGGTTGAGCTTGACCAGTTCCACGAAGGCCCTGATCTCGCAGGGGCGCATGACCACCGCGAAACGCTCGCCCGCCGATCCCTTGCTCAGGCGCGAGACGAGCCGGGCGCTGTTCATGGGATAGGCCGGGGCCAAGGGATCGGCCCGGTCCAGCTGCGCCGGATCGGTGACCAGGGTCGGCATGGGCATGCCGCCGCCGAAAAGGTGCACGGGGACCATGATCCCGGACAGGGACTCGTCCGCCAGCAATTTTTTGAAAAAATCCTGCAAGGCCGGCACCGGGCCGTTTTCGCCGACTTCAATCCGTACAGTGGTGGCCATGATTGTTCCTCCCCGTCCGCTTAAAGGGCTGCCATGCCGCGCACGTCCAGCGGCCCGAGCTCCCGTATTTCATTGATGAAGTTGTTGACCGTGGCCGCGAACTCGTTGCCCTCGCTGGCTCCGACCCAGGTCAGGCACAGCCGCCGCCGGTCGATGCCGAACTGCGGCAGGATCTCGTTCAAGAGCTTGACCCGCCGCCGGGCCTTGTAGTTGCCGTTTATGTAGTGGCAGTCGCCGGGGTGGCAGCCGCTGACCAGCACCCCGTCGGCCCCGGACAAGAGGGCCTTGATCACGTATTTGGGATCGACCATGCCCGTGCACATCATGCGCACCAGGCGTACGTTGGGCTGCTGCACCATGCGCGAGGTTCCTGCCAGATCGGCGGCGGTGTAGGTGCACCAGTTGCAGACAAAAGCCAGAATGGCGGGTTCAAATTCCTGGTTCATGCGATCCTCCTCACGCCCCTGCTCGGTTCGCGGTTTCGTGGATGTCTCCAATCAGGGCCATTATGTCCGGTTTGCGGTCCAGCAGACCGTCTATCTCGTTGAAGACCTGCACCTGGCGGAAATGCTTGATCTGGGCCGCACCGCTGGGGCAATGCCCGGCGCAGCTGCCGCAGCCCTTGCACATGGCCTCGTTGATGACCGCGATGTGGCGGCGTTCGTCGAACTCGATGGCCGAGTACGGGCACAGGCCGATGCACATCTTGCAGCCGACGCAGATGTCGGGGTTGATCCAGGAGGTCGTGGGGGAGATGGACACCACCCCGCGCGCGGCCAGGGCCAGGGCCTGCGCCGCTCCGCCCGCGGCATGGGCCACGGCGTCGGGGATGTCCTTGGGCCCCTGGCAGGTTCCGGCCAGGTAGATGCCGTCCGAGGCCGTGGACACGGGACCGAGCTTGGGATGTTCCTCAAGGAAGAATCCGTCGCGGCCCTGGGACACGCCGAAGATGCGGGCCACTTCGGTGGTGTCGGGGCGGGCCTCCATGGCCGTGCACAGAATGACCATGTCCACGGGCACGCGCAGCCTCGTGCCGAGCAGGGTATCCTCGCCCACAACGACCAGCTTGCCGCTCTCCTGCACCACTTCGGACGGTCTGCCGCGCACGAAGGTCACGCCTTCGTCCTGAACGCGGCGGTAGAATTCCTCGTACCCTTTGCCGAAGCAGCGCATGTCGATGTAGAAATTATAGATTTGCGTGGAGTGCCCGACCTTGTCCTTGATCAGATGATCGTACTTGAGGGCGTACATGCAGCAGGTGCGGGAGCAGTATTCGTGATAGTTCTTGTCCCGGCTGCCCACG
Source organism: Desulfomicrobium sp. (assembly GCA_050252955.1). Taxonomy (GTDB): domain Bacteria; phylum Desulfobacterota; class Desulfovibrionia; order Desulfovibrionales; family Desulfomicrobiaceae; genus Desulfomicrobium. Next base: position 15,681 of record JBFWJY010000001.1, read on the forward strand.
CAGTGGATGATGGCCACGCTTTTGGGCGCTTCACCGTTCTTCATCAGAATCTTGCCGCCGGTGGGGCCCACGGCGTTGTTCAGACGTTCGAACTGCAGCGCCGTGTAGACCTCCGGGTAGCGGCCAAACCCGTATTCGGTCATGGGCGTGGGATCCATGGTGTCGTAGCCCGTGGCCAGGATCACGCTGCCCACCTGATAGACCTCCTTGCGGTCCTGCTGGGTGAAATCGATGGCGCCGGTGGGACAGGTCTTCTGGCAGACGCCGCACTTGCCCTTGGTGAGCATCTTGCAGTGCCCGGCGTCGATGACCGGGGTGCTGGGCACGGCCTGGGGGGAATTGCGGTAGATGGCCCGGCGCATGCCGAGGCCTTCCTCGAATTCGCTGACCACCTTGGTCGGACATTTTTCCAGGCACGCCCCGCAGCCGGTGCAGATGTCCTCGCGCACGTAGCGGGCCTTGCGCCGCACCGTGACCGTGTAGTTGCCGACAAAGCCCGTGACCTCCTCGACCTCGCTCCAGGTCAGGAGATCGATGTTCGGCTCCTGGGCCACGGCCACCATTTTCGGGGTGGAGATGCATGCCGCGCAGTCCAGGGTGGGAAAGGTCTTGTCGAACTGGGCCATGTGCCCGCCGATGGACGGGGACTTCTCGACCAGGATCACGCGGTGCCCGGAACGGGCCACGTCGAGCGCGGCCTGGATGCCGGCGATGCCCGCGCCCACGACCATGACGTCGGGCACCACGGCCACTTCGCGGGAGTGCAGTTCCTGATGCCTGCGCACCCGCAGCACCGCGGCCTCGACGATGTGCTTGGCCTTGGCCGTGGCCTCGCCCTTGTCCGCGGTCACCCACGAGCAGTGCTCGCGGATGCAGCAATGCTGCATGAGGTACGGATTGAGCCCGGCCCTGGCGCAGGCCTTCTGAAATGTCTTTTCGTGCAGACGCGGCGAGCAGGAGGCCACCACCACGCGGTCCAGCCCGTGCTCGTTTATGTCCCGGATGATCATGTCCTGTCCGGGGTCCGAACACATGAACTGGTAGTCGCGCGCAATGGCGACATTCTTGAGCCCGCGGGCAAAAGCGGCCACCTCCGGACAATCGACCTTGCCCGCGATGTTCGAGCCGCAATGACAGACATACACCCCGATCCTTCTGGCCATGTCATCCCCCTTGTCCCATGATCAGCGAAGACTTCCGCCCTTGTTGAGTTCCAAGGTCAACTCGCCCACCAGACGCTTGAGCTTCTCGTTCTCGACCGCCAGATCCGACTGGCTCGGCGCCCGGGGCTGCTCCTCGAAGACGAGGTGGCAATGCTCCAGAAAATGCCCTCGCCATTTATAGTACAGACCCGGCCGCAGCTCATGGTTTCGGCAGATCTCGTTCACGCACCCGCCCATGAGCCCTTCGAGCACGATACGCGCCTTGGTCCTTGCGTCCCATTTGCGTTTCATCCTCAATTCCTCCTCGCAGGGGCACCCCGGCATCAGGTCGTCGACCTCTTGCCTGGAAGGACTTTTGAAATCCCTTGTCCTCTCCATGCACCGGCATCAAAATTTCATTTCACTCCATATTCATGATGTAAAAGAACTCCGCGCCGGAGCGCCGTCACTCTCTCATGTTGTCCCTAAGAACACTTTGCATGCCGAATATCATATTTTAAAATAATTCAGACAGGTATGCGAAAATAACGACAGAAGGAATGCAGGAGGCAAGGTGAGGGACAAATCAAAACCGTCTTGGGACAAAAGATCAATCTTGCTTGACGAGACATCAAAACAGTGTAGGAGAGAGTCATGTTCCAACACTTGCCGGAGCATGACACTCCGTAGTGAACGGCTCTCACTTTGCGGAACCACGGAAGGGTCAAATACCCGTCTTGAAAATCAAGACTTCGGGAATCCTCATGAGCAACATCCTGATCATCGATGGCGATCCGGCCTTCTGCCGTGCGCTGATGGCGGAAATGGCCAGACACGAGCTGCATGCGGCCCACAGCACGTCTCTCTCCAAGGGGCTGGCCATGCTGCATGTGGGCGAATTTTCCCTGGTTCTGCTCGGCGACGAGGCCAGCGACAAGAACAGCCTGGACTTCCTGGCCACCCTGCGCGAGGTGCCCTCGCGCCCGGAAATCATCGTCATCTCCAAAAACCGCGACCCCGACGCGGCCGAGGCCGCGATCCGCAGCGGAGCATGGAACTTCATGCCCAAGCCGGTGAACATGCAGCGCCTCATGGTGCTGGCCCAGAGGGCGCTGGAGTACCACCGCGAACGTCCGGCCAAATGCGCGCCAGTGTCCCTGCGGCGCGAAGGCATCGTCGGCAACAGCCGCCTGCTCAACTCCTGCCTGGACATCGTGGCCCAGGCCGCGTCCACGGACGTGAACGTGCTCATCACCGGCGAGACGGGCACCGGCAAGGAGCTCTTCGCCCGCGCCATCCACGCCAACAGTTCGCGCGCGGGCAAGCCCTTCGTGGTCGTCGATTGCGCGGCCCTGCCCGACACGCTGGTGGAAAGCATGCTCTTTGGCCATGAGCGGGGCGCGTTCACCAGCGCGGAAAACCGCTCCGTGGGGCTCATCAAGCAGGCCGACGGCGGGACATTGTTTCTGGACGAGGTGGGCGAACTGCCACTGGGCACGCAAAAGGTGTTCTTGCGCGTGCTGGAAGGGCGCAGCTTCCGACCCGTGGGTGGATCGAAGGAAATAACAAGCAATTTCAGGCTTGTGGCAGCGACAAACCGTGACCTTGAAGCCATGGTCCGCACCGACGCCTTTCGCCGGGACCTGTTCTACCGCCTGCGCGGAATCCGCCTGGAACTTTCTCCCCTGCGCGATCTGCTCGACGATCTGAACGATCTCATCTGCCACTTCGTCCGCCGCGCCTGCGCGCGCCTGAACATCGACAACAAGGGTTTTTCACCGGATTTTCTGGACACGCTGATGCAGTACGAGTGGCCTGGAAACATCCGCGAACTGGTCAACGCACTGGACCAGGCCGTGGTTCGGGCCGGAACCGAGCCCATCCTCTACCCCCAGCATCTCTCCAGAAACATCCGCGCCAGCATCGCGCGGCTCCAGGTGGCCGAGCTTCCCGAACTCAAAGAAAGAACCCCGCCCCTGACCAACGCCGAGACGTTCCCGACGCTGCGGGAATATCGGGAAAAGCACATGGCCGAACTGGAAACCTGGTATCTCAAGAACCTGATGCTCATCAGCAAGGGCGACATCCCCACCGCCTGCCGTCTCTCCGGGCTGTCCAGACCCAGGATCTATGCCCTGCTCAAGGAGCGGGACGTGGAACGCAACGCATGACGCAACGCCTGGACAGCGCGTCCAATGGCTTGCGCGCCCCCTACCCGACCACCGCATTTTCCCCTTGCAATGGTGCGCTAAAAGAGTAGGGCCTCCGATTATTGATCAACCAAACACCCGAAGGTCCTGGCGTGGAACTCCTGCACAACCCCATATTTCTTCTGCTTGCCGTCATCCTGTCCGGACATCTGCTGGGCAAGGTGAAAATCCTGTCCTTTTCCCTGGGCTCCGCTGCCGTCATCTTCACCGGCCTGCTGGCCGGACTGGCGGGCTTCAGCCTGCCCGGGGTCATGCAGAGCCTGGGACTCGTCCTGTTCATCTACTCCGTGGGGCAGCAGGCCGGGCCGGGCTTCCTGCATTCCATGAGACAGGGCGGGCTGGCCTTGGGCCTGGGGGCCCTGGGCATGATCGCCACGGGGCTCGGCGTGGCTCTCGGGCTCAAAGCCTGGCTCGGTTTTTCGCCGGACATCACCGCCGGCCTCCTCGCCGGAGCCCTGACCTCGACCCCGTCCCTGGCCGTGGCCGTTGAAATGTCCCACGACAGCCAGGCCCCGGCGGCCTACGGGGTGGCATACCTTTTCGGCGTGGTCGGCGTGGTCCTGGTGATAAGGCTCATGCCCTGGGCGCTGCGCGTGAGCATCCGGCGCGAAGAGGAGGACATGGAGCGGGAATTGACCCTTCTGCACCCGCAAATGGACTTCACCCACCTGCGGGTCACCAACCCGAACCTCTGCGCCGGACCCCTCAGCCAGGTCCTGCCCGAGCGCATGGCCGGGGTGACCATCACGAGGGTGCTCAAAAGCGGGGCCCGCTCTTCAGAACTGGCCACGGCGGAAACGGTGCTGAATATGGATGACACGGTACGGGTGGTGGGAACGGTCGAGATGCTGCATGAGGCCGCGATCATCATCGGGCCGCGCGTGGAAGCGGACCTGGCCTTCAATTCCGCGCTGGTCAAAAAGGAAATCCTGCTCTCGCGCAAGGACGTGGCCGGAAAAACCCTGCGCGCCCTGAACCTGGGCCACGTGTACGGAGTGCAGGTCTCGCGCGTCACCCGCAACGGATTCGACTGTCCGGCCGGAGCCAATGTCCGCCTGAACCAGGGCGACGTGCTGCATGTGGTCGGCCACCCGGAGGCCCTGGAAAACGTCAAGAAGCTCCTGGGCGACGACGTGCGGGCCCTCTTTGTCGTCAATGTCGTGGTCATCCTGCTCGGACTTTTCTGCGGAATGCTCCTGGGAGCGGTTCCTCTTTATCTTCCCGGCCTGGGCGTCTTCACCCTGGGACCCACGGGAGGGGTGCTCCTGGCCGGACTGGGCTTTGGGGCGGCGCGCCGGATCGGGCCCATGATCACCGAACTTCCCGGCACCGCCACGGCGATGCTGCGCGACCTGGGACTGGGACTTTTTCTGGCCGTGGTCGGCACCAAGGCCGGCTCGACGCTTGTGCCCACCCTGGCCCAATACGGCCTGCCCCTGTTTCTCGCCGGCGCGGCCATCACCCTCTCCACCGCCCTGGCGGGAATTCCGCTCTGCGCCCTGCTGCGCGTGCCGTTTCTGCGCATGCTCGGCGTCATCAGCGGAGGCATGACCTCCACCACCGGCCTCGACGCGGCCTCCTCCCTGAGCTCCACGTCCTACGCCGCCACGGCCTATGCCACGGTCTATCCGGCGGCGCTGATCGGCAAGATCTTGGCCACCAAGATCATCATGCTGCTGGGCTGACCCACGCGGGACCGAAGTCCTTCACTCCCGGCCCATGGTTTGGGGCATGGGCGCGGCCACGACCTGGCCCCGGACCCGCACCTCTCCCAACGCCGAAATCTCCACCTCCACCACGATCTTGCGGCCCCTCCTCTCCGTGACCCGGGCCACAAGCTCAAGCTCCGGCCCCAGGGGCGTGGGCCGCAAAAAATCCACATGCAGGCAAGCGGTCACATAGCGCGCAAGCTGCCCATCGCTCCCGCAAGCGGCCGCCGCCGTGGCCACCCCGTGGCAGTCCACCAGGGAGGCGAGCAGCCCGCCGTAGACGAATCCGGGCAGCGCGATATGCTCCGGCCTGGGCGTGAAACGCCCCATACCCCGCTCGCCATCCCAATGCGTCTGGATATGCAGGCCCTGGACGTTGTTTTTGCCGCAACCGTAGCAGTGACTCAGATCCTCGGCGTAGCGGTGCTGAACGGGAATGTCGGTCATGGAAGTTCCTCCTTGGAAGGGAAAATGGGTCCAACGGGTCTCGAGGGACCTATAGAACCAATTCTTCGTGCGGAGCAAGGGCGTGAAGCTGACATCCCGGCATGAAATGCAGGCTTGCCGGCGTAAAACCGAGCCAAACCGACTGCCCCGGATCAAGTCTGCCCTGCGCCAAAAAGCGGCGATCCAGGGCCGCGGTGAAGCAGGAGTTTCCGCATGAGACGTCCGCGAACCAGGAAAAGCCTTCGTGCCGCACGGCCAACAACGTTCCGGACAGACAGATTTTTCCCGACAACGGCTCTTCCCGCAGGGATACAAACACGTCCTCGGGCCTCAAGGCCACCTGTCCGGGAACGCTCGCGCCGGGCACGGCGAAACGCTCCCCGTTGCCCAGCCTGCACTCTTCGCCCCCTTCCACGGGAAAGATGTTTTTCATGCCCACGAAGCCGGCCACGAACACGTTCGCCGGTTTGCGGAACACGTCGTCGACCGCCCCGATCTGCTCCAACCCGCCTCCACGGATCACCGCCGCCCGTTCGGCCAGGGTCAGGGCGTCCACGAAATCGTGGGTGACCATCAGGAAAGTCAGCCCCGACTGCCGGTGCAGGTCCTTGAGCGTCGCGCGCAGGTCGCCGCGAAACTGGGGGTCCAGGGATGAAAGCGGCTCGTCGAGGAGCACCACGTCCGGCTTGCAGGCCAGGGCCCGGGCCAGGGAAACGCGCTGCTTTTCCCCGCCGCTCAGGTTCAGGGGCAGGCGCCCGGCCACATGGATCAGGCCAAGCCGTTCCAGCAGTTCAAGGGCCATGCGCCGCCCCTGGTCCTCGGCGATGCCGTGGTAGCGCTGACCGTAGGTGACATTGTCCAGCACGCTCAAATGGGGGAAAAGGGCGTTGTCCTGGTAGACGAGGCTCACGTTTCTCTTCTCCGGCGGCAGGCCGTCCACCCTCTGCCCGGCGACATGAATGCAGCCCCGGGCCTGATCGACCAATCCGGCGATGGATTCGAGGATCAAGGTCTTGCCGGACCCCGTCGGGCCCATCAGGGCGAAAAACTCGCCCGGAGCCACGTCGAAACTGACGTCGCGCAAGCAAAATCCACCCAAACAAAGGCCCAGGGCGTCGACGCGGATCACGCCTCCCTCCTTCGGGGCCGGGAAACGACCCGCAAGGCAAAAAAGAACAGCAGGCTGAGCACGATGAGGATCACGGCCACGGGCTGCGAATACGTGAGGCCGTAGGCGGTGAAACGCTCGAACATGAGCACCGGGGCGATCATGGGGTGGTAGGCGACGATGACCACGGCCCCGAACTCGCTCAAGGCCCGGGCCATGCACATGATCATGCCGACCAGCATGGCGCGGCGGCACAGGGGCAGGGTCACGCGGAAAAATGTCGCGCCGGAACCGGCGCCGAGCGAACGGGAGACTTTCTCCAGGCGCGGGGAGACGCTCTCGAAACCGGCCTTGGCCGTATTGATGTAAAAGGGCAGGCCCACGAAAAAGAGCACCACGGTGATGCCCGTGACCGTGCCCATGATCTCGATCCTCATGCTCCCGAGCAGCCGGCCGAACCAGTTGCCCCGCCCGGCCAGGGTCAAGAAGGCGATGCCGATGACCGGGTGCGGAATCATGATCGGCAGGTCGATGAGGCTCTCGACGATCTTCTTGCCCCGAAACTCCTTGCGGGCCAGGACATAGGCCAGGGGCGTGCCGAAGATCAGGGCCAGCAGCGCTGCCAGGCCTGAGGCGCCCATGGACAGCCCGACGGAACGCAGCACATCCGCGTCAAGCAGGGTCTCCCGCATCCGCTGCGCATCGGGCGAGAGCACGGTTCTGGCCAGGGGACCGACGATGAACAGGAGCACCAGGGCGCATGAGACCGCAAGCCAGACCTGAAAGACGCGGCCGGGGAGGGCTGCGAAGAAATCTCCCCGGCCGTTCGCGACGCCGCGTGTATCCATCTATTCTGCGACCTTGACCAGCGCCCCCAGCGATGCGGGAAGCGCGGCGTGCATTTCCCGCGTCGCCACGTTGACGGGAACGAGCGGCGGCTGCCCTTGCGCCTTCAGGATGGCAAGACCGCCCTTCTCATCGAGCAGATAGGCCAGAAAGGCTTCGGCGGCCTCCGGATTGGCTGTGCCATCAAGCATGGTCACGCCGTAGGTGATGGAACGGCCCCTGAGTTCGACGAACTCGCCCGGCTTCTTGCCTGTGACCTTGACCACGGCGGTCTTGTAGAAGGGATCCATGGCGTAGTTGCCCATGTTTATGTGGTCGTCGAAAGTCACATACTTGAGCCCGTGCTGCACGGCCACGGACATGTATTCGAAGGCGTAGTCCATGTTGCCGGATTCCATCATGGAAATGAGCTCCACGGACTTGGGGCGCACATTCTTTTCCGGCCTGTTGGCCAGCACCTTGTCGTACAGCCCGGCCTGGCCGGTGAATTTCTCGGCGAGCTGGATGGCCATCAGGCTGCGATAGCCGCACGGGTCCAGATTCGGATCCGAGTGGCCCCAGACCACATCGGGACGTTGCAGGATCTCGGCCCAGTTCGTGTCGTTGATTTCGGAGGCGTACTTGCTCGACGGCGTGTAGCAGAGCACGATCTGGTTGGTGGCGAAACGGGCGTTCCACTTCGCAAACCCGGGCACAAGCATCTTGTCGATGACCTCGTAATCGGCCGAGGCCATTATGTCGGCGGGCTTGCCAAGCTCCGTGATCATGCGCGCGAGCTTGGTGCTCCCGCCGGACTCACGCTGCACGTCGACCTGCGGGTATTTTGCTTCGAACGCTTTTTCCATGTCCGCAAAGGGAACGGACAAGCTTCCGGCGTGAAAGATGACCAGCTTGCCCGAGGGTTCGGCAAAAGCAGGGCTCCCCGCGCAGAGTCCGAGCACGGCCACAAAAAAAAGCATCCTCAAAGAAAAAGAACACATGAGCAACCTCCTGGTGTGATGGAAAGATGCCCAGCATTATGTCCTTCGCCACTTTTAAGTCAACAAAGACAGAAAAACTTTAAATACGACCAAAAAGGTCGGCTCCATGCGAAGCCAACAAAAAAGTCCAACCCCTGACTGCGCCAAAGGCCGGACTTGTCCGCATGGAAAAACGGATGGCGGTTATTTCTTCTGAGCCGAGAGCCAGTCGACGATGAGCCCGTGCTCCTCGTGGGTGACCGCCGGGGCGTTGCCCTTGGCCAGCATCCGGGCCACCGTGGCCGACCAGGCGGCCTGGTCCTTGACGCCGTAGGCGGCGCGGACCCGTCCCATGTCGTGACACGAGCCGCACGTTTTTTCCACCAGTTCCTGGGGATCGCCCGCGAAGGCGGAAAGAGCCGCCAGACACATGACAAACACGCCGGCCATCATGACTTTCATCGTACGCATCACAAATCCTCCTCGTAAAACGACCTGAAAATTGTATCCTGTGGCCAATCTATGCCAAGACGAACGCGAAGAAAAGACAATCCTGACGAAACACGAAAGAGTGTTCAGCGTTTTCCGACCCGGCCCAGGGAGCAGAACACGCCCGCCACGCCAAGCCCTGCGCAGACGGCGAAGATGACGCGCATGCTGGCCAGGAACTCCGGCACCGTTTCGGGGGAGATCTGACGGTCATGCAGCAAAAAACCGAAGACCACTGCGGCGATGCCCATGGACAGGGTCATGCCGAAGGTGCGCATGGTAGCGACCAGGCTGGAGGCGATGCTGTAGTGCCGGGGCTCCACGCTGCCCATGATCACGCTCATGTTGGGCGAGGCGAACAGGGCGAACCCCAGGCCCAGCAAGGCCAGGATTGCGCCGATCTCCGTCAGTCCGGTATGCGGGCCCACCCCGCGCATCCCCCACAGCCCCAGGGCGCACAAAGCCATGCCCAGGCTGGCCAGCCAGGCCGCGTTGAAGCGGTCGGCCAAAACCCCGGCCAGCGGTGAAAGCAGGCTCTGCACCACAGGCTGCACCACCAGAATGAACCCGGCATGCATGGGCGAGAAGCCCTTGACCACCTGCAGGTACAGACTGAGCAGAAAACCCACTGCGAAGGTGCCCGCGTAATTGACCAGGGTCGCCAGACTCGAAAGCAGAAAGATCCTGTTGGCCGTGAACAGCGAAAGGTCGATGAGCGGGTGGTCGACGCTGCGCGAACGGAGCACGAAAAAAAGGCCCAGAATCAGCGCGCCCCCGAGCAGAGGCAGGCCCCGCTCCGGAGCGGCCAGCCCGGTCAGCCCGTTGACGCAGCAGACCACAAAGGCGGCATACAGGAGGCTTCCGATCAGATCGAAGCCTTCACCATGCGCCGGACGCCATTCGTCCTCGATCCGGCGGGCCATGATCCAGGCCAGGATGCCAGGAGGCAGGCACAGATAGAAGACCGAACGCCACCCGGCCAGGGAGGTCATCATTCCCCCCACAAGCGGCCCCACGGACAGACCGAGGTAGACGCAGGCGACCATGATGCCCATGACCCGGCCCCGCTCGGTGCGGGGGTACAATTCCGTGACGATGGCCACGCCCGTGGACAGGATCATGGCCGCGCCCACCCCCTGCACGACGCGCAGAACCACGAGGCTGGTCACGGACCAGGCCAGGGACGCGCACAGCGAAAAAATCACGAACGCCGCCGTGCCCCAGACAAAGGTACGCCTGCGGCCCAGGATGTCGGCCAGCCGCCCCACAGGCAGCAGAATGGCGGCCAGGGCCAGGATGTAGCTCCCCGCGATCCAGCTGAGCTCCACTGCCGTGGCCCCCAGTTCGACCTGCATGACCGGCAGGGTGATGGCCACGGCGGACATCATGAACGGAACCAGAAAACTGGCCACGGACGCGGCGGCCAGGGCGGATGTACGAATATGCATGCTTCCTCCGAAGATCGGCCCTGCTTAGTCCCGACCGGCCCCAGGGGCAAGTCCCGCAACCAAGGCTGCGAAAACGGCAAAAACAGTTGCGCGCCCCTTGTTTTCAGTCAATCGATGATCTATCGGCATGGCTCGCAAGGAGATGCCATGCTCACATCCATGAAGTCCATCATCGACAAGGCCCTGACCCTGCCCCGGCAGACCGTGGCCGTGGCCTGCGCCCAGGACGCCCTGGCCCTCAAGGCCGTGGCCGAGGCCCAGGCCATGGGGCTGGCCGATTTCATACTGGTCGGCGACACCGACAAAATCAGATCCATCGCCGAAAAAATCGCCCTCGACCTCGCGCCCTTCGAGCTTGTCGACGCCCGGGGCGAGGCTGGCGGCGCCGCGGCCACGGTGGCGGTCGTGGCCTCGGGACGCGCCCAGATTCTGCTCAAGGGGTTCGTTGACTCCTCGGTCCTGTTCAAGGCCGTCCTGAACCGCGACGCGGGCCTGCGCAACGGCGCGACGGTCAGCCACACCGTAGTCATGGACGTGCCCGGCTTCGACAAGCTCTATCTGCTGACCGACGCGGCCATGATCATAAAACCCGATCTTCAGACCAAGCGGGAGATCGTGCGCAACGCCGTCAAGGTGGCCCGGGCCCTGGGCAACCCGGACCCCGTGGTCGGGGTCCTGTGCGAGTCCGAGAAGGTCAACCCGAAAATGCCGGCCACCGTGGACGCCGCGGCCCTGGTGGAGATGAACCGCGGCGGCGAGCTGACGGGCTGCCGAGTGGGCGGGCCCTACGCCCTGGACAACGCCATCAGCATCGAGGCCGCCCGGCACAAGGGCATGCGCGACCCGCTGGCGGGCAGGGCGGACATCCTGCTGGCCCCGGACCTGGCGGCGGGCAACATCTTTTACAAGAGCCTCATGTATTTCGCCCATGCCCGCTCGGCCGGGGTGGTCATGGGCACCAAGGCCCCGGTGCTGCTCAATTCGCGGGCCGACTCCCACCAGACCAAGATCAACGCCGTGGCCCTGGGCATCCTCATGGCCGCAAACGGGAGCCATGCATGAAGATCCTCGCCATAAACCCAGGCTCCACCTCCACCAAGATCGCGCTTTTCGACGACAGGCTGGAGCTCTTCGTGGAAACCATCCGCCACGACGCGGACGATCTCGCGCGCTTCGAGCATGTCATGGACCAGGAGCAATTCCGGCGGGAGACCATAGCCCAGGCCATGATCCGGCACGGACAGAAGGTTTCGGAACTTGACGCGGTCATCGGTCGGGGCGGGCTCATGCGGCCCATTCCCGGCGGCGTGTACGCCGTCGGCCCGCAGATGCTCGCCGATCTTCGCTCCTGCGCGTTCGGAACCCACGCCTCCAACCTCGGCGCCATCCTGGCCCACGACCTGGCGATGAGCGCAAACATCCCCGCTCTCATCGCCGACCCCGTGGTCGTGGACGAGCTCGGTCCCCTGGCCCGCTACTCCGGGCACCCTTCCATAAAACGGCGCAGCATCTTCCACGCCCTGAACCACAAGGCAGTGGCCAGGCGCGTGGCGGAAGGGCTGGGACGGCCCTACGAGAAACTGCGCCTCATCGTCGCCCACCTGGGCGGGGGCGTGTCCGTGGGCGCGCACGAACTGGGCCGGGTGGTGGACGTCAACAACGCCCTGGACGGGGACGGCCCCTTCTCGCCCGAACGCAGCGGCGGTCTGCCCGCCGCGGAGGTCGTGAGCTGGTGCTTCGCGCCCGGCGCGACCGAACGGGACATCCGGCGCAGAATCACGGGTCTGGGCGGCTTCCTGGCCTACCTGGGCACCGCCAGCGGCATGGAGATCGAGAAACGCATCCGCGAGGGCGACGCGCTCGCCCGCGAAGTCCGGCAGGCCATGGCCTACCAGGTGGCCAAGGAGATCGGAGCCATGGGCGCGGTGCTGCGCGGGCAGGTCGACGCCGTGATCCTGACCGGCGGGCTCGTGCATGACAGGGAGCTGGCGGACGCCATCGCCGAACGCGTGCGATTCCTGGGGCCTGTCCTGGTCCACCCCGGAGAGGACGAAATGTCCGCCCTGGCCCTGGCCGCCCTGGGGGCGTTGGCCGATCCAGGAGCCATCCTGACCTATCCCCCCGGCGCGCCTGCCGAATCCGCTTGAATCCGGATCACGCCGTTGGCCAAATCCGGGATGAAGCCGGAATTGCCCCTTTTCCCGCAGGGCGCTCTGGGTTAATGATAGTCGATATTCTTCATCGCCAAGCTCAGGAGACCAAAGGGAATGGAAAAAAAAATAGTTTGGGATCAGTCGTTTGAAACGAACATCCCCGAAGTCGACACCCAGCACCGGCGGCTGGTCGAAATCATGAACATCCTGGCCGACGGCATAGGCCGGGCCACCATGAACGACCTGCAAGAAATTCTGTCCCAGCTCAAGGAATACGCACAGTACCATTTCCGGACCGAGGAGACGATCATGGAAGCCTCGGGCTACGCCGACCTGGCGGAGCATCGGGACGAACATCTGGCCTTCGTCGACCAGCTCCAGCTTTTCGACCTGGACGTCATCCTGGCCTCGGAAGGGCTGGCCTGGGACATGTATCATTTCCTGAGCGGCTGGCTGACCAGCCACATCCTCGTGGTCGACAAGAAGTTCTCGACATCGCTGCCGTCCTGAAAGCCGTCCGTGACCTTCGACCCCCACTGCAAAGAGCGACCCTCTCCCATCCACCTGTCAGATTACACGCATGGTCACGCCGCGCACAACCTGCTTTCATCCCTGTCTTCCGGAGCGCACCGCATGAGGCTACTCGTTTTTCTTGTTCTTGTTCTGAGCGGATGCCACGCCTTCGCCCCCGCCCCCCCGTCGGTGCGACAGCCGCCGCAGGCGTACCGCCTGCAAGCCGGGGAACGCATGCCGGACGAAGAGTGGTGGCGCGCGCTGCACAGCGAGGATCTCAACAACCTGATGGACGAGGCCCTGCGCTCCGCCCCGGACATTCGCACGGCCCTGGCCCGGCTTGACCAGGCCAGGGCCGCGGCGCTGAAAACCGGCAGCGCCCTGTGGCCGACCCTGGACGCCAGCGCCGAGGCGGCGCGGTCCTGGAGCAAACTCCACGCCCAAAACCAGGTCGAGAGCGACGCCTACGGCCTGGGACTGGCCGCCAGTTATGAACTCGACCTCTGGGGCCGGGTCAGGGCGCTGCGGCAGGCGGATACGCTCTCGGTCATGGCCAGCCGCGACGACCTGCGCACGGCGGCCCTGACCCTCGGCGGCGAAGTCGTCGGAGCCTGGATATCCCTGTGCTCGACCAGACAGCAGATTGCCGTGCTTGAAGAGCAGCAGCGCACCAATGCGGCCATCCTGTCCAGCCTTGAACTGCGCTTCGCCAACTCGCTGGCCTCGGCCCTGGACGTACTGCAGCAGCGCGAAGCCATCGCCCAGACCGAAACCGTCATCTTTCCCCTGAAGTCCGAAGCCGTGCGCCTGGAAAACCGGATCAACCTGCTCCTGGGCAAAGCGCCCGGCAGCGCGGATCTGACCGGCGCCACCTCTCTGCCGGACCCCATGCCCATCCCAGGCACAGGGCTTCCGGCTGACCTGCTGCGCGAGCGTCCCGACATCCGCGCCGCCTGGCAACGTCTGCTTGAATCAGGCTGGGACGTGGCCGCCGCCAGGGCCGACCGCATGCCGGCGCTGCGCCTGACAGGAAATTTCGAGCACAACGGCGGCGATGCGAGCCGCATCTTCGACAACTGGCTGGCCGGGTTGGCCGCATCCCTGACAGCCCCGATCATCGACGGCGGCAGCCGCCGGGCCGAAGTGGAACGGCAGGAGGCAGTGCAAAGGGAGCGCCTGGCGACGTATGAAAAAACCGTGTTCACGGCCCTTTCCGAAGTGGACACCGCGGTCAGCTCCGTCCTCAAGCAGATCGAGCTGGTCCGCGCCATTCAGACGCAGCGCGACGCCGCCCAGGCTGCGCTGGCCAGCGCCCGGATCCGGTACCGGAACGGCGTGCTCGAATACGACACGGTCCTTTCCCTGTTGCTGAAATCGCAGCAGCTCGACCGCACCCAGATTCGCGAACAGGCGACCCTTCTGACCCTGCAGACCGGCCTTTGCCGGGCTCTGGGCAAAGGCTGGCGCACCTCTTTCCCCGACGCCTCCCCAAACATCACCGCGGAAAAAAGCATATGATCATCCCTGAATGCGACAACACGAGGCCCCTGCCGAGACGAATCAAGCTCCTGGTTCTTGTTTTGTCCCTGCTTGTCATCGGAGCCGGAATTTTCATGGCCGTGCGCTTCATCAAGACCCGGCCCAAACCGCCGCAACGTCCTGCGGCGCTCATCGCCCCCCTGGTCGAAACCACCACGGTCACGGCGGGGCCGCAGACAGCCGTCGTCCATGCCCTGGGCACCGTCGTTCCCGCGCGCCAGACCCAGATCCGGGCCGAGGTGGCCGGAGTCGTCCGCGAAATCGCCCCCCACTTTCTCCCCGGCGGGATCGTCACCAAAGGCAGCCCCCTGCTTCGGCTCAACGACGAGGATTTCCGCCTGATTCTGGCCAGCAGGGAGGCGGAACTGCAAAGCGCCGCCGCCGCGCTGGAACTTGAAACCGGCTACCAGCAGGTGGCCAGACATGAATGGGATCTCCTTGAAATGACGGGCAAGGCCGGGATACGTTCGGACTTGGCCCTGCGCAAACCGCAACTCGCCCAGGCCAGGGCCAAGGTCCGCCAGGCCGAAGCGGCGCTGGAACAGGCCCGCCTCGATCTGAAACGGACCACGGTGGTCGCGCCCTTCACGGCTCTCGTGCTGGACAAGAACGTGGAACAGGGCTCCCGGGTCTCCATCACCGACACCCTGGCCACCCTGGTCGCCACAGACGAATTCTGGGTCGAGGCCGCCATCCCTGTGGACCGTCTTCCCTGGATCACCCTGCCGGGAAAGAGCGGCTCCGGCTCCAAGGCGCGCATCCTGTCCCAGTCCAGCGGCGCCGAACGTACCGGCCACATCCTGCGCCTGCGCGGAGACCTGGAGGAACAGGGCCGCCTGGCGCGGGTGCAGGTCTCCTTGCCGGCCCCCCTTGAAGCCAAACCCGCACCCATTTTGCTGGGTGAATACGTACGCTTGGAAATCGAGGGCACCCGGCTTCAGAACGTGATCCGCCTGCCCAGGGCCGCCCTGCGCGAAAACGACACGGTCTGGACCGTGCAGAACGCAACCCTGGCCATCCGCCCCGCCACCGTGATCTGGCGCGACACGCACACGGTGCTGGTCTCGGACGGACTGGCCTCCGGCGACACCGTGGTGACCAGCGAGCTGGCCACACCCATCGACGGCATGCCCGTCACCCTGGGCGAGGCACGGTAGCTCCATGCGCCAGAAAATTCAGCACGGCGCCATCGCCTGGATGGCCTCCAACCCGGTGTCCGCGAACCTGATCATGCTGCTGTGCCTCGTGGGCGGACTGATCATGGCCTCCCAGATCAAGCAGGAAGTCTTTCCCGAATTCGAGTCCGAGATCGTGACCGTGTCCGTGGCCTACCCCGGGGCCAGCCCGGAAGAGGTCGAAAAAGGCATTGTCCTGGCCATCGAGGAGCGGGTCACGGGGCTGGACGGGATCAAGAAGGTCACGTCCTCGTCGGTGGAAGGCGTGGGCACGGTGACCATCGAGGCCCTGGAAGGGACCGACATGGATCGCCTGGCCCAGGACGTCAAAGGCGAGGTCGACCGCATCTCCTCCTTTCCGGAAGACACCGAGACCCCGAAGGTGGTCGTGGCCTCGAACCAGCGCCGAACCCTGTCCATCGCCGTCTACGGCGACCTCCAGGAGAGCGTGCTGCGCGAAATGGCTGAGACCGTGCGCGACGAACTCCTGCAGGACCCGGAGATCACCCGCATCGACCTAAGCGGCACCAGGGACCTTGAAATCGGCATCGAGATTTCCCAGGACACCCTGCGCGCCCATGGCCTGACCCTGCGCCAGGTGGCGGAAATCATCGGCAACTCGGCGCTGGAACTGCCCGGAGGCAGCGTCAAGACCGCGCAGGGGGAAATCCTGGTCCGGGTCAAGGACCGCCGCGAACTGGGCAAGGAATTCGCTAACCTGCCCATCATCAGCACTCCGGAAGGATCCGTGGTCCGTCTGGAAGACCTCGGCCGCATCACCGACGGATTCGAGGACACGGATCTTTACGCCCTGTACAACAATCAGCCCGCCATCCTGCTCGACATCTACCGCGTCGGCGACCAGACGCCCATCTCCGTGTCCGACGCCGTCAAACGCCACATGGAGCGTCTGAACCGGATTCTGCCGCCGGGCGTGCACATCGCCAAACGAAACGACAGCTCCGACATCTTTCGCCAACGCATGGACCTCTTGACCCGCAACGGCCTCATGGGCCTGTGCCTGGTTTTTGTCCTGCTGGCGCTGTTCCTGGAAATCCGGCTCGCATTCTGGGTCAGCATGGGCATCCCCATTTCCATCATGGGATTGTTCCTGATCCTTCCCGGACTCGGGGTGAGTTTCAACATGATCTCCATGTTCGCCTTCATCATCACGCTCGGCATCGTGGTCGATGACGCCATCGTGGTCGGCGAAAACATATACCAATACAGGGAACAGGGGCTCTCTCCCCTCAAGGCCGCCACCAACGGAGCCAGGGAGGTGGTCATGCCCGTGACCTTCTCGGTGCTGACCAACGTCGTCGCCTTCCTGCCCATGCTCTTCGTGCCCGGCGTGCTGGGCCGGGTGTTCGGCGTGCTCCCGGCGGTGGTCGTCAGCGTCTTCATCATCTCGCTGGTGGAAAGCCTCTTCGTGCTGCCCTCACACCTCGGGCACCTCAAGTCGGGAGGCAGGTCCTGGCTGGCCTTGGTGCACAAATGGCAGGGGAAATTCAGCGCCTGGTTCATGCACATGGTCAACACCGTCATCTCGCCCCTGCTCATGCTGACCATCCGCATGCGCTATCTGACCCTGGCAGCTGCCTTGGCCATCCTTGTCGCCACGATGGGATACGTGGCCAGCGGACGCATGGGCATCGTCATGTTCCCCAAGATCGAGTCGGATTACGCCTATGTCGAACTGGCCATGCCCTTCGGCTCTGCTGTGGCCCGCACGGAGGCGGCCATAGAGCGCATGGTCCGCATCGCAGGCGAGCTGGCCCGTGAAAACGGAGGAGAGGAACTGGTCGAAGGCATTTTTTCCCAGGTCGGCACAAGTTCCGGCGGGCATGAGGGTTCGGTGCGCGTCTTCCTGACCCCGCCCGAACAACGCACCCTGTCCACGACGGAATTCACCAACCGGTGGCGGGAGCGCGTCGGCGACATCGCCGGAGCCGAGTATCTCAAATTCGAATCGGATCGCGGCGGACCCGGTTCGGGCTCGGCCCTGACCATCGAACTTTCGCACCGGTCAACGCAGATTCTGGAAAAGGCGGGAGAGGACCTGGCCAGGGAGCTTGGCTCCTATGCCCAGGTTTCGGATATCGACGACGGATTCTCCGCCGGCAAGACCCAGCTCGATTTCCGCATCCGCCCGGAAGGCCGCAGCCTGGGCCTGACCTCCCAGGACGTGGCCCGCCAGATACGCGCCGCCTTCTACGGAGCCGAAGCCCTGCGCCAGCAGCGCGGCCGCAACGAAATAAAGGTCATGGTCCGCCTGCCCGAGGGCGAGCGCATCTCCCTGCAGAATATCGAGGATTTCCTGGTGCGCACTCCGGCCGGAAAAAGCGTTCTGCTGCGGGAAGTGGCGGATGTGAACAAGGGACATTCCTATACCAGTATCGAGCGGCGCAATGGCCGTCGCATCATCTCCGTGACCGCCGACGTGACCCCTCCGTCCGAAGCCGCCTCGATCATGAATTCCGTCAAGGACAACTTCCTGCCGCGATTGCAGGACCGCTATCAGGGCCTGGAATTCAGTTTCGAAGGCAAGCAGGCTGACATCAAGGAAGGACTCGGGGCGCTCGTGCTGGGGCTCGGCATGGGCAGCCTGTGCATCTTCGCCCTGCTGGCCGTGCCCCTGCGCAGCTACGCGCAGCCGCTGATCATCATGACCAGCATCCCGTTCGGAGTGGTCGGCGCCATTTTCGGGCACTTGCTCATGGGCTACAGCCTGAGCCTGGTGTCGCTTTTCGGCATCGTGGCCCTGTCCGGAGTGGTGGTCAACGCCTCGCTGGTGCTCATCGACTGCGCCAACGGCAAGCGCCGCCTGGGGCACTCGGCCCTGTCCTCCATCCACCAGGCAAGCGTACAGCGTTTCCGCCCCATCCTGCTGACCACGGTGACGACCTTCGGCGGGTTGGCGCCCATGATCTGGGAGACTTCCCGGCAGGCCAGATTCCTCATCCCCATGGCCCTGTCGCTGGGGTTCGGCATCGTGTTCTCGACCTTCATCACCTTGGGGATCGTGCCGTCGCTGTATATGATTCTGGAAGACCTGAAGCGCTTCGGGCGCTCCCTGGTCAAATAAGGAGTCGCGGCAGCACGCCGTCAGCCCTTTGAAAAAGGGGGCTATGATTTTGAAATCAGTTGAGAACACCGGATTCCCGCCTTCGCGGAAATGACTCGTACCCTTACCCTGCGACTTTTTGCAGGAAATTCAAACAAGGAGCGGTTGTGGAACTTGGAGTATTGATCCTGCTGGCCGCGGCGGCCGGAGCTCTGGGCTGGTTCTGGATGGATGGCGTGGCCAGCGGCGAACGTCTGATGAAAGGCCGCTCCTGAGGCATTCCTCACCCTCTTCCGGCGGAAGAGGCGAATGACGAAAGCCCGGATTCCAGAGCGAAGGAAGGTTGAGACGCTTTTCGGCAGGCAAAAAAAAACCCTGCCGGGCAGGGTTTTAAGGCTCAGATCGACGCGACTACCATCTGGGCCGGCGTTCACGCTCGGGACGGGGACGGGCTTCGTTGACCTTCAGGGAACGTCCGCCGTAATCGGCTCCGTCCAGGGCGGCGATGGCCTCTTCGGCGCCGCTTTCCATTTCCACGAAACCAAAGCCACGAGCTCTGCCTGTCTCACGGTCGGAAATGAGTTTCACGTTTGCAACCTGGCCGTACGTTGCGAACAGGGTTTCCACGTCCTGCTCGGTGGCACTCCAGGGCAGGTTTCCGACATAAATGTTCTTCGACATGATGCACTTGTCTCCTGTAAAAAAACTGAAAAATCCAGGTTGAGTCTCCCATCGGATCTGTCGCGCCTTTGGGCCAACACCCTTCCCGTCTCCTCGTACCTCGCACCAACCGAAATGGTTGATACATGGCTATGGAAAATACGTAGTTCTGAAAAAAGAGGCAAGAGTTTATTTGAAAAGTTTCCTTGCGAATCACGTCTTTTTTTGGCCTTTCCAACGAGACGCGATTCCGGCATTTCCCCGCAAGCATTCTTCTTTTCCTCATTGAAAAAATTAACGATTTTTATTACCAATTAACCATGCCAACCAACGCCTCCCC
The DNA here is from genome assembly GCA_050252955.1 of Desulfomicrobium sp. Lineage (GTDB taxonomy): Bacteria > Desulfobacterota > Desulfovibrionia > Desulfovibrionales > Desulfomicrobiaceae > Desulfomicrobium. The sequence continues at coordinate 35,483 of JBFWJY010000001.1, forward strand.
TTCCGGCGTCGTCTTCGCCATCAAACGCTATGCCCTGCATGACGGTCCGGACCTGCGCGTGACCGTGTTCCTGAAGGGCTGCCCGCTTTCCTGCCTGTGGTGCCACAACCCCGAAGGCATTGCGCCGGCCCCCGGCGTGCTCACCACTCAGGACAAATGCATCGGCTGCGGGGAGTGTCTGGCAGCCTGCCCTCAGGAGGCCTTGAGCCCCGGTCCCCTTGGCGTGGTCAGAAACCGGGAGGCTTGCGCCGCATGCGGCGTCTGCGCCCAGGTCTGCCCGGCCCTGGCGCACGAGGCCGTGGGAAGCACGTGGACCGTGGCCGAGGTCATGGCCGAGATCGAAAAAGAAACGCCCTTTTTCGCCGGAAATCAGGGAGGGGTGACGTTTTCCGGCGGAGAGCCCCTGGCCCAGCCCGATTTTCTTGAAGCCTTGCTCATGGCCTGCAAAAACCTGGACCTGCACCGCGCCGTGGACACCAGCGGTTTCGCCGGCGCCGCGACCGTCTCGCGCATAGCGCGGCACGCGGAACTTTTCCTCTTCGACCTGAAACACATGGACCCGGCCGCCCACCGCCGCCTGACCGGAGTGGACAACACCCTGATCCTCTCCAACCTGCGTCTGCTGGCGCAGTCCGGAACACGGATCGCGCTCAGGCTGCCGCTCATTCCGGGCATGAACGACGACGAAGAGAACATCCGCCGCACCGGCCTTCTGGCCGTTTCCCTGCCGGGCATCCGAAGTATCGACGTGCTCCCCTACCATGCCTCGGCCCGGGGAAAATACGCCAAGCTCGGCCTGCCCTACCCGGGCGAATCCATAAAACAGAGCGATCCGGACAACGTGGACCGGGCCGTGGACATTTTGCAGCACTGTGGGCTTGAAGTCCGCATCGGAGGTTAGATGAACCAGAGAATAGAACGCCTGCGCGAAGAGAGCTTCGCCGCCAAACCGTCCATCTCCATCGAGCGCGCCCTGCTCGAAACCGCGTTCTACCGCGAACACTACGGCAAGCACTCCCTGCCCGTGCTGCGCGCCCTGGTCTTCAAGGACCTGTGCGAGAAAAAAACCATTTACCTTGGCGACGGCGAACTCATCGTCGGCGAACGCGGCCCCCGGCCCAAATGCGTGCCGACCTTTCCCGAACTGACCTGCCACTCCGCCGAAGACCTGCGCGTGCTGGCCACCCGCCCCATGACAAACTACCATGTCTCGGAAGACGACATCGCGACCTACGAACGCGAAGTCATCCCCTACTGGACGGGCCGCTCCATGCGCGAGCGCGTCTTTTCCCAAATTCCGGACGAATGGAGAGCCGCCTACGAGGCCGGGCTCTTCACCGAATTCATGGAGCAGCGCGCGCCGGGCCACACGGCCCTTGACGGCACGATCTACGAGATGGGCATGCTCGACTTCAAGCAGCGCATCGCCGAGCGGCTGACCCGCCTCGATTATTTGAGCGATCCCCTGGCCTCGGACCGGGCCGAACAGCTTCGCGCCATGGACATCGCCTGCGACGCGGCGGTCATCTTCGCCAACCGTCATGCCGACCTGGCCTGGGAACTGGCCAAGACCGAAGCGGACCCGGCACGCAAGGCCGAACTGACCCGCATCGCCGAAGTCTGCCGGCGTGTACCGGCCCATGCCCCGCGCGACTTCTGGGAAGCCCTGCAAATGTACTGGTTCGTTCACCTGGGCACCATCACGGAACTGAACGGCTGGGACGCCATGACCCCCGGACACCTCGACCAGCACCTCGCCCCCTTCTACGCGCAGGGCCTGGCCGACGGCACCCTGACCCGCGAAGCCGCCAAGGAACTGCTCTCCTGCCTGTGGATCAAGGTCAACAACCACCCCGCCCCGCCCAAGGTCGGGGTCACGGCCAAGGAAAGCGGCACCTACAACGACTTCACCAACATCAATCTCGGGGGCCTCAGGCGCGACGGCTCCGACGGGGTCAGCGAACTTTCCTACCTCATCCTGGAAGTGGTCGACGAACTGCGACTTCTGCAACCGCAGACCAGCGTGCACATCAGCCAGAAAACACCGGACCGGTTCCTGAAGGCCGCCGCCAGGGTCATCAGGAACGGCTGCGGCTACCCCTCGATCTTCAACACCGATGCCGTGGTCATGGAACAGATGCGCGTGGGCAAGACCGTGGAGGACGCCCGCGAAGGCGGCTGCTCCGGCTGCATCGAAACCGGGGCCTTCGGCAAGGAAGCCTACATCCTGACCGGCTACCTGAACGTGCCCAAAATTCTGGAACTGGCCCTGAACGACGGCCGCGACCAATTGACCGGCAAACAGATTGGCCCCCGGACCGGCGAGGCCGAAAGCTTCGCCACCTTCGACGACCTCTACGCCGCCTTCGCCCGCCAGCTCCAGTGGGTCGTGGATCTCAAGGTCCGCGTCAACAACTACATCGAACGCATGTACGCCGCCCACTCCCCCGCGCCCTTCCTGTCCACCGTCATCCATGACTGCATCGAAAAGGGGCTCGACTACTATGGCGGCGGGCCGCGCTACAACACCAACTACATCCAGTGCTGCGGTATCGGCACGGTCACGGACAGCCTTTCGGCCATCAAGACCCACGTCTTTGACGCCGGCTCCGTGTCCATGGGCCAGCTCGCAAGCGCCCTGCGCGACAATTTCAAAAACTCCGAAGCCCTGCGTCTCAAACTCTGGAACAAGACCCCCTTCTTCGGCAACGACGACGACCGCGCCGACGACCTCATGCGCCGCGTCTACGACTCGCTCTTCACCGCCATCGACGGCCGCCCCAACACCAAGGGCACGGGCTATCACCTGAACATGCTCTCCACCACCTGCCACGTCTATTTCGGCAAGATGCTCGGCGCCTCGGCCAACGGCCGCCTGGCCCACCAGCCCGAATCCGACGGCACATCGCCCTCCCACGGCGCGGATCGAAACGGCCCCACCGCCGTGGTCAAGTCCCTGTCCAAAATGGACCAGATCAAGTCCGGCGGCACGCTCCTCAACCAGCGCTTCCTGCCCGGCGTGCTCAAATCCGACCAGGACCTGGACAAACTCGCGCAGCTGATCCGTACCTACTTCCGCCTCGGCGGACACCACATCCAATTCAACGTGGTCGACACCGCCACCCTGCGCCAGGCCCAGGCCAACCCCGACGATCACCGCAACCTGCTCGTGCGCGTGGCCGGATACAGCGACTATTTCGTGGACCTGGATCTGGACCACCAGGAGGAGATCATCCGCCGCACCGAACAGGAAATGGCGTAAAGATGCCTCCGGCGGGCAGGGGACGCGTCCCCTGCACCCGAGCACGGGCTCCATCTTCACCCTCCGCGCCCTGCGCGCAAAACGTGTAGGGGCGAAAAATTTTTCGCCCCTACGGCTCAACCACCCCGCCCTGCGGGCACCCCTCCTTGGCAGGAGGGGAGTTGGACTGTCGGATCGCAATGCTTATCTGGCGTCCTGCCGCATCGGCTCCAGCGAGTCGACGTGGTCCGGGAAAGGGCTGTCGGCTGTCTGACCGAGCCGGGCATCGTTTGCTTCCCGGCCGTCTGGCGCACAACGCTCCGCCCCCCTGCCCAAAGCTCAAGGCCGGGAGGCATTACGAGGCCAGCGAGGGAGTTCCGGCAGACCTTGCCCGGACCACGACGATTCGCGCACCACGCATCCAACACCCACGCCTGTTCCTCTCAGCGAACCAATCATTCCGATTTCGACACCCTTCTTGCATTTTCCGACTTTTTGGCCCATGCCAAAAAACGATTTTCCGCCATAGTGGCCCAACCCGTTTTCTCATCCCATACCAAGGAGGCTCCATGAAACGCATCCTGCTTTTCGCCGTTCTGGTTCTGGCCCTGTGCGCAACCACCGCTTCAGCCAAGAAGCTGGTCGTGGCCACGGACACCAACTTTCCGCCGTTTGAATTCAAGGACCCCGAAACCGGCAAACACACCGGCTTCGACGTGGAGCTCTGGGACGCCATCGCCAAGGAAATCGGCGCCGAGTACGACCTTCAGCCCATGGACTTCAACGGCATCATCCCCGGCCTGCAGTCCGGCCAGGTCGACGTCGGCATCGCCGGCATCACCATCAAGCCCGAACGCGCCGAAGTGGTCGACTTCTCCGACCCCTACTACAACGCGGGCCTGCTGATCCTGGTCAAGGCCGACAACACCGACATCGCCGACGTGAAGAGCCTGGCCGGCAAAGTCGTGGCCACCAAGCTCGGCACCACCAGCGAAGACTTCGCCAAGAAGGAAGCCGGTGCCAAGGAAGTCAAGCTCTTCCCCAACAATGACGCCATGTTCATGGAACTCATGGCCGGCGGCGCCGATGCGGTCATCTTCGACTCCCCCGTCATTTCCGAATTCGTGCGCACGGCAGGCAAGGGTCAGACCAAGATCGTGGGTCCCCTGTACATGGGCCAGTCCTACGGCATCGGCTTCCCCAAGGGCAGCGAACTGGTCGCCAAGACCAACGAAGCCCTCAAAAAGCTCAAAGACAGCGGCGCCTACCGCGAATTGTACATCAAATGGTTCGGCACCGAGCCCAAGTAATTCCGAGTAAACCTTCCACGGAGGCGGGAAGAGCTCTTCCCGCCTTCATTTCGAGACACCCATGGCCTTTCAATTCGAACCTAGCGTCATCGTCGACACCCTGCCCATGCTCATGCGCGGAGTCTGGTACACCATCTACCTGACCGTCGGCGGCCTGTTTTTCGGTTTTCTCCTCGGCGTGGCCACAGGGCTCATGAAGCTCTCCAGGCCCTTTTTCGTGCGCAAGCTGGCGGACCTCTATGTGGAACTCATCCGCGGCACGCCCATGCTGGTGCAGGCAATGTTCCTCTACTACGGCGTGCCCATGGCCGTGGGCCTGCGCATTCCGCCGCTCATCGCCGGAGTCATCGTCATCGCCATCAACTCCGGCGCCTACATCGCCGAGATCGTGCGTGGAGCCATCCAGTCCATCAACATCGGCCAGACCGAGGCCGGACGCTCCATCGGCCTGACCCGGGCCCAGACCATGCGCTACATCATCTGGCCCCAGGCCTTCAAACGCATGATCCCGCCGCTGGGCAACCAGTTCATCATCAGCCTCAAAGACACCTCGCTGCTCATGGTCATCGGCGTGGGCGAACTGCTGCGCACCGGCCAGGAAATCGTGGCCGTCAACTTCCGGGCTTTCGAGGTCTACATGGCCGTGGCCATCGTTTATCTGGTCATGACCATGAGCATCGCCAAGGCCCTGAAAATTCTCGAAACCAGACTGATCAACAGGACCAGCGGAAAACGCGCATGATTGAAATAAAAAACCTGCACAAGAAGTTCGGCGACCTGGAAGTTTTGAAGGGGGTCAACCTGAGGGTGGCCTCGGGAGAGGTGGTCTGCATCATCGGGCCTTCGGGTTCGGGCAAGTCCACGGTGCTGCGCTGCATCAACCGGCTTGAAACGCCGACAACGGGCACGGTGGTCGTGGACGGACACGACATCATGGACCCGCGCACGGACATCAATTACGTGCGCACCGAGGCGGGCATGGTTTTTCAGCAATTCAACCTTTTCCCGCATATGAGCGTGCTCGACAACGTGATCCTCGGCCCGGTCAAGGTCCGCAAGATGCCCCGCGCCGAAGCCGAGCATCTGGGCTACGACCTGCTGGCCAAGGTGGGCTTGGGCTCCAAGGCCCACGCCTATCCGGAGCAGCTCTCCGGCGGACAGAAGCAGCGCGTGGCCATCGCCCGCGCCCTGGCCCTACAGCCCAAGGTCATCCTCTTTGACGAACCGACATCGGCCCTGGATCCGGAACTGGTCGGAGAAGTGCTGGAAGTCATGAAGAAGCTGGCGGCCGAAGGCATGACCATGATCGTGGTCACGCATGAGATGGGCTTTGCCCGCGAAGTGGCGGACCGGGTCATTTTCATCGACCAGGGCGTGATCCAGGAGCAAAACACCCCTGACAAATTCTTCAGCAACCCGGAAAATCCCCGTCTGCGGGACTTTTTGGGCAAGATCGTGGGCGCCGGCCGGCAAAACTAGGACAGGCCTCCTCCGGCGCGCCCCACCAGCTGCGCGAATATGGTCGGCACCGGAGCTTCCACGGTCATGCGCTGGCCGGAAAACGGATGCGTGAAGGTCGCCAGGCGGGCGTGCAGCGCCAGGCGGGAAAACGTGTCCCCCTTGACTCCGTACTTCCTGTCCCCCGCCACCGGATGCCCCAGGTCCGCCATCTGCACCCGGATCTGGTGCTTGCGTCCGGTCAGCAGTTCCACATCCAGAAGCGAATACGCCCCCCTTTCGCGGACCACGGTCCACGCGGTCCGCGAAAGCTTGCCCAACGCCGTGTCACGGGTGGAATAAACCTTGTGCGCGCCGCTCTCCACCAGGTGGGAGATGATCATGCCCGAACTCTGTCCCATCCGCCCATGCACCACCGCCGCATACATCTTGACCGTTTCCGCCCACCCCTCCTGCAACGCCCGCTTGGCGTCCTCGGTCTTGGCGAAAACGACGATTCCGGATGTTTCCCGGTCCAGGCGGTGCACGATGAAAATCCTGTGTTTGGACTTGGGGTTGCCTTTGCGCACGTAGTCGGTGAGCGCATAATAGGCGGTGCGGATATTCTCCGTCTCCGTGGCCATGGTCAGCATCCCGGCGGGCTTGTCCACGACGATGATGTCGCGGTCCTCGTGAACGATGGCCAGACCGGGCGGCAGGTGACGGGAGACTGAAGGGGCGGGCATGGTTTGTCCTTGAATCGGGATTGCGTATTGAAAAAAATGCAGAAGACCCGCGTCATCGAATAGACAGTCAACTCTCGCGCACAAAACCCTTGGATTTGAGCTTGTGGGCGTACTGGGAGTGCAGGGGACGGATCAGGTTGAGTCTTTTTTCGGCCCGGGAGGCGAAGATATTGTCGCCTTCGGCCAGGACCACGCCGGTCTGGCCGTCCTGGGTCAGATAGACGTCCGTGTCGGCGCTCTGGACCAGGACGCGCAGGTCGTTCTCGAAGGGCAGGACCATGGGTCTGAAGGCGTGCAGGAAAGGACAGATGGGAGTCAGGGCGAAGACGTTGAGTTCCGGGTAGATGAGCGGACCGCCGGCGGAAATGGAATAGCCGGACGACCCGGTCGGAGTGGCCACGATCATGCCGTCGGCGCGCACGGAGCCCAGGTGGTCGTTGCCGTACCACATGTCGAGGCGGATCATGCGCGCCAGGCTTCCGCAGCTGATGACCAGGTCGTTTATGGCGTAGCCCCGGTAGTACTCCTGTCCGCGACGCAGCACATGGAAGCTGATCACGAGCCGGCGGGACATCTCGTATTCGCCGCGCATGATGAGGGTCAGGGTTTCGCGCCAGTCCGTGGGCGAGAGTTCCGTCAGAAACCCGACCTTGCCCAGGTTCAAGCCCAGAATGGGAATGCCCAGGTCCTGCACTGCCCTGGCTACGGCGAGCAGGGTTCCATCTCCGCCCAGGGTCAGGATCATGTCCGCCCCTTTCCAGGTGGAGACGCAATGCACCTTTTCCTTGTCGGAAGCCACGATCCGGGCCTTGCGCCCTTCGCCCGCGAGCCACTCCCGGATCTGCCTGGACATGTTGGCCGCCAGATCGTTCCCGGCGCCATGGACAATGACGATGTTGCTGATGATTCTTCCCATTTGCGGGAGTGTAAGCAAAAGGGCACGGGTGTTCAAGAAAAGGTGCGGGGATCAGATAAAAAGATCGCGTTCGGTTTTTTTTGAAAAATCTCTAAAGTTACACGGCAAGTGGCCGATAGGGAGAAATAAGAGGTATAGGCCTGTGACAGTGAACCCCTTTCTCGTTAAAAACGTGGTGCGCACGTACGACCAGCACCAGGAGACCGGACGGCGCATCGCCAGGTTCAAGAAATATATGGACCGCTCCGGCCAGGGGGACAGTGTTTCCATTTCCAAGGAAGCCAAGAGACGTCAGCTGGTCGAAAAAGTCGCGGGCGAGATCGTGGACAACCTCATCGGCTCGGACACCACCAACCCGGTGGTTCGGGAAATCAAGTCGCAGATGGCCAAGGAATTCGGAAAGGAAGTGCTTTTCAGGTATCCATCCGATGGAAGCGGCCTGCAGATACTGAAACAAACGGATCAGGGCGTCACGGAATTGACCAACGGGGAAAAGGATGCTTTCATGCGTCGTCTCTGGGAAATCGCCTTGACCCGGGTCAACGAAACAATGCTCTAGGCTTTTCGGGCCCCAGCCCCAAAAGCCGGTGCGGCCGGAAGAAACCGGCAGGAGCCAGGTATGACTATAAACACCATCAAGCCCTTCAGCGGCTATGAATCGCAACGACTGGACCAACTGGAGCAGCAGCGCCAGGAACACCAGAAGGCCGCCGCCGGCCCGGAAGCGGGCACGGACCGCATCTCCATTTCCGAGGAAGGCCGGCTCAAGATGAACATGCTCAAGACCGCCCAGGAAGATGACGGCGTGAGGCCCGACAAGGTCGCGGACGTCAAAGCCAGGATCGAGGCGGGAGAGTACGAGCCAAAAGGCAGGGATATCGCCGCCAGCCTGCTCAGGCAGGAACTCGACATCTGGGGCTGAACCACCCGCGCGCGTAAAGCAAAAAGCCTGACCGGATCACCGGCCAGGCTTTTTTCATGAATTGGCGGACTGCCTGTCGCCATCCCCCAGGTCGCGCAGCAGGACCCGGGACGGAAAACCCAGCTCCACCTGCGGGGACTGCAAGCCCAGACGCTCCTGCACATTGACGCAGATGGGGCCGGTCAGATTGAGGGTGCTGCCCTGCGGGTCGCCCTTGGGCACGGTCACGCTGACCAGGATGACCAGGTCGCGAATGTTGCGCACCCTGAGAATCCGCTCCTCGGCCGCTGCCAGCCGAATCTCGTAATTCGGCAGGAAGGAGAACGGGTCCGCAAGCATCATGCCCATGCTCGGCAACTCCAGGCTCTGCAGAAAATGAAACGGGGTTCCGGGCTTGAACTCCACCAATGCGAATTCACGCAAGGATTCAAAACCGATGATGCCGCGCGGAAAGCGGATGGTCTTGTCCGAGGATATCACCAGCTGACCGATGCGGGAATTCACTGTCTGTCTTTTTTTGTCCATAATGCTGCCGCCATCATCAGATCGTTGTTGTCGAGTTCCAGGGCCGAAGCGTTCTGCGTCTGCACCTTGAGGTAGATTTCTTCCCTGTACACGGGCGTGTGCTCCGGCACGTCGAGGCCCAGCTTGATCTGCTGCCCCTTGATGCTCAAGATCGTGATTTTTATGTCATCGCCCACATGCACGCTTTCTCCGGGACGACGGGAGAGTATGAGCATAAACCCTTCCTAGAGGTAGTTGACCAGGCTCATCTTCATGATCATGGACGAGGATTTGAGCACCGCCTCATAGGACAGCTGCTGGTTGGCCAGCTCCGTCAGAAGCGTGGCCAGATCCGCATCCTCCACATTGCTCATGCGCTCGGTTTCGTTGAGTTTCAGTCCGGAGAGCACGGTATCGGCCACTTCCAGCCGGTTTTCCCGCGCGCCCACGGAGGCCAGCTGGGTGGTGAAATATTCCTGTCCCTTTTTCAGCCCGTCCAGCGCGTCGGCGCAGCCCTGCTGGCTGTTGTTTTCCAGAGCGGCCACCAGCTTGCCCACGGTGACCAGGATGTTCTTGCCCACGTCGGAATCCGAAAACGCGGGCTGCGTGCCGTTTTCGTAATAGCCACCGAATATTTCCGAGCCGATATTGTTGAGCTGAATGTACTGCCCGGCGGAAATTTCCACGTTGTGGGCCGCGGTCTGGGGATGGATGACGAACTGGGCGTTGTTGACGAGTTGAACCACGCCGTCCCGCCCCGAGAGCACCAACTTGCCGCCCGGAACCAGCAGCTCGACTTCCGTACCGGTGGCGGGATTGGAGGCGACATGCCCCTCGGACCAATTCACGCCGCCGTCGATACTGTAGGAGTAATCGATGGGTACTCCTGAATTGATGTCCACCGGAGTTTCGTTATCAATGCGCACCATGACATCGCTGGAAAAAAGCCCCCGCCCCTCGGCGTTGACTGCGGCGCCCATCTGCATGACTCCGGTGGAACCAGATTTCACCGAGAATGTCAGACCATCGAGAACTCCCGAACCAGACAGCTGGATTCCTCCGTAGGGAGTTTGGATGACAGGAGTTTTGGTATCGTTATTGACGTTGACAGGCTTCCATTCGCCAAGCGGGTCTCCGTCGTACGAATACTCAGCCACGAACGTGCCGCCGCTTCCGGGTGCTCCCGGTGCTCCAACCACCCTCACGAACATGTCCTTCTCAAATCCGCCCAAAGGCAGGGCCGTTATGGACGATGCCCCGCCAGTGTATTTCACCGCCGACTGGGACTGGTGATCGCCCTTGTACACCGCCGTGGGCGCGATGGTCAGCCAGGAGCCCTTTTCCAATGACGTATTCGACTCGGGCGAAAGGGTCACCTCGTAATCACCGGGCAGGGTCACGCTGACGCCGCCCAGATTCAGGGCCCCGTTGGCGTCCCAGGTACCGTTTTCCCACGTCGCGCCCCCGTCCTTGCTGAAGCGGCACGCAGGCTCGTCACTCACCAGGGCGGCATCCCCATCAGCTCCCACGAACTGGACCACGAAGCTTCTGCTGGCCTGGCCCGTGACCAGACCGAGGCTCGTTCCCTCCTGGTCGTAAACCATGAGCGCTTCCTCGAAAGCGCTCTCCTCGAACTTCTGTCCGCCGAAGATGGAGTTGCCTTCGTAGCGGGTGTTGGCCAGGTTGACCAACTGGCTGAAGATCTGCCGCACTTCGTAGGAAGTGGCCTCGCGGTCCGAGGCGGTCATGGTCCCCGTGGCGCCCTGTTCGGCCAGGCCCTTGAGCTTGGTGAGGAGGGTGCTGACCTGTATCATGGACTCGTCGGCCAGGCCCAGCCAGCCCTTGGCCGTGTCGATGTTCTCGCGGTACTGGTCGATGGAGGATAGGGATGTGCGGTAATTGAGCACGCGGGCCGTGCCCACGGGGTCGTCGGAAGGCTTGTTGATGCGCTTCTGACTGGACGCCTGCATGTTCAGGTCCATCAGCCGGGACTGGGTGTCCTGCAGATTGTACAGAAAATTGCTGTATTGGTTACGAAGAGATACGCGCATGTCCCGCCTCCATTAGTTCTTGAGCCCCAGCAACACTTCCAGCATGGACTCGGCGGTGGTGATCAGTTTCGCGGCCGCCGTGTAGGCGTGCTGAAACTTGATCAGGTTGGTCATTTCCTCGTCCAGGTTCACTCCCGACACCGATTCCTGCCGCGACTTCAAGTCGTTGGCCAGGGCCTGCTGGTACTCGTAATTGAACTTCGAGGCCTGGGTGTCCGAGCCGGCCTTGGCCACCAGGGTGGAATAATATTCCCCCAGGGTCTGACGGGTCGGCCCCTCGCTCACGGTGCGCGTGGTCACGGCTTTGCTCTGCAGGGCGGCGATGGCCGCGGCCGTTGTGTTGTCGCCCTCGTTCATCTCACCGGCACCGTTGATATGGCCGGTGTTGATACGGGCGGTGTTGCTGCGCACGTCGTTGTTGAGGGACAGGGTCCGGGCGTCGGAGCCGTCGAAAAACGTATTGATGCCCAGGGCGGCCAGCAATCCGGTGGAGTCGGATCCAAAGGCGAAATCGTGGCCATCCGCGGCGGTGATCTGCAGATGGTTGTCCAACACGGAAGCCGTGAGCTTGCCCGAAAAGGTGTCGTTGATGGCGGCGGCCACAGACGCCAGGGAGTGTTCCTTTGGATTGAAATTCTGGACGCCGGGAGGAACGACGGAACTGAAATCAAGGGCCGAGAACTGCGTCAACGCACCGGAATTCTTGTCATAGACCCCGATCATGAGGCTGCCGCCCTCCAGCTTGTCGCCAAAGGCCAGCCCCGCTTCGGTTTGCAGGGCAAGAGCGCTGTTCGTCACCCCGTAGGTCCCGACAACGGTTTCGAAACGTTCAAGCCCCGAACCCTGGGAATGGATGCGGTTGACCTCCCAGGCCAGGCTCTTGGAAAAAGCGTCCAGCTTTTCGAGGTAGCCGCCCACGCTCGAATCCCGAAACTGAAAGTACCCGGCCAGGGTGCCCCCGGTCAGACGGCGCTCGTTGTCCTCGCCGTTGGGCATGATCTGGGGCGTGATATTGACCTTGGACGAGGTGGTCTCATACCAGAAAAGGGACTTGTTGGGCAGGACCTGAAAACGGTCTCCGGCCTGCAGATGGACCTTGCCGTCCGTGCCGTCCGGAAAGGTCAGGGTTCCCCTGCCGTCGGGCAGCAGAAAGGCCTCCCCCGTGTACGTGAATTCACTGGCGCCCGTGTCATCGGCCAACCACGTCTTGCCGCCGTCCACAGACACGCTGAACCTCAACTTGTCATCCGTGGGAGATGCAGGCGGCACGGCGGCGGTGTTCAGGATTTTCACCGTGTATTCGCTGGAACTTTCCCCGCTGAAGGTCGGCAGCTGGTTATAGACAGGATCGGACGAATTGCTTTGCAGGTACGGGATGGAAGGCACCGTCTCGAAGGCCAGTCGAAAAGAACTGACGCCGTCGACCAGGGTATGCCCGGCCTGGGTGGTGATGGTCACGTTGCCGAGGCCGTTGTCGATGTACCGGATGTCGATCTTTTCGGCCAACTGCCGGACCAGGGTCGCACGCTCGTCGCGCAGTCCGTTGGCGTTGTTCTTGCCCGTTTCCTCGGTCACGGTGATCTGACCGTTGAGCGTGGCGATGCTCTCAAGAAGCTTATTGATCTCGCCGACTTCAGCCATGATGGTGTCGTCGGTCTGTGATTGCAGGCGTTGCAGATCGCTGTAGACGACCCCGATGGCCTGCTCCAGATTGGAGGCATGTCCGAGCAGGGCCGAGCGCACGCTCTGGTTGTCCGGGCTGGTGGCCAGGGTCTGCCAATCCGCCCAGAAGGCGGACAGGGCCGAATTGACCCCTTTGGCATTGGATTCGTTGAAGATCATCTCGACGTTCTGCAGATTCTCGTAGAGCTTCTGCCAACGCTGCTGCTCCGAGCTCTTGGTGTTGTACATGACCTCGGTGAATTCGTCGAAATAGCGGATGACTTCGGCGGCGTTGACGCCGGTGCCGAGCTGTCCCGGCGTGTAGCTGATGTAGTAGCCGTCCTCGAAGCGCACGGCCTGGCGGCTGTAGCCCTCGGTGTTGGCGTTGGAAATGTTGTTGCCGACGACCTCGATGGCCGCCTGGTTGGCAAACAGGGACTTCTTCCCGATGTTGAACATCGATGCAATGCCCGTCATCAGAGCCTCCCGCGCACCAGCGTCGCCGTGGCCGCACGGTCCTGCCACGTCCCCTTGGCCGAATAGGTGTTGCGCTCCTTGGGCGCGATCTGATTCTGGAAATGCCGCAGCAGCAAGCCGCTCTGCTTCCACAGGGCCATGGCCAGATCGGCGTTGATGGAGGCCAGCTGCCCGCTGTCCTGCTCATGCATGATGATCTTGGCCCGCCAGGTTTCAAAAATCCGTCTGTCGGCAGGACCGAGCCCTTCCAGAAAAACGGCAAGGTTGGTCATGCCCGCCGCGTGCAGGCGGCTGGTCAACGCTTCGCGTTCACGCACCAACTGGCGGATCAGGTCCTGGATGCACAGCTCAAGCGCGGTCACCTGATCCGGCTTTCCGGCCCGCAGCAGGGAATATTCCTCGCGCAAAAGCTGGCAGAGCAGCTCCGTGCCTTTGGCCTGACGGATGAGACTGCCGAGAATGATCTGTTGCATATCGCGCTTCCTTACGTGAATAGTCGTGGACTCGAAGCCGGAACGGGAAATCCCTGCCCGGCGCGCCCTTTCTCCCCGGATCTTTGCAAATTATCGACCACCGCGTCCGATGTCTCCTCAAGCCAGGGCCAGCGCCGATTTCCACCAAGGTCCGGAACAGGCGCCTCATGCCTCCCGGCAAGAATTTCCCCGCAGCCGGACACGGCTACGGCCCGTCCTCGCCGTCCATGCGCACGACCCGCAAGGCATCCTCCAGGTCCGTGGGCAGGACGGCGCCCGTTCCCGGACCGGTCCGGCCGGACTGCTCGATGCGCCGGGCCAGCATCTCGGCCTCATGCTGGGCAGTGATGGCGGCCAGGGTGCGGGGCCGCACCGCCGCAGGCTGGACCTGGGTCCGCGCCTTGCCGACTTCGCTTTGGTCGAGGGGATTGAGCGGCGCGGCCGAAGCCGTGTCCCGGCTGGCGTTGACCAGGCGTTCGGAGAGGTTGGCGTAGAGCATGTCGGACAGGCCGATGCCGCCGCTTTGCGACATCTTGACCGACAGCTCCTGGTCGAACATGGACAGATAGCTTTCCTCCTCCTTGGAGTGGAGCAGCCCCTCCTTGGGCACGGAGGAGCGCATCTGCTTCCATATCTGGCCGATGAAGACCGCCTCGAAATCCTGGCAGGCCTTTTTGAGCTTGGCCTCGTCCATCCCCTTTTCGGGCTGCACCCGCGAACGCAGGTTCCGCAAGCGATCCTGAAGGCTTTGCGTCGAATCCTGCTCGGGCAGGTTCATGGCGGTTATCTCGTTCATGTTGCCTCCACAGGCTAAAGGACTTCAAGATCGGCATGCAGGGCGCCGGCCGATTTCATGGTCCGCAAAATGGAAATGAGGTCCCGGGGCGTGGCGCCGATGGCGTTCAGGCCATCGACCAGTTCCTGGATGGAAGCCCCGTCCATGAGCACAAGGCGGCGCTGCTCTTCCCGCACTCCGATCTCGGTGGAGGGCGTGATGGCCGTCTGGCCCGGCGAAAACGCTCCGGGCTGGGACACCTGGGGCTGTTCGGAAACGACCACGTTCAGATTCCCGTGGGACACCGCGACCTTGGACAGGCTGACGTTGGCCCCCAGCACGACCGTGCCGGTCTTCTCATCGACCACGACCTTGGCCCGGCTGTCGGGCCGGACTTCCAGGTTCTCCAGGGAGGCCATGAGGGTCACGATATCGCCCTGATACCGGGGAGGAACCGTCAGTCTCACGGAGGAGGCGTCCTGGGCATGGGCGTACTGACCGCCGATGGCCCTGTTCAGGCTGTCCGCGACCTGCTTGGCCGTGGAAAAATCCTCCACCGCCAACTGGATGGCGATGTCTTTCTGCTCGTTGAATTTGAACGGCACGCTGCGTTCGATGACCGCGCCGCCGGGAATCCGGCCCACGGTGGTGATGTTCTTGCTCGCCTGGGCCGCCTCGCCGGCGGCGGAAAACCCGCCCACGGCCAACGGGCCCTGGCACAACGCGTAGACGCTCCCGTCGACTCCCTTCAAGGGCGTCATGAGCAGCACGCCGCCCAGCAGCGAAGACGCGTCGCCCACGGACGAGATGGTCGCGTCCAGCCGTGATCCGGGCCTGGCCGAGGCCGGCATCTTGACCGTGACCATGACCGCGGCCACGTTTTTTGGCTTGAGCGCGGCCCGGTCGACCTTGACCCCCATGCTTTCAAGCATGTTGGCCATGGATTGGATGGTGAACTGCGAACTGCTCTTGTCCCCGGTCCCCTGCAGGCCGACCACCAGGCCGTAGCCGATCAGGTCGTTGGTGCGCACCCCGCCGAAGCTGGCGATGTCCTTCAGGCGCACGGCGCCGGCGGGCAAGGCTGCTCCCAGGGCCAGGGCCAGGACAAAAGTCAGGACGGCGACGCGTCGAATTCTAGAAAGGCCACACATTGTCGAGTATCCTCGCAAGCCACCCGGGGCGTTGTTTGTCGGCCAGGACTCCCTCGCCGTAGAGTTCGATGCGCGCTTCGGCCAGGCTGGTGGACATGATCGTGTTGTCGGCGTCGATGTCACGGTCACGGGCCACGCCCTGCACCAGCACGATCTGGGTTTCCCCGTTGATCCGCGTCTCGCGGGCCCCGACCACTTCCATGAGTCCGCCGCCCAGGACCCGGGTCACCCGGGCCGCCACGGTGGTGGTCAGGGAACTTTCACGCTTGGTTTCGCCATCCCCCTCGAAATCGCTGGTGGAGCTCGCGCTGACCAGGGAGTCCCCGCCCACCGTCGCGCCGGGGATCAGCGGCAATTTATCCTTGCCCAGATAGGCGTTCACCCCGAGATTCATGGAGCTTTCCCGATCGGCCGAGGTCGAAGCCTTGCTCTTGGACAGCGTGGTCTCGACCACCTTGATGAGCAGGATATCGCCGACCCGCTTGGCCCTGGCGTCGGCAAAGAGCATGGTCGCCCCATCCGGATCGTACAGCGACCCGGGATTCTCGGCGTCCGAGACGCGCTCCTGGGGCGGCGGCGTGACCACGGCCGAGGGCATCGGCGGACGGCTCGTGGCCCGGCACCCGGTCAGGGCCAGAACGGCGAGCGTGAACATCACAAAACGTTTCTGCATATTTCCTCCCGGCCTACGGCACGCGCACCGTTTCGGCGTCGACAACCTGCGCGGCCACCACTCTGCGGCTTTGCATGTTCCGGACCCGAATGGTGCGCCCGATGCCACCGTCCTCAAGACTTTCGACCGGCACGGTCAATTTGAGTGTCCGACCCGCGTACACGAGGGTCAAAATCTGTCCCTTGGCCACCACGGGGATGGGTTCCACTGCGTCGGCGCTGATGACCTGCCCCTCGCCCACCGCCGCGGTCATGCGCAAGGGCAGGGCGCCGCCATCCCAGGGCTCCCGGGCCATGTAGGCCAGGTTCTTGCGTGCGAATCCCACCAATCCGGGTTCGAGCACGTCCCCCCTGTTCAGGACCCGGGCGGCGCAGGGCACCGTCTTCCACACATCGGCGAAAACCGTGCCCGTGAAGCCCTGCACCACGCGCCCGTCCTCGGCCACGGCCTCCAGACGCAGGCTGATCCGACCCGGGGCGGCCGTGCCCACGGGGACGACGCGCATCCGGACCGGCGTCTTTTCGGAAATGAAAAGATGATCCGCGATGCGATGCTCGCGAATTTCCACATCCCCCTCATAGCGGGACAAGGCGTTCGTCAAAATTTTGTCGATGGTCGGCAGCATGGGCGCGGTGTCGAACACCTGCCCCCCTCGCTGGACCTGGACCTGATCGGGGACATCCAGGGGCGGCAGGCCGGATCCCAGGCGTTGCACGATCAGTTCACGCAGCTTCGGACCGCTCAGGCTCGCCCTGGCTCCATCGAACTTGGGGGAGGCCAGCAGCGGAACCGAACCCACGCGGGCCAGCAACGCCTGGGCGTCATCGCCCTCGGCGCGGGCAAGATCGCCCAGGGTGATGGCCGGACCGTCCACGCACACGGCCCCGGCCACGACCAGCCTGTCCTGGGCCGCGACCAGCCCCGGAAAGCAGAGCAGGGAGAGCAGGACCACAAAAAAACGCATGCGCTACCTCTTCAACTGATTGGCGATCTGCAACATGGAATCGGCCGTGGTGATGGACTTGGAGTTGGCCTCGTAGGCACGCTGGCCCACGATCATGTTGACCATCTCCTCCACGATCTCGACGTTGGACATCTCCAGAAAGCCCTGGGCCAGTGTGCCGGCGTTGTTCTCGCCGGGCACGCTCTCCACCGCCTCGCCCGACCCGTCGGTCTGCACGTACAGATTGCGGCCCACGGCCTTCAGGCCCGCCGGGTTGACGAAGGTGTAGATGGGGATGTCCGTGCCCGCGATTTCCTCACCAGCCTTGTCCACGCAGGTCAGGCGGCCGTCCTCGGTCACGACGATGTTCTGGGTCTCGGGCGGGACGATGAACTCCGGTTGCAGGGGATGCCCGTTGTCGGTCACGACGCGGCCGTCGCTGTCGAGCTTGAAGGCCCCGCTTCTGGTGTAGGCTTCTTCCCCGTTGCGCTCGATGCGGAAGAATCCGTCGCCCTCGATGACCAGATCGAGCTGGTTGCCCGTGTTCTGAAAATCGCCCTGGGAGAATATCTTGTGCACGGACACGGGCCTGACACCCATGCCGACCTGCATGCCCACGGGCAGGCGGTCGCCGTCCTGGTTGGCGGAGCCCGCGATCTTCATGTTCTGGTACATGAGGTCCTCGAACTCGGCCCTGTTCTTCTTGAATCCTGTGGTGTTGACGTTGGCCAGGTTGTTGGCCGTGACGTCGAGGTTGAGCTGCTGGGCCACCATGCCCGATGCGCTGGTCCATAAGGCGCGAATCATGTCTTTCTCCTTGCGGGATCACCCGCTCCCCTGCCGCCGTCCACGATCACGGCGCGGCCTGCGGCGTCGGGGGCATTATCTCGGCGCACCGACTTCCGCGATGGCCTTCTTGTCCTGTTCAAACGAACCGCTGATCATCTTCTGGTAGGCTTCGAACGCGCGCATGGCCTCGATCATGTTGACCATTTCCGTGACCACGTTGACATTGGCGCCTTCCAGAAAGCCTTGCTCCACGGTGGCGTCCTCGGCCGGCACCGCCTGCGCGTCGGCTCCGGGCCGGATGCGCAGCAAGGAATGCCCCATCTTCTCCAGGGTCCTGGGGTCCTCGACCCGAACCAGATCGATGACATCGATCAGCTCCCCGTCCACGGACACCCCGCCATCGGCATCAATCAATATGTTCCCGCCCTCGGGAATCTGCAGTGGGCCGCCCTGGCCCAGAAGCTGATTGCCATGCCCGTCCACGACGAAGCCCTCGGCCGAGCGGTGGTACACGCCCCGACGGGTCATAAATTCCCCTTCGGGCGTCTGGACCCGGAAAAAACCGTCCCCGGCGATGGCCAGATCAAGGGGGTTGCCCGTGCTCTTCATGGCCCCCTGAGACAGGTCGATGACCGATTCGGAAATCCTGGGCTGGGCCAGAAGATTGGCCTGGGGCCAGGGCACCTTCTCGGTCAGGGTGGTGTTGGGGTCGAGCATGTCGTGGGCGTAACGGCGAAAAGTATCCCTGAAGGCCAGCTTGTCGCCCTTGAAGCCTGTGGTGTTCACGTTCGCCAAATTATTGGCTATGGTGTCGAGCCGATGCTGTTGCGTAAGAGCCCCGAATACGGCGCTATAGCTGCTGTCTTGCATGTGGGGTCCTCCTTGGTGTCCATCGTTGAGCAAATACCAGGCCACCACGACTCGCGACTCGCCATGGACCGGAGCCGAAGGAAAAAAACACTTGACGCCCATCCCCCCCCTCATGCAAGGGAAACGGTTGCAGAGCGGGTGTAGCTCAATGGCAGAGTACAAGCTTCCCAAGCTTGGAGTCGCGAGTTCGACCCTCGTCACCCGCTCCACTCCTGTATGTGGTCATACTGATATTCGGTAGCTGATGGGGGTGGGCCTTTTCGTGGTCCACCTTTTTTTTTCCGGCAGGCAGAAAATGGACAAGAACGAAATACACGCCCGTCTCATGGAAATGACGACACCCCTGTGCCAGGCCCGGGACCTTGAGGTCTGGGGCATCGAACTGCTTTTCGCGGCCGGAGGCCGCCACCGGATCGTGCGCGTCTATCTGGATTCGCAGCAGGGCGTAGGCATCGACGAATGCACCGACATCAGCAGGCATCTGAGCCTGGCCCTGGACGTCGAGGACATCATCCCCGGGGCGTTCACCCTGGAAGTGTCTTCCCCCGGGCTTGAACGGCGTTTTTTCTCGCTGGAGCAGATGCTGCCCTATGTCGGCCAGCCCATCCGCGTCCGTCTGGAGAATCCGCTGGCGGGCAGAAAAAATTTCAAGGGCCGCCTTGTTTCCATAGCCGCGCCCATGTTCACGCTGGCCGACGAGGGCGACAGCTTCGAACTGAACTGGGAAGACGTGGGCAAGGCCAACCTTATCTACGAGCCCTTCGATCAGGGCAAAAAACGATAATATTTCGGAACACGGCGGTTTTTTCCGCGCGGAGAACGGAGGACGTTCATGAATTTGGAACTCAAGAAAGCCATTGATCAGATCAGCAAGGACAAGGGCATTGACCGTGAGATGCTGATCGACACCCTGGAAGAAGCCATTCGGGCCTCCGTGACCAAAAAATACGGCGACAAGATGGACATCGAGGTCACCTTCAACGAAGAAACCGGCGAAATTGAAGTCTACCAGTTCAAGATCGTGGTCGAAGAAGTCGAAGATCCCGACACCGAGATCATCATGGCCGATGCGATCAAGCACGATCCCAACGTCGAACTTGACGACGCCATCGGATTCCGTCTCCAGGTCGAGGACCTCGGCCGCATCGCGGCCCAGAGCGCCAAGCAGGTCATCATCCAGCGCATGCGCGACGCCGAGCAGGAAATCATTTACGAGGAATACAAGAACCGCAAGGGCGAGATCGTCAGCGGCATCATCCAGCGCCGCGACCGTTCCGGCTGGATCATCAACCTCGGCCGCACCGAGGCCCTGCTGCCCAAGGACAAGCAGATTCCCCGCGAGCGCTTCCGCCAGGGCGACCGGGTCGAAGGCCTGATCATTGACGTGCGCAAGGAAGGACGCGGGCCGCAGATCATCATCACCCGCTCCGACCCCGAGTACATGACCGCCCTGTTCCGCCGCGAGGTGCCAGAAGTGGCCGACGGCACCGTGAACATCATGGGCGTGGCCCGCGATCCGGGCCTGCGCGCCAAGGTCACTGTCCTGTCCCAGGATTCCAACGTCGATCCGGTGGGCGCATGCGTCGGCATCCGGGGTTCGCGCATCCACTCCATCGTGCAGGAACTGCGCGGCGAGCGCATCGACATCGTGCTCTGGAGCCCGGACATCGCCACCTATGCGGCCAACGCCCTGTCGCCTGCGCGCATTTCCAAGATCGCCATCGACGACGAGGAAAAGTCCCTGGAGGTCGTGGTACCCGAGGATCAGCTGACCCCGGCCATCGGCAAGAAGGGCCAGAACGTCAAGCTGGCGGCCAAGCTCCTGGGTTGGAAGATCGACATCTTCACCAACACCCGCTTCAACAAGCTGCACAAGGACCGCCACCTGCTGGAACAGCTGGCCAGCGCGGCCCAGGTCTCCGTCGCGGACTTCACCGAAGCCGGTTTTGATTCCCTGGAGGCCATGGCCGCCTGCACCAACGAACAGCTGCTCGACATCCAGGGCATCAGCGAAGAGAATATCGGCGCCCTGCGCGGCGCACTGAACCTGCTCATCAGCCAGAACCGCGAGGAGACCCCGGAAGAGTCCGAGGCGTCGGAAGCCCCGGATTCGGCGCAGGGCGAAGACGCGGACTACGCGGACGGAGACGAAGCGTAGATGCTTCATGTCACTGATCAGGCTGCCTGCACGCAAGGTCCGGTGCGCATGTGCGTGATCTGCAGGCGGCGGTTTCCAAAAGAAGAATTGTACAGATTTACCTGCCCTGTTCACGGCGAGCTCACTCTGACCGCTGACAGCACCGGAAAAAAACCGGGACGGGGTTTTTATCTTTGCCGCGACGCGGCGTGCCGGAACAAATTCGAGCGATTCAAGGGCTGGCAGAAGAAATGTAAGGGGGTTGGGCATGTCCACTAGATTGCGGGTGAGAGACCTTGCCACGGAGCTTGATATCTCCAGCAAGGATTTGATGACGATATTGCGGGAACTCAAAATCCCGGCCAAGAGCCATATGAGCAGCCTGACCGACGAAGAAGTCGAACAGGTCCGCAATCATCACCAGAACCGGGCCGCCACGCCTCAGGTTGTGGACACGCGCGCCACCTCCGGGGTTATCGTACGCAAGCGGCACAAGACTGCGTCGAAGGCGGCCGCGGAAGCGGTCGACGAACAGGCCGCGGAAGAAACCCCGGCCGAAGAGCCTGCGGAGGCCGCGGCGGACACTCCCGCCAAGGCGCCCGAAAAGCCCAGAACCCGCGCGGCTTCACGTGCGGTCATCGTCACTCCGGCGCGCATCGTCGAGGAAGCTCCCGCAGCCGCCGTCGAAGAGCCCGTCCAGGACGAAGCGCCGACAGCCCCTGTCGCCACCGTGGAAGCCCCGGCGCCCATGGAGGAAACACCCGAGCAGCCCGCTCCCGAAGCTGAAGCTGCTGTCGAGGCCGGCGAAGCGGCGGAAGAGAGCGAGACCGCCTCCGCCGAGGCCACCTCCGAAAGCGAGGGAGAGTCCGAAGAAGCCAAGCGCTCCCGCAAGAAGACGAAAAAGGCCAAGCCCGCCCCGGCTCCCGTTCAGGTCAAGATCATCTCCAGACCCACCATCGTCGAATTTCCCGATACCAGGGTCGACGGCCAGCCCGTGCGCCCCATGGGACCGGCCGCCAGGCCCATGGGACCGGCGGGCTACACCCCCCGCCCCTCCGGCCCCGGCGCTCCCCGTCCTTCCGGTCCCGGCGCTCCGCGCCCCGGCGGCCCGCGTCCGGCAGGTCCGGCCGACCTTGGCGCCCCGCGTCCGGCCCCTGAAGGCGAAGGCTCCAAGGATTCGCGCGGCAAGAAAAAGAAAGGCCGCCGCACGGTGGAGGCGGCGGATCTGTACCGCAAGGAAGAATTCTCCATGGGCAAGGGTAAGAAGGCCCAGCGCGCCGAGGCCCGCAGAGCCGGCGGGGCCCGTGCCCAGCAGCAGACCACGCAGCCCATCAAGGCTTCCAAGCGGAAGATCCGGGTCGACGACACCATCCGGCTGACCGACCTGGCCCACCAGATGGGCATCAAGGCCCAGGACCTGATCAAGAAGCTCTTCTCCATGGGTGTCATGGCCACCATCAACCAGTCCCTGGATTTCGAGACGGCCCTGCTTCTGGCCGCCGAATTCAAGTACGAAGTGGAGAAAGCGGGGTTCTCGGAAGACGAGTTCCTGCTGCCCAAGGAGGCCGACAAGGCCGAAGATTTGAAGCCGCGTCCCCCCGTGGTCACCATCATGGGGCACGTCGACCACGGCAAGACGTCGCTGCTTGACGCCATCCGCTCGACCAGCGTGGCCGACGGCGAGGCCGGCGGCATAACCCAGCACATCGGCGCCTACCACGTGACCACTTCGCGCGGCGAAGTCGTGTTCCTGGACACCCCCGGCCACGAAGCCTTCACCACCATGCGCGCCCGCGGTGCCAAGGTCACGGACATCGTCGTCCTGGTCGTGGCCGCCGACGACGGCGTCATGGAGCAGACCCGCGAGGCGGTCAGCCACTCCAAGGCGGCGGGCGTGCCCATCGTCGTGGCCGTGAACAAGATGGACAAGGAAGGGGCCGACCCGGACCGCGTCAAGCGCGAACTTTCCGACCTTGGACTCATGCCCGAGGACTGGGGCGGAGACACCATCTACGCCCACGTCTCGGCCAAGAAGCGCCAGGGCCTGGACGAACTGCTCGAACTCATCCTGTTGCAGGCCGAAGTGCTCGACCTCAAGGCCAACCCGGACAAGCCGGGCCGGGGCCACGTGGTCGAGGCCAAGCTGGACAAGGGACGCGGCCCCGTGGGCACGGTCCTCATCCAGGAAGGCCAGATCAACCAGGGCGACGCCTTTGTCTGCGGTCTGATCAGCGGCAAGGTCCGAGCCATGTTCGATGACCAGGGCCGGCAGATCAAATCCGCCGGACCGGCCATTCCGACGGAAATCCAGGGCTTCGAAGCCATTCCCGAGGCCGGTGACGAGTTCGTCATCGTCAAGGACGAGAAGGTGGCCCGCAAGATCGCCGAAGACCGCCGCGTCAAGCACCGCGACAAGGAACTGGCCAAGGAATCCAAGGTCACCCTGGAAAGCTTCCTGGCCTCCAAGGCCGGCGAAGAGGCCCAGAACCTGAATCTGCTGTTGAAGGCCGACGTGCAGGGTTCGCTCGAAGCCATCTCCGAAGCCCTGCGCAAGCTGTCCACGGACGAGATCAAGATCGCCATCATCCATGGCGGCGCCGGAGCCATCACCGAATCCGACATCCTTTTGGCATCGGCCTCCAATGCCATCATCATCGGCTTCAACATCCGGCCCACGGCCAAGATCAAGGAAGTGGCGGAGCAGGAAAAGGTCGACATCCGCTTCTACGACATCATCTACAAGCTGGTGGATGACATCAAGGCGGCCATGTCCGGCATGCTCTCCCCCGACATCAAGGAAGTGTACCTCGGACAGGCCGACGTGCAGCAGGTCTTCAGCGTGCCCAAGATCGGCAACATCGCCGGCTGCATGGTCAGCGACGGCAAGCTGAGGCGCAACGCGGGCATCCGCCTGCTGCGCAACGGCGTGGTCATCTACACCGGCAAGCTCAGCTCCCTGAAGCGCTTCAAGGACGACGCCAAGGAAGTGACCAAGGGCTACGACTGCGGCGCGGGTCTGGAGAACTTCAATGACGTCAAGATCGGCGACATCATCGAAGCCTTCGAACTGGTGGAGGAAGCCCGGACCATCTAGGCCGGGCGGCCGTGAGGATCGCGAAAGGTCTTCACGGCACGAAAACAAAGGCATGGATTCCCGCCTGCGCGGGAATGACACGGATGCGACGCGCAATTCTGAGCGTCATCCCCGCGCAGGCAGGGATCCATGCCTTTCATTTTTTCAGCACGTTGGATCCGCAATCGGTACCCGACCATGATCATCGGCACCCTGCGCCTCGAATTCCGGCTGCATGGCGTTTTTTCCTTGAAGGAAAAACGGAAAAGCGCCAACAGTCTGAAGCAGAAGCTGCGCAACACGTTCAATGTGTCCGTGGCCGAGACCGAAGCCCAGGATTCGCATCAGACCCTGGTCCTCGGGGTGGTCACGGTTTCCAACGACACGGCGCACGTGCACAGCAGACTGTCCAAAGTTTTGGCCATGGTGGAAGCCTCCACCGCAGACGAGCTTGTCCATGCCGACATGGACGTATTCGGAGCCTGATTTTTTATGCAGAGAAGCAATTCCAGACGCGCGGTCCAGATGGGCGACCAGATCATGCAGGTACTGGCCTCTATCCTGATTCAGGAAGTCGAGGATCCCACCCTGGCGCTGGTCACCATCACCGGAGTGCGCCTGAACCGGGACTTCAGCATCGCCGAAGTCCTCTACACCCACCTGCGCGGACGCGCAGCGGAACCGGAAATCACCAAGGCGCTCTACCACGCCAAGGGTTTTCTGCGTTCGCGCCTGAGCAAGGAGCTCAAGCTGCGCGGCATCCCGGATCTGCGCTTCCAGTGGGACACATTTCTTGAAGACATGGTATACGATGCCCCACCTGAAACAGATAGCTGAACAGATCCGGGAGGCGGACAACTTTCTGGTCGTCTCCCACGTCTCCCCGGACGGCGACGCCCTGGGCTCCATGCTGGCCATGGGGGAGCTTCTTGACGCCCTGGGCAAGAAGGTCAGGCTGTTCAACGAGTCGGGAATCCCCAGCCGCTTCCAGTGGCTCGCCCCCAAGCGGGAAATTTTACGCGCGCTGCCCGAGGAGGAGCCTGACACCCTCATCGTTCTGGACTGCGGCAGCGCAGAGCGGGCCGGACAGCTCATCGCCCCGTGGCTTCGGACCAAAAACGTCTTCAACATCGACCACCACCTGGGCAACCCCATGTTCGGGACCCTGAACTGGGTCGAACAGCGTGCCTCGTCCGTGGGCGAGATGGTCGGCATGCTGGCCCGCAAGCTCGACGTGCCGCTGGTCGGACTTCTGGGCGAGTACGTGTATCTGGCCCTTATTTCCGATACCGGGGATTTCTGTTTCAACAACACCCGGCCCGAGACCCTTGAGATGGCGGCCGAAATTTTGCGCCTGGGCCTTCTGCCCGGTCCTTTCCACGAGCAGAAACAGTCCACCGGCACGCTGAGCCAGTTGCAGATGCGCGGCACGGTCCTGCAGCAGGCGCGCCTGCACGCAGAGGGGCGGATCAGCCTGATCTCCTTTTCCCGCGAACTGTTCGAGCAGACGGGAACAGGCCCCGAGGACACCGAAGGTCTGGTCAACACCGTGCTCTACGTACAGGGCGTGCAGGTGGCCATCAGCCTGCGCGAGGAGGAGAAGGGCATCAAGTTCTCCCTGCGCTCCAAGGGCAGCACCAACGTGCAGGTGGTGGCGGCCCGCTTCGGCGGCGGCGGCCACCGCAACGCGGCCGGAGGGACGCTGTTCACGGACATGGAGCAGGCCAAGGAGACCATGATCCAGGCCGTGACCGAGGAGCTTGCCGATTCATGAGCGCTCAGGCACTGAAACAACTTGACGGAGTGCTGGTTTTGCATAAACCGGGAGGCCCGACCTCCGCGGATTGCCTGAACCAGATCAAGCGCCGCCTGGGTCAGAAAAAGATCGGGCACGCGGGCACGCTGGACCCCATGGCCACCGGAGTGCTGGTGGTCCTGCTCGGACAGGGCACCAAGCTGGCCGGCTATTTGAGCGACGACCGCAAAACCTACCGGGGAAGCCTGATCCTGGGGCAGACCACGGACTCCTACGACGTCCAGGGCAAGGTCCTCTCCGAGGCCCCATGGGAGCACCTGGATCCCGAGGCGGTGCGGGCCGGAATTCTGGGCTGGAAAGGCGCCATGAGCCAGGAAGTGCCGCCGGTCTCGGCGGCCAAGCATCAGGGCAAGCCTCTGTACGCCCTGCACCGGGCCGGCAAGGAAGTGCCGGTCAAGGTCAAGGATGTCACAATTTTCGACCGGCAGATCCTGTCCGTGGATCTGCCGGTCATAAGCTTTCGAGTCACCTGTTCCGCAGGAACCTACATCCGCTCCCTGGCCCACAGCCTGGGGATGCGACTTGGGTGCGGAGCGGTGCTCAGCGAACTGGAGCGGGAGGCAAGCCACCCGTTCACCCTTTCCCAGGCCCACAGTCTGGAAACGGTGCTGGAAAGCGGGGATCGGCTCCATGAGCTGGTCCTGCCCATGGCCCAGGCCCTGCCCCACTGGCCCAAGCTTGCGCTCACCCGAGAGCAGGCAGCCTTGGTGCAGAACGGGGCCTGGCTGCAGGCAAGCCTCTTTCCGGATTATCCGGCCCAGGAAGGGGATCGCGCCTTCATGCTCTCTCCCGAACGGGCCCCGTTGGCCCTGATGGAAGCGGGCATGCGCTCGGGAGTCCTGTCCTGGACCATCCTGAGAGGGCTTTGGCAGGCCTGAAGGCTCTGGTTCGCGATGTGGATATGGTCAGGTGGAAGAAACATGATAACCGGAGGATATGGCTGTGGTCTTAACCCCTGAACGCAAGGCTGAAGTTGTAAAGGAATATGGCAAAACCGAGACCGATACCGGGTCCCCTGAAGTACAGGTGGCTCTGTTGACCGAACGGATTACGTACCTCACTGACCACTTCAAGGGTCACCAGAAGGACTTCCATTCCCGCACAGGACTCCTGAAGCTGGTCGGCAAACGCAGACAGCTTCTGAATTACCTGAAGAAAAAAGACATTCAGCGCTACCGCGATCTGATCGCGAAACTCGGTCTGCGCAAGTAGACATCTTCAAGGCGGGACCCCATGGTCCCGCCTGCCCTTTTTTGAACCGCGCTCCCGGCAGCATTCCACGCCTGCGGTTTTGTGTTTAGTGCATGGCCCGACCCGTCGGGACACGCCCTAAACACCAAACCCGCCGCCGCTGCCCCCACGGAGTGCTCAAACCATCACGAGGCAAATCATGGCAGCTTTTCAGACCACCAGACGCACCATTCCCATGGGCGACAGTGAAATCATCATCGAACACGGCAAACTCGCCCTGCAGGCCAGCGGCTCCGTCACCGTGCAGTGGGGCGACACCATCGTCCTGGTCACGGCCACCCATCAGGCCCTGGACCGGGTCGTGGATTTTCTTCCCCTGACCTGCAACTATCAGGAAATGCTCTATTCCGCCGGCCGCGTCCCGGGCAACTACTTCCGCCGCGAAGTGGGCCGCCCCAGCGAGCACGAGACCCTGACCTCGCGTCTCATCGACCGTCCCATCAGGCCGCTGTTCCCCAAGGGCTGCACCAACGAGATCCAGGTCATCGCCACGGTCATCTCCTCCGACAAGGAGCGCTCCGCCGACATCCTGGCCATGCTCGGCGCGTCCACGGCACTGCACATCTCCGAGATCCCCTTTGCCGGCCCGGTGGCGGCCATCCGCGTGGGTTACCGCGACGGGCAGTTCCTGCTGAACCCCACAGCCTCCGAACTGGCCACCAGCCAGCTGAACATGATCCTTGCCGGCACCCGCGACGCGGTGGTCATGGTCGAGGGCGGAGCCCAGTTTTTGTCCGAAGACATCATGACCGAGGCCGTGGCCTGGGGACACGCCCAGCTCGGACCCCTGCTCGACGCCCAGGAAGAGCTGCGCAAGGAACTCGGCAAGGAAAAATTCACGGTCACGCCTCCGGCTGAGGACGAGGGACTCATCGCCGCCGTGGCCGAACTGGCCACCGCTCCTCTGACCCAGGCCCTGGCCGTGCCCGGCAAGATGGACCGCCGCGACGCCAAGAAGAAGGTCAAGCAGGACCTGATGGACGGTCTCATGGCCAGATTCGCCGAGACCCCCGAACGGATCAAAGGCGTGGGCGAGATCCTGGAAAAGCTGGAAAAGAAGATTGTTCGCCAGCGCATCATGACCGACAAGATCCGCATCGACGGTCGCGACCTGACCACGGTGCGGCCCCTGATCATGGAAGTGGGCTTTCTGCCCCGCACCCACGGCTCGGCCATCTTCACCCGTGGCGAGACCAAGGCCCTGTGCACCTGCACCCTTGGCAGCACCCGCGACGAGCAGCGCATAGAGACGCTGGCCGGTGAAATCTCCAGGCGCTTTCTGATGCACTACAATTTCCCGCCTTACAGCGTGGGCGAAGCCCGCATGCTGCGCGCGCCCGGACGCCGCGAAGTCGGTCACGGCGCCCTTTCCGAACGGGCCCTGAATCCCGTTCTGCCCGCGCCTGACGCATTTCCGTTCACCATCCGCGTCGTGTCCGACATCATGGAATCCAACGGTTCCTCATCCATGGCCTCCGTCTGCGGCGGCACCCTGGCCCTCATGGACGCGGGCGTGCCCATCAAGACCCCCATCGCAGGCATCGCCATGGGCCTGATCAAGGAAGGCGACGAATACCTGGTCCTGACCGACATCCTGGGCGACGAAGACCACCTGGGCGACATGGACTTCAAGGTCGCGGGCAGCCGCGACGGCGTGACCTCCATCCAGATGGACATCAAGATCGCCGGCATCCCGGCCGAGGTCATGCAAAAGGCTCTGCACCAGGCCAAGGCCGCCCGCGTACACATCCTCGACCAGATGGAAGCGGTCATCGCCGCGCCCAGAGGCGAGCTGTCCAAGTTCGCCCCGCAGATGGACATCGTGCACATCTCCCAGGACAAGATCCGCGAAGTCATCGGACCCGGCGGCAAGAACATCAAGGCCATCTGCGAAGCCACGAGTGCCGACATCGACATCGACGATTCCGGCAAGATCTCCATCTTCGCCCCGGATTCCGTCTCCCTGGCCAAGGCCCGCGAAATGGTCCTCTACTACGACCAGAAGGCCGAACTGGGGCAGGACTACGACGGCATCGTCAAGAAGATCATGGACTTCGGCGCATTCATCGAGATCCTGCCCGGCCTTGAGGGCCTGTGCCACATCTCGCAGCTGGCCCGCGACCGCGTCAACGTGGTCACGGACGTAGTCCAGGAAGGCGACGCCATCCGCGTTCGCGTCATCGACATCGAGCCTTCCGGCCGCATCAAGCTCAGCCGCAAGGCCATCATCCTGGAGGAGCTGGGCGAAGAACCCGAGCCGGTACAGCCTCGCTCCGAACGCCCGCGCGGGGACAGGCCGAGGGGCGACAGGCCGCGCGGCGGAGACAGGGGCGGCGACCGCCGCGGTCCGCGCCGCTAAACACGACCATCGCAAAAAACCCGGGCTAACCCCCCGGGTTTTTCTTTTTGTTTGGAGCCTTGAGATTGGGCGCGTTGAGAATGGGCGCGAGTCGACG
Organism: Desulfomicrobium sp.; assembly: GCA_050252955.1. Taxonomy (GTDB): domain Bacteria; phylum Desulfobacterota; class Desulfovibrionia; order Desulfovibrionales; family Desulfomicrobiaceae; genus Desulfomicrobium. Next base: position 65,156 of record JBFWJY010000001.1, read on the forward strand.
TGGTCCGGACAAGGTCTGCCGGAACTCCTTCGCTGGCCTCGTAATGCTTCCCGGCCTTGAGGACGAGGCAGTACTCGCGTTTGTCGACAGGCGGCCGGGAAGCAAACGATGCCCGGCTCAGTCAGACAGCCGACAGCCCTTGTCCGGACCACGTCGACCCGCTTGTGGCGGTGCGCAAGAGAGGAGTCCCCTGCACGCCAAAGGCAAAAAAATCCAGAAAGGCAACCACCCCGCCCTTCGGGCACCCCTCCTTGGCAGGAGGGGAGTCGGAGCGGTTATTGGCGGTTATTGAAGCTTTGTGCGTACGCGGCCTTCATCGAGCTTGGGTTCAGCCCCTTCTCGGTCGCCAGCTGCTTGAGGTTCCCAGTCATGCCGTGGGCGAATTTGCAGAACATGGCGCACGCAACCGAAACAATCTGCTCTTCGACCAAAAAAGCCCCACCCGGGCCTCAAGGTCCGCTGGGGGCATGGGCTTGAGACCCGTCGGCTGTCTGACCGAGCCAGGCATCGTTGGTTGAATCGTTGCCTGACGCGCTGCCAAAAATTTTCCGCCCTGCACGCAACGATTCAACTCTACGAGGCCCGCGAGGGAGTTCCGGCGGGGCTCAAGCCCATGCCGCCAGCGGGCCGCGTCTCGCCGCACCCGCCTCCTCCCGATCAACTCATCCAGTAATACAGGGCCCCGCAGAAGATCAGGCTGGCCACGCGGAAGCCCTGGCTGCAAACGATGAGTTCCAGAGCCAGCCTCGGCTTGAAGATGCCTGCATAATAAGGGAACTGATGCCTGAAGGCGCGCATGGGCGAGGACAGGACGTTGCCGACAATAAGGGCCATGACCACGTCGCGCACGGACATGGAACCCGAATCAAGCAAAGCCCCGGCTGCGGCCATGCCTGCGGAGAACTCGGCGGCCAGCTGGAAGACGATGATGCCCACGGCTTTCGGGTGCAGCCAGGACATGGCGCTCAAATGCTCGGCCAGAAAATGCTCGACGGCCGAAAACACGCCGAACTTGTTCATGAAGTGCACGCCGACATAAATGGGCGCGGTGATCATGACGATCTTCTTGATGCGCCGCCGGAAACGCTTCCACGTCTTCTCCAAAACCTGACGCGCCACGAGCTTTTCCTCGGCGGGCAGGTCCACGGCATGGCAGCGGTCGATCCCGGTCAGGAGAATCCGCCCGATGAACAGGATCAGAACCGTGCGCAGCAGGGCCGCGCCCACGGTGATGCCCAGATAGACCACGGCCGCGGACTTGAGGATGGGCACGGTGATGAAGATCATGCTCGGCAGATGCAGGAAGTAGGTCGGCAGGCTGTTGAAGAGATTGGTCAGGATGAGTTCACGGCGGGACAGCCGGCCCTGGTCGTAGGCCTCGGCCAGCATGGTGTTGGCCGTGACGCCGGAAACAAAGGCCATGGAAAAGCTGGCCGCCGATATTTCGCACATGCGCCCGATGCGGGTCAGGGGATTGGCCAAACGCGCCATGAAACGAGTCCAGTGCATGGCCTCGATCAGGTTGCCGACAAAAAGGCCCACGGACACAAGACCGATCAGCTTGCACAGCGGCCAGAGAATCTGCGCCCACAACTCCGCCAGGCTCATGCCGACCTTCCCGCGTATCTGGATCGCAGCAGCGCGCCCGCCGCACCGGCTCCAGCACCCAACGTGTTGGCCGCAACGTCAAAAAAATCCATGAATCGTCCCGTAGGCAAAACGTCCTGAGCGATTTCAAGCAGCAGTCCAAGCCCCGCCGCCAGCCACAACGGGGACAGGCGCAAGCCTTTCCAGCCCGCAGGCCAGAAAAAAACCATCAGGCCATAGGCCAGAAAGTGAACTGCCTTGTCGCTCTGATCCGGAGCCCCGGACATGTCGACCGGGACCAAGGAACCCACGATCAGGGCGAGCACGTAGGCGGCCCAGAAAAACTTGTGCAGGGAGATGACCGTGTTTTCACGCATGGCCTCACCTATGCCAAAGGTCCGGGCAGGGCAAGGGTTCGGGCTTCTTGTTATTTTCACGCCAAAGAATTACTGCCACGCCATGACAAGCGCGCCCACCATCTGGATAAACGCCGGCGAAACCTCCGGTGACCTGCACGGCCAGCTTCTGGTCCAGGCTCTGCGTGAGCAGTGCCCCGGGGCATCGTTCACGGGCATGGCCGGACCGGCCATGCGCGAGGAAGGGGTTGACGCCCGGCTCCGAACCGAGGCCCTGTCGGTCATGGGCTTCACCGAGGTCTTGGCCCAGCTGCCAAGAATCATGAACCTTTTGCGCACCCTGAAAGACCAGCTGGCCAAAACCCGCCCGGATGTGGTGGTGGTCATCGACGCCCCTGATTTCCACTTCCGCGTGGCCCGCATCGCCGGGAGTCTGGGCATCCCCGTAGTCTACTACATCAGCCCCAAACTCTGGGCCTGGCGCGAAGGGAGAGTGAAATTCCTGCGCCGCCATGTGGACCGCCTCGTTTCCATCCTGCCTTTTGAAGTCGACTTCTATGCCCGTCACGGCATGTCCATAGACTATGTCGGCCATCCCCTGCTCGACTCCATCAGAACGCAAAAAATACTGGCTACGAAGCCGCATGCGAACCGCATCGGCATCCTGCCCGGCAGCCGCAAGCGCGAAATCACGTCCCTTCTGCCCGTATTCTCCCGCGCCGCCGCCCTGCTGGCCGACCGCCACCCGGACCTGGAATTTGTCCTGCCCGTGGCTCCGGGCATGGACCGCGATCTGATCACCAGCTGCTGGGCCTCCGAGACACCCGTCACCCTGACCGACAGTTCGGACCGTTACGAGCTCATGCGCTCCTGCCGGGCCATCATGGCCGCCTCGGGCACGGCGACGCTGGAGACGGCACTGCTTGAAGTGCCCACGGCCGTGGCCTACAAATTTTCACCCCTGACGTATCTGCTCGGGCGGATGCTGGTGAAGGTGCCCTTCATCTCGCTGCCCAACCTGATCCTGGGCCAATCCGTGTTTCCTGAATTCTTGCAGCGCGATGCCAATCCCTCGACCCTGGCGGCGACCATGTCGCAATGGATAAAGGACACTCCCGCGCGCGCCCGCGTTCTTGAGCAGCTGGGTTCCCTGCCCGGCCTGCTCGGGGGTGGAGGGGCCACGGCGCGGGCGGCGAAAGTCGTGCTGGAAACCATGCGGAAACCCTGCGATCCGGCCTGATCCCGGACGAGGAAGCAAAGATCGGGCTTGACAATCGATTCTCCATTGTTCATGAGCGACATGAGAAACACCCATGAAAAACATCATCGCCCCCATTTCCATTATTATCATTTCCGTGATTGAAAAATCACGGCCGGGGGAATGAGGCGTCCGCGCAAGCGGGTATCCACGTTAACAAAAAGCCCCCGGCCGCAAGGTCCGGGGGCTTTTTCATTACACAACACGCCAGGCCCGCCGGGCATGAAACCATGAACGGCGGACACCGCCAGGAGCACTATGAACGCGATTCAGATCTACGACACCACCCTGCGCGACGGCACCCAGTCCGAAGAGCTGAACCTGTCCACCGAGGACAAGCTGCGCATCGCGGCCAGGCTTGACCAGCTCGGGGTGGCCTACATCGAAGGCGGATGGCCCGGCTCCAACCCCAAGGACAAGCGCTTTTTCACGGAGATGAAGCAGTACCAGCTCGGCACCGCCAAGCTGGCGGCCTTCGGCTCCACGCACGCCGCCAAGGTTTCGGCCGAAAACGACCAGAACCTGCTGGCCCTCATCGAGTCCGAAGCGCCGGTGCTGACCATTTTCGGCAAGACCTGGGATATCCACGTCACCGATGCGCTGAAGATCACGCTGGAGCGCAACCTCGAACTCATCCGCGACTCCCTGGCCTTTTTGCGCCCCCATGCCCATGAGCTTTTCTACGATGCCGAGCATTTTTTCGACGGCTACAAGAAAAACGCCGACTACGCCATTTCCTGCCTGCGAACAGCCATGGACGCCGGGGCGGATCTGCTGGTGCTCTGCGATACCAACGGCGGCAGCCTGCCGGAGGAAATCGCCGCCATCATGGACACCGTGCGGGAACGGCTGCCCAAGGCCCGTCTGGGCATCCACGTGCACAACGACTGCGAGCTGGCCGTGGCCAATTCCCTGGCCGCCGTGCGCCATGGGGCGGTCCAGGTCCAGGGCACCATCAACGGCTACGGCGAGCGCTGCGGCAACGCCAACCTCTGCTCCATCATCGCCAATCTGGAACTCAAGATGGGCTGCTCCTGCCTGCCCAAGGGACATCTGGAGCGCCTGACCGACACCTCGGCCTTCGTGGCCGAAGTGGCCAACCTGCGCTGCTTCAAACGCCAGCCCTACACGGGGCAATCCGCCTTCACCCACAAGGGAGGAGTGCACGTGGCGGCCGTGCGCCGCAACCCGCGCACCTACGAGCACATCGAACCCGAACTGGTCGGCAACAAGCAGCGCATCATCCTCTCGGACCTGGCCGGACAGTCCAACATCCTCTTCAAGGCCAAGCAGTACGGATTCGAGCTGGACAAGGGCGATCCCTTTGTCCTGGAACTGCTGACCGAACTGAAAAACCGCGAGGATCAGGGCTACGAATACTCCGCCGCAGAAGCCTCCTACGAGCTCCTGGTCAACCGAGTCCTGGGCAGGGCGCGCAACTATTTCCGGCTGATGAGTTTCCGCATCCTGGACTCGGTCTTCACCGAGGGCGTCGAGCCCTTCACCGAAGCCACGGTCATGCTGCGCGTGGGCGGGATGGTCGAGCACACTGCGGCCACGGGCAAGGGACCGGTCAACGCCATGGACTGCGCCCTGCGCAAGGGGCTGGAGCGGTTCTACCCCAACCTGAACGAAATGCGTCTGATGGACTTCAAGGTGCGGGTGCTGGCCGTGGCCAACAAGGAAGAGGGGCACAGCGGCACGGCCTCGGTGGTGCGGGTGCTGATCGAATCCGGGGATCAGAAGAGCCGCTGGACCACGGTCGGCGTGTCCTACAACATCATCGAGGCCAGCCGCCAGGCCCTGGAGGATTCCATCAACTACAAGCTCTTCAAGGACGACCAGAAGAAGCTGACCCAGGCCATCCGGGATATCTGACGGCGGCTCGGCCCGCGCCTCCCGGCAAGAATGCCTCCGGCGGGCAGGGGGCTCACCCCCTGCACCCCATTGACACGTTTCCCCCCAACCCTGCTCACAACCGCAAGCGTTTCGTCGCGGGCCGGGCAAGGGATGTCGGCTGTCCGACCGAGCCCGGGCATCGTTTGCCTCCCGACCGCGTGGCGGACAGCACGCTGACCTCTGCCCTGAGCTCAAGGCCGGAAGGCATTACGAGGCCAGCGAGGGAGTTCCGGCAGGCCTTGCCTGGCCCGCGACGGAACGCGCCTCCCGGCACGAATGCCGTCAGCGTTCTCCCGAAAAGAAAACCCTCGCCGAAAATCACGACGAGGGTTTGTTGTCAGTACGAGCCCCGGCGATGCCGCCGGGGCTTTCGGCACATTTCGCCCCGCTTGGGGCCTTTGCCTCAGGGCATGACCCGCCGCATTGTCAGGAATGTATGATGTTTTGCTGGTCAATCTCCACGTCAATGTACAAGTTGTATCCTTGGTTGACGTAATGCCGGTACGTCTGACCGTCGACGGTGACGTCCGCGCCCACCGTCCAGCCCGAATCCGTCATGGTCACCGTATCCCCGGCATCGCCATCAATGAACAGGGAGTTGCCGCCGGAGGTGGAGAACACGTCGCTCGCCTTGAGCGTCAGGGTGTTGTTGTCGTCGGCGCCGCCGGTGATGTCGATGCGCTCGATGCCGCCGATCTTCCCTGCCGTGACGAGGCTGGAGAGATCGAGGGTCACTCCGCTGCCGCCGTGGCTGTCCAGAACCAGGGTGTCCGTTCCGGTTCCGCCGTCGAGCATGCCGATGTGCGTCGGCAGGATGGTTTCGTTGCTGTCAAGGAGGCCCGTCGTGCTCAGGTTCAGGTGCAGGATGTCATTCCCGGCATCGCCGAAGAGGGAATCGATTCCTCCGCCGCCATGCAGCACGTCGTCGCCGTCGCCGCCGCGGATGAAATCGTTGCCGAGGCCGCCGTCCATGGTGTCCCCATTTGCCCGATAGCCTTCGAACACGTTGTCGCCATAGAAATCCTGCATGATCTGGACGTGGAGCGAGTCAAGATTGTCGACGTATGCCTCGTCTCCGCCGAACATGGAGTCGTTGCCGTCGCCCCCGAACATGATGTCGCAGCCCTTGCCGCCATCCATGGTGTCGTACCCGCTGCCGCCATCCATGACATCCCTGCCGCTGCCGCCGAACAGGAGATCGTCGCCGTCGCCGCCCATCAGGCTATCCTCGCCCCATCCGCCGACCAGGGTGTCATTGCCGTTGCCGCCGTCCATGGTGTCGTAATTGCCGTCCCTTTTGAAGGCCAAGTAATATTCGCACCAATTATCATCGCTACCGGACAAGGAATCATTGCCGTCGCCGCCGCGCAGCACGTCGTTGCCGTTGTCGCCGTCCATGGTGTCATCGCCGCTGCCGCCGTCCAGGGTGTCGTCATAGATGCCAACGCCGCCGAACAGGACATCGTTGCCGTCGCCGCCATGCAGCACGTCATTGCCGTGCCCGCCATCCAGGATGTCATCGCCGCTGCCGCCGTCCAGGGTGTCGTTATCGAAGACATGCCCCACGGGGTTAAACCCTAGGCCTTTACCACCATGCAGATAGTCGTTGCCGTCGCCGCCATACAGCACGTCATTGCCGTTGCTGCCGTCCAGAGTGTCGTTGTCGACGCCGCCGTACAAGGTGTCATGGCCGCCATCAACGGTAAATGGTTCGACCCACAAACTCAAACTCATTACGAAACCGCTGCCGTCCTGGGTGTCGGCGCCGCTCTGGCCGGAGAGCGTGTCGCCGCCGGAGGCAAGCAACATATCCGGGCTTAATGATTCCTCGGAGATGGAAAGCGAGAGGTCTTGGTCGAGATTCATGCTGAGCTTCAATTGCAGGAATTCGTCGATATATCCGGAGATTGCGCCGCCACTGGCGGTCCCCTGGGTCTCCGCAACACCGGGGATTTCGCCGCCGCTGACGGAAGCCTGGGCAGTCGCGATATCAACGTCCATGCCCGTCTGGATATACAGCCGCACCTGCTCGCCGTCCTTCACGCCCTCGTACACGGTGTAGGTCTTGTCTTCGAGAGTCTGGTTTTCTCCCGCAACAGCCCAGGCCCAGGAGTCGCCGCTGAAATGCACCGTATCCCCGGCGTCGCCGGTGACAACCAGCGCCTTCCTGCCGCTATCCAAGGGATCAATGGCCCCATTGCTCAGGATGGCGTCGCCGCTCACGGTCAGGCTGGTGGCGCTGCCCGTGAGGTCGACCCGCTCCACGCTTGAAATGCTTGTGGAATCGACAATATCCAGGACCGCATCGCTGCTGTAGAGCACATCCAGGCCCCCGCCGCCGTCAACAGTGTCGCCCGCCCCGGCCGTGATGGTGTCGCCGCCGTCCAGGCCGTTGAGAATGTTGGCGACGCTGCTGCCAGTGAGCACGTCGCCCAAGTTCGAACCGGTCAGGTTCTCGATGCCGATCAGCACGTCGCCCTCGGCGTCACCGCCAGATTGGGTCTGGCCCCCGCCCTGCCGGGTCAGGTCCACGTTCACCCCGGACAAGCTGCCTTCATAGCTGGCCGTTTCGACGCCCGTTCCGCCGTCCAGCCAGTCCGCCCCGGCCCCGCCGACCAGCAGGGCCGTCCCGCCAGTGCCGACCAGAGTGTCATTACCGTCGCCGCCGTACATTTGGCCGTAGCTAGCTTCCAAAGAATCGTTGCCAGCGCCACCGTAGAGGGTGTCGTAGCCAAAGATGCCCACCAGGGTATCGTCACCGGCAAGGCCATGGAGCTCGTCGTTCGAGAAGTAGCCCGTGATCAGGTCGCCATGGACGGTGTCATTGGAGCCAATGACGATCTCAACGTTTCTCAACTCGTCTCCCGCAGCATGGTTGCCCGCGCCGCCGTCCGGATAATCGCCAGCATGGATAAGGACACTTACCCAGGTGGGGCTGGCGCTGTAATCGACCGTGTCAATGCCCTCCCCGCCATCCAGGAGGTCCGCGCCGGCCCCGCCGATCAGGGTGTCGTCGCCGGTGCCGCCATACAGCGTGTCGCGGCCCGCGCCGCCATACAGGATGTCATCGCCGTCAAAACCGTACGCATGGAACGTGGCGTCCGGATCGTCGTAGTTCGCAAGCCCGGTCACGTCGTCGGCACCGTTCGTGCCCCAGACCTGCGTCACGGTATTGCGGATCTGGAAGGTCTGGCTGTCGGTGGTCTTCTCGCCGTCGCTCACGGCGAAGCTGAAGCTGTCGTCCGTCAGCGCCTGGGCCGTTGCCCCGGCTTTGGGGACGAACTTGAAGGTCACGAGGCCCTTTTCGATGTCGTCCTGGGTGAAGGCCGCGTTCGTGAAGTCCGTGATGGCCACGCCGTTCAGCATCACAACGCCGTGGGCCGGACCGCTGACGATGGAATATGTAAGATCCGAAGCGCTGTTGTCCGTATCCGAAGCATGCAGCATGCCGGTCAGGGATGCCGTGGCCGTATCGTTGACATGCAGCGTGGCGTTGTTGTCGATGGTCGGCGCTTCGTTCAGACCGGAGTCCGCGACCATGCCATTGTGGACATACAGCCGCACCGTCTCGCCGTCCTTGGTGGACTCGTACACGGCGTAGCTCTGGCCGTCGCCGAGGGTCTGGCTGTCAGAAACGATGTGCCAGGCCCAGGTATCGCCGCTGAACCGCACCGCGTCTCCGGCGTCGCCGGTGACGACCAGCGCCTTCATGCCGCTGTCCATGGGATCGATGGCCCCATTGCTCAGGATGGCGTCGCCGCTCACGGTCAGGCTGGTGGCGCTGCCCGTGAGGTCGACCCGCTCCACGCTTGAAATGCTTGTGGAATCGACAATATCCAGGGCCGCATCGCTGCTGTAGAGCACATCCAGGCCCCCGCCGCCGTCAACAGTGTCGCCCGCCCCGGCCGTGATGGTGTCGCCGCCGTCCAGGCCGTTGAGAATGTTGGCGACGCTGCTGCCAGTGAGCACGTCGCCCAAGTTCGAGCCGGTCAGGTTCTCGATACTGACGAACACGTCGCCCTGGGCGTCGCCGCCGCTCTGGGTCTGGCCCCCGCCCTGGCGGGTCAGGTCCACGTTCACTCCCGATCCGCTGCCTTCATAGCTGGCCGTGTCGACGCCCGTTCCGCCGTCCAGCAGGTCCGCCCCGGCCCCGCCGACCAGGGTATCGTTGTTGCCCTGGCCGTAAAGCTTGTCGTTGCCGTCACCGCCAAGCAAGAGGTTTACGTCTCTAGCGCCCCACAGGGTGTCGTCGCCTGAGCCGCCATCCAGGGTATCGTTGCCGTAGGCGGCCCGGACATCGTCATTGCCGTCCATGCCGTATAGAATGTCCGCTCCGTTGCTGCCTATAATGGTATCGTCGTGGTTCGAACCGACGATGCTCTCAATGCGGGTCAGGATGTCGCCCCTGGCGTCACCACCGAACTGGGCGCCGATGCGCCGCAGGTCAATGTTCACCGCCGCTTCGCTGGCGCTGTAGTCCGCAGTATCGAAGCCAACCCAGCCATTGAGCGTGTCGGCGCCTGCGCCGCCGATGATTCGGTCATTGCCACCGCCGCCGAGTATAGAGTCGTTGCCCGCGCCACCATCCAAAGTGTCCTGGCCATTGCTGTGGATATGGCTATAGCGGTCGCCTTGTAGGCGATCGTTACCATCGCCGCCCACCAGGGAGTCGGAACTCCGTCCACCATACAGGGTATCGTTGCCGCTGCCTCCATACATGGTGTCGTAACCGAGTTCGTCACCGCCACCACGCATCAGGTCGTTCCCGTCACCGCCATGCAAGACGTCGCGGCCTCCGCCACCATCCAGAAGGTTGTTCTTATTGTCGCCGATGAGCGTATCGCCCCAGGTCGAGCCAGTGACGTTTTCGATATCAATGAGCTCATCGCCCTCGGCATGACCACCGGTCTGGCCGACCAAGTTCAGATTCACCTGAACCGCAGCATCGCTGGCGCTGTAGTTCGCCGTGTCGCCGCCCGCACCGCCATCCAGGGTGTCGGCATTGACCCCGCCACGCAGGGTGTCGTAGCCGTCAAAACCGTACACATGGAAGGTGGCGTCCGGATTATCGTAATTCGTCAGGCCATTCAGATCATCTTTGCCGTCCGTGCCCCAGACCTGCGTCACGGTATTGCGGATCTGGAAGGTCTGGCTGTCGGTGGTCTTCTCGCCGTCGCTCACGGCGAAGCTGAAGCTGTCGTCCGTCAGCGCCTGGGCCGTTGCCCCGGCTTTGGGGACGAACTTGAAGGTCACGAGGCCCTTTTCGATGTCGTCCTGGGTGAAGGCCGCGTTCGTGAAGTCCGTGATGGCCACGCCGTTCAGCATCACAACGCCGTGGGCCGGACCGCTGACGATGGAATACGTGATTTCCGCCGCGCTGTTGTCCGTGTCCGAGGCATGCAGCATGCCGGTCAGGGAAGCCGCGGCCGCATCGTTCACATGCAGCGTGGCGTTAAGATCGACCGCCGGAGCGTCGTTGACGTCAGAATCCGCGACCAGGCCGGCGTGGACATACAGCCGCACCGTCTCGCCATCCTTCAAGCCCTCGTACACGGTGTAGGTCTTGCCGTCGCCGAGGGTCTGACTGTCAGAAACGATGTGCCAGGCCCAGGTATCGCCGCTGAACCGCACCGCGTCTCCGGCGTCGCCGGTGACGACCAGCGCCTTCATGCCGCTGTCCATGGGATCGATGGCCCCGTTGCTCAGGATGGCGTCGCCGTTCACGGTCAGGCTGGTGGCGCTGCCCGTGAGGTCGACGCTCTCCACGCCTGAAATGGTCGTGGAATTGGCGATATCCAGGGTCGCGTCGCTGCTGTAAAGCACATCCCGGCCCGCGCCGCCGTCAACCGTGTCGCCCGCGCCGGCAGTGATGGCGTCGTCGCCGGCGCTGCCCACAAGACTGTCCTTGCCGGCCCCGCCGATCATGGTGTCATTGCCCGCACCGCCCGTTACGTAGTAACCGCTATGGCTGGCGTCGGAAAGATCGGCAGATGCGTCAAGATGCAAAGCGTGACCTGCGGTGAGCGCATCGGCGCGGATGGCCACCACCCGCGACTGGTAGTAGATATTGTTCGTGGCAAAGCCATTTGTCGTGATTATGGTTGTGTCCGCATCGCCCAGGACGATTCTTTCCACGCCGGTCACGTGGTCCAGCGCATGGGCGGCGTTCGGGTCCTCAGCATTGTACGTGTAGTCCAACTGATCAATGCCGGTCCCGCCCTCGATGCAATCCTCGTTGGTCATATATCCGCGCATGATGAATCTCTCGTGAACGTCCCCGCCGATAAGCGTATCTTCGTGGGTCGAGCCCACGACATTCACAATGCCGATGATCACGTCGCCTTCAGCATGACCTCCGCGGCCCGTGCCCAGACGTAGGTTCACCTCAACAGACGCATCGCTGTCGCTGTAGTCGGCCGTGTCTATGCCCGCCCAGCCGTCGATCGTGTCGGCGCCTGGCCCGCCGATGATGAGATCATTGCCGTACCCGCCGAGTAAGAAGTCGTTGCCATCGCCGCCATCTAAAGTGTCATGGTCAGTTAGCACTCTATAGCTGTGCCGGGCACCTTCCAGGAAATCGTTACCGTCGCCGCCCATCAGGAAGTCGGAATTTCGTCCGCCATACAGGGTATCGTTGCCGCTGCCGCCATACATGGTGTCGTAGCCGAGTTCGTCATCGCCACCAAGCATGAGGTCGTCGCCGTCGCCGCCATACAAGACGTCGTAGCCTCCGCCGCCATCCAGAAGGTTGTTTTTACCGTCGCCGATGAGCGTATCGCCCAAGGTCGAGCCAGTGACGTTTTCAATGTCAATGAGCACGTCGCCTTTGGCCTCACCGCCAGACTGCGCCGTGGCCAAGCCCAGATTCACCTCAACCGCGGCGCTGCTGGAGCTGTAGTCAACCGTGTCGATGCCCGCGCCGCCGTCCAGGGTGTCGGCATTGGCCACGCCACGCAGGGTGTCGTTGCCGTCAAAACCGTACACGTGGAAAGTGGCGTCCGGGTCGTCGTAGTTTGTCAGCCCGGTCAAGTCGTCGGCTCCGTTCGTGCCCCAGACCTGCGTCACGGTATTGCGGATCTGGAAGGTCTGGCTGTCGGTGGTCTTCTCGCCGTCGCTCACGGCGAAGCTGAAGCTGTCGTCCGTCAGCGCCTGGGCCGTTGCCCCGGCTTTGGGGACGAACTTGAAGGTCACGAGGCCCTTGTCGATGTCGTCCTGGGTGAAGGCCGCGTTCGTGAAGTCCGTGATGGCCACGCCGTTGAGCGTCAAAACGCCGTGGGACGGAGTCTGGGTGATGGTGTATTGCAACTCAGAGGCATCGTTGTCCGCGTCCGTGGTCTGAAGCAAACCCGTTAGAGACTTCGTTTCACCGTCAACCACCTGAAGATCTTCGTTCAGGGCTATCACCGGGGCCTCATTGCCGCCGACGTCCAGAGCCACCAGGCCGGTCTGGACATACAGCCGCACCGTCTCGCCGTCTTTGGTACCCTCGTACACGGTGTAGGTCTTGCCTTCGAGAGTCTGGTTTTCTCCCGCGACAGCCCAGACCCAGGTGTCGCCGCTGAAATGCACTACGTCTCCGGCGTCGCCGGTGACGATGAGCGCCTTCATGGCCCCGCCCATGGGATCAAGGACACCGTTGCCGAGAATGGCGGCGCCGTTCACGGTCAGGCTGGCGGCATTGCCCGTGAGGTCGACGCGCTCCACGCCTGAAATGATTGTGGAATCTGCGATATTCAGGGCCGCATCGCTGCTGTAAAGCACATCCAGGCCCGCGCCGCCGTCAACCCTGTCGCCCGCCCCGGCCGTGATGGCGTCGTCGCCGTCCAGGCCGGTGAGGACATTGGCGACGCCGTTGCCCTTGAGCACGTCGCCCAAGTTCGAACCGGTCAGGTTCTCGATACTGACGAGCACATCGCCCTCGGCGTCGCCTCCGCTCTGGGTCTGACCCCCGCCCTGGCGGGTCAGGTCCACGTTCACCCCGGACCCGCTGCCTTCATAGCTGGCTGTGTCGACGCCCGTACCGCCGTCTATGACGTCAGCCCCGGCCCCGCCCATCAACACGTGGTTGCCGCCGCCAGCCGTGATGGTGTCGTTGCCAGCCAGGCCATTGAGGACATTGGGATAGCTGGCGCCAGTGAGCACGTCGTCGTGGTTTGAACCAGTGAGGTTATCAATGCCGGTCAGCACATCGCCCTCGGCGTCGCCGCCGCTCTGAGTCTGGACCCCATCCTGGCGGGTCAGGTCCACGTTCACTCCTGACTCGCTGCTCTCATAGCTGGCCGTGTCGTAGCCTCTGCCGCCGTTAATAGTGTCGGCCCCTGCGCCGCCGGACAAGATGTCGACACCACCGCCGCCGTCCAGGGAGTCGTTGCCGTAACCGCCGTACAGATAATTCGTTCCGTTGTGGCCGATAATGGTATCGTTGTGGCTTGAGCCGATGATGTTTTCGATGCCCTTCAGAATGTCGCCCTCGGCGTCGCCGCCGGACTGGGCGCCGGGGAGCCGCAGGTCGATGTTTACCGCCGCTTCGCTGGCGCTGTAGTCCGCCGTGTCGATCTCTGTTCCGCCGTCAAGCAGGTCAGCCCCGGCTCCGCCGACCAGGGTGTCATTGTTGCCCTGACCGTAAAGCGTGTCGTCACCGGCGCCGCCAAGCACGAGATTTGCGCCCGTGGCGCCCCACAGGGTGTCGTTGCCCGCGCCGCCATCCAGAGTGTCATCGCCGTAGGCGGCCTGGACATTGTCATTGCCGTCCAGGCCGTACAGATAATTCGTTCCGTTGTGGCCGATAATGGTATCGTTGTGGCTTGAGCCGATGATGTTCTCGATGCCCTTCAGAATGTCGCCCTCGGCGTCGCCGCCGGACTGGGCGCCGGGGAGCCGCAGGTCGATGTTTACCGCCGCTTCGCTGGCGCTGTAGTCCGCCGTGTCGATCTCTGTTCCGCCGTCAAGCAGGTCAGCCCCGGCTCCGCCGACCAGGGTGTCATTGTTGCCCTGACCGTAAAGCGTGTCGTCACCGGCGCCGCCAAGCACGAGATTTGCGCCCGTGGCGCCCCACAGGGTGTCGTTGCCCGCGCCGCCATCCAGAGTGTCATCGCCGTAGGCGGCCTGGACATTGTCATTGCCGTCCAGGCCGTACAGATAATTCGTTCCGTTGCTGCCGATAATGGTATCGTTGTGGTTCGAGCCGATGACGTTCTCGATGCCCTTCAGAATGTCGCCCTCGGCGTCGCCACCGGACTGGGCACCGGGGAGCCGCAGGTCGATGTTTACCGCCGCACCGCTTTGGCTGTAGTCCGCCATGTCGACGCCCGCGCCGCCATCAATGTTGTCCGCACCAGCCCCGCCGCGCATGGTGTCATCGCCGCCAAGGCCACGCAGGAGGTCGTTACCGCCACCGCCCTCCAGGAGGTTGGCCCCGTCAGAGCCGGTAAGGGTGTCAAAGCCACCTGCGCCGATGACGTTTTCTATGCCGATGAGCACATCCTCCCCGATGTTGGGGATGTAATTGGTCGTGCCCAGGCTCAGATCCACCCGGACTCCAAAGTTAAAATACTGGATATTCTGACCATAGTCAGCCGTGTCGATCCCGTCGCCGCCGTCCAGGGTGTCGCCGCCCATCCAGCCGACCAAAGTGTCGTCGCCAGCGCCGCCATGCAGGGCGTCTCTGTCTTGGATGTTGCTGCCAAAGCAACTGTACAGCAAGTCGTTCCCTGAGCCGCCGTAAAGGGTATCGTCGCCTCTGCTGCCGTCCAGCCTGTCGTTGCCGTCCAGACCGAGGAGCACATTGGCCGCGTCATTTCCAACGATGCTGTCGTCGAAGGCAGAGCCCGTGACGTTCTCGATACCGGTCAAGATGTCACCTCGGGCGTCACCACCGGACTGGGCGCCGGCGCGCCGCAGGTTGATGTTCACAGCCGCTTCGCTGGCGCCGTAATCCGCCGTGTCGACGCCCGCTCCGCCGTCCAGGGTGTCGGCATTGGCCCCGCCACGCAGGGTGTCGTGGCCGTCAAAACCATACACGTGGAAGGTGGCGTCCGGGTCGTCGTAGTTTGTCAGCCCGGTCAAGTCTTCGGCGCCGTCCGTGCCCCAGACCTGCGTCACGGTATTGCGGATCTGGAAGGTCTGGCTATCGGTGGTCTTCTCGCCGTCGCTCACGGTGAAGCTGAAGCTGTCGTCCGTCAGCGCCTGGGCCGTTGCCCCGGCCTTGGGGACGAACTTGAAGGTCACGAGACCCTTGTCGATGTCGTCCTGAGTGAAGACCGCGTTCGTGAAGTCCGTGATGGCCACGCCGTTCATTAGCAGTTCGCCGTGAGACGCAGCCTGGGTGATGGTGTATTGCAGCTCCGTGGCATCGCTGTCCGCGTCCGTGACCTGAAGCGAACCCGTCAGGGATTGCGCCGCCGTATCGTCCACGGATAGTTCGGTGTTAGCGTCGATCACGGGGGTGTCGTTCACGCCCGTGATCGTGATGGTGCCGGTCTGCTCCGTGCCATCGACGGATTTGACCGTGAACGCCTCGCTCATCGTCTCTCCGTCGCCCAGAGACTGGATCACCTCGCTGTTGTAACTCATAAAACCCCCGTGATTTTTGATGTGGCGATTTCCCGTTGCAGCCACGAGAACGACATAGGATACGCGGAAAATCGAATGGATGACTTTGGGGATTTTTCGTAAATCATACATGAAAAGCACTCAATACTAATGGATAATCACTTCACCATTTCAACTTATTAGAATTAAAACTTAATAGATAAAACACATAACTATCCGCAAATACGTATAGTAAAATTTTTATCTGTACTCGTTTACAGATCGTTATCGTTTCACCGGCAGGGTTTATCGAAGAGGATTGAAAACTGGGAACGCGAAGCGGTTGGCTATTTTGATATTGTAAGAATTCGGGATAATTCGCAAAAAAACAGGCAATGAGAAAAAAAACAAAACCCTCGCCGAAAATTCCGACGAGGGTTTGTGAGCAACCTGAGCCTCTCCCGAATATCCGGGGGATGGCAATAATTTAAATAATAAAAAAAAACAGGACCTTAAATCTTAAGCGCCTCCTTCATGTGCTGGAAGTCGATGATGGAGCTGACCAGCTGGGAGCCGTGCTGGATCTTGATCACGTCGCGCAGCTTGTGCCGCGAGAGGATGGCCTCCATCTTCTTGGCCACGGTGAAGGTGTCGTCGCGGACGACCACGATGGGCACTTCGAGGACCTCGGCCCGGGTCATGATGATGTCGTTGGGGTAGAGGTTGCCGGTCAGGACCAGGCACTGGCACTGCCCTTCCAGGGCCACGAGCTGCACGTCGGAACGGTCGCCGCCGACGATGATCGCCGATTTCTTGCTCTTGCGGAAATGGGTCATGAAGTTCTCGACCTGCATGGTGCCGATGAGGAAATTCTCCACCACGCGCTCGGACTTGTCCTGGGCGGTGATGATCTTGCCGCCCAGCCGGTCCGCGAGATCGGCGACCTTGATGGCGCCCATGAGCGGATCGGAGGGGATCTTGCCCAGCACCTTGATGCCCTTGCTTTCCAGGAACGGATGCAGGAGTGAATCGAGCTCCTCTTTGAAGACCGGGGGAATGTCGTTCAGGAGCACGCCAAGGAGCTGTTCCCCGAGCAGCTCCTTCATGGCGATGAGGTAGTCGTAGTTGAGTTCCTTGACGTAGCGGTCGATGACAATGGCCTTGATGCCCAGATTCTTGACCACGCTGATGCCGTCCACCCCGCAGTACTTTCCGGAGTACATGCTGCCGGAACCTGCCACGATCATGACGTCCTTGTCCTTGCCGAGTTCCTCGTACGCGCTCTTGATCCTGGGCATCAGGTCTTCGCATTTGCCCGTGAAGGCCTTCATCTTGAAATCCTGATCCACCACCACCGGGGTGACCAGGGCGGGATCGTCGGTAAGCCCCAGAATATCCTGCACGAAAAAGGCGTCGGCATCGCCGAGCACGCCGTTCTTCTCAAGCGGCAGGGCGCCCACCGGCTTCATGTATCCGACGCGATAGCCCTCTTTTTGCAGTTTGAGCCCGATCCCCATGGCGATCATGTTTTTTCCGGAATAACCGGATGTCGCCCCAACATAAATTCCTACCATACTCCCTCCCGATCAGGACTGCGAAAGTTTTTTCCAATCACGGCATGAACTATTCCGAAAGCGCCAAAAGAGACATCCGCACCCCCGCCACCCAGGCTCCACGCGACGTCACCAGAACAGGGTCGAACTCCAGAGTGTAGATTTCCGGGAAATCCAGGGTCATCTGCGACACGGTCAGGAGTACATCCTCCACGGCCCTCAAGTCCAGGGCATCGCGTCCGCGCTCCCGCTTGAGCAGCGAAAAGACCTTGAGCTCGCGCATCATCCCGGCGGCGTCGTCCAGAGACAGCGGGGCGAGCCGCATGGAATACTCCTGGAAGATATCGGACGGGCTGCCCGACAGGGAAAACCGGATCAGCGGGCCGAATTTCGGATCACGCTGAACACGGATGCAGATTTCCGCCGGCTTGCCGAGAATCATCTCCTGGACCAGACACCCCGAGATGAAGGCTTCGCTGCGCTGGCGCTGCACCCGCGAAGTCAGGTGCGCAAATCCCTGGCGCACCTCTTCCGACGTATTCAGACCCACCTCCACCCCTTCCACGTCGCTCTTGTACTCGATGTGCGGGGAGGCGATCTTCAGGGCCACGGAACAAGCCAGACGCTTGGCGATCTTGACCGCGCTCTTGCTGGTGCGGGCCAACTCCGTGCGGAGAAAATGCAGCTCGTAGGCCATGAGCAGAGGCTGCGCCTCGAAGTTAAAAAGCTCGGTCTTGCCCGCCTCCAGGCAATCCTGGAGAAAACGTTCGGCCTTGGCCTTGTCTCGGCGGTAGCAGACCTCCACCGGATAGGATTTGGTTTTCCACTGCGCATAGCGCAGCATGGCCTCGAAGCCGCCCAGCGCCGCCTTGGGGTTGGCGTAACAGGGCAGGCCGCTGCGCTGCAGAAAACGCTTCTCCTCCAAGACCCCTTCCTGCCCGATCAGGCAAATGGCCACGGCCTTGCCCTCGGGGCGGGGCATGTCCGTCAGCCGGCGCACGATGGACGGAAGGTCGACGCCGATTCCCGGCGCGACGACCACCAGCGCCATCTGCACCTGACGATCCCGCAGAACTTCTTCCAGGGCCTGGGCGTAATGCGCGGGAGAGGCCTCCATGCCGATGTCCACGAGGCTGGACGTCTGCGCGTTGCGGGGGAGGATCTCGGCCAGGCGGGCGACGGTGTCACGGCCAAGGCGCGGAAGAATGAGGCTGGTCCCGGCCATGCCGTCCGCTGCCAGAATCCCGGCGCCGCCGGAGTTGGTGATGATGGCCAGGTTCGGTCCTTTGGGCAGGGGCTGGGTGCCGAACATGCGCGCCAGGTCGAACAGCGTGGAAAGATTGTCGACCTGAATGATGCCCGCCTGCTTGAGCGCCGTCTGGTAGGCCCGCTCCGAACCCGTCAGGGCCCCCACATGGGAGGAAATGGCCTTCTGGCCGTGCTCGGTCATACCCGCCTGAAGCATGATGACCGGCTTTTCGTGGGTGATGGTCTGGCTGATGCGCGCGAACCGGCGACCGTTGTTCATGCCCTCCAGATAGCCTATGATGACGCTGGTCCGGGAGTCTTCGGCCAGAAACTGGAGCATGGACGCTTCGTCGATGACCGCGCGGTTGCCAAGGCTTGCGAATTTGGAAAACCCGATTTCCTCGCTGGCGGCCCAGTCCAGGATGGCGTTGCACATGGACCCGGACGGCGAAAAAAAGGCGATATTGCCCTGGCTGGGCAGGCGCGAGATGAGAGAGGCGTTCAAGCGGTCGTCCCAGGACGCCACTCCCTGGCAGTTGGGGCCAAGCAGGGTCAGATTCCTGCGCTCCGCCAGGTTGATGATGGCTTCTTCGAGATAATAGCCCTGCCCGCCGATCTCGCGGAATCCGGCGGATGTGATGATGACGGCCTTGACCCCCATGTCGGCGATGCGCTCCAGGGCCTCGAGCACCAATTCCGGGGCCAGGCAGACCACGGCGAGGTCGATGTCCTTCAGCCCTTCATGGGCCAAAAGATCCATGCCCGCGGTCCAATTGACGGGTACGATCCTCCCCTGATACCCCCAGCCTTCAAGATTGGAGAGAACCACACGGGCCGAGGCTCCTGCGCTGTCGAAATTTCCGACAACGGCGATGGCTTGGGGAGAAAACAGGGCGTGAAGATAATCGTCTCTCATGGAGAACCTTAATGTCACTGGAAGTTCCAACGGATGCACTGCGGACGCTGCAATCTGAAATCCATTATGAATTCAAGCAAGTCAAGCTTTTAATCCAGGCCCTCACGCACAGCTCCCATGCCAATGAACATGGCTGCCCGCACAACGAACGCCTCGAATTTCTTGGTGATGCGGTACTTGAACTGACCGTGTCCCATGAATTGTTTCTCAAATTTCCGGAAGTGCAGGAAGGCCACCTGACCAAAATGCGCTCGGCGCTGGTCAGCGAGGGGGCCCTGGCGCAGGTGGCCAAAAGGATCGGCCTGGGCGCGTGCCTGCTGCTGGGCAAGGGAGAGGACGTCCAGGGCGGAAGAGAAAAAAATTCCGTGCTGAGCGACGCCATGGAGGCGGTGCTTGGCGCGGTCTATCTTGACGGCGGCCTTGAAGCGGCCATCACCTGCGTCAATTTTTTGTTCGCCGGACATTGGCCCGCCCCGCCAGAGACTTTCCGCCCGCGAGACTTCAAAAGCCTGCTTCAGGAAGCCACCCAGCGCATCTGGAAGGCCCGGCCATCGTACGCGCTACGCGACAGCCACGGCCCGGAGCACGCCAAGCTTTACGCGGTCGTCGTCACGCTGCCGGACAATACCGCCGTGGCCTGGGAAGAACGCAGCATGCGCAAGGCTGAACAGGGCGCGGCGGAGCAGGCCCTGCGGTTGCTTCGGGAGCGCTTCCCCGACCTTGCCGAGCATTGAACCCTGAAAAAAACTCTCGCCAAAAACGGCAAAGAAAAAAACAAGCCGGAGCCCAATGCTCCGGCTTTGTCTTTGATCATCACCCTTGCCGCAAAACCCTTCACTAACCCTGCATAAGCTGCATGGCCATCTGCGGAAGCTGGTTGGCCTGCGCCAGCATGGCCACGGCGGACTGGGTCAGGATCTGGTTGCGCACGAATTCCGTCATTTCCTGGGCCACGTCCACATCGGAGATGCGGGATTCGGCGGCCTGAAGATTTTCGGCCTGGATGCTCAGGTTGGTGATGGTGTTCTCCAGGCGGTTCTGCAAGGAACCCAGGCTGGCCCGGATCTTGTCCTTGGAGACGATGGCCTGGTTGATGGCGTCGAGCGCCTCCTGCGCACCCTCCTGGGTGGAGATGCTGAAGCCGCCGCCGACAGCCGGGTCGGACTGGTTGCCGACGCCCAGGGCCGAGGCGGTGGAATTGCCGATGGCGATGTAGTAGTAATCTTCGGACGAGTCGTTGCCCGTGCCGAAATGGATCTTCATGGCGCCACGGGCCTGCAGGCCGTCGCCATGATGATCGTCGCCCCAGTTGGCGGCGTTTGTTTGCTCGGAAGAAAGATTGCCGTTGAGCAGGTAAATTCCGTTGAAATCCGTGGCGTTGGCGATTCGGGTGATTTCCGAGGCCATGGCCTGGTACTCCGAATCGATGATCAGGCGCTGGTCCGAACCATAGGTGCCGGTGGCGGCCTGGGTGGCCAGTTCCTTCATGCGGATCAGCTTTTCATCGATGACCTGCAAGGCGCCATCGGCCGTCTGAATCATGGAAATGGCATCGTTGGCGTTGCGCACACCCTGGTTGAGGGAGGCGATATCGGCGCGCATCAACTCGCGGATGGCCAGGCCCGCCGCATCGTCGGCGGCGGTGCCGACGCGCAATCCGGAGGAAAGACGCCGGGTCGAGGTTGCTAAACTGCTATAGGAAGTGGACAGGTTCCTGGCGGAGTTCATCGCCATCAAGTTGTGATTTATGACCAAAGACATGTGAGATCCTCCTTACGCTGGTATGCACAGCCTTAAGCATACGTTGTGCCACACAAATAATATTTTTTTATTTCATATTGTTACATAAACATGAAGATTCAACCCGCCGCAAACGGGTCAAAATTGCCTCTCTTGGCTAAAGTTTTCGCCTCCGTGGACGATTATAGGGATGAGACGAACCCATCCATCAAGAGGAGGCCCAGGCCATGAAGATAACCTCTCTCTCATATGAGGCTCAGGACATCCTGGCGCCCGTGGAGCAGGCCGGCAAACCGGATTTCGAACACTCCGAGCGCGGGGGCTATGAGGAGCTTGTGGCCAGGCGGCACGCCGAGGCCTCCGGCGAGTCGGAAGAAATTTCCCTGCAAAAGCTGCAAAATCTGACCGATGCCGTGGATTCCTACATGTCGTCCCTGGGCGTGAACCTGAAGTTCCACATCGACGAGAAGACGGACACCGTGCAGGTCGAAGTCCGCGACCCGCAAACCCAGAAGCTGATCCGCAAGATTCCCGCCGACGAAATGCTCGAACTGGCCGCCTCCATCGAAAAAATGGTCGGCCTGTTTCTGGACAGGGCCCTGTAGTTTCCCTCTTCCGAACATGAAAAAACCCGCGCCGGATTCCGGAGCGGGTTTTTTGTCGTGGTAGCGGTACGGGCTAGCGCTTGAGCTGGATGAGCACGCTCAGCATCTGGTCCACGGTGGTGATGGTCTTGGAGTTGGCCTGGAAGCCCTTTTCCGTGGTGATCATCTTCACGAACTCCGTGGCCAGGTCCACGTTGGACTGCTCCAGGGAGTTGGAGGCGATGCTGCCCTTGCCGCCCGTGTTGGCCAGGCCGGTGATGGGCGGCCCGGAGGAGCGGGTCTCGGAGAAGAGGTTCCCGCCCTCGCGGTACAGGGCGTAGTTGTTGTTAAACGTGGCCAGGGTCACGGCGAAGAGTTGCAGGACCTGCCCGTTGGAATAGCGGCCGGTGATGACCCCGTCGCGGTCCACGGAGATGTTCTGCAGGAAACCGGCGGTGTACCCGTCCTGGGCCTGGAAGATGGTCGTGGAGCCCGTGCTGTAGCTGGTGGTGGAGAGGGCGCTGATTTCCGTTGAGACCATGCCGTTGATATCGGTGAGGCTCGTTGAGGCCGCGGCGGCTGCGGCGGCAAGCTCCGCTGCAGTAGGAACCGCAGGTGGAGCGGGCAGCAACGCGCTGCTGGCGTTGAAGACATCCCGCAAATCTGCCAGGGTATACGTTGGGTCAGTCCACGCCGCATCCTTGTTGCGCAACCCGAAATTAATCTCTATATTACTGGAATTATTAACTGCGATCGCAGGAATGATAGTTCCGGGATTAACCGTCGCCTCGGAAGCCGTCACGCTGGCATTTTCGGCGCCCAAAAAGTTCGCGGTGCACACCGGGTATCCGTTCTGCGAGAAGTTGGCCGGCGTCCAGTTTTCAATATCAGCGGCGGTGGCCAGGAACGTCGGCCCGCCGGCTTCTTCCGGTTCCAGATCATACGGGTTGTTGATGGTGAACGCGGACATGTTCTCCAGTTCACCGGCGGCATTGAACGTCAATGTCCCGGCCATCAAAATGCCGCGCTTGGTGGCGTCAATGCCCGCCGTTCCCCAAAATTCCCTGTTGTCCTCGCCGGGGGGGACGGTGACGATGTATTCCATGTAGCGCTTGCCGCCCGCATTCTCGGTCACGTCTGGGTCCAGCACCGGATCCATGTAAATGGTCATGTCGTGGGACGTTCCGTTCTCGTCATAGACTTTGATCGTCGACTGGTACGCGTACTGGGAATCGCCCAGCGGAGGCGTGGCCGTGCCGTCCCATTTTTCAAAAACAGCCGTGAACGGGCTTCCGTCATACGTGCCCGCTTCAAGCACGGTGCCGTTGTCCGTGGTCCGGTCCTCGGACTGCGAGTCGATGTTGAGGATCATGTCCACGCGGCTGGTAGCCTGGGGGGGAGACTGGAAATTCTCCAGCTTGACGTCCTGGGGCACGCCCTTGATCTTCACGCCCGTTGTCTCCGACGAAGTGGCGCCACCCGTGGCTGCGGCGCTGGTGTTGGATTCCTGTACGGCCCAACCCTGCAGACGATACCCATGGGGATCGACCAGATATCCGTCCTCGTCGAAGCGGAAGTTTCCGGCCCGGGTGTAATAGTTGAGTTCCTGCCCGGCAGGCGAAACCATGAAGAATCCGTTGCCGCCGATGGCCAGGTCCGTGGCCTCGGTGGTGCTCTCCAGGGAACCCTGGGAGAAATCGCCCATGACCGTTCCCACGGATACGCCGCGCCCCACCTGCCCGCCGCCGGACGCGGTGGTGATCTGCTGGCTCAAGGCGTCCTCGAAATACATGCGCGAAGCCTTGAATCCGATGGTTGAGACGTTGGAGATATTGTTGCCGATAACGGTCATATCCTCGCCATGCGCCTTGAGACCGCTGGTCCCGGAGTACATCGATGCTGACAAACCCATAACTACCCCCTTCTTAATTCACCGCAGTGACCTGAAATTTACTCTTGTGTTTCAGCCGCGACCGGCTGGATGACCTTTCTGATGTCGGCGAAGCTGATCTTGCGCCCGTCGCCGAGGCGGAAGTACGTTTCGCCGTCGCCCTGCTCGATGGCCGTCACGGTCCCGGAAACCTCGGTATCCACGAACACGGTGGCTCCGGTCGGACTTTCCGCCGAGAAAT
The DNA here is from genome assembly GCA_050252955.1 of Desulfomicrobium sp. GTDB lineage: Bacteria > Desulfobacterota > Desulfovibrionia > Desulfovibrionales > Desulfomicrobiaceae > Desulfomicrobium. Next base: position 88,959 of record JBFWJY010000001.1, read on the forward strand.
AGACCTCGTACTGACCGCTGTTGGCGGCATTGCCGTTGTAGTCGAGTCCGTCCCAGGTGAACGAGAACTCGCCGGCCTGCATGGAGGTGAACTTCTCGGTGCGCACGAGGTTCTTGTTCTCGTCGTACACATTGGCGAAGACCTGGGCCGCCGCGTCATCGAGGGTGAAGTACACCGGCGTGACATAGTTGCCGGCCTTGGTCATGGAACTACCCTCGGCGGTGACTTCCTTGCCGATGTAGCTGACGGCGCTGAGCATGTCCTGCTGGGCCGTCTTCTCCGTAAGGGCCGCGATCCCCTCGGAGACGTTGGTCATCTGCTCCAGACTGGAGAACTGCGCCAACTGGGCAATGAATTCCTTGTCGTCGAGAGGGTTCAAGGGATCCTGATTCTGCAGTTGGGTCACAAGAAGCTTCAAGAAGGCGTCCTTGCCCAGGACATCGTTCTTGGAAGCCTTGTCCGCGCCGTAAAACCCGCCTTGCTGCTGCAAAATCTGATCGATCATGACCGTCTCCTCTCAGGCAAAAATATCCAGGCCGCTTTGGGAAAGTTTTTCCCTGTGCGGGGTATTTTGCACATCCCGGGCCAGATCGGGGGCCACGCGTTCCAAGGCGCGCCAGCGCTTGGCGGACATGGCAAGCTCCTGGTTCTCCTGGTAGCGGTTGTGGCTGTCCGCGCCCTGCCACTGCGACTGGCCCTGTGAATCCGCCAGCTGCGTCTGCACCTCAAGCTTGCCGACCTTGAGCCCCTGGGCTTCGAGCTGGGCCCGCAGCTGCCCCAGCTGATCGTTGAGGGCCAGCGAGGCTTCCTGGCTGCTGGACCTGAGCACGGCCTGCACTTCCTTGCCCCGGACCTGCAAAATGACGCTGACCTGCCCCAGATCGGCCGGGTCGAGGCGGATGACCAACTGCTTCACGCCCTGGCCAAGGTTCTTGAAAGCGCCGTTCTCGACCTGCTGATAGACTTGGGCGCTGCGCGCGCTGACCGGAGTTTCCAGGCGCTGCTGGAACGAAATCTGGGAATTGGCAGCCGTCTGGGTCAGGGATTCCGGGGCAACTTTTTCAGCGCTCCCGGACTGGGCTGCGCGGAACGAGGAGGAAGACTTTTCCCGATCCTGGGAGCCAAAGAAACCCTGACGGGCATCGTGCTGCTTCGTGCCGCCTTCGGAATCGGCGGAGCGGTCCCCGCCCGACGCCGCCACCGCCCCTTCCTGCTTGCGGGAAAGAACGTCCTGGGCCGGCGTCTGCTCGGCCCCATCCTTGGACGCGGCGGCCCTGCTTCCGGCGGCGGCCAGACCGTCACGACCCATGGCCGTTTCGCCGCGACCGGTCTGCTCAACGTCTTTTGCCGCCACTCTTTCCGCGCGGGACGCAGCGGGCTCCCGCAGCCTATCTTCCGGGGCCGGAGAGTCCGACGCCGCTTCAGAGGTCGTCCGGATTTTGCCGCCGGCCTCTCGGGCCGCCCCGGAAGAGTCTTCCGCCTGGCCGCGCACGGCGTTCGCCGCCGCCTTCTCGCGTGGGGCCTGACGCTGCGCGATATCCGATCCCTCGGCGCCCTTTTTCGCGGAAGAAGCCGCCTTTTCGGACGAGCCCTTCTCCACGTCGACGGATTGCGCGTTGTCCACGCGTAGCGGGACGGCGGCATCGGAAGTGTCCGCCACCCTCGCCCGCGCGCCCTCTTCTCCAGTCGCGGCGCCGGTCTTCCCGGCCAGGGCCAAGCCTCCTTCGGGTTTCACGTCACGGGCGGCATCCAAACGTTTTTCCAGGCCCCGACGCGTTTCCACGCGTTGCAAAAGCGCTTCGATCTTCTGCAATGCGCTGGACACGGCCTGATCGGGATTGCGGCGCGTCTGGGCCGCTGGCGTGGAAGACACCGCTCCCGCCTGGACGGCGGTGCTCAGCTCGGCCTTCAAGGCCCGGATCCGGGTACCCAGGGTCGCGGCCAGTTCGCTGCGTCCGGCAGGATCACTCTCCCGGAACTGACGCAACAGCTCATGCAAGGCCTCGACCCTGGCCTTGAGTCCGCCTTCGCCGCGTTCCGCGACGACCTCCGCCAGACCGTCGAGCATGGCCTGCGCATCGTCGGCAAGGGATTCGTCGAAAGCATCCACGGTCTGCTCGGCGCTCTGGCCGTCGGAATCGAAATTTCGCTCTTCTGCCACGGAAGCACCTGGGCCGTCCTCCTGCGCGGGAGCGGCAGCTTTTGCCGTTTCGGCCTGGTCTTCGCTCGCCTGGACCTCGTCACCGTGGCCGGGTCCGGACTCGGCGGGATTCGCCTTTTCCTCAGTTTCACCGGAGGCGACGACGGTCTCGTCCGGGAGCGGCTCGCTTGAATCCCGGCCAGGGGCAAACGGTCTGTCGTGGCCGCAAGACGGCTGTGGCTGGTCGGTTGACGCCGGCTGGGCGATCTTTGCGGGCTGCTCCAGATGAGAGGAAAGCAGGTCGTCGAAACCCTGCCCGGACCTGGAGTCCGTCATGTCAAACGCGCCGCCGGTGCGTGGGAAGTGCGCCCCCTGGGGCGTCACTGCGGGAAAAAACTGCATTCTTCACCTCCTGCTGCAACCAACAGATCAAAAGGCGGGCCAAATCACCTCCGATGCTCACGGAGAACACGCGGACAACCTTTGGAACCTGACGCGCGGACTTACGCCCAGGCTGTCCTACAAACAGACATTTTTTTGTCATACAACCGCTTTTCAATTTACTTTCTTCTTTCGCGCATGGTACCTGGAAGCAACTATCGCGTTGTGGACAAAGGGCCTTCGGAGCTGGCTTCTCCGAAGGCCCTTTGTTCCTTGCGCGCAAAAAATCGCCCGACGGTTTCCCTTCGGGCGCTGGTATTCGGCAAAAAACGCCCGGCGATAAACACCGGGCGCCCTCGTCTCGTCGTCATTCAACGGTTCGCGGCATCAGCCTCCAAACGAACCCGCTCCGATCACTTCCATGGCCTTGGTGTAGTGCACGCGCAGCTTGCCCATCTTGTCGCCAAGATCCTTCTCCACCGGTCCCATCTCCAGCGGGCATTCCGCTTCGAGCTGGGCCGTCTTGGCTTCGATCTCGCGCACCAGGGCCTTGATTTCAGCCACCGCATCGACCAGGGCCCCGCGATCCTTGTCGCCAAGATCCAGAAAACCGACCATTACATCGTAGAGGGTGGCCTTCCAGGCGTTGAGTTCGCGCTCCACGCCCTTGCAATAGCCTTTCACGGCCAGCTTCTTCGCTTCTTCCGTCGCGCAGCCGTCGATTGCCGAACATGCAAAGCAGGGTCCCGGATAATCCATGTTTACCATAGCTGCCTCCAAAAAAGATTTTGATGATTGATGAGTATCAAACACGTAATCTGGTTATCGTCAATAAAAATCATTAGTGACACTGTAATGCCACGCGACGCGGTGGCAAGAGGCGCCGATCATTTTTTAGCCGCCGACGAACCGCTTCGGAGCCGCAGATGAAATCGCCCTTCCGTGGCCGAATCACGCCGGAAGCCCCCCCTTGCCATGGCCACGGCAATCCGCGATGACCACGGGGCAAGCGCGGAGGAAAAATCATGCGAACCTGGCCCCACATCATCGGCTGGCTGCGACCCAGCACCCTCCAGGCCCACCTGATCCACATGGTGCTGGCTCTGGTCGTCATTCAGATCGCGGTCAGCTGGTATGTCATCTCCGGCCTGACCGAAGAGATGCTGCGCGAACAGATCGGCCAGACCGCCCTGCAGACGGCCCGGACCATCGCCCAGATCCCCCGCATCCGCCAGGCGCTGCTCGAAGGCGACCCGCACGGAGAAATCCAGACCCTGGCCGAGGCCATCCGCACCCAGACCGGCGCGTCCTTCGTGGTCATCGGCGACAGCGCCGAAAAACGCTATTCGCACCCGGTCCCCGAGCGCATCGGGCAGACCTTTGTCGGCGGCGACACCGGCCCGGCCCTGCGCGAAGGCAAATCCTACGTCTCGGAGGCCGTGGGCACCCTGGGCCGGTCCCTGCGCGGCATGACGCCCATCTTCGCCGAAGATCACTCCATCATCGGCTTTGTCTCCGTCGGCTATCTGTTCGAAAGCATTCATCAGACCATTTCGGCGCATCTGGACAAGCCGCTCATGTACATCATCGGCATGAGCGTGGTCGGCATCCTGAGCGCAGTGATCATCGCCGGCCGCCTCAAGAAACTGACCCTGGGCCTTGAGCCCGCGGAAATCACCAGCCTGTATCTGGAACGCGTGGCCGTGCTGCAAACCATCCGCGAAGGCGTCATCGCCATCGACCACCAGGGCAACATCCGCGTCTGCAACCAGGCCGCCCGACGCTATGCGGGCCTGAGCCCAAGCGAGCGCTTCGCGGGCAGGCCGGTGGCCGGCATCATCCCCGGAGCGGGTCTCGAACAGGCCCTGCACACGGGGCTCTCCGAATTCGACCAGGAACGGATCGTCAACGGCCAGGAGCTGATCTTCAACATCGTCCCCGTCTTTCAGGATCAGAAGATCCGGGGGGTGGTGGCCAGTTTCCGACGCAAGGACGAGCTCGACCTCCTGGCCGCCGAACTGTCACGGGTGCAGGAATACTCCGAGCTGCTACGCGTGCAGACCCACGAATACTCGAACAAGCTGCACACCATCGCGGGCCTGATCCAGATCGAGGCCTACCGCGAAGCCCTCGATCTTGTCGTCACCGAGTCCTCGGGCTACGAGGAGTTCATCCGCTTCCTGGGCGAGTCCGTGCCGCACCCGGTCATTGCGGCCATCATCCTTGGCAAGTACAACCGGGCCAAGGAGCTGCGGGTCGACTTCGCCATCGACCGGGACAGCACCATGGCCGACGTGCCGGGATGGATCGGCCACGAAAAGATCGTGACCATCATCGGCAACCTTCTGGACAACGCCTTCGAGGCCGCCCTGCAACGGCCGGCGGGACTGCGCAGGGTGGAGATGTCGTTCACCGATCTGGGCAACGACATCGTCTTTGAAATCGAGGATTCCGGACCGGGGGTGGCCGTGGACGAACAGGACCACATCTTCGAAAAAGGCGTGTCATCCAAAGGCCATGGACGGCGCGGCGTGGGCCTGTATCTCGTGCGGCAACGGCTGGACGAACTGGGCGGGCAGATCATGGTCAGCCGCAGCGGCCTGAACGGAGCCTTGTTCACCGTCATCATCCCCAAGGAGCAGGCATGAACACCAGGGTACTCATTGTCGAGGACGACGTCCGCATCGCGGATCTGCACCGCCGCTTCACCGAACGGGTCCAGGGCTGCGAGGTCATCGGCGTCGCCCATCGTCTGGATGACGCGCGGGACATGGCCGAAGCCCTGGAGCCGCACCTCATTCTCCTGGACCTCTACTTCCCCGAAGGACCCGGAACGGATCTGCTGCGCGAAATCCGCGCCAAGAACCTGGAGATCGACGTCATCCTGATCACCGCCGCGCGCGAGATGGGTCCCCTGAAAGAAGCCCTGCGCGGAGGAGTTTTCGACTACCTGATCAAACCCGTCACCGCCGAGCGCTTCCATGAATGCCTGACCAAGTTCTGCCTCTACCGGGAGCGCCTCAAGCGGGGCAGCGCCATCGAGCAGCACGACGTGGACACCCTGCTGCACCCCGCGAGCCCCTGCGCGCCCATGAGCAGCAACTGCCTGCCCAAAGGCATCGACGGCCTGACCCTGGCCAAGGTGCGCGGAGCGTTCGAGCAGCCCGCCCCCGAAGGGCGAAGCGCCGAGGACGTGGCCGAACTGATCGGCATCAGCCGCTCCACCGCGCGCAGGTATCTTGAATATCTCATCTCCGAAGGCACGCTCTATGCCGACGCGGTCTACGGCAGCGTGGGCAGGCCCGAACGGCGCTATTTCACCCGCTGACCCCGGCCATCCTCCGCCGGGATCCGGAAGGGCCCGCGTGAACAATATGCCCAAAATCCCTAAAAGGACTCTTTTTCCTTTTTACGATCCAAACATTATTTTCCTCCCCTCCCGTCATATCCAGGACTCGTAAAACTTGAGGTCCAGTCCCCGCGCGTCCGCGCCCATAACGTTTTTTGTTGACGGAGGAGTCATGAAACGTTTCTTCATGTGTGCAGTCATTGTGATCGCCGTAGCCCTGACCATCCCGGCCTTTGCCAAAACAGTGCTCAAGCTCGGCCACATCGCCGAGGTCAGCCACCCCTACGCCCAAGGCGCCGACCATTTCGCCAAGCTGGTGGCCGAGAAGTCCGGCGGCGAGATGGAAGTCCAGGTCTTCCCGTCCTCCCAGCTCGGCAGCCAGAAGGACATGACCGAAGGCCTCATCTACGGCACCATCGACATGGTCCTGACCGGCACCGCCGACCTGGGCCAGTTCCAGCCCAAGATGTCCCTCTTCGACCTGCCATTTCTGTTCAAGGACCGCGCCCACGCCTACAAGGCGCTGGACACCGTGGGCATGGAACTGGGCAAGGAGCTTGAGCCGCGCGGGCTGAAACTTCTGGGCTACATGGAAAACGGCATCCGCCACCTGACCAACAACGTCCGCCCGGTCAAAACTCCGGCCGACATGGCCGGGCTCAAGATCCGCGTCATGTCCAACAAGATCTATATCGAGACCATCAAGTCCCTCGGCGGTTCCCCCACGCCCATGGCTTTCGGCGAACTCTACTCCGCCATGCAGCAGGGCACTGTCGATGGACAGGAAAACCCCAGCGCCCACATCTACACCAAGCGCTTCTTCGAAGTGCAGAAGTACGCGTCCATGACTGCCCACGCCTATGCTCCGGAACCGGTGCTCATCTCCATGATCACCTGGGGCAGGCTCTCCGACGCGCAGAAGGCCATCATCCAGGAGGCCGCCACCGAAGCCGTGGCCTGGCAGCGCGAACTGTCCACCAACGAGGACAACGCCTATTGGGACAAGATCAAGGCCACCGGCAAGATCGAGGTCATCGAAGTCGACCGCGCCCCGTTCATGGAAGCGACCCAGCCCGTGTGGAAGGAATTCGCCCCCACCGTCGGACAGGACAACATCGACAAGGTGCTGGCCCTGGCCAACTAGCTTGTTGTAACGCGCCCGCCCCGCTGAAGCGGGGCGGGCCCCACTTCATCATCACCTTAGGAGGATTCCATGGACAAGCTCCTCAAGGGCGTGCGCTCGGTACTGTACGGGTTTTCCGTCGTCGCCATGTCGATCATGCTCCTGATCATCTTTGCCCAGGTCGTGACCCGCTACCTGTTCGGGTACACGCCGGAATGGTCCGAGGAGCTGGCGCGTTTCCTCTTCGTCTGGGTCGTGTTCCTGGGCTCGGCGCTGATCATGGGCGAAAGCGGGCACCTGGCCGTGCAGTTCCTGCCCGACAAGTTCAAGGGCACGACCTTTGGCACGATCCTGGACGTCATCATCAACCTCTGCGGATATGTCTTCATCATCCTGCTTTTGACCCAGGGCTGGAAAATGACCTCCATCATGACCTTCCAGCGCGCCCCGGGACTCGATATCCCCATGAGCTGGGTCTACGTCATCATTCCCGTGAGCTGCGTGCTGATGCTCCTCTATCTGCTGCGCGAAACCCTGCGCATCGTCAGAAAAATTTCCGGACGTGACGCCGGGCAGGAGGGATAGCCATGGAATTCGTACTTCTTTTCGTCTTTCTGGGGCTGACCGCGCTTGGCGTGCCCGTGGCCTTCGCCTTGTGCCTGGCCGCGGCCACCATCCTGCACTTCTTCATGAACATGCCGCTGGTCATGGTGTCGCAGATGATGTACGCGGGCATAGACTCCTTTTCCTTCATGGCCGTGCCCTTCTTCATGCTGGCCGGTTCCTTCATGTCCGCCGGCGGCGTGACGGGGCGGCTGGTGAACTTCTCGCAGGCCCTGGTGGGCTCCTTCACCGGCGGGCTGGCCCAGGCAGTGGCCGTTTCGGGCATGTTCTTCGCCGCCATCTCGGGCTCGTCCGCGGCCACCACCGCCGCCCTGGGCTCGACCATGGTCAATGAGATGGAGAAAAAGGGCTACACCCGCGAATGGGCCACGGGCATCGTGGCAGCCGGCGGCACCGTAGGCATCGTCATCCCGCCCTCCATCACCCTGGTCGTGTACGGCGTCATCGCCGACACCTCCATCGGCGACCTGTTCGTGGGCGGATTTCTGCCGGGCATCCTCATGGGCCTGTCCATGATGCTCGTCAGCTGGTGGCTGGCCAAAAAGAACGGCCTCAAGCCCGAAGGCACATTCTCGACTTCCAACCTCTGGAAATCCTTCAAGGACTCCTTTTTCGCCCTCATGACCCCGGTCATCATCATCGGCGGCATCTACGGCGGCATCTTCACTCCGACAGAAGCCGCCGCAGTGGCCGCGGTGTACGGCATCTTCGTGGGGCTCTTCATCTACAAGGAGCTCAAATTCAAGGATTTCCCCAAGATCATCTTCCAGGCCGTGATCGGAACGACCATCATCATGTTCCTGGTCGGCGCGGCCAACGTCTTCGGCTGGCTCCTGACCAACCTGCAGATCCCCCACCACGTCGGCGCGTTCGTGGCCAGCATGACCTCGTCGCCGGTGCTTTTCCTGTTGGCCATGAACGTGTTGCTGCTGGTCATCGGAACCATGGTCAACGCCTCGGCCGCCGTGGTCATCCTGACCCCCATCTTCCTGCCCGTGGCCAAGACCCTGGGCATCGATCCGCTCTTCTTCGGCGTGCTCATGGTCTGCAACCTGGCCATCGGCTGCATCACGCCGCCCGTGGGCCTGGATCTTTTCGTGGCCAGCGCCATCACCAAGGTGCCCCTGGAAAAAGTCATGAAGGCCTCCCTGCCCTATCTCTACGCGCTGCTGGCAAGCCTGCTCCTGCTGACCTTCTTCCCGAGCATCATCACCATCCTGCCCGATCTGCTGCGCTAGAAAAAACACGCAAAAAAAGGGGGCGATCCGCTTGGACCGCCCCCTTTTTTTGCGTTTCATGCCGCTTTCAGCGCATGACTTCGGCCTTCTCGATGATCACCGGTTCCAGCGGCACATCCGAATGCATGCCCTTTGAACCCGTGTTCACGGCCTCGATCAGATCCACCACGCGCTTGCCCGCCACGACCTTGCCAAAGACCGCGTAGCCGAAATCACGCGCTCCGTGATTCAGAAAAGCGTTGTCCGCGGTGTTGATGAAGAACTGGGACGTGGCCGAATGAATTTCGCCGGTACGGGCCATGGCCACGGTATATTTGTCATTCTTGAGCCCGTTGTCGGCCTCGTTCCTGATGGGAGCGTGGCCGCGTTTCTGGTGCATGGCCGTATCCATGCCCCCTCCCTGGATCATGAAGCCCTTGATGACGCGGTGAAAAACCGTTCCGTCATAAAAACCCTCGTTCACGTAGGTCAGAAAATTCTGCGCCGAGACCGGAGCCTTGGCCTCATCGAGCTCGATGACGATGATGCCCTTGCTGGTGGTCAGGGAAACCTTGGCGTTCTCCGCGAGGACCGGGGATGAAAACAGACAAACCAGAATCAAGGCTAAAACATACGCACGCATACTGTACCTTCCTTTAAAAAATGACGGCTTCAAACCACCAAATCTCCGTCTTGGGCTTGCGCCAGGTTCCCTTGGGCAGACCGGCCTTGACGCAGGTCTGATCCAGAAAAGTCTCGCGGTCCCAGCCCCATTCCGTGGCCACCTGCGGCAGCAGCAGACCGGAATGGATGGACTTGCGGATATAGAGCCCGTGCCGGCCGACCTCGATCAGCGCCGGGTCCGGGCAGGGGGTCAACGGCCCCATGACCGAGACCTCGATCTCAAGGTCGTCAAGCTCTCCGGCCGTGAGCGGAGGGAACCTGGGGTCCTCGAAAGCCGCCGCTCCAGCCATACGCTCGATGGTGGATGCCAGCGGACCGCTGCCGACAATGTTGCCGATGCAGCCGCGCAGACGCCCGTCCCTCTTCAGAGTCACGAAGGCGCCCAGTTCTTCGTTCAAGGTCCTGGATTCGAGAACGGGCCTGACCTCGGAAGTCTGACCGAGATGCTGCCGGATGGTCCAGGTCACGAGATCCTTGCAGAAACGCTTTTCCTCGTCCGTCAAAACCAGCTCGAATGTGTTCATACGTTGCCTCCCTCAGGAATCAAAAGGCCTTTCCAAAGGCGGATTGGCCCACAACGCGCCCATGGTTCTTGATGCGCCGCGCACGACAACCTGCCGCCCCGCGACCCGCACCCGGTCCTGTGCGATCCATTGCAGGGCCTGGGGATAGATGCGGTGCTCCATCTCAAGGATGCGCGCGCCGAGCGTGGCTTCGTCGTCGTCCGCGTAGGCGGGCACGGCGGCCTGGATGATGATGGGCCCGTGGTCCATCTCTTCATCCACGAAATGCACGGTGCACCCGGCCAGGCGCACCCCGTGCAGGGTCTGCTGCTTCTGGGCGCTCAGGCCGGGGCAGGCGGGCAGCAGGGCCGGATGGATGTTGACCACGCGCCCGGCGAAGGGGGTCAGGAACGCAGGCGTGAGAATGCGCATGAATCCGGCCAGGGCCACGACCTCGACTTTCGCCGCTCGCAACAACCGAACCAATTCTCGGTCGAAATCCTCGCGCGCGGGAAAATCGGCATGAAGGACGCATGCCGTGGGCACCCCCGCCTGCCGGGCGCGCTCAAGGCCGAGGGCATCCGGCTTGTTGGCGATGACGATGCGGATTTCCGCGTCGAGACTGCCGTCGCCCACCCGGTCCATGATGGCCTGCAGGTTGGACCCGGAGCCGGAGACGAGCACGCCAAGGGCGATGGTCATGTCCCTATCCCTTCACCAGCGCGTCCACCAGGGCCGGGATGGTGTAGTCCTCGGGCATGATGTCCGGGGTGAATCCGTAGTTGCCCAAGGTCTTGGCGGTCACGGGTCCGATGCAGCAGATCTTGAGGCCTTTGCCTACATACGGGCGCAGGCTGTCGGCCGGAACCAGGGCGAAGAAGTTGTCCACCGTGGAGGAACTGGAGAAGGTCAGGTAATGGAGTCTGCCTTTTTCGAGAAGTTCGAGGATCTCGGCTCCGTCCTCCTGAGTCAGCACGGTCTCGTAGACCGGCAGCACGTCCACCTGCGCCGCGACCTTGGCCAGTTCCTCGGGCAGCACCTCGCGGGCGACCTTGGCGCGGGGGATGAGGACCTTCTTGCCGGCCACGCCGCGCTCAAGGAGACCTTCCACCACGGACTCGGCCACGTATTTGGGAGGAATGAAGTCGGGACGGATGCCGCGCTCAAGCAAGGCCTCGGCCGTGGCCGGTCCGATGGCTGCGATCCGCATGTCGCCAAAAGCCCGGGCGTCCTTGCCCACCAGCTCAAGCTGGTTCCAGAAATGGCGCACGCCGTTGACGGAAGTGAAAATCGCCCAGTCGTAGTCCGCAAGCCTGTCGATGGCCTCGCGGACCGGGGCGTAGTCTTCCAGGGGCACGATGGTGATGGTCGGGAATTCGTGGCAGGCCGCGCCCAGGCCTTCCAGGGTGTCCTTGAGGCCGCTGGCCTGTTCGCGGGCGCGGGTCACGACCACGCCCTTGCCATGCAGGGGCAGCTTCTCGAACCAGTTCAGGGTGTCGTGCAATTGCACCACCTCGCCCACGACCAGCATGGACGGAGCCTTGACCCCTTCACGCTCTGCCATGGCCGCGATCTCGCCGATGGTCGAAACCCAGGATTGATGCTTGGCCGTCGTGCCCCAGCGCACCAGAGCGGCGGGCATGTCGGCGCGCATCCCGTTTTCCATCAGCTTGGCCGAGATGTAGGGCAGGTTCTTGACCCCCATGTAGAAGCACAGGGTGCTGGCCGCAGTGGCCAGGGCGGGCCAGTTGTGCGCGGAATCGGGCTTGGTCGGATCCTCGTGGCCGGTAATGAGGGACACGGAGGACGCGTATTTCCGGTGCGTGAGCGGGATGCCCGCGTAGGCGGCTCCGGCGACGGCCGAAGTCACTCCGGGCACGACCTCGAATTCGAGTCCGGCTTCAAGCAGCTCCTCGGCCTCTTCGGCCCCGCGCCCGAAAATGTAGGGGTCGCCGCCCTTGAGGCGGGCCACGTTCTTGCCTTCCCTGACCTTGGCCACGATGAGGTCGTTGATCTGGTCCTGGGGCAGGGTATGGTCCCCGCCCTTCTTGCCGACATAGATGATCTCGGCGTCGGGGCGGCACAGGGACAAAAAGGTCTTGTTCGCCAGATAATCGTAAATGACGACCTCGCACTCCTGCAGGAGCCGCTGCCCTTTGACCGTGATGAGGCCCGGGTCGCCGGGACCCGCGCCGATGAGATATGCTTTGGCCATGATGTTTCCTTTGGTTTACATTTTCCGGGACAGCCATGTCCGCGGCCGGATGCCTTCGGCCAGCCGAGTGAATGCATGGATCCCCGCCTGCGCGGGGATGACGCTGAAACAGCACGTCACATCGAGGTCATTCCCGCGCAGGCGGGAATCCATGCCTTTTCCTTTTCAAGAATGAAGAACCTTACCCGACGAACTCCCGCACCTTGGCCCGCAGCTGCTCCAGGGCGGCCTTCTTCTCGGCGAATTCCCCGGCCTTGGCCTTTTCCTTGGCCACCACTTCCTCGGGGGCCTTGCTCACAAAGCTTTCATTGCCGAGTTTTTTGGTCACGAAATCAAGCTCCTTGGTGATCTTGCCCAGTTCCTTGTCCAGGCGCGCCAGCTCGGCCACGAAATCCACCACGCCCTCCAGGGGCACGAAGAGTTCATGTCCGCGCACGACCGCCGAAGCGCAACCCTTGGGAGGCTCGATGTCCGCAGCCACGCTCAGGCTTCCCACCCGGGCCAGGGCCGCGATCTCGGCCTCGTGGGCCAGCAGGAAATCCCGGTCCTCGCCCTCGGCGCGGACCAGGACGGCCAGGGGCACGCCGGGGGCCACGCCAAGCTCGGCGCGGATGTTGCGCACGGCCACGATGACGCCCTGCAGAAATTCCATGTCGCGCACCGCCCCCTCGTCCTCGCATCCCGGTCGGGCCTTGGGGTAGGGCCGCACGGCCAGGCTTTCGGCATCGAGTGCCGGGATGCAGGACCAGATCTCCTGGGTCACGAAGGGAATGACCGGATGGGCTATGACCATGATCTCGGCCAGCACGTGCTTCAGGCAGGACCGCGCCGCCGCCTTGGCCGCCGCGTCCTCGCCGTAGAGCTCGGGCTTGATGAGCTCCAGGTACCAGTCGCAGAACTCGCGCCAGACGAACCCATACAGGCCCTGGGCCGCCTCGTTGAAGCGATACCCCTCGATCTGGGCCGCGTGCTCTTTCTTGAGCATCTCAAGACGGTGCAGAATCCAGCGATGATGCAGGCCGGACAGCTTGGCGGGATCGAACTCGGGCTCGCTGCCGTCCACGTGCATGAGCGCGAACCGGGCCGCGTTCCAGATCTTGTTGATGAAATGGCGATACCCTTCGATGCGCGCCTCGGACAGCTTGATGTCCCGGCCCATGGCCGCGAACGAGGTCAGGGTGAAGCGCAGGGAGTCGCAGCCGTACTTGTCGATCATCTCGAGCGGATCGATGACGTTGCCCGTGGACTTGGACATTTTCTTGCCGTGCTCGTCGCGCACCAGGGCGTGAATGTAGACGTCCTTGAAAGGCACGTTGTCCATGAACTGCAGGCCCATCATCATCATGCGGGCCACCCAGAAGAAAAGGATGTCAAAACCCGTGACCAGGAGCGAAGTCGGGTAGAACGCTTTAAGCTCATTGGTCTGCTCCGGCCAGCCCATGGTCGAGAACGGCCACAGGGCCGAGGAAAACCAGGTGTCGAGCACGTCTTCGTCCTGAATCAGATTGGCGCTCCCGCACTTGCAGGCAGTGGGATCCTGGCGGGCGACGATGACCTCGCCGCAGTCCCGGCAGGTCCAGACCGGGATGCGGTGGCCCCACCACAGCTGGCGCGAGATGCACCAGTCGCGGATGTTGTCGAGCCAGTTGAAATAGGTTTTGTTCCACTGCGCGGGCCAGATGGTGGTGCGGCCGTCTTCCACGGCAAGGCGGGCCTTTTCGGCCAGGGGCTTGACGGACACGAACCACTGCTCGGACACGAAGGGCTCGATGGTGGTCTTGCAGCGGTAGCACTGGTTGACCTTGTTTTCGTAGGGTTCCTCGGCCACCAGGGCGCCGCAGGCCTTGAGGTCCTCGACGATGAGCTCGCGGCACTTGGCCGCGGTCAGGCCGCGGTAGGCCTCCGGGGCGTTGTCGTTCATGAGGCCCTTGTCGTCGATGACGCTGATGGCTTCGAGCCCGTACTTGCGGCCCATCTCCCAGTCGTTCATGTCGTGGGCCGGGGTGATCTTGAGGCAGCCGGTGCCGAACTCGCGATCCACGTAGGCGTCGGCGATGACCGGAATGCGGCGGCCCACCAGCGGCAGGATGACATGCTTGCCGATCATGGACTGATAGCGCTCGTCCTCGGGATGCACGGCCACGGCCGTGTCGCCGAGCATGGTCTCGGGCCGCACCGTGGCCACGGTCAAGAAGCCGGAGCCGTCTTCGAGAGGGTAGCGCAAATGATAGAGGGTGGACTTGGCCGGAGCGTATTCCACCTCGTCGTCGGCCAGGGCCGTGTGGCAGCGGGTGCACCAGTTGATGATGTACTTGCCGCGGTAGACAAGGCCCTGCTCGTACAGGGAGACGAAAACCTCGCGCACGGCCTTGGACAGGCCCTCGTCCATGGTGAAGCGTTCACGCGTCCAGTCCACGCTGGCGCCCATGCGCCGGATCTGGTTCAGGATGCGTCCGCCGTAATCCTCTTTCCATTCCCAGACCCGGTCCACGAATTCCTCGCGGCCCAGATCCTCGCGCTTCGTGCCTTCGGCCAAAAGTTTCCTTTCCACCACGTTCTGGGTGGCGATGCCGGCATGGTCCGTGCCCGGCACCCAGAGCACGGTCTTGCCCCGCTGGCGCATGTAGCGGCACATGATGTCCTGCAAGGTGAGATTCAGGGCATGGCCCATGTGCAGGGCGCCGGTGACGTTGGGCGGCGGGATGACGATGGAGTAGTTGTCCCCCGGCGTCGTCGCGGCCTTGGCCGCATCGGGCGTGAAACTCTGATGGGTCTTCCAGTACTCAAGCCACCGCTCTTCCACGTCGGCAGGCTCGTATCCCTTGGAAAGCGTCTCGTTGGCCATATGATGAACTCCGGATAATGAGCTGGTTGCGGCAAAAAGCGCCGGGATGCCCGGCGCCACGGAAACAAAATTGAGTACTGGGGGCCATGCCAAAAATCAAGCCCGACTTGCCCGCCACCGCCCTTCCTGCTAGTCCCACGGACATGCGCCGACACTCTTCACCTCTGCTCCTGCTCTGGGACGAATCGCACTTCTGGGGGCTGTTGCTCCTTCGCGCCGTGAAAGCCCTGCACCTCCCCGTGACCCTGCTCAAGGCCGAACACGTCCGCGCCGGAGCGCTGACGGACCACGGCTCGTCCACGCTGCTCGTCCCGGGCGGCTGGGCCAAGCTCAAGTCCCTGGCCCTGGGCGAGGAAGGCCGGGAGGCGATTCGCGAACATGTGCGGGGCGGGGGGCGCTATCTGGGTTTTTGCGGAGGAGCCGGGCTGGGCCTGGCATCGGAGCGGGGCGCGCCCTTCCTGGACCTGTGCACCTGGTCGCGCAAGGCGGCGCGAAACCGCCTGCCCAATTTCAGCGGGCATCTGCGATGCAGCGTCAGCGATGACGGGACAAATTACGAGGCGGCCCTGCCGGTCTGGTGGCCTTCGCAGTTCGAGCCCGGCGAGGAGAACCTCGAAGTGCTGGCCCGCTACGAGGTCCCGGAATCCGATTTCTGGTCCGCCGATCTGGATTGGTCCGGAGTCGCCGCCTCGGAAGTCGGACAGTGGGAGGAACTGTACGGCATCAACCTCGACCCGGAGCGGCTGCGCCACGAACCGTGCATCGTCAGAGGGGCCTGCGGCAGGGGCTCATTCGTGCTCAGCTACGCCCACCTGGAGACCCCGGCCTCGCCCCAGGCCAACGCCCTGCTCTCACGCCTGCTCGGGCAGAGCCCCGCTGTCACGGTTCCGGACTGGGACCTGAGCCGGGAAAAACCGCTCTGGGACGATGACGACCTGCGCGACATGCATGCCGCCCTGGACGCCCTGATCGCCTTCGGCCGGAATCACTTCCTGCTTTTCTGGCGTACGCCCTGGCTTTTGGGCTGGCGACGCGGAGTGCCGGGGTCGCCCATCAATTTCCTGCTGGCCATGGTCTGGCAGGCCCGCCACAACCGGACGCAGGTCCAGGCCAAAGACCACTGGGCCGTTCACGGCGCGAAATGCAGGGAATTGTGCACGGAATTCTGCGCGCAGACCCGCGACTACCTGTTGCAGGAGAGGCGCATCCTGGCCACCTCGCCGTCATCCCCCGAAGCCAGCGCCTCCCCGGACCTGCAACGCCGCAAGCAGGAGCTTTTCGGAAAATTTCCCGGCTACGGGGGGCTTTACGGAGAGATCCTGCGCTCCCTGGACGAACTGCTCTGGTTGCAGTTCAGCGCCGAAGATCACCGGCAAGACGCGTCTTGAGGCCGAAAAAACGATCGGTCTGCGGCAGCGTGGCGAACAGGCTGTCCAGATAGCCCCGTGCCGCGAAAATGCGCCGACTCGCCCCATGGACCAAGGACGGACCCCATGAGGCCAGCAGCAGCTTGAAGTCGTTGAGATATCGCAAATCCCCGTAAGCCGGACTTTCTCCACCGCTCACGGCGTCGACGACAAGTTCGGTCCAGGCCTCCGGCTCGTCGGCAAGGCCCAGGGTGACGACCCCGTCCTTGGGGCCGGCCACGCCAAGCCGGGACAGGACCACGGGCACGATGTCGAGCTTGTCCGCATCCCGGACAACGACGCACAGGGATCGGGTCAGCGGGTCGAGCCCGGAGGGGATTTCGCGCTTGTTGTGCAGCCTGACCGCCTCGACGATGCAGTCCCGCACCTGGCGGTCGAAGGCCTCAAGAAAATCCGAACCCCGCAGAAAGCCCGCGCCTTCCTCGCCATGGTCCACGGACTCGTCGTCGCGATAGGTGCCGAAACGCTCGAACTGCGAAAAACGGCCGATATCGTGCACCAGGGCGGCCGCCAGATAGGGAGCGGCCGGGGCGATGTCTTCCCTGGCCACGATCTTCGCGGCCAGGGCATGCACGCGCAGGGAATGGTCGCGCTTCAGGACGATGTGTTCCCTGCGCTCACCCAGACGCAGGGCATACTCCTCCGCCATCCGGACAAAACGCCGACGCATGCGCCGCAGCACGTCCGGATGCATCAGATTCCCTGATAGAACTTGTAGAAATCCTCGTCGACCAGAAGTGTGAACCCCTTGTCCGTCTCTTCGAAACGAATGACCTTGGCCGGATCAAGAGCCACGTCAAGCGCATATTCCGCCAAACGGTTGGCCTCTTTCTGCGCGGTCTCGTCCAGCTCGGCAAATTTTCCCATCTCTATCCATTCTGTCATGATTATCTCCTAAGGCTTTCTATTTTCTCCAGAATTCGGGCACGAACAACACCAGAACCGTATAAATCTCAAGGCGACCAAGCAACATGCAAAAACTGAGCAGCCATTTGCCCAGAACCGGAATGGCCGCGTAGTTGTCCACGGGGCCGACCTCGCCCAGGCCAGGGCCGATGTTGCCGATGCAGGCCACCACCGCCGCGAAGGCCGTCAGCACGTCCACGCCCATGGCCGTCAGGGCCAGCCCCGAAAGGACGAAAAGGACGATAAAGAGCACGAAAAAACCCCAGATGCTCGTGAGCACCTCCTCCTTGACCAGCTTGGGGCCGAACTTGAGCGGCAGCACGGCGCGCGGGTGCACGAGCCGGAACAGCTCACGGTAGGCGTGCTTGAAGAGCAGCATGACGCGCATGCACTTGATCCCGCCGGCGGTGGACCCGGCGCAGCCGCCGATGAACATGCACAAAAGCAGCACGCCCTGCGGCAGGGGCAGCCAGAGTTCGTAATCCGCGGTGGCGTATCCGGTGGTGCTGACGATGGAGGCCACCTGAAAGGAGGCGAAGCGAAGGGCCTCGATCCAGGAGGGGTAGCTCGAACCACGCACGGACACGGTCACGACGATGGTCAACGCAAGAACCAGAACGGCGAAAAAGCGAAATTCCGGATCGCGCCAGAGGGCCAGGGGCCTGCCGCGAAAGAGCTGAAAATGCAGGGCGAAGTTGACCCCGGCCAGGAGCATGAAAAAGGTGATCACGCCGTCGATGTAGGCCGAGTCGTAGGCCGCTATGGACGCGTTGCGCGTCGAAAAGCCGCCGGTGGCCATGGTCCCGAAGGCGTGACAGATGCTCTCGAAAAGATCCATGCCTCCAAACAGCAGCAACGCGACCTGAACCACCGTGAAAAGCACGTAGACTTTCCACAGGCTCATGGCCGTGTCCTTGATGCGCGGTTGCAGCTTGTCGGCCACGGGCCCCGGCACCTCGGCCTTGTAGAGTTGCATGCCGCCCACTCCCAGAAAGGGCAAAATGGCGATGGTCAGGACGATGATGCCCATGCCGCCCAGCCAGTGCGTCAGGCTGCGCCAGAAGAGGAGCCCCTTGGGCAGGGCCTCGATATTGGTCAGGATGGACGCGCCCGTGGTGGTGAAACCGGAAACGGATTCGAAGAACGCGTCCGTGAAGGAGGGAAAACCGCCCAGGGCGAAAGGCAGCGCTCCGAAAAAAGCGCACGCGGCCCAGCCGAGGGAGACGATGACCATTCCCTCCCGGTGATTGATGACCATCGGTTTGGGGCGCTGAAAGGAAAACATCAGAAACACGCCGGCCAGCACGGTCACGCACAGGGACAGAAAAAGAGGGGCGACAGAGCTGTCTCCGTAATACCAGCCGCAAGCCAGGGGCAGAAACATGCACAGACCCACGCACAAGAGGATGAGGCCGGTCACGTGCAGGGCTATCGGCCAGCGCATCAGGCCTGTCCCCGGGACAGCATCCGCTCCACTTCGGGAATGGATTCGGTCAGGCTCAGAATGAAGAGGCGATCGCCGCGCTGGATCACGTCATGGCCCGCTGGGATGAGGACGGTGTCTGCGCGCATGATGCACAGGACCAGCACGCCCTTGGGAAAGGACAGATCCTTGAGCGCCCTGCCCACGAGGTCGGACTCGGGGCCGACCAGCGCTTCCAGGGCTTCCGCCCCGTCCTTGATGGCCACGGCCGAAAGCACGCCGCCCTTGCGCACGTGCTTGAAGATGCTGTTCACAGCCGAAAGGCGGGGGCTCACGATGTGTTCAAGGCCGATGGCACGCACCAGCGGCATGTACTCGATCTTGTTCAGGCGGGTGATGGCCATGGGCGTGCCGAGTTTCTTGGCCAGAAGCGAGGACAGGATGTTGCTCTCCTCGTTGCCGGTCATGGTCACGACCACGTCCATGGACCCGATGTTCTCTTCGATCAGCGCCTCCTGATCCGTGCCGTCCCCGACCAGGACCACGGTCCTGTCCAGTTCTTCGGCCAGCACCGCGCACCGCTCGGGATCCTTGTCCATGAGCTTGACGTGGATCGGCTTTTTCTCCAGCGCCTGGGCCAGGCGCAGGCCGATATTGCCGCCGCCGATGATCAGCACGCTGCTCTTTTTGGCCGCGCGGTTGCCCAGAAAGGAAAACACCGACTGCAACTGCCGGTCCTCGCACACGAAATAGACCAGGTCTCCGTCGCGGATCTCGTCGGAACCGGTGGGCACGATGACGGCCTCGTCGCGCACGATGGCCGCGACAATAAGCGGCATGTCTCCGGCCTTGCGGCGCAGTTCCATGAGATTGGTGCCCGCCAGCGGATTGCCCGGAGTGATCCAGGTGCCCACGATCTTGATCCGCCCGCCCGCGAGATCGCAGATGTCGACGGCGCCGGGAGCGCGCAGCATGTGCTCGATGGTCCGCACCACCTCGACTTCCGGATTGATGATGATGCCGATGCCGATGCCCTTGGCCAACTGCCGGCCATAGGCCGTGTACTCGTCGTTGCGGATGCGGGCCAGCTTGGTCAGGCCCGGGGCGAGCATGTTGGCGAAAGTGCAGGCCATGAGATTGATCTCGTCGCTGTCGGTCACGGCCAGGAGCATGTCCGCCTTGGTGATTCCGGCTTCGCCCAGCACCAGCGGACTGCAGCCCGAACCTTCGAGCACCTGCACGTCCATGTGTTCGAGGATGCGCTGGAGCACGGCCGGATTGCGGTCGATGACCACCACATCCTTGTTTTCGGACGCCAGCCGCTTGGCGATATGGAATCCGACCTCTCCTGCTCCGACAATAATGGCTTTCAAGCAAATAGCTCCGGTTTGGGTGGACTAGCGGCCCGAATCTTCGGGCCAGGGCGTGCATTCCCGCGCCGGGGCATACCCGGCGGCGAACGCTTCCCGCAAGGAGGAAAACCAGACCCTGTTGGCGGCCCTGATCTTTCGCCCCTGCGCGCACGACAGGAGGTGGAACCGCCTGGAATTGCGCGTGCCGACAAAGCCGGCCCGCGCACCAGGCGCACCGAGGACTTCGGGCCAGAACCCCCGGCCCTCGGACATGGCCCTGACCTGGGCGTCGAGCAGGCGCGCGGCCATCGCTTCATCTTTGTCCGACGGGTGAGGATAAACGAAAGCAGCGCCTTGTTCAATCATGAGCAGGTTGACGATCCGGCCATCGGTCAGCCGCGCCGTGCCGACCAGGCGGCCATAGCGGTCCGTGTCGAGTTCGTCCTCGTCCAGCACCAGGGCGCGACCGGAGACCAGGGCGGCCAGGCGTTCGGCGGATTTTTGACCGTGATACTGGCCTCTTTTGCCCTTGTGCCGGACTTCGGGCGCGTCGATGCCGCGCAGTCGCAGGCGCTCTCCTCCAGCCAGAACCAGCGTGTCGCCGTCCAAAACCGCCTCGACCGTGACACGCCACTGCCCGGCCAGCGCCCCACCGGCCAGGCACAGGACCAGAAGCGCGGACAAAACAACCCTCGCCGGCGGTCCAAAAAAGAAGGCAACCGGGTTGGTTGCCTTGGATTGCCTGGTCATGTTCCGGTCAGGATTCATAATAGGACCGCAATTGCTGGCTGCGCACGGGGTGGCGCAGCTTGCGCAGGGCCTTGGCCTCGATCTGTCGAATGCGCTCGCGGGTGACGTTGAAGAGCTTGCCGACCTCTTCCAAGGTGTGGTCGCTCTTCTCGCCGATGCCGAAGCGTTTGCGCAGGACCTGCTCCTCGCGGGGCGTGAGGTCCGACAGCACCTGGGCGATCTGCTCGGCCAGCTTGGTGTTGACCACCTCGTCCGCCGGGGCCACGGCCTTCTTGTCCTCGATGAAATCGCCCAGGCTCGAATCTTCCTCGTCGCCGATGGGCGTTTCCAGAGAGATGGGTTCCTTGGCGATCTTGAGAACCTTTTTGACCTTCTCCAGCGGGTAGTCCATGCGCTCGGCGATCTCCTCGGGGGAGGGGTCGCGGCCCAGTTCCTGGACCAGGTAGCGCGAGGTGCGCACCAGCTTGTTGATGGTCTCGATCATGTGCACCGGGATGCGGATGGTCCGGGCCTGGTCCGCGATGGCGCGGGTGATGGCCTGGCGGATCCACCAGGTGGCGTAGGTCGAGAACTTGTAGCCGCGCTGGTACTCGAACTTGTCCACGGCCTTCATGAGGCCGATGTTGCCTTCCTGGATCAGGTCGAGAAACTGCAGGCCGCGGTTGGTGTACTTCTTGGCGATGGACACGACCAGGCGCAGGTTGGCGCGGATGAGCTCCTGCTTGGCGTCGAGTGCGTCGGTGTTGCCCTTGCGGATGCGCCACAGGATCTCTTCGAGCTGCTCCACGTCGTGCATGGCGTTTTCCTGCAGCTTGCCCAGGATCTCGATCTTGCCGTTGACCATTTCCTTGAAGGAGAAGAGCTCCTCCATGGTCATTCCGAGCTGGTCGGCGGCGGCCACGGGATTGATGGTGCGTTCGTCGAGCTGCTTGAAAATGCCGAAAATCTCGTCCTGGGATTTGCCCAGGGACAGTATGTAGGCCGACAGGTCGCGCTTGCAGTTGTGCATCTGGCGCACGTAGTCGCCAACGGTCTCGATGATGCGGTCGATGAGCGTCTTTTCGAGCTTGATGTCGCGCAGGCACTGCACCACGCCTTCCTTGTAGTCCATGATCTTCTTCTGGACGCCGAAGACGCGCTTGTCGAGGGTCGCGCACTCGTCAAGACGGGTGTAGAGGGGCTTCTTCTTGCGGTAGATGTTCTTCACGTCCTCCAGCAGCTTGATGACCCGCTCGCGCTGGTTCATCTCCTCCTCGGAAGGGTCGTCCTCCTCAATGGTCTTGACCACGTCCTTGAGCTTCATGCGGCCTTTCTTGAGGTCCTCGCCCACGCGCACAAGCTCTTCCACGGCCACGGGCACCTCGACCAGGGCGTACATGACTTCGAGCTCGCCGGCTTCGATCTTCTTGGCGATGTAGACCTCGCCGTCGCGGTCAAGCAAGCCCACCGCGCCCATCTCGCGCAGATACATGCGCACGGGGTCGTTGCTGCGGGAGGAATAGTCGGCTCCGTCCTCGTCCTCGGCCAGTTCGAGCTTCTCCTCTTCCTTGGGCTCTTCGCCGTCGTCCTCGGCGATCTCGATGTTGCGGGAGAGCTTCTCGTCAACGATGTCGATGTCCAGCTGATCGAAAATGACAATGATTTCTTCTATCTGTTCCGGAGTGTTCACTTCGGAAGGCAAGGCCTTGTTGAGTTCATCGAAGGTCAGAAAACCCTTTTTCTTCCCCTCTGCGATAAGAGCCTGAATTTGCTGAACATCTTTGATATTGCTCATCCGTTCCCCCCAAAGGTGATAAAAACTTTTCGTCCGCCGGCGTGAAGAGCCGACGTCAGCCCTGCGTCCTGGCCTGAATCAGGGCCAAAAGGCGCAATTCTTCCTGAAAATCCCCGCTCAGGCGGGCCGTGCGCAGGCGCGAGTTGAGGTTGTCCAACTCGCGGCGTTGACCGGTCTGACGCAAAAAATCCCGAACCTCGTCCCATTCCTCGCAGCCGTCGTCAGCGGTGACGTCCGCGCGCATCTGGCACTGCACATAAAACTGCTTCTCGCCCTGATCCAGCAGGCTCAGGACTTCGTGGGGGTTCGCCCCGAAAATCTTGCTCCAGAAAATTCTGCCCCGTTCCGTGGCCAGAGCCCCGCCCAATCCGAGTTCGTGCAGCTGCCCGTGATATTCGGGAAAGCGCACGGCAAAGGCCAGCAGGTTCTTGTCCAGCTGGGACGGCTTGCACTGCTCCAGCCGCGCCGGGGCGGGAGCGGCCACGCCGGGAGTCTTATCGCCCAGCGTGCGGCGCAGTTCCGTTTCGGACAGCCCCAGTCCTGCCGCCAGCTTGGGCAGATAGAAGGACTGCCAGTCCAGCTTTTTCAGCCGCGACATGAAGCCGGTGGCCCAGTTCAGCACATCCTTGGGCGCGTGGTTGGCCGACAGTTGCCGCAGGCAGTAGTCCAAACCGTCCATGGCCTGATCGGCGAGGGCAAGCAGACTCTCCCGACCGTTCTTCTGCAGCACGGAGTCCACGTCCTCGCCCTCGGGCAGGCAGAGCACCCGGCATTTGAGCCCCTGGGACAGGATCATCTCGGCGCTGCGCAGGGCGGCCTTGCGGCCCGCGTTGTCGCCGTCGAAAACCAGGTCGACCTGCCCGACGAGCCCCGAAAGACGATGCACCTGCTCCGGAGTGAGCGCCGTGCCCAGCACCCCGCAGCTGTTCTCGAAGCCGAACTGGTGCAGGCTCAAGACGTCCACATAGCCCTCGGTCAGGAGCACGCTCTTGGTGTGCGACATGGCGCGCCGGGCCTGATACAGGCCGTAGAGGTGCTCGCCCTTGGTGTAGATGGGCGTCTCGCTCGAATTCAGGTACTTCGGGCCGTCCCCGTCCACCAGGCTGCGCCCGCCAAAGGCCACGGTCTGGCCCGACAGGTTCATGATCGGAAAAATGAGCCGCTCGCGGAAGCGGTCGTAATACGTGCCTTTGGACGACTTGCTGACCAGCCCCGCCTTTTCGGCGGAAACTTCGGAAAAACCACGCCCGCGCAGATGGTCGCGCAGTTCGTTCCAGGCCGCCGGAGCCCAGCCCAGGCAGAAACGCTCCACGATTTCAGGCGAAAGGCCGCGTCGCTCGATGTACTCGCGTGCGCTCTTTCCGGGTCCGCGCCCGAGCGTCTGCCTGTAGAAGACAGCCGCCAGGGCGTGCATGTCCAGGCACTGGGAACGGGAAAGCTCTCCGGGAGCCCTGTATTCGGGGCGGCTGCGGACTTCCAGGCCCGCCTCTCGCGCCAGGGCCTCCACGGCTTCGCCGAATTCCAGACCGTTGATGGCCCGATAGAATTCGATGATGTCGCCGGAAGCCTGGCATCCGAAACAATAATAAAAGCCCCCTTCCGGATTGACCGAAAAGGACGGCTTGGTTTCCTGATGGAACGGACACGGAGCGACCAGCCTGCTACCCGCGGGCCTAAGCTCCACGTGTCTCCCGATCACGTCCTCGATGCGCAGGCGGGCCTTTATCTCCGCGATCAGTCCTGGATCGTACGTGCTCATCGGGCTCCACTTTATAAGAAATTACTCTGCCAGGACCACCTTGGTCACGCCGTCTCCGCCCTCGTCGGCGTTACCCAGGCGGAATCCGCCAACCGCGCGGGAGCGCTTGAGGTGCTCGTGCACCGTGCGGCGCATGGCCCCGGTGCCCATGCCGTGCACGATCTCGACCTCGGTTCTTCCGGCAAGCATCGCCTTGTCCAGAAAACGGGACAGCTCCGATTCGGCCTCGTCGGCGCGCAGACCGCGCAGATCGAGCCGCAAGGGAGCAACCGGAGCGGGGGCGCTCTTCAGCACCACCTTGCCGCCGTCGGATTTTGCCCTGGCCCCGGCCTGCACATCCTCCAGACCGACCCACAGCGATACGCCGCCCATGTCAAGGCGCACCCGCTCCTTCTTGCCGTCGATCTCCTGCACCAGGCCTGTTTTGTTCCAGGGCAGATAAAGCAGGACCTGCCCCTGGGCAATGGCCTGAATGGAAAGTTTGTCGCTCTTTTCTTCCTTTTCCGGCGAACGGGCCACGGAGTCCCGCAACTGCGCGATCTCCCTCATGGCCTCCTTGCGCCCGCGCCGCCCTTCGCGCCATTCACGCATGATCTCCTGGGAGGCCGCCTGCAGTTCCTTCTGCATCCGGGACCGCTCCTGCTCGAGTTTTTCGAGCTTGCGCGAATACTTGAGCTCCAGCTCGCGGGTACGGGCCTTGATGCGGTCCAGTTCCTCCTCCTTGGAGGCGGCCAGCAGGTTCAGGCGCTCGAACACCTCTTCGGCGTCGCCCGCGTCCAGGTACAGATACTCCTGCGCCCGCGACAGAATGGACTCGGGCAACCCCTGCTCCCGGGCCACATCCAGGGCCCGGCTGGCGCCGACCTGGTCGTAGCCGAGCTTGAAAAGGGGCTTTTTCGTGTCCGGCGAAAAAATGACCGAGGCGGCACGGACGCCGTCGCGGGAAAGCCCGTAGGCCTTGAGGGCCGGGAAATGCGTGGCCGCGCCGACCCAGGCCCCGCGCTCAAGCAGGCCGTCGACCACGGCCTGGGCCAGGGCCGCTCCCTGGCTGGGATCGGTGCCGACCCCGAATTCATCCAGAATGACCAGCGTGCGGGCGTCTATCCGGGGCCAGACCTCGCTGAAATGGCGGATCTGGGCCGTGAAGGTGGACAGGCTCTGTTCAATGGACTGCTCGTCGCCCATGGATACCACGAAATTGTTCCACAGCGGCATGGTGCTGCCCTCGGCGGCGGGGACGGGCAGGCCCGCGTGGGCCATGAGGCCCAGAAGCCCCAGAGTTTTCAGGCAGACCGTCTTGCCGCCGGCGTTGCCGCCGGTGATGATCAGCGCGCGTTGCCCCTGATGCAGGACCAGATCCACGGGCACGACCTGGTCCTGGGCGAAGACCAGCAGCGGATGCCGCGCCTGGGTCAAGCTCAGCGGCGCTTCGGGGGCGATGTCGATGACATGGGCGTCGGCGTGGCGGGCGAAATGGTTGATGGCCAACAACCCGTCGAAGCGCACGAGTTCATCGAAGGTGCGCTGGATGGCGCCCTGCTCCGCGCGCACAAGCTCGCTCAGGAATCTGAGCACCTTCTGTTCTTCGGCCCGCTCCTCCTGCTTGTATTCCTGCAGGTCGTTGTTGAGCTCGACCAGAAAAAGCGGCTCGAAGTAGCAGGTCTCCCCGGTCTGGGAATAGTCATGCACGATGCCTTTGAGGCGCCCCTTGAAATTGTTCTTGAGCGCCAGGACGTAACGATCGGAGGAGATGGTCAAAAATTCGTCTTGCAGCATGAACTGCAGATCCTTGTTCTGGAAGAAATCCTGCACCTTACGTGTGCACATCTGATGCACGCGGCGGATTTCCTGACGCACGGAGTACAGCTCGGGCGAGGCCTCGTCCCGGATCGTTCCGTCGGGAGCCAGACAGCGCGACAGTCCGGACCAGGTCTTGGGCGGCAGCGTCAGCCCCGCCACCAGCGCCGTCAGGCCCGGATAGCGGGCGCTGTCCGAATCGCCGAGACGTTCCAGCAGGGCGGCCGCAGATTTAAGCATCTCCCAGAGGCCGATGAGTCCGTCCACGTCGAGAAAGGCCAGGGGATTCCGCAAAAAGGAGAACACCCCCGCCACGTCGGGGAAGGCGGACAGACGCACGTCCCTGCCGGAGCAGAAATGGAGGGTCTCGCGCACCAGGGCCGAGCGCTCCGCGATGCGCGCGGGATCGGTTTCGGGCAAAAGCGAAAGGCAGGCATCCCTGCCCGCCTCACTGACCGCGAAGTGCGAAAGATGCTGCAGGACCTTTGGATATTCCAGCAGCTGCAATGTTCTTGAATCCATAGGATTACGACGAAAGCTTGGCGCGCACAAGGGCGCTGAGTTCCTTTCCGTCAACGCGACCGGCATGTTCGCCCAGAATGGCGTTCATGACCTTGCCCATGTCCTTCATGCCGGAGGCGCCGAGGGCTTGAATGGTCGTGTTCACGGCTTCCTCCAGCTGAGCGGGAGAAAGGGCGGCGGGGAGGTAGGCGCGCAGGATGAATAGCTCGCGCTCCTCGATTTCGGCAAGGTCGATCCGGCCCGCGGCCCGGAACTGGTCGATGGATTCCTGGCGCTGCTTGACCTGCTTGGCCACGACGTCCAGGATCTCGCTGTCGGTCAATTCGCGGCGAAGCTCGACCTGCTTGTTCTTGACGGCTGCCTTGAGCATTCTCAAGACAGCCACCTCGTCAGTCTTTTTGGCTTTGAAAGCGGTCACATAGTCCTTTTCAAGGCGCTCAGAAAGACTCATTACATCACCTGCATTTTACGGATCTTCTTCAGCAGTCTTTTCTTGGCCGCAGCTTCCTTCTTCTTCTTCTGGATGCTGGGTTTCTCGAAATGCTGACGCTTCTTCAGCTCGGAAAGGATACCGGCCTTCTCTACCTGCTTCTTGAACTTACGCAGGGAGTAGTCAAAAGTATCGCTGTCACCCATGTATACACCTGGCAAACGGATCACCTCCCGTCCTCGTTCTGAACCTGCCCCCGTAGTGGCGAACAGGAAATTTTGTCTTTTATGCAAACCTTCGGTCTCTGGCAAGAAAAATAAAGGACAAAAAAAAGGGGCGGTTATGCCGCCCCTTTTCCAAGCATCGTGAAAATCAGGCTATGAAATCTTTTCCTTCACGGTCTCGGCCAGAGATTTCAGGATAACCACGCCAACTCCGCTGCCGATGATGAAGAGCACGGCATAGAGCACTCCGAAAAAAATGGCATGATCAGGCTGCCACCAGGGCAGATCCTGAGGCAGTGGGCTCTGAACAGTTTCCCCATGCAACATAGGTCCCCCTCGCGGTAATTACTTGATTGCGTCCTTGAGTTCCTTGCCGGGACGGAACTTGACAACCTTGCAAGCGGGAATCTTCAGCTCTTCGCCGGTGCGGGGGTTGCGTCCGGTGCGGGCCTGACGCTCTTCAACCACGAAAGTTCCAAAACCGGTGAGGGTCATCTTCTTTTCGGTTACCAGGGTCTCCTGGACGGCCTTCAGAAATTCGGTCAGCGCGCGCTCGGCGTTCGCCTTGGTCAAACCAGCCTTTTCCGCCATTTTTGCAACCAATTCAGCTTTCGTCATCAGTCTTCCTCCTTTGCAGTAAATTACCAACGGATGCGGGGACTCTCCAGAAGTCATGGCCCTCAACCGTCAACACTTGGCACCTTCAGCCTGATCTTGAAATTTTCTGGACACGGCTGCGAAACTTCCTACTGGAAGGAAAGAAACATGTCCATAGGGGCTCAGTACTTAGCCCGCCGCGTTTTTCGGCTCAAACGCTCAGTCGGCAGGCAAACAGAATTTCAGTCCCAAAGTCAAGCTTATTTTCAAAAAAACTGAGGCGAAACCTGCCTTGACGGGCTTTTTCACCCTTTTGCAAGACCCTTTTCGGGGACCAGGACGCTCGAAAGGGCGCGCAACTGATCGGGGCCAAGCTCTTCGGGCCGGATGCGCCGGTCCACGCCGGCAATGGCGCACCATTCCTCCACCGCCTGCGACCAATGGGCCTTGAGTATCGTGCCCAGCTGCTTGCGGCGCTGCTGGAACAGGATCTTCACCGTCCAGGACAGGGCGGCGGCCTCCTCCCAGGCCGGATCGGGCCGGGGCAGAAACCTGACGATGGCCGAGTCCACCTTGGGCTGGGGACGGAAGACGTGCGGCGGCACGGTGAAGACATATTCCCCGCGCACGAAATTCCCGACCCAGGCCGACAACGCCCCGTACGTCCTGCTCCCGGCCTGGGCCGTCAGCCGCAGGGCCACTTCCTTCTGGACCATGAAGACCATGCTCTTGAAAAAGCGGCAACGGCTGACCATTTCCCAGATCATGGGCGAGGCCACATTGTAGGGCAGGTTGCCGATCAGGGACAGACCCGGCAGAGCCCGCGTCGCCTCCCAGCAAAAATCCAGTCCGTCGGCATGCACCACGCCGACCGTCGGGAACTCCGTCCTGATCCAGCGCACCAGTTCGCGGTCCTTTTCCAGGGCCATGACCGGACCATCGTGCCCGGCCAGAACGCGGGTCAGAGCGCCGCGTCCGGGGCCGATCTCAAGCACGGGGTCGCCGGACGCAAGCTCCAGGGCGGCGACGATGCGGCGGCAGATGTTGGGGTCGGACAGAAAATTCTGCCCAAGGGAGCGTTTGGGGGCCAGGAAGGTCGAATCATTCACGGCGGGGCATCCTGCGCTGCCGTTCGAGCCTGCGCCTGGCTCGACGGTCATGATAGATGAGCACGGCGCGCAGGGTGGCGAAATACGTCACCACGGCCAGCGGGATTCCGGCGATGAAGCCTCCAAGGGAGGTGATCAGCAGCCATTTCCAGCTCCGCTGCAAAAGATCCAGGAGCGGAAGGCGGATAAACTCGTGGATGCTCAGGTGCTCCACGTCCATGGGCACGAAGACCTTGCCCAGCATGTACAGCAGCGGAAAAATAAGGGCCCAGTTGAAGGGGTTGCTCCACCATGTCCCCAACGCGGCCGCGATTATGTTGCCGCGCAGAAGCAGGGCCAAAGCCACGGCAATGGCCATCTGCAGGGACAAAAACGGCAGCGCTCCGGCAAACACGCCCAAGGCCAGCCCCAGGGCGATGGACTCGGCCGGAGCCTTGATGCGCACCACGCGCAGGTATGTATAACGGCTCCAGCGAGCGATCCTGACCCAGATTCTTTCCATGAACTCACACAAAAAAAGGCAGTTGGAGCATCCAGCCTGCCTAGGATTTCGGTCTACAGTCCGGCTTTGCCGTCGCTGTATTGCCCTGCCGCGCGGCTTGTCAAATCATTTTGCCTGCCGCCGCGCCGGTCCGTTGAATGAGAAAAGGGCAGGCCCGGCCTGCCCCCTTCTTCAGGCCACGGGCGGGGTGAAGACCCGCGCGGCCATGTCGCGATCCATCATGAACAGGCCGCCTCCGCCGGAACCGACCATCCGAAGCTTCTGTACGACCTCGTTCACGCTGTCTTCCTCCTCGACCTGCTCCGCCACGAACCAGTTCAGGAAATTGACTGTGGCGTGATCCTTCTCCTGGATGGCCAGGTCCACGAGATCGTTGATGCGGCCGGTGATGTAGGCCTCGTGCTTCTGCGCCGCTTCCATGGCCGCCAAGGGGCTCTCCCACTCGAACTGGGGTTTTTCGATGGCGTCAAGGGTCACGCGGCCGCCGCGCTCGGCGATATAATTGAAGAACTTCATGGCATGGAAGGTCTCCTCCTGGTTCTGGACGGTCATCCAGTTGGCGAAACCGCTCAGGTTCTTGTCCTGGAAGTAGGCCACCATGGCCAGGTAGAGATAGGCGGAAAACATTTCCGCGTTGATCTGATCGTTCAACGCCTTTTCCATCTTGGTGCTGAGCATGGGATGAATTCCTCCGGTTTGAATGGTGCGGTCCAGGATTAGATCAGCTTCTTCACGGCATCGAGCACTGCCGCGTAATCGGGCTCATGGGTCAATTCCGGTACGGTCTGTACGTAGGCCACCTTGCCCTGCGCGTCGATGACGAAGATCGCCCGGGCCAGCAGGCGCAGCCCGTCGATGAGCACGCCGTATGCCTGTCCGAAGGAGGCCGTCTGGTAATCGGAAACGGTCTGCACGTTCTCGACGCCCGCGTTGCCGCACCAGCGCTTCTGGGCAAAGGGCAGGTCCATGCTCACGGTCAGGACCTTGACCTTGTCGCCAAGGGCCTGGGCTTCCTGATTGAAGCGCCGTGTCTCCATGTCGCAGACCGGGGTGTCCAGGGACGGCACGGCGGAGACGATCACGACCTTGCCCTTGAGATCGGAAAGGGACACCGGGCCAAGATCATTGTCGACCACTGTGAAATCCGGAGCCTGTTGCCCCGGAACGATCTCCGGACCGAGCAGGGTCAGGGGATTTCCTTTCATCGTCACGACGTTATTTCTTTTATTCATGGCAGTCTCCGTTGTTTGAGGCCAAGGCACCTCGACTCGCCGCAAAGGCGACGGTGCGGCCGGTTGAACAGGGGGCAGTTTGCATTCTAAGGCTTTCAGCCGCCCGCGCAAGAGGCAGGACGCATTTTCCGCCAGGCTGCCCGCGCCCAAGGCGCGGGCATTGCGCCCTCTGGCCAACCGCCCCGCCCCCTGCTACACTGCGTCCATGCACGCTCCCCGACTGGTTTTCCTGGGCCTGGACGGCCTGCCCTGGTCCCTGGCCCAAAACCTCTGCGCCCAGGGTCTGCTCCCCAATCTCGCCGCCGTCGCAGGCGATCCCGGCTGCCGGGCCATCTCCGCCGAACTGCCCGAACTCTCGCCCGTGAACTGGACCAGCCTCTTCACCGCGTCCGCTCCAGGCGAGCACGGGGTGTACGGCTTCACCCGCCTCGACCCGCAAAGCTATGAGCTGCAATTCACGGACTTCACCCATGCGCACGGGGCGACCATTTTCGAGCGTCTGGCGGACAGGGGGCTGTTCAGCAAGGTCGTGAACATGCCGAACCTCGCCCCGGTACGACCCATGCGGTCCATGCTCGTGGCCGGATTTCCGGCCCGGGAACTGCGGGGCTCCGTACACCCTCCCGCCCTGGAAGGCATCCTGGCCGACCACGGCTACACGGTGGAGGCCGACACCGTGCGCGGGGCCACAGACCCGGCCTTTCTGCTGGACGACCTGCACCGCTCCCTGGCCTGCCGCGAAAAGGCCCTGGACCTCCTGTGGCCGGACCTGGCCTGGGACCTTTTTTTCTTCGTGCTGACGGAGACGGACCGGCTCGGCCATTTCCTCTTTCCCGCCCTGGTGGAGCCCTACCACCCCTGGCGCTCCGAAGCCCTGCGCTTCATGGCCGCCTGGGACCGCCTCATCGGAAAATTCTTCGCCCTCTACCGGGATCTCCCGGAACCGAAACGCCTGCTGATCATGGCCGACCACGGCTTCACGAGCCTCACGCAGGAGGTTGACCTGAACGCATGGCTTCGTGAAAAGGGCCTGCTGCGCCTCTCCCGCCAGCCTGCCGGCGAATGGGACACGCAGTCCATAAGCCCGGCGACAAAGGCCTTTGCCCTTGACCCGGGGCGCATCTACCTGCACACAAGACAGCGTTTCGCGCGCGGCGGGCTGTCCGTTCCCGAAGCCCACCGGCTGGGCGAGGAACTGGCCAACGCCCTGTCCCGCCTGACCTGGCGGGGGCAAACGGTCATCCGTCACGTATTCCAGGGGCGAAACCTGTATCACGGACCCCAGGCCCATCTGGCTCCGGATCTGGTTCTGGTCCCCCAGTCCGGGTTCGATCTGAAGGGCAAGTTCGACCGCAGGGACATGTTCGGCCATTTCGGTCGCCAAGGCATGCACACCGCCGACGACGTGTTTTTTTACGATTCCATGGGCGCGTCCGCCCGCACACCGACAGAGGTCGGCCAGGCCATTCTGGACCACTTCGACATTCCCGCCGCCACCTTTGAGGCCTGAAAAATCATGCGCATCGACTATCAAAACGACTTGAATCCCGCCCAGTACGAGGCCGCGACCACCCTTGACGGGCCTGTGCTGGTCATCGCCGGAGCCGGCTCGGGCAAGACCCGCACCGTGGTCTACCGCCTAGCCCGGCTGGTCGAGTCCGGCGTATCCCCGGCCGAGATCCTGCTATTGACCTTCACCCGCAAGGCCTCCTCGGAGATGCTGCACCGCGCGGGAGGCCTGCTGGGGCACCAGGGCCTGGGACACGTGCGCGGCGGCACCTTCCACGGCTTCGCCTATTCCCTGCTCAAGCAGCATGCGGGTTTGCTTGGCTTCGAGCGCGGGGCCACGGTCATGGACCGCTCCGACGCGGAGGAGATACTCAGCCAGGCCAAGGACCGGCTGAAGATCGGCAAGGGCGACCGCAAATTCCCCAAAAGGTCCACGATCATCGGGCTCTACAGCAAAAGCCGCAACAAGGAGCTTTCCCTGGAGCAGGTGCTGCGCCAGGAAGCCTATCACCTGGGCTCCTACGAGGACGACCTGCGCCGACTGCTCGAAGAGTACGAGCGCATCAAGCAGGAGTGCGGACTCCTCGACTACGACGACCTGCTCTTCCTGCTGGAACGCCTGCTGACCGAGCATCCGCAGGTCCGCGAAGCCGTGACCTCGTCCATCTCCCACATCATGGTCGACGAGTACCAGGACACCAATCTGGTCCAGGCCCGGCTGGTGAGCCTTCTGACCAGGCCCGGCGACGCGAATCCCAACGTCATGGCCGTGGGCGACGACGCCCAGTCCATCTACGCCTTTCGCGGCGCCAACGTGAAAAACATCCTGGACTTCCCCAAGACCTTTCCCGGCACCAGGGTCATCAAGCTGGAGCAGAACTACCGCTCCACCCAGCCCATCCTGGAGCTGACCAACGCCATCCTGGACGGATTCCGCGATAAGTTCGCCAAGCGCCTCTTTTCCGAGCGCACGGACTCGCGCCTGCCGGAGCACGTGCTGCCCTTCTCGGACCGCAGCCAGGCCCGCCTGGTCGCGGCCAAGGTGGTGGAGCTGTCCCGCTCCCATGCCCTGGACCAGATCGCGGTCCTGTTCCGGGCCGGATATCAATCCTATCATGTGGAAGTGGAGCTGAACAAGATCGGGCTCGGCTTTCGCAAATACGGCGGAATCAAATTCTCCGAAGCCGCGCACATCAAGGATGTCCTGGCCTGCCTGCGCCTTGCCCAGAACACGTCGGACCTCCCGGCCTGGCAGCGCATTCTCGGCAATGTGCCGGGCATCGGCCCCAAGAGCGCGCAAAAGATCCACCACGCGGCCATGATCAACGACCAGGCCTTCATCAAGGCCCAGCGCGCGAAGCGTCCGGCCCTCGACGACCTGCTGCGCGTGCTCGACACCCTGCGCACCCAGGTCATGCGCCCGTCCACGGCCATCACCTTCGTGCTCGAATACTACCTGCCCGTGCTGCGCGACAAATTCCCTGACGACTACCCGCGCCGCGAGGCGGGCCTGGAAGAGCTGGTCCAGATATCGTTGAGCTACGACGACGTCCCGTCCTTTCTGGGCGACCTGAGCCTGGACAGCCCCGACGCAGAGGAGGAGCGCGGCCAGGCCGTGACCCTGTCCACGGTGCATTCGGCCAAGGGTCTGGAATGGGACGCGGTGCTGGTCATCGACCTGGTGGAGGAGCGTTTCCCGTCCCGACACGCCATGAACGACAACGACGACTTCGAAGAGGAGCGCCGTCTCATGTACGTGGCCTGCACCCGCGCCCGCGACAGCCTGACCCTCTTCTCACCCGAGACCCTCTACAGCCGCGAGCTCTCCGCCACCACCCCGGCCCGGGTCAGCCCCTTCCTGCAGGACATCCCCCCCCATCTGCTGAGCCGCTACCGCGAGCAGTTCACGGGCGGCGTGGGCCTGCAGACCCTGCCCACGCCCCGCCGCGCAGCGGAAGGCGCATCGGACCGGATCTCCCGCCCGGGACCGGGCGAGGATTTCGCAACCCCGACGCCACGGCCCGCATCCAGCGCCCAGACCCCGGTGCAGGGCACCTACTGCCGGCACAAGATCTTCGGCCGCGGCAAGGTGGTCCAGCGCGTGGAACCGAACAAGTACAAGATCAATTTCCCCGGATTCGGGCTGAAGCTGATCATCGAGGATTTCGTGGAGTTGGAATAAAAAGCGGGGCGCAGCCGTCGGACGCGCCCCGCTTCCATCAAATCGCCGGGTCTTGGAAAAAAATCGGAGCCCGTCAGCAGACCATGACCTTGACGTGGGCGAAAAGCGCGTCCTCCTCCACGTCCTGACCCAGGCGTTCGAAGATGTCCTTCAAGGCCTGGCATTCCGTGGCGAAGATGTTTTCTTCCCCGATGCGATCGTAGAGCCCGGTGGCGCGCATCACGTCCAGCACCTGTTTCTTGAGCCCCGAAAAGACGATCTGCACTCCGGCCTCGCGCAGCTGGCCCACCAGATTCTGCAGCATCTCCTCCCCCGATGAATCCATGGAATTGACGGCGTCCGCGACCACGAGCAGGAACTTCGCGTCCTTGTGATCGGCCACGGCCTTGAGCACCATGTCTTCGAAATAGGCCACGTTGGCGAAGTACAGGGAGCCGTCGAAGCGCATTGCCGTGACCAGGGACGAGGTGGCCAGGGTTTTGTGCACGCTCACGTCCCGCAGGGTGCCGTCTTCGTAGCGCCCGAGCACCGCCACGCGCGGGGCCATGGTGCGATAGAGGTACAGGCCGATGGACAGGGCCGCCCCGGTCATGATGCCCTTGTCCAGGTGCGGAGCGGCGAGCAGCGTCACGAAAAAGGTCACCAGGGCGACAACGCCGTCCCCGCGATTGGCCTTCCAGGTGTGCATGAAGGCATGGGGCGTGATCAGGCTGGCCACGGCCATGACGATGATCGCGGCCAGCACGGCCTTGGGCAGATGATAGAGCAGGGGCGTGAAGAACATGAGGGTCACGGCCACGAATATGCCGTTGAAGACCATGGCCAGGCCCGTCCTGGCCCCGGCCTGCATGTTGATGGCCGAACCCGTGAACGAGCCGCAGGCCGGATAGGCCTGAAAAAAAGCGCCCCCGATGTTGGCCAGGCCCTGGCCGACAAGCTCCTGGTTGGGATCGACGTGCTGCCTGGCCTTGCTGGCCATGGCCTTGGCCATGGAGATGGACTCCATGAAGGCGACCAGGGCGATGATCAGGGCCGAAGGCAGGAGCTGCCGCATGGCGTCGAGGTTCGGCGTCGGAAAGGACACGCTCGGCAGGCCCGCCGGAACCGCCCCGACCACGTCCCCGCCGCCGACCAGCTTCATGACGCCATGTTCGACGCTCTTGATGTGCCAGGCGCGTCCGTCCGTTTCCAGGCCTTCCGGGGAGTCGCCCAGCTGGTACAGAAGCCCGGACCCGTCCCCCTCGACGCGCACGAAACGCAGCTGCCTCAGCGCGCGCAACAGTTCGTTGTGCCGCCTTTCCATGGACCGCATATCCAGTTGCGCCAGTTCGGCCTGATGCCTGAGTCCCGCCGCCATCCACACGGAGTCCTCTTTCTCCGCCCTGCGCTGCCGGGCGGCAAGTTCGGCCGCTTGGGCCGCCAGGTCTTTCATCCGGCGCAGGTTGTCCTCGTACTGAATCACGATCTCGCGAGCCTGCAAAGACGCGATGTCTCCAGGTCCGGCGGTCCCGCGCTGGTCGTAACCAACGGCGGCGCTGACGGCGATCGTGATGGCCACGGCAACCAGAACGCTGGCCTTGGACAGGGCCGGGATCCTCTTGATTCCGACGATGAGGGCCAATCCGAAAAGGGCCATGCCCAGGGTCGGCAAATGGGTCTGAGGAAGCAGCAGGAGCATGTCCCAGACATCCTTCAGGAAGAAATCGCTGCGGCCCTTGGGGATGCCGAGCAGCAAATCCAGCTGCGACAGGCCGATGATGATCGCGGCCGCGTTCATGAACCCGAGGATGACCGGGTGGGACACGAAATTGACGATGGTCCCGAGTTTGAGCACTCCCAAAAGAAGCTGCACGAGACCCACGAGCAGGGTCAGGAGCAAGGCGAAACCAATGTATTCCGGAGTGTTGGAAACAGCCAGCGGAGTCACGGCGGCGGCGGTCATGAGCGAGACGATGGCCACCGGCCCCGTTGCCAATTGTCTTGACGAGCCCCACAGCGCTCCGATGATGGCCGGCACGAAAGCCGTGTACAGCCCGAAATACAGGGGCAATCCGGACAATTGCGCGTAGGCCATGGCCTTGGGCACCAACACCAGGGCCCCCGTGATCCCGGCCATCAGATCGGCGCGCACGGTCAGCGCGCTGAGTGGAAACCAGGCGAGAAAGGGAAAGAATCGCAAAAGCCTGACCGACATGAAACCGTTCCTTGTCAGATGATTCGAAGAAGAAGCCAAAACCCTCGGCACGCACCCGGCGACTGTTTAATTCCCCGGAAGCCTTTCAAAAAGCGTTCTGGCAAGGCGGGAGCCGATTCCGGAAGGTGAAGTGTAGCTTACCTACATGAGCCCTCCGAAATCGGGGAGCAACGCAGTCCGAACGTTTTTTGAAAGGCTTCCTAGGCGGTGACCACCAGTACGGCGCAGTGCGCCCAGCCGCAGACCTCCTTGGTGACCCGCCCGGTGAACATTCTGGGCAGGGCTCCCGCGACCATGCCCCCGATCATGATCATGTCCACCCCGCGCTCCTCGGCGGCCCGGACGATGATGTTCGACGCGTGCCCCACATCGGCCACGGCCTCGAAATGCAGATGCGGCCATTTCTCCCGGCCCCGGGCGCAGACATCCTCGACCATGCGCCGGGCCTCGTCCAGGCCGCTTTGACGCCTGGCCACCGCCACGAAGGTCAACCGTTCAAGAGTCACGCAGCACAGTCCCAGGCTCATGGCTTCCTCCACGGCCAGACGGCTGCAGGGCGAGTCGTCCACGGCCACCAGCACATGGGCGCCGGTGATCAGAAAATCCTTGGGGACCATGAGCACCATG
The DNA here is from genome assembly GCA_050252955.1 of Desulfomicrobium sp. Classification (GTDB taxonomy): domain Bacteria; phylum Desulfobacterota; class Desulfovibrionia; order Desulfovibrionales; family Desulfomicrobiaceae; genus Desulfomicrobium. The sequence goes on from JBFWJY010000001.1 coordinate 126,356, forward strand.
GGAAAGCCAAGCCCGATGACCTTGGAGGTCATGCTGCCCACCATCAGGTACAGGCGTCCCGCCCGGCCATGCCGCCCCATGATGATGACATCGGCCTCGCGCATCCTGGCCTGCTCGACGATGGCGTTCTCGGGCACCGAGGAACCGACCACCACGGTTTCGCATTCCACCCCGCTGTCCCTGGCCATCTTGCGGATGTCTTCCAGATAGGGCGCGATCTCCTGCTGTTTGCGGGTGACCTTGGCGTTGGCGGACTTGAGGGATTCGACGTCGATCCGGACCACATGCAGAACTATCAACCGGGCGGCGCAGGCCTGACTGAAAAAAATGGCCTCCTGCAGCGCCCCTTCGCTGAAATGGGAACCGTCAGTGGCCAGCAGAAGGGTCCTGGCCTCGCCGAGAAGGCTGGTGGAGAAGCGGTTCATGCGCGCTCCGGAGTTGTGGTTGAAAACAATCCCAATTCTACGCGTATCGCGGTTTCAATACAAGCATCGCACCAAAATTCACCAGGAAAAGCCTGCGGGCCCACGCCGGGACAAAGACGCGACCCGCCCCGGACGATGCGAAAGCTCCTGCTGTTTGACGGACAAAATGGCCGGCTGTAAAGATGCCTTCGCACCTCCGCCTCCGAACCCGCAGCAAGGACAGACTCATGAACCCTCGCGTCATCGGCACCGTTCGCTCCCATCTCACAAGTCGCGAGCAGTGCCCCAAGTACGGCGACTCCTCGATGCCCCCGGTCTGGATTGAGCTGGCCCCGGATTTTGAACCCGCGGCCACGGATCTGCAGGTCGGAGACGCCATTCTGGTCCTGACCTGGATGCACCAGGGCGACCAGAGCGTGCTGCGCTGTCACCCCAGAGGCAATGCCGCGCTGCCCATGCGCGGCATCTTCTCCACCCGCTCCCCGGACCGGCCCACGCCCATCGGCCTGCATGCGGCGCGCATCCTGGACCGCGAGGGACTGCGCCTCAAGGTGCATCCGCTGGAAGTCATCGACGGCACACCGGTCATCGACATCAAGCCCGACAATTCCTCCACCGGGAACAATGAGGATTTTCCCGCCCTGATCAACCCCGAGACGGGAGAGGCCATCCTGAAAGCCGGACGCGACGGATGGCTGCGCGGTCTTTTCGCCGGGTTCAACGGCAACGTGAGCATGCGCCAGGGGGAACGCGTCGTGATCACGGCCACGGGCAGCGCCAAGGGGCATCTCTCGCCCGGAGATCTGGCCGTGGTCGAACTGGCCACGGGCGCACCCCTGTCCTCGGTCCGGGCCTCGTCGGAACTTGCCGTGCATCTGGAGATATATCGCAATCAACCCCGGGCCACAGCCATCGTGCACACCCATCCGCCGCAACTTCTGGCTTTGTCCCTGCGCGGCGAGGGGCCTCTTCTCGACCTGCCACTCTTTGAAGGCCGGGTCTTCGCCGACAAGCTAACCCGCGTGCCCGCCCACCGGCCCGGCACTCCTGAGTTGGCCCAGGCCGTGGGTCTGGCCAGCCGGGATTTCGAGGCCGTGTTCATGGACAACCACGGACTTGTCTGCTGGGGCCAGTCCATGACCCAGGCGCTGGGGCTCTCCGAAGAACTGGAGAGCCTGGCCGGGATCGCGATGAAGGGCTAGCATCCATCCACGCCAGTTGGCGATAAATCCCCAGGGGCACATCGTCCCTGGACCTCCGGCATTCCATTCTCTTCAACGACAGGCGTCATCCCCGCCGACGCCTACTCTTCCTCCCACAGCACAATGCATTTCCTTAAATTCCATCAAACTGATGGCTTTGGCTAGCCGACCGGATGCAGCACAGAACGGCCGGAAGCTGGCCTCGAAAACCTGCCACGGGATGGCCTTGGCCAACCCAGCAAGTGGTTTCGAGGATCGAGCTGATCGACCAGATCCGGTCAAAGGAAACTGCGCTGACGATCCGATTTTTTGGGCTGCATCGTTACCTATTTGAGAACAATCATCTTTATCTCAAAAAATCAGCGTATTCCACAGAAAAATAGCGGAAAAGATGGGGATGGGTGAGGATGTTTTTTCGAAACTCCTGTCGGTAAAAATCATCAATTTACCAGACATTGGCGTTCAACGTGCGAATTTTCAAAGATGTGCACGCAACCGAAAGCCTAAAAGAGGAGGTTTGATGGATGGGGCACAAAAAATGGCTGAGAAAAATCTTTTTTTGCATGGCATTATCATGCGTTACGGCAACAGGGGCAATGGCGGCCGGGAGTTTCTTTTATACTGGAAATGGCACGGAGGGCATTAGCGTTTTAGACGATATCGCTAATTCCACTACCGGGACAGATCCCATAATACCCGGAGCCCTGGTCGACAATCTGCTGAGTTTCACCTTTGACGGCACCATGACGGTCGAAGCGAACGGCGGCGATACCAACTCAACGGCCATTGGGGTGTTCGCCAACGATATAGAGAGCATCTCCGTCGGCGGAACCATCTCAGCGTCCGCCGAGGCCTCAATTCCTTCCGCTTTGGGGATCGTCGCCAACAACAGCGGGACCGTGCTCAACACCGCGCGAATCACGGCGTATTCCAACGGGGCCGATACGTACACGGCAGGCATCTACACCCTGAACTCCGGCGATCTTAACAACACCGGAGCAATCTCTTCCACGGCCATGGGCACGGATAGTGCCGAGGCCCACGGCATCTATGTAGAGGAATCATCCGGCAACATCGCCAACTCGGGAAACATCACCGCCTCGGCACATTCAGAGTCCGAGATGTCCAGAGCCATAGGTATCGAAGCCTTCAAAACGGGCGCGATTTCCAACTCCGGAAACATCACCGCCTCATCCGAGAAAATCGCCATCGGTATTGATGCTTTCAATACCGGAACGATTTCCAACTCAGCCGCCATAATTGCCTCAGCACGTTCAGAGTCCGAGATGTCCGCAGCCCTGGGTATCGAAGCCCACTACACGGACGCGATTTCCAACTCCGGAAACATCACCGCCTCGGCACGTTCAGAGTCCGACATGTCCAGAGCCCTGGGTATCAAAGCCTTCGAAACGGGCGCGATTTCCAACTCAGCCGCCATAATTGCCTCAGCACGTTCAGAGTCCGAGATGTCCACAGCCCTGGGTATCGAAGCCCACTACACGGGCGCGATTTCCAACTCCGGAGACATCACCGTCTCAGCACGTTCAGAGTCCGAGACGTCCACCGCCCAGGGTATCAAAACCTACGAAACAGGCGCGATTTCCAACTCTGGAAACATCACCGCCACATCCCAGAACAACACCGTCGGTATCGCAGCCTACGAAACAGGCGCGATTTCCAACTCCGGAGACATCAACGCCACAGCCAAGAACACAGCCTTCGGTATTGTTGCCATCAGCGCCAACAGCCCGGACGCGGTTAACAACTCCGGAGACATCACCGCCACATCCGAGAACACAGCCGTCGGCATTTATGCTCTCAATACCGAAACGATTTCCAACTCAGCAGCTATCGTTGCCTCAGCGTCCGAGGCGTCCACTTTGCTCTACGATGGAGTCGCAGCCACCGGCATCGAAACGAACAATGTTAAAGACATCAGAAATACAAATTCCATCCTCGCCGCGGCTGAATCCAACAGTTCCAACGCTTGGGCATGGGCGAGAGGCATCCGCGCAGACGGTGTCTACGAATCCATCATCAACAACGACGGGCTCATTACTGCCGAGGCCACCGGCTATAATGCATACGCCGCAGGCATTGAAGGCAGCTACGTGAAAAACATCAGCAACGCGGGCAAGATCACAGTCAACGCCACGGCTCTTGAAACAACCAAGGATAGGAAGCCCGAAGGTGGGGCCTACGGCATCGATTCTCCTGCTGGCCCCAGCAGCATCGAAAACACCGAGTCCGGCGTGATCGCCGTCCACTCCAACTTCCATGGTGTCGGCATCCACGCGGAAGATGCCGAATCCATCATCAACAAAGGGCTCATTACTGCCGAAGCCACCGGATATCAGCCATACGCCGGCGGAATTACAGGCCGCTACGTGAAAAACATCAGCAACGCGGGAAAAATCACAGTCAACACCACGATTCTTGAACCAACCGAGGATGGCACGCTCGAAGGTGGAACCTACGGCATCGATGCCACTAACGTCGCCCGCATCGAAAACACCGAGTCCGGCGTGATCGCCGTCAAGTCCAACTTCCACGGTGTCGGCATCCGCGCATCCGCTTTATCGACAAACAATTTCGCAAACTTTTTTTCCAGCTATCCAAGCGTTGTCAACAAAGGCTCCATTTTCATGGATGCCTACAGCGGGGCCGGCATCGCCATCGACAGCGGAAACTGGAATGTCTACAATCCCGGCTTGGTCCACACGGGCATCGGCAACGACATGAGAACTCTGGCTGTCGGCATGGAAGGGGATTCCGCCACCGCCAGACTGATGAACGACTTCCGCATCATCTTCGACGGCGTGCCCTACCACATGGAAGGCCAGCCCATTCCTGCAAACGCCTATGTGCCCCAAATCCTCGTCGGACGTGACGGCAAACTGCTCCTGAACGACGCGACCCTGGTCGCCCTGGCCGGAAAGAACATTGCCTGGAACACTCCTTATCGGGTTATCGAAAACCGGTATGAAGAAGAGGAGTCTGGAGAAATGGTGCTCAGTAATACGAACATCTCCGGGGAGTTCGCGGCTCTGAAGACCCCAAACCCGAACATCAACGTGTCGTGGGTCGACGGTGACGAAACGGGCGCCGACGCCGAGGCCATCTTCAGCTACGACCCCCAGGCCAGCATGCCTGCGACGGGCATGCGCATGGCCAACCTGGGCGTCATGCAGTTCTCCAACCTGATCCAGCTGCGCACCTTCTCCCAGCTCCTGACCCAGCACATCAAGACGCAGCAGGACATCCTGCTGGCCGACTCCGGCGCGATCGCGTCCGACGCCGGCTTCCTCGTGGCCCGCTCCGGCGACGACCTCGAGAACGCCATGTTCATCCGCCCCTACGCCAAGGCCATCAACCGCTCCACCAGCGGAGGAATGGGCTATGACGGCAACCTCTACGGCTTCGTACTGGGTTACGAAAGAAGCCTGTCCCCCGAACTCACCCTGGGCGCCCATGCCGGCCTGGGCTTCGGCGCCATTGACTTCAAAGGCGACGGCTATGACGAGAACGACGAAGACCAGACCGTCTACTCCCTGGGCCTCCATGCGGCATACAACCCGGATGCGTGGCACTACGGCGGCAGCGCCACCTTCTACGTGGCCGAGCATGAGTACGACGGAAAGACCGGCAACTTGCTGGAAATCGACGAAGACGACGACTACACCAGTTACGGCGCCGAACTGGAAGCCATCGCAGGCTACGTGATCCCCTCCGGCAACTGGGCCGTCATGCCCTATGCCGGCCTGGGTTACTCCTGGATCACCGCCGACAGCCACTCCACCGACGCCGACAACCCCGACTGGGACACCACGTACGGCTCCGTCGACGAGCACATCGTACGCTCCATTCTGGGTGCCCAACTCAGCGGCAACCTGATGTGGGGCGAGATCAAGGTCATCCCGACCCTGGGCGTGCGCTGGGAATACGCCCTCACGGACAACAACATCAAGGTCGAGCAGTCCACCCTGGGCAGCCCGAGCGTGACCGCAGAAGACGACATCTCCAGATCCTCGGTAATCGGGGAAGCTTCCATCGGCTTCTCCAAGGGAACACTCAACTGCGAACTGGGCGGCACGGCAGAATACAACGACGATTACCAAACATATGGTGGTTGGCTGAGCCTGCGTTCCGCCTTCTAACCTGATTACCCACCCCTCAAGAGAAAAGGCCCCGGAGCGATTCGGGGCCTTTTTCGGTGTATTCCGTGAAGTTGCTCGCGACGCAATAACGACTCAGTGGATTCATATTGACTATTTCTCTTGCCAACCCAAAAACATTCATCTATACACTCCGAGCATTTCTTGAGGGGATCCCCCCCCTTTTCCGCACGACCATTCCTGAGCATGTTCGCTCTTCGATCCGGTTCCATACGTTTTCGAAATGCTTGTTTTCCCGCCTTGGACAGTCGGCCTCACGGTACAGGCCCGGTTCCAGAGCCGGGTATTTTCTTTTGACCGCGAGGCGCTTGCCCGCAAGGTATTCTCATGACTACTTTTTCTGATTTAGGCCTTTCCGAACTGACCATCCAGGCTCTGTCCCGCAAGGGTTTCGAGGAGCCGACCCCGATCCAGAGCAAGACCATCCCGGCGGTGCTGAGCGGCGCGAAAGACATCGTGGCCCAGGCCCAGACCGGCACGGGCAAGACCGCTGCCTTCGGCCTGCCCCTGCTGGAGCTTCTGGACCAGAGCGCGCGCGCCGTGCAGGCCCTGGTCCTGGCGCCCACCCGCGAACTGGCCATCCAGGTGGCCGAGGAGATCAACTCCCTGCGCGGCGGACGATCCATCAGCGTGACGCCCATCTACGGAGGGCAGTCCATGGAAATCCAGCTCAGGAACCTGCGGCGCGGCGTGTCCGTGGTCGTGGGCACCCCGGGCCGGGTCCTCGACCATCTGCGCCGGGGCAGCCTCAATCTCGCCTCCATCCGCTTCCTCATTCTGGACGAAGCCGACGAGATGCTGAACATGGGTTTTCTGGAGGATGTCCAGGAGATCATGGAGCAGACCCCGACCGAAAAGCGGACCATGCTCTTCTCCGCGACCATGCCCCCGGAAATCCTGCGCGTGGCCAAGAAGCACATGGGCGACTATGAAGTCATCCGCGCCGTGTCCGAGCAGCTGACCGCCACCCAGACCGACCAGATCTATTTCGAGGTCTCGGCTTCCGACAAGTTCGAGGCTCTGTGCCGGATCATCGACATGGAGGAAGACTTCTACGGGCTGGTCTTCACCCGCACCAAGGTCGACGCCGACGCCGTGTCCCAGCGCCTCATGGAGCGCGGCTATGACGCCGACACCCTGCACGGCGACATGTCCCAGAGTCTGCGCGAGAAGATCCTGATCAAGTTCAAGAAACGGCTGGTGCGCATCCTCGTGGCCACGGACGTGGCCGCGCGCGGCATCGACGTCCACGACCTGACCCACGTCATCAACTTCGACCTGCCCCACGACCCCGAGGCCTATGTGCACCGCGTGGGACGCACGGGCCGGGCCGGCAAACAGGGCATCGCCATCACCTTCATCACGCCCTCGGAGTACCGGCGGCTGCAGTTCATCAGCAAGCAGGCCAAGACGGACATCCGCAAGGCCCGCCTGCCCAAGGTCAGCGACGTCATCCAGATGAAGAAGGAGCGCATCCAGGCCGAACTCAAAGCCATCGTCGGCACGGAACCGGAGCTGGAATACCTGGGCATGGCCCAGGAACTACTGGAGCAGAGCAAGCCGCGCGAGACCCTGGCGGCGCTTCTGCAGCACATGTTCCAGGAGGAGCTCGACGCCTCCAATTACAAAGAGATCGCCGAAACCTTCGTGGTGGACAAGAAGGGCAAGACCCGCCTCTTCGTCACCCAGGGCCGCAAGGACGGCCTTACGCCCAAGCGCCTGCTGACCTTCCTGGACGAGAAATGCCGCATCCCGTCGCGCAACGTGTGGGACATCCAGATCATGGAGACCTTCGCCTTTGTCTCCCTGCCCTTTCAGGACGCCGAGCGGGTCTTGGCCATGTTCAACAAGGGCAGGGGTACGGAACTGGCTTTCACCAAGGCCAAGGCCCGTCCCAGCGGGCCAGCTCCCCGCAGGTAGAGCCCTTTCACGTCTTTGCCGAAGGCCCGAATAAAAAAGCCGCATTCCACGACAGGGGATGCGGCTTTTTGCGTTAAGACGCCGGAGAAAGCCCTAGTCCACGAGGCTGTACGCCTTGGGGGCCGCGCCGCAGATGGGGCACTTGTCCGTGGGCTGGCCTTCATGGATGTGACCGCAGACGCTGCAAACATAATAGTCCACAACCTCCAGATCGCCCATCTTCTCCGCGGCCTTGGAATACAGGTTCGCGTGACATTCCTCGGCCTTGTTGGCGAAAACGAAATATCTTTCGGCCGCCTTGTCGCCTTCGGCCTGGGCGTCGGCGATCATGGCCGGGTACATGGACTTGAACTCGTGGGTTTCGCCGGCCACGGCTTCCTTGAGGTTATCGGGCGTGGAACCGATGCCCTTCATCTGACGCAGATGCGCATGGGCATGGATGGTCTCCGCGGCGGCAGCGGCCCGGAACAGCTTGGCGACCTGAGGCAGCCCCTCGTCGTCGGCCTTCTTGGCGAAAGCCAGATATTTGCGGTTGGCCTGGGATTCCCCGGCAAAGGCTTCCTTCAGATTTTCCATGGTCTTGCTCACTGGTATTCTCCTTTGATTTTTTAGTTATCAGGAATCATTCCCATCTTGCTACCGGATACTTCTCTCGGTTGCAAGTCCTTTTTTTTACGCCACAAGACCACCACGCCGCTCCGCGACCCTCCATCAGCGCCTCAAGGTCCGTTGGCGGCATGGGCTTGGGGCTCGTCGGCTGTCTGACTGAGCCGGGCATCGTTTGTTGAATCGTTGCCCCTGTTCTGCCCGAGCCCAACGCCCCGCACGCAACGATTCAACTCTACGAGGCCAGCGAAGGAGTTCCAGCGGGCCCCAAGCCCATGTCGGCAGCGGACCGCCCGACGCAAAAGGACGCTCTTCTTTCAGCATGAGCGAGAGGCAACCACCCCGCCCTGCGGGCACCCCTCCTTGGCAGGAGGGGAGTTGAGGGATATGCGCGGCTGCGGTGGGCACATCGCAACGCACCTCCCTCAACTCTTATCTGCCACTTTCCGCCAGCTGACCAGAGTCATCACCCTCCGTTCCACCAATCCCCGTCAGCGCCTCAAGGTCCGTTGGCGGCATGGGCTTGGGGCTCGTCGGCTGTCTGACTGAGCCGGGCATCGTTTGTTGAATCGTTGCCCCTGTTCTGCCCGAACCCAACGCCCCGCACGCAACGATTCAACTCTACGAGGCCAGCGAAGGAGTTCCGGCGGGCCCCAAGCCCATGTCGGCAGCGGACCGTCCGCCGCAAAAGGACGCTCTTCTTTCAGCATGAGCTAAAGGCAACCACCCCGCCCTGCGGGCACCCCTCCTTGGCAGGAGGGGAGTTGAGGGATATGCGCGGCCTCGGCCAAGAGTCATCGCCCTCCGCTCCAACGATCCCGTCAGCGCCAACGGACCGCCCGCCGCACCGCACGGTTTCATTTGCTCTTTTCTTTTCCCGCTTCCACTTTTCCCCTTGACGACGAAGTGAACGATCGTTAACTAGCCCCTCCATGGCAAAACGACTGACCACCACCATCCGCCGCGAGCAGATCGCCGAAGCGGCCCTGGCCCTTGTCGCCGAACAGGGGGTCGGAGCCCTGACCGCGCGCAACGTGGCCCGTGCCGTGGGCGTGACCGCGCCAGCGCTGTACAAGCATTTCCCCGGCGGGAAAGGCGATATCCTGGCCAGCGTTCTCGACCTGCTCGACAACGTCAAGACGGAGGGAATCCGCCACGCGGTGGAAGAATCCGGATCGGCCCTGACCAAGCTGCGCCGCTGCTACGACCTGCATATCAGCGTGGTCGAACGCTATCGGGCCCTGCCGAACCTGGTGCTCTCGGATGCGCTCTGGAGCGACGAAACCCAATTACGGGAACGCCTGCTGCTGAATCATCAGCGCCATCAGGCCGAGGTGGCGGAGATCATCCGCCATGGACAGCAAACGGGGGAAATCCGCGCGGACATCGATGCCGATCAGATCTTCGTTCAGTTCCTGGGGCAGTTTTTGACCATCGCCATCCTGTACAGTCGGCGCGGAGACATGATCGACCCCAAAACCCAAGCCGAAGCCAACTGGAAAATGTTCGTGCGCGCCGTTTCCGCCTGAATTCCATCGCATTGAAATGAACGCCTGTTCATATACTTCTTTTCACACCAAACTCCTGGAAGGACAAAATGAAGAAAATAATAATCTCCGTTGTCGCCGTGATCGTCGTCGGCCTTGGTTATCTCGCCTGGAACAAGCCGTCCCAGGCCGACCAACCCGCAGTCGCCAGAGTCGCTCCGGCGCCTGAGGTCGCAGTGGTGACCATGCAGGAAAAAGAAATCCGTCTGACCTCCGAACTACCCGGGCGCACCGCCGTGTACCAGGTGGCCGAAATCCGGCCCCAGGTCGGCGGCATCATCCAGAAGCGGACTTTCACCGAAGGCACCGAAGTCAAATCCGGCGACCTGCTCTACCAGATCGAGCCCTCCACCTATGAAGTGGCCGTGGCTCGCGCCAAGGCCGCCGTAGCCAAGGCCAAGGCCGAGCTGGAGCCGGCGCGCCTCAAGGCCGTGCGCTACCGCGACCTGATCCGGACCAAGGCCGTCAGCCAGCAGGACCACGACGAGGTGCAGGCCGCCCTGGCCCTGGCCGAAGCCAATGTGGCAGCGGCGCAGGCCGAGCTTGGAGCCGCCCGCATCGATCTTGAGCGGACCAAAGTCCTCTCGCCCATAAGCGGTCGCATCGGCCGATCCACCATCACCCCCGGCGCACTGGTCACGGCCAATCAGGCCCAGGCCATGGCCACCGTGCAGCAACTCGACCCCATCTATGTCGACCTGACCCAGTCCAACACGGAACTTTTGCGCATGAAGCACGCCCTGAAGAGCGGGGCCGTCCAGTCCGCAGGCGAGGCCGCGACGAAAGTGAGCCTCATCCTTGAAGACGGCGCCGTCTACGCCCATGAAGGCGTCCTGCAGCTGGCCGAGGCCAGTGTCGACCAGAGCACCGGCTCCGTCACCCTGCGCGCCGTCTTCCCCAATCCCGAGCGAGACCTGCTGCCGGGCATGTATGTCCGTGCCGTCGTCGAAGAAGGGGTGCTGGCCAGCGCGCTGCTCATCCCGCAACAGGCCGTGGTCCGCAATGCTGAGGGGCAGCCCCAGGCCATGGTCGTTGACGGCGAGGAAAAGGTGGCTGTCCGCCCCCTGGAACTGGACCGTGCGGTCGGCGGTGACTGGATCGTTCGTGAGGGACTGGCCACCGGAGATCGCGTGGTCATTGAAGGTTTGCAGAAGGCGCGCCCCGGCGTGCAGGTCCGTGTTGCCCAAGACGCGATGTAAGGAACTATCATGGCACATTTTTTCATCAATCGCCCGGTATTCGCCTGGGTTCTGGCCATCGCCGCCATGCTCGGCGGCGTGCTGGCCATAACGGGTCTGCCCATATCCCAGTATCCGCCCATCGCCCCGCCATCGGTGGCCATCAGCGCGACCTACCCCGGCGCGTCGGCCAAGACGCTTGAAGACGCGGTCACCCAGGTCATCGAACAGAAGATGAAGGGCATCGACAATCTGGACTACATGTCCTCCACCAGCCAATCCTCGGGTCAGGCCGAAATCACCCTGACCTTCAAGGCCGGCACCAACCCGGACATTGCCCAGGTCCAGGTCCAGAACAAGCTGCAACTGGCCATGGCGCTGTTGCCGCAGGAAGTACAGGCCCAGGGCGTGCAGGTCACCAAGGCGGTCAGGAACTTCGTGCAGGTGCTCGGCTTCGTTTCCGAAGACGGGTCCATGACCAGGGCGCAGCTGGCCGACTATGTGGCAGCCAATGTCCTTGACGGCATGAGCCGTGTGGAAGGCGTCGGCGAGGTCACCCTCTTCGGCTCGCAGCACGCCATGCGCATCTGGCTCAATCCTGATCAGTTGCATACCTACAGCCTGACTCCGGCGGACGTCGCCGCCGCCATCAAGGCCCAGAACGCCCAGATCTCCGCCGGTCAGCTGGGCGGACTGCCCTCGGTTGAGGAGCAGCGCATCAACTTCACGGTCAGCGTCCAGGACCGCCTTCAGACTCCCGAACAATTCCGAAACATCCTCTTAAAGACGAACACCGACGGGTCCACCGTGCGTCTGGGCGACGTCGCCAAGGTGGAACTGGGAGCGGAGAATTCGCAGGTCGTCTCCCGCTACAACGGCCAGCCCGCGGCGGCCCTGGCCATCAAGCTGGCCACCGGCGCCAACGCGCTGAAGACCGTCCAAGCCATCGCCGAATACACGGACGGCATCAGCTCGACCTTTCCCGCCGGATTGAAGGTCGTGGAAGCATTCGACACCACGCCCTTCGTGCGCATCTCCATCGAAGAGGTGGTCCGCACCCTGCTGGAGGCCGTGGTGCTGGTCTTTCTGGTCATGTACCTCTTTTTGCAGAACCTGCGGGCCACGCTCATCCCGACCATCGCCGTGCCCGTGGTTCTGCTCGGCACCTTCGGTGTGCTGGCGGCCTTCGGCTATTCCATCAACACCCTGACCATGTTCGCCATGGTCCTGGCCATCGGCCTGCTGGTGGACGACGCCATCGTCGTGGTCGAGAACGTCGAACGCATCATGCATGAGGACGGCCTGTCGGCCCGCGACGCGACCCACCTGTCCATGACCCAGATCTCCGGCGCCCTGGTCGGCATCGCCCTGGTGCTGTCCGCCGTCTTCGTGCCCATGGCCTTCTTCGGCGGCTCAACCGGCGTCATTTACCGTCAGTTCTCCATCACCGTGGTCTCGGCCATGGTCCTCTCCGTCCTGGTGGCCCTGATCCTGACCCCGGCCCTGTGCGCCACCATGCTAAAACCCGCCAAGCCCGGCCACGGCAAGCGCGGCTTCTTCGGCCTGTTCAACCGCGGCTTCGACCGCACCGCAAGTGGCTATCAGAAGCTGGTCGGATCCATGACCAGGCGCTGGGGACGATCGATGATCCTCTACGCCCTCATCCTGGCCGCCATGATGTTCCTGTTCCAGCGGCTGCCCACGGGCTTTCTCCCGGATGAGGACCAGGGCATGCTCTTCGTGCAGGTCCAGTTGCCCATCGGCGCGACCCAGGACCGCGCCCTGGATGTGCTGGAACGCATCGAAACCCACTTCCTGGAAGCCGAGAAGGACTCCGTGCAATCGCTCATGGCCGTGGCGGGCTTCAGCTTCGCCGGCAGCGGCCAGAACACGGCCATGTGCTTCGTGCGCCTGAAGGACTGGAGCATGCGCAAGAGTCCTGACTTGCACGTTAAGGCCGTTGCCGGACGGGCCATGGCCGCCTTCTCGCAGTACCGCGACGCGCAGGTCTTCGCCTTCGCCCCGCCGGCGGTGATGGAACTGGGCAACGCGGCCGGCTTCGACTTCGAGTTGCAGGACATGGCCGGTCTTGGCCACGAAAAGCTCACCGCCGCCCGCAACCAGCTTCTCGGCATGGCCAGCCAGCATCCTGATCTGGCCATGGTCCGCCCCAACGGCCTGGACGACACGCCGCAATACCGCATCGACATCGACTGGGACAAGGCCGGCGCCCTGGGCCTGGCCGTGTCCGACGTGACCGGCGTCATCGCCACGGCCTGGGGCAGTTCCTACGTCAACGACTTCCTGGACAAGGGACGCGTCAAGAAGGTCATCATGCAGGGCGAGGCGCCCTACCGCATGATGCCCGAGGACCTCGCCCGCTGGCACGTGCGCGGCAAATCCGGGCAGATGGTGCCCATGTCGAGCTTCGCCACGGCGCACTGGACTTCGGGCTCGCCCCGTCTGGAGCGCTACAACGGCGTCCCGGCCATGCAGATCCTCGGCGCGCCCGCGCCGGGCAAAAGCTCGGGTCAGGCCATGGCGACCATGGAGAACCTGGCCAGCCAGCTGCCTGAAGGCATCGGCTACTCCTGGACGGGCCTGTCCTTCCAGGAACGCCAGGCCGGTTCCCAGACCGCCCTGCTCTACGGCTTGTCCATCCTCGTGGTCTTTCTTTGCCTCGCGGCCCTGTACGAAAGCTGGAGCCTGCCGGCATCGGTCATCCTGGTCGTGCCCATCGGCGTTGTCGGGGCCCTGGCCGCCGTCAGCCTGCGCGGCCTGACCAACGACGTGTACTTCCAGGTCGGCCTGCTCACGACCATGGGGCTTGCGGCCAAGAACGCCATCCTCATCGTCGAATTCGCCAAGAGTCTGGCCGAGTCGGGCATGGACCTCATGACCGCGGTGGTCGAGGCGGCCAGACAACGTCTGCGGCCCATCATCATGACCTCCCTGGCCTTTGGCCTGGGTGTGCTGCCGCTGGCCCTGAACTCCGGCGCGGGGTCCGGCGGCCAGAACTCCATCGGCACGGGCGTCATCGGCGGCACCATCGCCTCCACGATCATCGGTTCCCTGCTCATCCCGGTCTTCTTCGTCATCGTGGCCAGGCTCGGTCTGTCCCGCAAGAATCCCAAGAACTCCACGAACCGCGTCATCATTCCCGGAGGTCACCCATGCGAAGACTGATACTGACCATCGCGCTCCTCGCGCTGACCGGCTGCGCCACCCTTGCTCCGGAACGGGAGCGCCCGGCCATGCCCGTGCCGGAGGCATGGACAACGCACCCCGGCGGCACGCAGGGTGCGGATGTAGACGAGCTCGGCTGGCGGGACGCCTTTCCCGATCCGGCCCTGCAGGAACTCATCGCCACCGCGCTGGGCCAGAACAGAAGCCTGCGCCAGGCCGTGCTGGCCATGGACAAGGCCCGGGCGCAATTCGGCATCGCCCGCGCCGACCGTATCCCGAACATCGACGCCTCGGGCGCCAACACCAACACGCGATCGCCGGGCGATCTGCGCGGCGGGATCGAAGGGATCGACCGGCAGTGGAACGTGGGGCTGGGCATCTCGTCCTTCGAACTTGATTTCTTCGGCCGGATCAAAAGCCTGGAAGACTCGGCCCTGGAAAGCTACCTGGCCACGGAGGAAGCCCGCCGGGCTGCGCACATCAGCCTCGTGTCCCAGGTCGCCAGGGGCTACCTGACCCTGGCCGGGGACCGCGAACATCTGGCCTTGGCCCGGGAAACCCTGGAGAGCCGTCAGGCGACTCTGGACCTGACCCTGGCGCAGCTGGCCCACGGCATGAGCACGGAACTGGCCCGCCATCAGGCCGAGGAAGTCGTGGCCGTGGCCCAGGCCGAGGTCGCGCGGCTCACAGCCCAGGTGAGCATGGACGAGAACGCCCTGGCCGTGCTGGCTGGAGCGCCGGTCTCCGCACTGAACCTCCCGGCGCAGGCCATCAATGACGTGGTTCTGAACACGGCGGTTTCGCCTGGGCTTCCTTCGGAACTCCTGACCCGCCGTCCCGACATCCTTGAAGCCGAGCACCGTCTGTGGGCCGCGGGCGCCGAAATCGGCGCTGCGCGGGCCGCGTTCTTCCCGCGCATCGGCCTGACCACCACGGCGGGATTGGCCAGCCTGGAGTTGACAGACCTGTTCGATGCCACCCAGCGGGTCTGGACCTTCGTGCCCAGCATCAGCCTGCCCATCTTCGACGCGGGCCGGAACAAGGCCAATCTTGAAGCCGCCAAGGCCGAACAGCAAATTCGGGTCGCGCAGTACGAAGAGTCCATCCAGAACGCCTTCCGCGAAGTGTCCGACGCCCTGGCCAAAAACCAGGGCTACGAGGGACAAGCCCAAGCCCAGGCCCGTCGCGCGGCCAGCGCCGAACAAAGCCGACTGCTGGTCGATCAGCGCTTTTCGGCGGGGCTTGAGAGCGCCTTTGCCGTGCACGACGCCGAACGCACCCTGTTCACGGCCAGACAAAACCTGCTCGACGCCCGCCTGGCCCGCAAACTGGCCACGGTCGAGCTCTTCACCGCGCTGGGCGGCGGCTGGCAGGAAAACGGGTTGCAGGCCTCAGCGCAATGACAACCACATAAAATCAAAGCAAAAAAGGCGGCCACTGGCCGCCTTTTTTGCTTTGATCAGAATGAAATCACGAGTGGCGAAGAAAATCGAGATGCGCCTCGGCCAGGGCCAGCACGCGCTTGCGGCTGGCCACGGAGCAGTCATGATTGGACAGATGAACGGCGGCGTACCCGCTTAAGGGACGTAGCGCCAAAGACGTGCGGTTCCACTCGCGCATGGGCAGTTCCGGGTCGGAAGCGCTGCCGGCCATGCGGAAAAAACGCAAAGCCCCGGCGGTCATGACGCGCACCAGAGCCGCATGGTCATCGCGCAGCTTCCCGGCCGCGACCAGACAGTCGTCCCTTGAGCCTCGGCCAAAGGCGTGCAGCCAGAACGCCTGCCAGTACGCGGACAGCCGCTGCCCGGCCTTGGCGTGGGCGGAGAGAGGTATCAGGTCATAGAGGCCGCCTTTGCGGCCGGTGGCAAAAATCTCAAGTCCGGGAAGCCGCAAGCCCGAAAGCTTGCCCTTGCGGCCAAGCATGGCCTCAAGCACGCGGACAACCCGCGCGGGCTTGAATCTTTCATGACAACGCGGAAGATCAAAATGGCAGCGCCAGCAACCAACGCAATCCCTTGAGCTGCGCAGCACCACGTGCCCCGGCTGGTAGGGGCCGGTCTCAAAGGCATGCACCGGGCCCATGGACAGATTGAGCACCATGAGCCCGGACCAGGCCGCCAGGTGCATGGGCCCCGTGTCGGGAGTGATCATGGCGGCCAGGGTCTGCCCGTACACGGCGAACGTATCCAGCCCCAGGGAGCCGCAGGCGCTGGCCACCGGCCGCGCGGCGAGGCGAAGCACCTCGCGGCACAATTCCCGCTCGCCCGGACCACCCAGAAGCACCGGCACGAGCCCGCGCCGCTCCAGCTCCGCGATGAGTCCAACCCAAAACGCTGCGCCGGGCCTTTTGTCCGGTTCGCTTGCGCCAAGAAAAAGGCCGATGTGGCGAATGTCGGGGGGCATGTGACGCGGAGCTGGCCAGCGGGTCTGGCCCATGATCCCGTGCGGGATCACGTCCAGGGCATTGAGATCGGCCCAGTGAAAACGGTTGTGCCGGTTGTTGTGGGTCAGCGACGCCCGGTATTCCTGCCAGTCGCCCTCGATACGGGTCACCCCGTCCCGGAGGTATCCGCCAACCAGAGCGTCGCAGTGCAGGCTGCCGGCCAAGGCCATGCTTTCGGCCCGGTGACTGAGATTTATGACCAGGTGGAACGCTTCACTGCGCAAATCCCCGCTCTGCCCATACCCGAAATAGCGCACCTGCGGACTCAGGCGCGCAAGCGGTCCGGCAAACCCGGGCTCGGCCATGACCCAGACCGGATGGCCGGGAAATGCCCGCTCCAGCCACAAAAAAAGGGGGAAGGACAGGATCAGGTCCCCCATGCGCTGCATCTGGATGACCAGGATGGGCTTTTTCACGTGCTATCCGTAGATGGAGCGCATGGTCCGCACCAGGGACTCTAGGCGCAGGTCGTAGGTGTGTTCGGCCAGAATGCGGGCACGCGCGGCCTGAATAATCTTTTCCCGTTCGCCGTCGTGACGGAGGTAATGGCGGACAAGCCCCGCGATCTCGCCCGGCTCCTGATAGCAGACGATCTCCCGACCCGGCTCGAAAAGCGCCTCCATCTGGCGGCGATGGTCGGTCAGCAGAAAACCGCCGCAGACCGGCACGTCGAAGACGCGCTGGTTGACCGCGCCCTTCATCTGCTGGCTGGTGCAGTTGAAATTGATGCGCGTGGCCGGATAAAATGTGGGCAGGTCCGCGTAGTAGTTGAGTTCGCGGTGATAGGTCCAGCCACCCTTGGGCAGAATCTCTCGCCAGCCCGGATCGCCGACCAGCAGGGGATTGAAGGGCAGGAGCTCGCGGACCCGCCGCAAGCGGTACAAGAGGGTCGCCTGCCAGGTGATCAGGGTCTCGAAGGCGAGCCGGGTATCCACATCGGGCAGTTCCAGGAACGCCTTCAGGTGCTCCGGCCGTTCCTCCTCCAGGAAACGCTTCACGGACAGGCTTCCGCTCTCCATGAAGGCCTGCCCGAGATCTTCAAAGTCGCCAAGCAGGGCCGGGGGAAAGTCGTAATGCCGCAATTTGGCGTGCACCTTGTACAGCATGGAGTTGCCGACAAAGGCGACATCGCGCTGAAAGGTCGTGCCCGGCGCGTAGGCGAAACGGTGCGGGTCCGTGGCCAGGGGAAGGTAATGAACGCGGGAAAACCCTTGCGCCTTGAGCGACTCGATGTTGTCCACATCCCAGGTGAAGAGCGTGACCCAGTCCGAAGCCAGATTTTCGTAGACGTAGAGAATGAGGTGAGGGTTGTCCACGAACCAGGACGCCAGGGGCAGTTCCATGCGCGCCAGAAGCGCGGTCAGGATGCCCTCCTTGTCCACGCCGAGATGATTGATGGTCAGCACAAAATCCGGGTGGAAAGCCAAAATTTCCGAAAGAATGGATTCAACGAATTCCTGGCTGCCCACTTCCTGACTGGGCAACTGCACGAGCGAAGTCGCGTAGCCCAGACGGGTGAAGGCGGCCTCCAGCTCGCCCATCAGAAAATAGGAACTGGTCAAGAGCAGCACGCGCGGGACACTGGAGCGGAACTTGGGATAACGCGCCCGGCTCCAGAAATCGACCTTGCGGCTGATCTCCAGGCGGTCGGCCAGATCGCGGTACAGGGCGGGCCGCAGACGGGCGTAGAACGGATCGCGCACCGGCGCGAAAGGCAGGCCGCCGTGCCGAATCTGCCAGCGGGTCAACTGGTCCAGGGCCGCCTCGGGGTCCGCCTGGTCAATCCAGAAAACCCGGGGGTCGTCTCGCCAATTCCCCGGTGCCCCGGTCAACGCGCCAATGGCGGATTCGGCATCGACCACGGCCACGGGGCCCGCAGTTCTGGCCAGCATATCGGCCAGGCCCGCACCCAGCCCGCAGCCCAGAAAGACGGGCAAAACGCCCTCGGCCGGAATATCCGCCACCCGGCGCAATTCGTTCTCGACTCCGCGCTTGCCGCCAAGGTGCTGGACGCGGCCCTCGCGCAGGACGCGCACATCCACGGACCCGTCGGGCAACCGGACGCGTTCGGCGGAGTAGTCGGTTCCGGCGGACATGGCTTCAGACCGTGCCGCAGGCTGCTTGCGGGGAGAAGAAAATCCCAATGGCGTCATGCATGCTGTATCCTGTCAAAAAATGAACGTTCGCCCACATGCTAGCAACATGCCTGCCAAGAACGGACTAGAGTCCGTCGCTGTCCAGCCAGATGGTGACCGGACCCCAGTTGACCAACGACACGTCCATGTCCGCGCCGAACTCGCCCTCGGCGACGTGCGGACAGCGCCGCCGCAGGTCGGCCACGAAGGCATTGTACAGGGACAGGGCGGCCTGCGGCTGGACGGCGTTGGAAAAAGACGGACGGCGGCCCTTTCTGACGTCGGCATACAGGGTGAACTGCGAGACCACCAGGACGGCGCCGCCGTGATCGGCCAGACTCGCGTTGATGGGTCCGCCGGCGTCTGGAAAAAGGCGCAGGTCCAGCAGTTTCTGCATGAATTTGTTCCAGACCGGACCGCCGACCATCTCAGGGGCGTCGCTGCCGCCGAAACCGACCAAAATGACCAGGCCCGGGCCGATCTCGCCCAGCACACGCCCCTGAACGCGGACGGATGCCTGGCGCACCCGTTGCAGGACCGCGCGCATCAGCCCTGCACTTCCGAGTAATAGGCTCTGGAACTCGCCTTTTCCGAAACCATGACCTCCGTCAGGCGGACCGGGTACGGGGCTAGCAGCTCCTTCATGCGCAGAAACACGAAACGGGCCAACAGCTCGGAAGAAGGATTCTGCTCGGCGAAATCCGGCAGGTCGTTCAGATGCCGGTGATCGAGTTCGTCGGTCACCTCTTTCAAAAGACGTTTTAGCGCCTTGAAATCCATGAGGATGCCAAGCTTCGGGTCCAGGCTCTCGCCGACCACGTCGACCTCCACCGTGAAATTGTGGCCGTGCATGTTCTCGCACTTGCCCTCGTAATGCCGCAACTGGTGCGATGAGCTGAAATCCGAGCTCACCCGCAGCCGCCACCTGCCCTGTGTCATGAATTCTCCCCATTTCTCTGGATATGTCGCCATTGTTCAAAATCCCGCCAGAACTCCGGGCACGGCGCGACCAGAAAATCCGGCCCGAACTGCAGGCGGCAGACATATTCTTCGCGCCCCAGATCGATCTGCACCGGAGCCTGCCCCGGATAGCGACGCACGATCTCCCCCAGGGCCTCCCAATCGGGCTCCTGTCCGTTCGCCCTCACCATGAGCACCACCGGCTCGGTACCCGAACCGACCACTTCCGAAAGAAGCTTGAAGGATTCGGCCAGGACCTTGGCTTTCTTGGGGCCGTCCTCGCTCTCCTCGCCGTTCATCTCCCGCTTGGCCACCACGCCGACCATGAGCAGCGGCTCCTCGCAGGCCAAAAGCTCCCTGCTGGCGGCATAGGGTTCGGAAAAGACGATGGCCTCTCCCGAGCCGCTCAAATCCTCGATGCCGCAAAAGGCCATGCGATCGCCCTTCTTGGTGTTTATGGTCTTGGTCGAGGTGACCAGCACCGGCACCTGCACAGGCGTCTTTTCCGGCAGGTCCGCGCACTGGGCCAGGGACGTGAATCCAAGCCGCCTGATCTCCTGCCGGAAGGGCTGCAGGGGGTGGCCGATGAGGAAGAATCCGAAGGCCTCCTTTTCCATGCGGCACTTTTCGTCGTCGCCGAACTCCGGCAACAGGGCGTCCTCGTCTTCGATGCCGAGCCCCGTCAGATTGCAGGTGTTTTCCTCGACCATGCCCAAAAACGAAAGCTGCCCCGAAGTTTTGCGCTTGGCCCGCTTCTGGGCCATGGCCTGGACCTTGTCGAGGCCTTCCAAAAGCGCCCGCCTTGAGCAGCCGAAACGGTCCATGGCTCCTGACTTGATCAGTGATTCCAAGACCTTCTTGTTGACTTTGCGCAAATTCACGCGCTGGCAGAAATCAAGCAGGCTGGTGAAATCCCCGCCCTTTTCCCGTTCCTCGACGATGGACTCCACCGCGCCCTCGCCCACGCCCTTGATGCCGGAAAGGCCATAGCGGATGGATTCGCCCTCGACGGTGAACTCGTTGAAGCTCCTGTTCACGTCGGGGGGCAGGACCTCGATGTCCATGTCCCGGCAGGCGCTGACGTGGGCCAGGATCTTGTCGGTGTTGGAGACTTCCGAAGTGATGATGGCGGCCATGAACTCGGCCGGGTAATGGGCCTTCACGTAGGCCGTCTGGTAGGAGATGACGGCGTAGGCCGCGCTGTGCGACTTGTTGAATCCGTAGCCGGCGAACTTCTCCATCAGGTCGAAGATGTACTCGGCGGCCTCCTGGGAAATGTTGTTCTCGCGCGCGCCGTCCAGGAAGCGCACCCGCTGCTTGGCCATCTCCGCCGGGTCCTTCTTGCCCATGGCCCGGCGCAGGTTGTCACCCTCGCCAAGGGAGTACTTGGCCAGGTCCGAGGCGATCTTCATGACCTGTTCCTGATACAGGATGACCCCGTAGGTGTCCTCCAGGATGGGATGCACCACAGGCGCAAGCTCGGGGAATTCGTACTCGACCTTGCGCAGGCCGTGCTTGCGGCCGATGAAGTCGTCGACCATGCCGGATTCCAGCGGCCCCGGGCGGTACAGGGCCAGGAGCGCGATGATGTCCTCGAAGCAGGAGGGCTTGAGGCCCCTCAAAACCCGGCGCATGCCGTCGGATTCCAGCTGGAACACGCCGTCGGTCTCCCCCCGGCACAAAAGCTCGAAGGTCTGCGGGTCGTCCAGGGGCAGCTTCTCCAGGATCGGCACGGGTTTGTTGTTCTTGCGGATGAGCTTCAGGGCGTCGTCGATGACGGTCAGTGTCTTGAGGCCCAGGAAGTCGAACTTGATGAGCCCGATGAGCTCGACCTTCTTCATGTCCAGCTGGGTCACGACCTCCCCGTTCTTGCCCTTGTGCAGAGGCAGATACTCGACCATGGGCTTCTGGGAGATGACGATGCCCGCCGCATGGATGGACGAATGCCGCGCCAGGCCCTCCAGGCGCCGGGCCACGTCGTAGAGCTTTTTGTACTGCGGATCGCTGTCGATGAGTCTCCTGAGTTCCGGCTCCTCGTCCAGGGCCTTGGTCAGGGTCATTTTCAGGTCTTCGGGGATGAGCTTGGCGATGCGGTCGGCGTCCTTCAAGCTGATGTCGAGCGCCCGGGCCACGTCGCGGATGGCGCCCTTGGCCTTCATGGTCCCGAAGGCCACGATCTGGGCCACGTGATCGGACCCGTATTTCTCGGAGACGTATTTGATGACCTCGTCACGCCGGTTGTAGCAGAAATCCACGTCGATATCAGGCAGGGAGGCGCGCTCCACGTTCAGGAAGCGCTCAAAGAACAGGGCGTAGCGGATGGGGTCGAGGTCGGTGATCCTGAGGGCGTAGGAAACCAGGGACCCGGCGGCCGAGCCTCGGCCAGGACCGACAGGAATATTCTTTGATTTCGCCCAGTTGATGAAATCCTGCACGATCAGGAAATAGGCCGGAAAGCCCTTCTCGACGATGACGGAAAGCTCGAACTCCAGGCGCTCGCGGTAGAAGGCCTCGTCAACTTCGTAGGGCAGGGCCGCGATGCGTTCCTTGAGGCCCTCCTCGCACAGGCGCCGGAATTCCTGGTCCAGGGTCACGCCCTCGGGCACGTCGTAGACCGGGAAGAAATGCTGCTTGAGCTTGAGCTCCACCTCACACATGTCCGCGATGCGGCCCGCGTTCTCCACGGCCTCGGGGCAATGGGAGAAGGCGGCCTCCATCTCTTCCGGGGCCTTGTAATAAAATTCGTTGGTGTCGAACTTCAGGCGCTGCTTTTCCGAAGCGATCTTGCCCGTGCCCACGCACAAAAGGATGTCGTGGGCCTCGTAATCGTCCTTGCCCAGATAATGGCAGTCGTTGGTGGCCACCAGAGGCAGGCCGGTCTCCTTGGCCAGTTCCATCAGACGGTCGTTGACGACCTCCTGCTCCTTGAGACCATTGGACTGCAACTCAAGGTAGAAACGGTCCGGAAAGATGTCCGTGTACTCCTTGGCCAGCACCAGGGCCTTGTCGAACGTGCTGTGACGCAGGGCGTAGGGCACCTCGCCCTGCAGGCAGGCCGACAGGCAGATGATGCCCTCGGAGTGCGCCCGCAAGAGCTTCTTGTCGACCCGGGGCTTGTAATAGAACCCTTCGAGAAATCCGGCGGACACGATCTTGACCAGGTTGTGGTAGCCGACGAGATTCTGAGCCAGCAGGACCAGGTGAAAACGCTTCTTGTTCTCCCGGTCGGTCATGTCCTCGGCGATGTAGACTTCGCTGCCGATGATGGGTTTGATGCCGTGCTTCTTGGCCTCAAGGTAGAAGGGCACGGAACCGAAGAGATTGCCATGGTCGGTGATGGCGGCCGAGGAAAAACCGAAGTCAACGGCCCGGGCGCACAGGTCTTTGAGACGGATGGCGCCGTCCAGAAGGCTGTACTCGGAATGGCAATGCAGATGGGTGAAACCGCTCATGGTGCTCTCGGGAAAACGGGATTTTCGGGTCGGGGAAAGAGAGACTAGAAAAGGCGGGGCCGAATTGCAAGCCGCGCTTCAAAGCAGAACGCCCGGACTGGCCGGGCGTTCTCGTTGCGGAGGGGTTGACGGGCTACAGCTTCTGCCCCACCCTCTTGATCAGACGCAGCAACTGGTTGGTGAAACCGGCCTCGTTGTCGTACCAGACGATGATCTTGACCATGGTTCCGTTCATGACCGAGGTGCACAGTCCATCGACCACGCCGCCGTAGATGCTGCCGACGTAGTCCATGGAGACCAGCGGAACTTCCGTGTAGCCCATGGCCCCGCCTTCGGGGCCGCTGGCGGCGGCCTTCAGGGTGGCGTTGACCTCGGCCGCCGTGGTCGGTTTCTCGACCTCGACCACCAGATCCACCAGGGACACGTTGGGCGTGGGCACGCGCACGGCCATGCCGTCGAGCTTGCCCGCCAGGGCCGGGATGACCATGCTCACGGCCTTGGCAGCGCCGGTGGTCGTGGGCAGCATGTTCATGGCCCCGGCCCGGCCGCGCCGGATGTCCTTGTGGGTGCCGTCGAGCATGCGCTGGCTCATGGTGTAGGAATGGATGGTGGTCATCAGGCCGTGCTTGATGCCGAAGGTGTCGTTCAGCGCCTTGGCCGCCGGTGCCAGGCAGTTGGTGGTGCAGGAGGCGTTGGAGACGATGTTGTGTTTGGCCGGATCGTAGAGCGCGTCGTTGACGCCCATGACCACGGTCAGGTCGGCGTTCTTGCCGGGGGCGGAGATGAGCACCTTTTTCGCGCCCGCGGCCAGATGCTTCTCGCAGCTCTCGCGGTCCGTGAACTTGCCGGTGGACTCGACGACGATGTCGATGCCCTTCCAGTCCCAGGCGTCGGGAGCGTTGCGGGTGACCAGCACCTGCTTTCCGTTCAGCAGAAAACCCTGTTCGTTGGGCGTCACGTCACCGGCGAAGGTGCCGTGAACGGAGTCGTATTTGAGCAGGTACGCCAGGGACGCGTTGTCGCCGCGGGCGTTGACGCAGACCAGCTCCACGTCCGTGTTCCCGGCCAGGATGCGGGCCAGATAGCGTCCGATGCGCCCAAAGCCGTTGAGTGCGATTTTGACAGCCATGTTCTCTTCCTCTTCCACTTATATTTTGTTGGATGAACCAAGTACGTTTCTGATCTTGTGCGCCACCATGTCCCGCACGGCGTCCCGGGCCACCTTGAGGTACTGGCGCGGGTCGAAGTGGGACGGATTCTCGGCCAGATACTTGCGGATGGTCGCGGTCATGGCCAGGCGGATGTCCGTGTCGATGTTGATCTTGCATACGGCCGAAGCGGCCGCCTTGCGCAGGAGGTCTTCGGGCACGCCCTTGGCACCGGCGATGTCGGCTCCGTAGGCGTTGGCCATTTCCACGAACTCCTGCGGCACGGACGACGCGCCGTGCAGCACGATGGGATAACCGGGCAAGAGCCCCTTGATCTTTTCCAGGCGGGCGAAGTCAAGCTTGGCCTCGCCCGCGAACTTGTAGGCGCCGTGGCTGGTGCCGATGGCGATGGCCAGGGAGTCGCAACCGGTGCGGCCGACAAACTCGGCGGCCTGGTCCGGATCGGTGTAGACGCTGTGCTCCACGTCCACATCGTCCTCCACGCCCGCCAGCTGGCCCAGTTCGGCCTCGACCCACACGCCGCGATCATGGGCGTAGGCCACGACCTGCTTGGTCAGGGCGATGTTTTCCTCGAAGGGCAGATGCGAGCCGTCGATCATGACGGAGGTGAAGCCGCCGTCGATGACCTCCTTGCAGATATCGAAGTTCTGTCCGTGATCCAGATGCAGGCAGACCGGCAGATCATTCTCGGCCAGGGCGGCCTCCATGAGCTTGATGATGTACCCCTGTCCGGCATAACGGCGGGCGCCTGCGGAAACCTGCAAAATGAGCGGGGACTGTTCGAGGTTCCCGGCCTCCATGATGCCCTGGATGATTTCCATGTTGTTCACGTTGAAACCACCGACGGCGAAACCTTCGGCGTAACCTCGGGCAAACATTTCCTTGGGTGTGGTCAGGGGCATGGTCGTCTCCTTGAAGAGCGGTTATTCATTGCCCGCCAGATGGCGCTCCAGCGTCTGGAGGTATCCGGCGTGAGTCAGGTCGAAAGTCAACGGGGTGGCGGTGATGAAACCCCGGCTCAAATACCCCCGGTCCGATTCGGGCTCCACATTTTCGGGGGGGATCACGCCGCACAGCCAATAATACGGATTCCCGCGCGGGTCGTTCCTTTCGTCGTACCAGTCCCGGTAGGTGGACGAGGTCTGGCGGCAGACCTTGAGCCCCTTTGCTTCCGTAAGCGGACCGGCGGGAAAATTCAAATTCAAGACGCACTGGCGCGGAAAAGATGACCAGAAGCCACCATGGAGCATCCGCACGGCGTATTCGGCCTGGGCGGACAACTCCTCGGGGTGGTAGTCGTCCACGGACACGGCCATGGCCGGGATGCCGGCCAGGGCCCCTTCCGTGGCCGCGGACACCGTGCCCGAATAGAGCACGTCCACACCCACGTTGGCGCCCGCGTTGATGCCGGACACGATCATGTCCGGCTTTTTGGGCAGCAGATGACTCAGCGCCAGCTTGACGCAGTCAGCCGGAGTGCCGGAGATGCCGAGGCCGGAAAACCCTGTTTCCTCCACCTGCTTGACCCGCAGCGGAGAAAACAGGGTCACCGAATGCCCCACCGCGCTCTGCTCGGTCATGGGCGCGGCCACGTGCACCCGGTGCCCGGCCTGGATCAAAGCGCCGTACAGTGCGCGCAGTCCTACTGCTCTGATTCCATCGTCATTTGTGAGAAGAATGTCCATTTTTCGGGTGCGTCCGGATAAAGTTTCTTGGCCTGGGAATGTCCCAAGGTCAGGGCCTTGACGTTCACGTCCAGTATCTTGGCCGGCAGGACCGACGCCAACGCCTTTTTCACGTTGGCGAAGTTCATGAACGGCAGAAAGTGGCTCAGCGCCCCCAGGCAGATGATGTTGGTGGTCTGCGGCAGGCCGATCTTGTCCCTGGCCATGTTCGTGAACGGCAGACCCCAGAAGATGTTGGACGGAGTCTGGGTCACCAGGGATGTGTCCACCAACAAAAAACCCGTGGGCTTCAAGTTGCGAAAATACAGGTTGCAGGCCTCCTGACTGAGAGCCACGAGCATGTCAAGATTCACGGGCTTGGGATAGCTGATTTTAAATGAACTTATGACCAGATCGGCCCGGCTGGCTCCGCCGCGGGCTTCAGGTCCGTAACTCTGGGTCTGGGTGCAATAAAAGCCGTGATCGATGGCCAGCACCTGGCCCATGATCTTGCCCAGGGTCAGGATGCCCTGGCCGCCCGTGCCGGAAAGACGGATTTCGAATCGATTCAGTTCGTGCTGCTTAGGCATTTCGCTGCTCCTGAAGCTTGTTGCGCAATGTGGCGTATTTCACTTCCAGGCCGGGACGCATCTCGTCCCTGAACACGCCGATGGGCGTGAACTTGCCCTGCTCTTCCGGGGTCAGCTGCCGATACCGGTCCAGCTTCACGGTATTCTTCTTGTACCACTGGTACATGTCGACCACGGTCTTGAACTTGTTCTTGCGACCGTACTGGGTGTGACAGGGCGTCATGACCTCCACCATGTTGAAGCCGGGTTTTTCCAGGGCGTCGGAGATGAGCGTGTCGAGCATGTTCGCGTGCAGCACCGTGCCACGGGCCACGTAGCTCGCGCCGCTGGCCATGGCCATGTCCACGATGTCGAAGCTGCGTTCGAGCTGTCCGAAAGGCGAGGTGGCGGACACGGTCCCCTCGGGACTGGTCGGCGACGCCTGGCCCCCGGTCATGCCGTAGATGTTGTTGTTCAGGACCAGCGCGGTCAGGCCGATGTTGCGCCGCGCCGCGTGGATGAGATGGTTGCCGCCGATGGACATGGCGTCTCCGTCACCCATGACCACGATGACCTTCAAATTCGGATTGGCCATCTTGATGCCCGTGGCGAACGTCAGGGCCCGGCCATGGGTGGTGTGCACGGTGTTGAAATCAACATAGACGGCCATGCGCCCGGAACAGCCGATCCCGGCCACGAGCACGACGTCGTCCTTGGAATAGCCCAGGCCGTGCACGCTGCGGATGAGCGAGCCGAGTACGATGCCGTGGCCGCAGCCCGCGCAGTAGACATGGGGGAACTTCTTGTTGTGCCGAAGGTAGTCGTGAATGAGTTGTGTTACCTGTGCCATGGTCACGCCTGCATGATGTTTTTGAAGATTTCCGAGGGAGTGATGATCTGGCCGTCGACGCGGTTGTTGGTGATGACGTGGGTCAGACCGTTGTTGACCCGCTTCACCTCGCGCGAGATCTGGCCCATGTTCATCTCCGGCACAATGAGCGCCTTGCACTGCCGGGCCAGGGTCTGCACCGCGGTCTTGGGGAACGGAAAAAGCGTCTTGAGCTTCAGAAGACCGGCCTTGACCCCTCGCTCGCGGGCCATGTGCACGGCAAGCTCCGCCGAGCGGGCCACGCAGCCGTAGGCCACGACGACCACTTCGGCGTCCTCGCAACCGACCTCGTCATAAAGCTGGATGTCGTAGAAGAACTGGTCGATCTTGCGGAACTGCCTGTGCATGAGCGCCTTGACCTCGTCGGGCTTGGAGGTCGGGAAGCCGTTCTGGTCGTGGGTCAGGCCCGTGACGTGGAAGCGGTAGCCGGAACCCAGCGGCGGCAGGGCCGGAACCCCGCGCATGGTCTCCTCGTAGGAGACGTACCATTCCGGTGGCATGGCCGGGGTGACCCGCGCCAGGATCTCGAAATCCTCGGGACCCGGGATGGAGATCTTCTCCCGCGTGTGGGCGGTGATCTCGTCCAGAAGCAAAATGACCGGGGTGCGGTACTTCTCGGCGAAGTTAAAGGCCACCACGGTCATTTCCAGGCATTCCTGCACGTCGCTGGCCGACAGCACGATGATGGGATGGTCGCCGTGACATCCCCAGCGGGCCTGCTGCACGTCGCCCTGGGCAGGGCTGGTCGGCAGGCCGGTGCTGGGGCCCCCGCGCATGACGTTGACCACGACCAGAGGCACCTCGGTCATGCAGGCGTAGCCCAGGTTCTCCTGCATCAGGGAAAAACCCGGACCGGAAGTGGCGGTCATGGACTTGCGCCCGGCCAGGGACGCGCCGATGATGGCCCCCATGCTGCCGATCTCGTCCTCCATCTGGATGAACACCCCGTCCTCGACGAAGGGGAGTCTGGCGGACATGACCTCGGCGATCTCCGTGGAGGGCGTGATGGGGTAGCCCGCATAGAAGCTGCAACCGGCCAGCAGGGCCCCCTCGACCACCGCCTCGTTGCCGAGGGCGAAAATTTCCTTTCTCTTACGCTTTTTTGTGGCCATTTTCGTCTTCCCGGTTAGGTGTTCCAACATTTTCCTCCGGACCCGGATCGGTGCCCGCGGACGGATCCACAACCTCGTCCCTCGCGTCGCCGTGCGCATCGGTCTTCCTGCGGCTGATCTCCCTGGGCGTCACGGAGATCGCGAAATCCGGGCAATGCAGCTCGCAGAACCCGCAATTGACGCAGTCCTCCTCGCGCACCACGTGTGATTTGCCGTCGGGCCAGAGTTCGAGCACCTTGGCCGGACAAAAGGCCGCGCAGATCCCGCAGCCCTTGCACCAGTCCGGATAAATCGTCACCTTTGCTTGACCTTTCTTTTTGGACATAACCGCTCGATAAAGTGTTGGGGTTTTTCGTGGGTATGAAAAAAGGACACGCCGAATGGAGCTGTCACTGCGACCGGACACGCCCGGCCACTTGCCAAAGCTGAAAACTTGCCTGTAGACGAATCGGGAAACGCTCAGGCGATAACTCTTGAAATACTGTGCAACCGCCCAATTATCTTAGAAAATATCGATCTCGCCCTTGTTTGGGCCATTACCTCATGCATGCAGGAATAGCAACTTGATGAAGCACAAAAAAACATACGTTCGCGATCTGGCCGAAGGAAATTCGATTTCCGAGGTCTTCGCCCTGTCCCAGGTCCAGCGCAAGGAAGCCAAGAACGGCCCCTACTGGCAGCTGACCCTGACCGATCGCACCGGCAGCATCGAAGCCCGCGTCTGGTTCCCCCAGAGCCAGCAATACGAAGGATTGCAGGCCGAACAGTTCGTGGCCGTGAACGGGCAGGTGGCCTCCTTCAAGGACCAGCTGCAGATGAACATCACCGACATGGCCGTCATCGATCCGCGCGAGGCGGGCCTGGACCTGACCGACTTCCTGCCCTCCTCCGCCGTCCCTCCGGAAGAGCTTTTGCGCGAGATGGAAGAATTCCTGCACGCCGAACTTGCCTTCAAGCCCTGGTCGGCCCTGTGCAAAAGCGTGCTGCGCGACGAAACCATCCGCGCCTCCCTGTTGAGCGCGCCCGGAGCCAAGGCCATTCATCATGCCTACGCCGGCGGACTGCTGGAACACACCCTGGCCATCATGCGCATCTGCAAGGCCCTGTCCCTGCTCTATCCGCAGGTGGACAAGGAGATCCTGATCGTGGCGGCCCTGTTTCACGACCTGGGCAAGGCTTTCGAACTCTCCCACGGCATCAGCCGCGAATACACCGACACCGGTCGCCTGCTGGGGCACATCCAGATCGGGCTGGAGGTTCTGGAGCCTTTTCTGCGCAAGACCAGGGACCTGCCCGAGGGTCTGGCCATGCACCTCAAGCACCTCATCGTCGCCCACCACGGCGAACTGGCCTTCGGCTCGCCCTGCCTGCCGCAGACCATGGAGGCCTTCATCCTGCACTACGCGGACAACCTGGACGCCAAGATCAACACCGTGCAGGGCGCGCTGAAAGCTGCGGACGGCGGGGAGGTCGGCGGATGGAGCGAATACCACCGCACCCTGGGGCGCTACCTGTACCAGCCCATGCGCACCCCGGCTCCGGCCAAGGGCCAGGACCAGCCCAGGACACCCAGGAAAACGCAGCCCAAATCCGAGGATTCGCCCCTTTTGAAGGCCATGGGCATCACCGCAACATCCGGGAACTCGTAAGGAGGAGACATGTTTCTCACTTTTGAAGGCATGGAGGGCTGCGGCAAATCCACGCAGTGCAAAAAGCTCATCGAGCATTTCGTACGTCAGGGGCACGACGTCCTGCACACTCTTGAGCCCGGCGGCAGCCGCCTGGGCAAGGAGCTGCGACGCATCCTGCTCGATCCCAGGAACAGCGACCTGTCCTCCGCCAGCGAGCTTTTCCTGTATCTGGCCGACCGCGCCCAGCACGTGTCCTCGGTCATCAGGCCGGCCATGGAAGATGGACGCACCGTGATCTGCGACCGCTTCGCCGACTCCACCGTGGTCTACCAGGGCTACGGACGCGGCCTGGACCCGAGCCTGTTGCACCACTTGAACGATGTGGCTGTCCAGGGACTCTGGCCCGACATGACGATCCTCCTGGACGTGGAACCGGAGATCGGCCTCAGGCGCGCCCTGACCCGCAACATGCAGGACAACAAGACCGCCACCGAAGGACGCTTCGAAGCCGAAAGCATAGCCTTTCACACCCGCATCCGCGAAGGCTACCTGACATGGGCCGCCCTGCACCGCAGCCGCTTTCTGGTCGTGGACGGGGGCAGGAATCCGGACGCCGTCTTCGATTCCATCCTGCGCGGTCTGGAGGAGAAAGGCCTTGGCTAAGCCTGAAGTCACAGGACTGATCCTGACCCTGAACGGAGCGAAGCATCTTGATGCCTGCCTCGCGTCCCTTGACTTCTGCGACCAGATCCTGGTCGTGGACTCCGGCAGCACGGACGCGACGCAAGACATCGCCGCCGCCCGCAAGGCCCGCGTGCTGGTCAACCCCTGGCCCGGACCCAAGAAGCAGTTCGAGTACGCCTTCGCCCACATCACCACGCCATGGGTGGTCTCCCTGGATCAGGACGAGATACTGTCGGACGAGCTGCGCGCCTCGGTCATCAATGCGCTGCAGAACCCGGGGGACATGAGCGCCTTTCTCTGCCCCCGCACGTCCTACTATTTCGACCGCTTCCTGCGCCACAGCGGCTGGTATCCCGACCTGCTGCCCCGCGTCTTCAGTCTGGCCGACACGGGGGTGCATGTCTCGGGGCCGCACTACGGGTTTGAACCCAAAGGAAAGACACGGCGTCTGGCCGGAGACATCATCCACTACCCGTACGAAAACCTGAGGCAGCACGTGGACAAGATCAACTACTACACGCAGATCGCCGCCGAGGAGATGCACGCCAAGGGAAAACGCGCGGGCGTGGCCACGGCGGTCGGCCACGGGCTGGCCAGGTTCATGAAGATCTATTTCTTTCGGCGTGGGTTTCTGGATGGCAAGGCCGGATTCGTGCTGGCGGTCAATTCGTTTTTCTACGCCTTCCAGAAGTACATCCGGCTGGCGGAGCTCGGAGCCGCAAGGCACCACGACTCCTGACTTCCCGGCCCGTCGCTGCTGAAAAGCGGAAGAGGCGGGCCGGTCATCATCCGCCCTCATGCGGCCTGGCCATCCGAAGCGGGCGAACCAGACGGTCGAACGCATCCCCTTCCAGGTAGCCAAGCCCAAGGCAGGCCTCTTTGAGACTTATGCCCTCGGAGTGCGCCTTGTGCGCCACCTCGGCGGCCTTGTCGTAGCCGATGACCGGCGAGAGGGCCGTGACCAGCATGAGCGAATTCCCCACATGCCGGGCGATGACGGCCTCGTCCGGAGCAAGGCCCCGCAGCGCGTGTGCCGTGAAGCTTGCGCAGGCGTCGGTCAAAAGGCGCATGCCCGTCAGCAGGTTGAAGATCATCACGGGTTTGAAGACGTTCAGTTCGAAGTTGCCCTGGGAACCGGCGAACCCGATGGCCGCATCCAGGCCCATGACCTGCGCGCAGACCATGGTCATGGCCTCGCACTGTGTCGGATTGACCTTGCCGGGCATGATGGACGAGCCGGGCTCGTTGGCCGGAAGGATGAGTTCTCCGAGCCCCGCGCGCGGGCCCGAGGCCAGCCAGCGAATGTCATTGGCGATCTTCAGGAGCGAGCAGGCCAGGGTCTTCAGGGTCCCCGAAGCCATGACCACGGCGTCATGGGCCGAAAGAGCGGCGAAAAAATTGGGCGCGGGCGTGAACGGCAGGCCGGTCAGCTCGGCGATCCGACCGGCCGCGAGCCCTGCGAAATCCGGATGCGTCCCCAATCCCGTGCCCACGGCAGTTCCGCCCAGCGCCAGACGGCACAGCGGCGGCAAGCACCCCCGCAGCCGCTCCAGATTATCCTCCAGCATGGCCGCGTAGCCCGAAAACTCCTGACCCAGGGTCATGGGGACGGCGTCCTGCAGATGGGTTCGCCCGATCTTGACGATGTCGGCCCATTCCCCGGCCTTGCGTCCGAGTTCTTCCCGCATGGCCTCCACCGCCGGGACCAGCTCGGCGGTGAGCATGAGGGCCGCCGCGATGTGCATGGCCGCCGGGAAGGTGTCGTTGGAGGACTGGGACATATTGACGTGATCGTTGGGGTGCACGGGCGACTTGTCGCCAAGCGCCCCTCCGAGAAGTTCGTTGGCGCGGTTGGCCACGACCTCGTTCACGTTCATGTTGGTCTGGGTGCCGCTGCCCGTCTGCCAGACATGCAGGGGGAAGTGCCCGGCCAGCGTCCCGTCCGCCACCTCCCGACAGGCGGCCATGACGGGCTTCGCCAGATGGAGAGGGAGCTTGCCAAGCTCCAGGTTCGTCTGGGCCGCCGCGAGCTTCAAAACGCCGAAGGCGTGGATGACCTCCCGCGGCATGAGGTCGCGCCCGATGGCAAAGTATTTCAGGGAACGCTGGGTCTGGGCCCCCCAGTATCGATCGGCCGGGACATCCACGGCACCCATGCTGTCGGTCTCGATGCGGCTCTTCGCCATTGCCCCCTCCACCTTTTTCGGCTTATATTTTCTTGATCACGTTCTCCAGCGGCTTCTTATTGGGCCCCTGGGTCGGTCGTATGGGATGGCCCACGGGGATGACGGCCATGAATTCGCCTTTCGGCTCCTGAAGAAAGGCCAGGATCTCGTCCTTGATCAGGTAGAGGATGCCAAGCCACACCGCCCCGAGTCCCATGGAGGTCGCGGCCAGAAGCAGGTTTTCCACGGCGGCGGCAGAGCTCTGGATCTCCATGGTGCGGAAAAAATCAAAACCCATCTCCGGATCGACGTGAAAAAGCTCCGTGCCGTGGCTGATGAGGTCGCCGGTGTTGATCACGGCCACCGTCACCGGAGCCGAGGCGATGCTGCGCGCAGCCATGCGCAAGAGCGACGAGGCCGGTTTCTGGAATGTCTTGGAGGCCGAAGAGACCAGTTCGGCCAGATCGCTCCGGGCCTCCCCTTCCAGAATGACGAATTTCCAGGACTGGCGATTGTGGGCCGAGGGGGCCTGGTTGGCCGCGTCGAGCATGGCCATGAGCGCGTCTTCGCGCAAGGGCTCGGGCGAGAACTGGCGAATGCTGTGGCGGGCGTGGATGGTGGCCAGGGTTTCATTGTGGATATGTTTCATGTAGTTGTCCTTTGTTTTCGGATAGCCGGGCGCATTGACTTTGGCAGGGCTCCGGCGCACAAGCGGTGGCCGGGTATCGCGCCCTGTCCCCTAATCCACTAGCCCCAACATGGCACGCAAGACAACCTCTTCCAGCCCCCGGCGCTCCCAGCCGCGATCGACCGCGAAAAAACGCGCGACACCTTCCACCGGATTCATCCGCCGCGTTCTGCGCGTGGCCGCGTGGATCCTGCCGGGAGTGGTGGCCATCATCCTTGTCCTGCGTTTCCTGCCCCCGCCCACCAGCGCCTTCATGCTCACCCGGCATGTGGAAAGGATTACCGGCTCCGCTCCCGGCCCGGAGGTGATGTACAGCTGGACTTCCAAGCAAAAAATTCCAAACCATGTGGCCCTTGCCGTGGTGGCGGCCGAGGACCAGAACTTCCCGACCCACTTCGGCTTCGACGTGGACGCCATCGCCCGCGCCATGGAGCATAACGAAAAGGGCCGCGCCATCCGGGGCGCGAGCACCATTTCGCAGCAGACGGCCAAGAATCTTTTTCTGTGGTCGGGGCGCAGCTATGTGCGCAAGGGCCTGGAAGCGGGATTGACCGTGCTGATCGAACTGCTGTGGTCCAAGCAGAGAATTCTGGAAGTGTATCTGAACATCGCCGAATTCGGCGACGGCACCTACGGAGTGCGGGCGGCGGCCAAACGTTTCTTCAACAAGACCCCGGACAGGCTGACCCGCCACGAGGCCGCCCTGCTGGCCTCGGTGCTGCCAAATCCCAGACGCTTTTCCGCGACGCGCCCGTCCGCGCATGTGCGGCAGCGGGCGCAATGGATTCAAACCCAGATGCGGCAATTGGGGCCGGGCCACATCGACTGGCGCTGACCGGCGCAACGGCCGGACATCCCCTCCAACCGTCGCATACAGGACAACGACAATGAACACAGGCATTCTCGCGGCCATCGGCGCCTACGTCAGCTGGGGCCTGCTGCCCATCTACTGGAAACTTCTGGGCCACGTGCCCACGGCGCAACTGCTGTGCCACCGCATCACCTGGTCCTTCGTGGTCCTGGCCATCTTTCTGGGTTTGACCCGGCGCTTCACGAAACTGCGCGGCGACCTTTCTCCGGCGGTCTGGGGCAGCTATGTACTGGCCAGCCTGCTCATCGGCGTGAACTGGTTCATCTACGTCTGGAGCGTCAACGCGGGCTACATCGTGGAGGCGAGTCTGGGGTATTTCATCAACCCCCTGCTTTCGGTGCTGCTCGGCGTCTTCTTCATGCGCGAACGACTGCGCCGCCTGCAATGGGCGCCCCTGGCCCTGGCCGCGGCGGGAGTGATCTACCTGACCGTCCACTACGGTCGCCTGCCATGGATCGCGCTGTCCCTGGCCGTGACCTTCAGCCTCTACGGCCTGGTCAAGAAAAAAGCGCCCCTCGGCGCTTTCGAAGGCCTGACCCTGGAGACGGGCCTGCTGCTGCCCCCGGCCCTGGCCTGGCTCGGCTGGAGCGAGCACCTGGGTTCTGGGGCCTTCCTGCACGCCGGCGCCGGCTCGGACCTCTTGCTGATCGGGGCCGGCGTGGTCACCACCGCGCCCCTGGTCATGTTCGCCGCCGCCGCTCACCGCATCCCGCTGTCCATGATCGGCATCCTGCAGTACATCGCCCCCACCATCCAATTTCTCATCGGCGTATTCGTGTACCTCGAACCATTCTCCCGCACCCAATTTGCGGGATTCGGCATGGTCTGGATCGCGGTGCTCCTGTTCTGGCTGGAGCGCTGGAAATTCGGGCGCAGTCCGCATCTGCCCGGGTAAAAAAAGCTGAAAACACCGGTCGGACCGGTGTTTTCAGCGCCCATGACACCTCTGTCGGAAAGCGGCCTCAGCGTCCGGTGAGAACCTTGCGCACGGCCGCGATCACATCATCGACATCCGCGTCGCTCAGCTTGGCCGAAAGAGGCAAGCTCACGGTCTGACGGCCGATATCGCGCGCATGGGGATAATCGTGCTGCGACCACCCAAAGCGTTCCTGATAGAAAGGATGCTCGGGGATCGAAAGATAATGCACGCCAACCCCTATTTTCTCCTTGGTCATCGCGGTCAAGAACGCGTCGCGGCTGATCCCGGTGCGCTTCTCGTCCACCATCACGGAGAAAAGGTGGTACGCATGCCGCGTGTTCGCCTCCACGGGCGAGGGCAAAGTCAGCGGCAAATCGGCCAGTGCGTCCATGTATCTTGCCCAGATTTCCTCGCGCCGCCTCCAATACTGTTCGACCTTATCGAGTTGACGCAGACCCAGAGACGCCTGCAGATCCATCATGTTGTACTTGAAACCGGCCTCGGTCACGAGATAGTGCTTGTAACCCGAATCGCCGAAACGGTTCCAGGCGTCGCTGGACATGCCGTGCAAGGCCAGAACCTTGAGCCGGGCCGCATGCTCCGGATTCCTGGCGAGGATGAGTCCCCCTTCGCCGGTGATCACATTCTTGGTCACGTAAAAGCTGAAACAGCCGAAATCACCGAAACATCCGGCCTTGCGCCCATGATATTCGGTCTCGATGGCGTGGGCGCAGTCCTCGATGATCGTCAGGCCATGCTCATCCGCCAGGGCGCAGAGCGGATCCATGTCGCAGGACCTGCCCGCAAAATGCACGGGGAGAATCGCTCTGGTGCGGGAGGTGACTCTCGCTCTCACGCTTTCAGGGTCGATGTTCATGCTGCGCGGGTCCACATCGGCCAGGACCGGAGTGGCGCCGGCATGGATGATGGCGTTGACCGAGGCGCAGAATGTCAACGGCGTGGTAATGACCTCGTCGCCAGGACCGATTCCGGCGGCCAGAATGCTCAAATGTAGAGCGGCGGTGCAGGAATTGACCGCCACGGCGTGCGTGGCGCCCTTGTACCCGGCAAAACGCCGCTCGAACTCGGCCACGCGAGGGCCCGTGCCGATCCAGCCGCTGCGCAGGCAGGACACGACCTCCTCGATCTCATCCTCGGTAATCCGTGGTGATCCGAAAACCAGAAATTTTTCGCGCATTATGTTCCCCCGCGATAAGCCCCCATCCCGGCGTGGACGGCGGGCCGATTAATCTTTATAGCATCCCAATCCAAGAGACGGCCAAGGGCTATCGCAACGCCCACAACATGGCAAGGAGGACCCATGCCCGAGAAATCCATCACTCTTTATGCGTTAAGCACATGTATTCACTGTAAAAAAACAAAAGAATACCTGGACGATTGCGGCGCCAAATACGACTGCATATTTGTCGATAAACTCGAAGGCGAGGAACGCAAGCAGATCATCGAGGCCATCAAGAAGGTCAACCCCAAGCTGTCCTTTCCGACCCTGCTCGTGGATGAGGAAGCCATCGTGGGCTTCAAGCAGGATCAGATCAAAGACGCCCTGGAGAGATAATGACTCCCGAAGAACTTTACGAAAAACTGCGTCCCCTGCAGGAGGCGAAAGGCTATTTCTTCAACAAGGACAAGGCCTTCGTGCTTGATCTGATGGAAAGCCTGCTCATCAACCGCGACCGCTACGGCTACATGGCCTGTCCGTGCCGACTGGCCTCGGGCAACCGCGATCTGGACAAGGACATTTTCTGCCCCTGCGTCTACCGCGATCCCGACGTGGCCGAATTCGGAGCCTGCTACTGCGGACTGTACGTGTCCAAGGAATGGAACGAAGGCGCCATGCCCCAGGAAACCGTGCCGGAAAGACGCGATCCTGAAAAACTGATGGCCGGCCTTCTTTTCGAAGAGTGATCGAACCAGACCGCGCGACCTTTGTCGCCCCGGTTTCGGAGCAGGACATGCGAGAACAGATCGAAAAGGCCCTTGACACGGTGCGCCCCATTCTGCAGGCCGACGGCGGCTATGTCGAACTGGTGGACATCCTCCCCAGCGGCATCGTGCAGGTGCGCATGTCGGGCGCGTGCAAGGGCTGCCCCATGGCGCAGATGACGCTCAAAAGCAGCATCGAGCGAGCCGTCAAGAAAATGGTCCCGGGCGTCAAGGCCGTGGAAGCCGTTTAACCGGCCTGGTCGTCAGTCCGCCTGCGCCCCGGCGCTGATTTCACAACATTCACCCCGCTACCCCCGGCAATGAGGGTACGGGATCACTCGGCGTTTGACGCCGAATTTCCGGAAGAGAACCATGACCCAAATCGTGACCCGTTTCCCCCCCAGCCCCACGGGCTATCTGCATATCGGAGGCGCCAGAACGGCGCTTTTCAACTATCTCTATGCCCGCCAGAACGGCGGCAGGTTCATCCTGCGCATCGAGGACACGGACCAGGCACGCTCCACCCAAGAGATGACCGACGCCATCATCGACGCCATGCACTGGCTCGGACTCGATTTCGACGAAGGCCCCTACTTCCAGAGCCAGCGCGGCGACATTTACAACAGCTACGTGGACAAGCTGCTGGAAACGGGCAAGGCCTACTATTGCTCCTGCACGGCGGACGAGGTCGAGGCCATGCGCGAAACGGCGCGCGCGGCGGGGCTCAAGCCCAAGTACAACGGCAAATGCCGCGAACTGGGCCTCGGGCCCGGACCTGGACGAGTGGTTCGTTTCAAGACCCCGCTCACGGGAAAGGTGGTCTTTGACGACATCATCAAGGGCCCCATCGCCTGGGACGTGCAGGAAATGGACGACTTCGTCATCCGGCGCGCCGACGGCTCCGTCATCTATCAGATGGCCGTGGTCGTCGATGACGCTGAAATGGGCGTGACCCACGTCATCCGCGGCGACGACCACCAGAACAACACCCCCAAACAGATCCTCATCTACGAGGCCCTTGGCTTTCCGCTGCCCAGATTCGGTCACGTGCCCATGATCCTGGGCCCGGACAAGAAGAAGATGAGCAAGCGCCACGGCGCGACCTCGGTCATGATGTACAAGGACCTGGGCTACCTGCCCGAGGCCATGCTCAGCTACCTGGTGCGCCTGGGTTGGTCCCACGGCGACGACGAACTCTTCACCATGGACGGGCTGCTGGAAAAATTCTCTCTCGGCGGCCTGGGCAAATCGGCGTCCGTATTCGACATGGACAAGCTGAACTGGACCAACAGCCATTTCATCAAGACCGGCGACGTGCCGAGGCTTGCGGGCCTCTTGGGCGAGATAATCCGACAGAATACGGACTTCGACCCGGCACAGGGCTACCTGGAGGCCATCGTCCCCCTCTTCCAGCCCCGGGCCAAGACCCTCAAGGAAATGGCGGAACAGGCGGCTTTCTTCCTGCACGAATCTCACGGCCTGCCCTATGACCAGGCGGCCGTGACCAAGTTCCTCACGCCTGAAATCCGCGAGCATCTGAAGGTGCTGTCGCAGCGCATGGAAGCCCTCGAATCCTTCGACCACCAGAGCCTCGAAGCAATGGTCCAGGCATACCTCGAAGAGACGGGCCTCAAATTCAAGGCCCTGGCCCAACCCATCCGCGTGGCCATCACCGGCACGACCATGAGTCCCGGCCTTTTCGAAACCATGGACGTCCTCGGCCGCGAGCGCACCCTCGAACGCTTCAGCAGAGCCCTGACCCTGTAAATCACGGCCCGGGCAACCGGGCCGATCATTTTTTTCTTCCAGGGCGCGTCCATCTGGCCCATACCGTCCATAAGGCCCCCATGTACGACTACCAACGCAATCATACATACACCGCCCAGGCGGCGGACGGCATCGAAGACCTGGCCCGGGCCGAACTGCTCGAACTCGGCGCCACGGACTGCCAGTGCGGCTTCCGTCATGTGCATTTCAAGGCCTCCCCCGAGACCATGTACCGCATCGTCTACCGCGCGCGGCTGATTTCGCGCGTGCTGGCTCCCCTGACCCGCTTCCCCTGCCCCTCGGACCAGGCCCTGTACAAGGCCGGCATGAGCGTGCGCTGGTCGGATTTCCTGACCCCGGATCAGACCTTCGCCGTGTTCGCCAACGTCTCCAAAAGCCTCATCGGCCATTCGCAGTACGCAGGCCTGAAGCTCAAGGACGCCGTGGCGGACTGGTTCCGCGACCATAAGGGAATCCGCCCCAGCGTCGATCCGCGCGATCCGGACCTTTGGCTGCACCTGCACATCCACGAGGATGTCGCCACCATCAGCGTGGACGTGTCCGGCGGATCCATGCATCGGCGCGGCTACCGAGCTCAGAGCGTGGACGCGCCCATGAACGAGACCGTGGCGGCGGCGATCATCCGCATGAGCGGCTGGGACGGCTCGTCGCCTCTCATCGACCCGCTTTGCGGTTCAGGGACCATCCTGTGCGAGGCTCTCATGCACGCCACCAACCTTCCGGCCGGCCTGTTGCGCGGCAAATTCGGATTTCTCCGGCTGCCCGATTTCAAATCGGAGCACTGGAAGCGCGAACGCTCCCGCCAGACCACGGTCGAACTTCTGGCCGACCTGCGTGGCAGCGACATCGACCCGGCAGCGGTGGAAGCCACGCGCGTGAATCTGTCCCGCTTGCCCGGCGGTGACGACGTCATCGTCGGACGCAAGGATTTCTTTGAACGAAACGACATGACCGGCACGACCATCATCTGCAATCCACCCTACGGCATTCGCCTGGGCAGAAGCGAAGACATGGCCCCGTGGTTCAAAAAATTCGGCGACCACCTGAAACAGCGCTGCGCCGGCTCCACGGCCTACGTCTACTTCGGGGACAGGCAGTGGCTCAAGAGCATCGGCCTCAAGCCGGAATGGAAAAAACCGCTCAAGAACGGCGGCCTGGACGGTCGCCTGGCCAAGTTCGTCCTGTACTGATCCCGAAAACGCGAAGACGCCTCAATGCGCCCCCTCCTGTTGACAGATCACGTCCATTGATTCACTTTGGACTATCTTCCAATTTCCACGCCCTGCCCGACCCCCCCGGCAGGATTCGCGCTCGAATTGGCAACCCATGTTCCATACATTAAAAGGAGGCTTGTATGATCTTCGTGCTCCCGGATCTTCCTTACGCCAAGGACGCGTTAAGCCCGTGCATCAGCGCCAAGACCTTTGACTTTCATCATGGCAAGCACCACCAGCTCTACATCGACAACACCAACAAACTGATCGCGGGCACCGACCTTGAAGGCAAAACCCTGCGGGAAATCGTCATGGCCACGGCCGGGGATCCGTCCAAGGCGGGCATTTTCAACAACGCGGCCCAAGTCTGGAACCATTCCTTCTATTGGCGCTGCATGAAGGCCGGCGGTGGCGGAGCACCCACCGGAGCCGTGGCGGAAGGCATCAACAAGGCATTCGGCAGCTACGAAAATTTCGCCAAGGCCTTCAAGGAAGCCGGAATGACCCAGTTCGGCAGCGGTTGGGCCTGGCTGGTGGAAAAAAACGGAACGCTCGAAATCATGAAGACCGGCAACGCCGACACGCCCATGGCCCACGGCGCCAAGGCCCTGCTCACGGCGGACGTCTGGGAGCACGCCTATTACCTCGACTACCAGAACCGACGCGCCGACTATCTGCAAGATTTTCTGGACAAGCTCGTCAATTGGGATTTCGTCAACCAGCAGCTGGCCAAATAGCACGGCAGGCAACAAAAAAGGCGACCAAGGTCGCCTTTTTTGCTGGGAAAACCGGAAAGCCTAATTGGCCGCGGGCTTGGTCACTGCGCCGGAACGAATGCACTGGGTGCAGACCTTCATCCGCTTCACTTCGCCGGACTGCAGCTGAGCGCGGACGGACTGAAGGTTGGGCATGAAGCGCCGCTTGGTCTTGTTGTTGGCGTGGCTGACATTGTTGCCAACCTGAGGGCCCTTCCCGCAAATATCGCAAACTTTTGACATAACGTCCTCCTAAAATAGTGCTTTAATATCTTAAGCTGTCATGGCCTGGCAGCTCCGAGACTTTCCGGCCGGCCATGATCAGGATTTGCGGCCAGAGGAATTTGCACCCATATATCCGGTCGCCGGGAATGGCAAGTAAAAATCCTTGACAGGAAAAAGAAACGCCATATACACGTTCCGTTTCGAGGTGCACACATGGTTGAACATTGGATTGGACTGGCAAATCTCCCGGCACAAGGCCGGGAATTTTCATTTGACGACCAGAACGTCTGGCGGGAGCTCTGGAAAGAATTCGGCTATGATATGGATATCGTCACGCCCCTTGCGGCCAGGGTAGGCATCATCCCGCAACCGGACGGATATCTGATCCAGGGCCATCTCGGAGGCGCCGTCACGACCGTTTGCCACCGTTGCCTGGAAGAGGCCGTAGTGGTCATCGACCACGACTTCGACGGATTCGAGGCCCACGAGGACGTGGACCTGGCCGAAGGCGAGCCCAACCACCTGCGCAACGTCGACACCGGCTGGGAATTGGACCTGGCGGGACTTTTGTGGGAAGAATTCCTCCTGGCCCTGCCCGAAAAAATACTTTGCGCCGACACGTGTTTGGGGCTATGCCCGCAATGCGGAAAAAACAGGAACCAGGAACCATGCGCCTGCAGCAACCCCGACAGCCAATCTCCCTTGGCCAGGGCGTTGCAAGGCCTTAAAATCAAAACCAATTAGATCGCTGTCAAGATAGAGGTGCCATCATGCCATTGCCCAAGAAGAAAACATCCAAGTCCAGAAGAAACATGCGCCGGTCCCATGACCATGTCGCCATCCCCAACGTCGTGTACTGTGAATGCGGCGAAGCCAGCCTGTCCCACTGCATCTGCCCCGGCTGCGGCAAATACAAGGGACGCCAGTACACCAAGGCAGCCGATGCCTAAAGACATCTGTCTCGCCGTGGACGCCATGGGGGGGGATTTCGGCCCGGAAGTGAACGTTCCGGGCTCCCTCGCGGCTGCACGCGAGACCGGGGTTCGGCTCATCCTGGTGGGCGACGAGCCGTCCATCCGCAAGGAACTGGAAAGGCACGCCCATGCGGACGTGCGATTCGAGATCGTGCACACCACCCAGGTGGCGGGAATGGCTGAAAAGCCTTCGGACATCCTGCGGCGCAAGAAGGACAGCTCCATGCAGGTGGCCTTCCGTCTCGTGCGCGAAGGCCGGGCCCACGGCGTGATCTCCGCCGGAAATTCCGGAGCCGCCCTGGCTTGCGGCATGTTCATCCTGGGGCGGATAAACGGGGTGGACAGGCCGGCGTTGGCTTCCATCATGCCGACCCTCAAACAGCCCATCGTGCTCATCGACGTGGGCGCCAACGCGGACTGCAAGCCGTACAATCTGGTTCAGTTCGGCCTCATGGCCGAGGTGCTGGCCCGTTGCGTGCTCGGCATACCCAATCCGAAAGTCGGAATCTTGAGCATCGGCGAGGAAGAGGGCAAAGGCAACAGCCTGACCAAGGACGCCTTCACCCTGCTCAAGGGCTCCTCCCTCAATTTCATCGGCAACGTGGAGGGCCGGGACGTGTTCACCGGCGAAACCGACGTCATCGTCTGTGACGGTTTCGTCGGCAACGTGGCCCTCAAGCTGAGCGAAGGACTGGGTTCGGCGCTGGCTTCCATGCTCAAGACCGAGCTCAAGAAATCCATCTGGTCGAGGCTCGGCACGCTCATCGCGTGGCCAGCCTTCAAGCGCTTCGCCAAAAAAATCGACTACGCCGAATACGGCGGCGCGCCCATCCTTGGCCTGAACGGCATCGCCATTGTCTGCCACGGCAAGTCCAATGCGCGCGCCATCACCACCGCGCTGCAGCAAGCCGCCATTTTCGTGGAAAAAAAGGCCAACGATCACCTCGTTGAAGGCCTGCAAGCCAACACGGAACTCAGCCTCTTCTCCCGCACCGGGAAAGCCTCCGCCCTCAGGCAGGAAGCCACGGCCCTCTAGCTCCGCAACGCGACGCAGCGCCCTCAAGGGAATGTAGGAATCCTCTCATGTCTTCACCGTGCTTTATTTCGGGACTGGGCTTGCACCTGCCCCGGACACTCGTAACGAATTCGGATATGGAGAAAATCGTCGAAACCTCCGACGAATGGATCCGCACGCGCACCGGCATCGCCACCAGGCACTTCGCCCAGGAGGACG
Organism: Desulfomicrobium sp.; assembly: GCA_050252955.1. Classification (GTDB taxonomy): domain Bacteria; phylum Desulfobacterota; class Desulfovibrionia; order Desulfovibrionales; family Desulfomicrobiaceae; genus Desulfomicrobium. Next base: position 170,080 of record JBFWJY010000001.1, read on the forward strand.
AGCCCTGTTCCGTTCTGGCCTACCATGCGGCATGCCGGGCGCTGGAAAACGCGGGCATGACGCCTCGGGACATCACGCACATCTTTGTCGGCACCTTTTCGGGGGACTACAATCTTCCCACCACCTCCTGCCTGCTCCAGGACATGCTGGGCCTCAAAGGCATCCCGGCCTTCGATCTGGCGGCCGCCTGCTCCGGGTTCCTGTACTGCCTGGAAACGGCCAGGGCCTTTGTCTGCCTGTATCCCGACGCCAAGATCCTCATTGTCGGCAGCGAAGTGACCACCTCGCGCCTCAATTTCGAGGACCGGACCACCTGCGTGCTCTTCGGCGACGGAGCCGGCGCAGCGGTTGTCACGGGCCAGGCCAATCCGGGACGGGTTAGACTCATTGACGCCATGCTCAAGGCCGACGGCTCGGTGGGCGGCCTGCTGACCATCCATGGCGGCGGCTCGGCCTGCAAGCCGGTCCTCGGCCAGACCATCGGACCCGACTATTTCGTGGAGATGAACGGACGCGACGTCTTCAAGCATGCCGTGCGCTGCATGGTCGAAATTTCCGGGAGCCTGCTGGAGAGGAATGGCCTGACCACCGACGACATCGACCTGATCATCCCCCACCAGGCCAACATCCGCATCATAGAGGCCATCGGAAAGAAGCTCGGCGTGGACATGGACAAAATCTACGTCAACGTCGACCGCATCGGAAACACCTCGGCGGCGTCCATACCCATCGCCCTGACCGAAGCCGAAGCCAGCGGCCGCATCCAGCCCGGAATGAAAGTCCTGCTGACCGCCTTTGGCGGCGGTTTCACCTGGGCATCGGCCTTGTTGCAATTTTAAGGGTCATTGAGTAACCACTCAAGACGCACTTTCACGCAACACGCGAGGTCAACAATGAGCGAACTGATAAAGACCGCCCTGGTCACCGGCGGCACGCGCGGGATCGGCAAGGCGATCGTAAAAAAACTTGCAGGCTTGGGGTACCAGGTTTATTTCACCTACGTCAGCAGGCCGGAACTGGCCGAAACGGTGTGCGCCGAAGTTGCGGCGGAAGGCGGTTCGGCCTGTGGCTTTTTGCTGGACGCCAGCGATTGGGACGCCGTGGCCGACTTTTTCGCAGCCGAGATCAAGGACAAGGTCTGCCTTGAAGTCCTGGTCAACAATGCGGGCATCACCAAGGACGGACTGATCATGCGCATGAAGCGCGAGCAATGGGAGCAGGTGATTCAGATCAACCTGACCGGGGCTTTCGTCTGCCTCCAGCAGGCAGCCAAGATCATGCTCAAGCAGCGCAAAGGGCGCATTGTCAATATTTCCTCTGTCGTGGGGCAGATGGGCAACGCCGGGCAAGCCAACTACTGCGCGTCCAAGGCCGGCCTGATCGGGTTGACCAAGGCCGCCGCCCTGGAGCTTGGATCGCGCGGCGTCACCGTCAACGCCATCGCGCCGGGGTTCATCGAGACCGACATGACTGAAACTCTCCCCCAGGAAGTGCGGGACAAATACCTTGAACGCATTCCTCTGGGGCGCCTCGGATCGGCGCAGGCAATCGCCGACGCCGTGGCCTATCTCGCATCCGACCAGGCTGAGTACATCACCGGTCAGGTGCTCGGAATCAACGGCGGCATGTATCTGTAGCCGGATTCCACATTACGTAAGCATACACACTTTGGAGGATGAAAATGTCTATTGAAGAAAAAGTCAAAGAACTGGTGGTCGAGCAGCTGGGCGTTTCCGCGGAAGAAGTGAAGCCCGAGTCCTCCTTTGTGGAGTCCCTCGGCGCCGATTCCCTGGACCTGACCGAACTGATCATGGCCATGGAAGAAGAATTCGACATCGAGATCGATGACGAAGACGCACAGAAGATCGCCACGGTCCAGGACGCCATCAACTACATCAAGTCCAAGTCCTAGGGCCTGCAACGTCGCCAAGACTCGGTACCCTGGCCCGTCTGGGGTACCTTTTTTTTCATGCACCGCCGATGGGGAAATCCCGACGGCACGTCATAAATTTTCGAGAAGATCATGATTGGAAAACGCGTTGTCGTTACCGGCCTTGCGGCCATGACCCCCATTGGCAATACCCTGCCGGAGAGCTGGGCCAACCTTGTCGCCGGAGTATGCGGCATCGGTCCCATCACCCTCTTTGACTGCGAGCAGTTCGACACGAGGATCGCGGGGGAACTGAAAAATTTCGATCCGACGGACTACGTCGGGGTCAAGGACGCCAAGCGCATGGACCGCTTTGTCCAGATCGCCGTGGCCGCCGGCAAGCAGCTCATGGAAGACTGCGGGCTGGCCATGGACGAAGCCACCGCCCCGGAAGTGGGCGTGCTCCTGGGCTGCGGCCTGGGCGGATTGTCCACCATCGAGGAGTTTCACAGCAAGCTGCTCAAATCCGGGCCGGGCAGGATTTCGCCCTTCTACATCCCCATGCTCATCGCCAACATGGCCTCCGGACAGATTTCCATCCACACCGGCGCCAAGGGACCGAATCTGGTCACCACCTCGGCCTGCGCCTCGGCCACCCACGCCATCGGTTACGCGTTCTCGGACATCAAGCTCGGACGGGTCAAGGCCTGCATCACCGGCGGCGTGGAATCGACCATCACGCCCATGGGCGTGTCCGGTTTCACGGCCATGAAGGCCCTCTCCACCCGCAACGACGAACCGCTCAAGGCCAGTCGCCCCTTTGACGCCGACCGCACCGGATTCGTCATCGGCGAGGGCGCGGGGCTGCTCATGCTCGAAGAACTTGAGCATGCGCTGGCGCGTGGAGCCAAAATCTACGCCGAGGTCGTGGGCTATGGCGCTTCCGGGGACGCATACCACATCGCCGCCCCCGAAGAGTCGGGCACGGGCATGGCCCAGGCCATGGCGTGCGCCCTGCGCGACGCCGAGCTGGCGCCCGAACAGGTCAGCTTCGTCAACGCCCACGGCACCTCGACCAAGCTCAACGACAAGACCGAGACCAAGGCCATCAAGGCCGTTTTCGGCGACCACGCCTACAAGATGCCCATCACCGCCAACAAGAGCATGATCGGGCATCTGCTTGGCGCAGCCGGCGGCGCGGAGGCCGTGTTCACGGCCATGAGCCTCATGACCGGCATCGTGCCCGGCACCATCAACCAGGATACCCCCGACCCGGATTGCGATCTGGACTATACGCCGGGCGGCAGCCGGGAAGCGGCCCTGGAATACGGCATCAGCAACTCGTTCGGATTCGGCGGCACCAACGCCTCCCTGATCCTGCGCAGCTTCAAATAACGATTCACCGCCACCGCGCGGCTCAACAGAGTGGAGGCTTTGTCATGGACGAACTCACGCGCCAGGACCCGCAGATCGCCAAGGCGATCCAGCTGGAGACCAACCGCCAGATCACCAAACTCGAACTCATCGCCTCGGAGAACTTCACATCCCTCGCGGTCCGTGCGGCCATGGGCAGCGTCATGACCCACAAGTACGCCGAAGGCTACCCGGGCAAGCGCTACTACGGCGGCTGCGAGTACGTGGACATGGCCGAAAATCTGGCCATGGAGCGGGCCTGTCAGCTCTTCGGAGCCGAGTACGCCAACGTCCAGCCCCATTCCGGCTCCCAGGCCAACATGGGCGCGTATTTCGCGGCCATCCAGCCCGGCGACACCATCCTGGGCATGAACCTGTCCCACGGCGGGCACCTGACCCATGGCAGCCCGGTCAACTTCTCGGGCCGCCTGTTCAAGACCGTTTTCTACGGCGTGGAAAAGGAAACCGGACGCATCAACTACGATGAAGTCGAAGCCCTGGCCAGGGAGCACAAGCCCCAGATGATCATCGCCGGAGCCAGCGCCTATCCGCGCACCCTGGACTTCGAACGTTTCCGCGCCATCGCCGACGAGGTCGGGGCCAAGCTCCTGGTGGACATGGCCCACATCGCGGGCCTGGTCGCCACGGGGCTGCACCCCTCCCCCGTCAAGCACGCGCACTTCACCACCACGACCACGCACAAAACCCTGCGAGGCCCTCGCGGCGGCATGATCCTGAGCTCCGGGGAGTTCGGCAAGACCCTCAACTCCCAGATCTTCCCCGGCATCCAGGGCGGACCGCTCATGCATGTCATCGCGGCCAAGGCCGTGGCCTTCGCCGAGGCGCTGCGCCCGGAATTCAAGGAATATCAGTCCCAGGTCATCGCCAACGCCCAGACCCTGGCCGGCGAACTGACCGACGCCGGCTATCATCTGGTTTCCGGAGGCACGGACAACCACCTCATGCTGGTGGACCTCACCGCCCAGGACATCACCGGCAAGGACGCCGAGATCGGCCTGGACAAGGGCGGCATCACCGTGAACAAGAACACCGTGCCCTTCGAGACCCGCTCGCCCTTCGTCACCTCCGGGGTGCGCCTGGGCACTCCGGCCCTGACCACCCGGGGCATGAAGAGCGACGACATGCGCAAGGTGGCCAAATGGATCGTCGCCGTCCTGGAAAACCTGGACAACGAATCCAGGCTGACCGAGATTCGACTGGAAGTGGAGAAATTCGCGGGTCAGTTCCCGCTTTTCGCCTGGTAGACCACGCTTTTCAGCACCGCCTTTCTCCAACCACAGGGCCGATTCCAAGGCCCTGTGGTTGATTCGTTTCCAAAGAGGTGACCATGGACAACCGCATCCCCTGGCCGCAGTATTTCATGAGCATCGCCTACCTGGTGGCCGAGCGCTCGACCTGTCTGCGGCGCAAGGTCGGCGCACTGGCCGTGAAGGACAAACGCATCCTGGCCACCGGGTACAACGGCGCGCCCGCCGGGCTGACCCACTGCCTGGAGCTCGGTTGCCTGCGTGAAAAACTGGGCATCCCCTCCGGCCAGCGTCATGAACTCTGCCGCGCCCTGCACGCCGAGCAGAACGTCATCATCCAGGCCGCCATCCACGGCGTGAGCATCGAGGGCGCGGATATCTTCTGCACCACGCAGCCGTGCATCCTGTGCGCCAAGATGCTCATCAACTGCCGGGTCCGGGCCATCTACTTCGCCGAGGGCTATCCCGACGAAATGTCCCGGGAGATGCTCGACGAGGCGAAAATCCCGTATTCGCGACTGGAGAAGCCCGCCGATGCGTGACGACAACGGATTCATGGACCTGGCCATCGACCTGGCCGAGCGGGGCCTAGGCCGCACCGCTCCCAACCCCTGCGTCGGCGCGGTGCTGACACGCGGCGGCGCGGTCGTGGCCCAGGGCTGGCATACGGCTTGCGGACAGGCTCACGCCGAGGTCGAGGCTTTGCGCGACGCCGCGTCCAAGGGCGTCGATCCACGCCAATGCACGCTCTACGTCACCTTGGAACCCTGCAATCACCAGGGCAAAACGCCGCCCTGCACCAGGGCCATCCTGGAGGCGGGAGTGCCCGAGGTGGTCGTGGGCTGCTCCGACCCCAACCCCACCGTCGCCGGAGGCGGCGCCGATTTTCTGCGCAGCCGGGGCGTCACGGTGCGCATGGGCGTGCGCGAAAGCCGCTGCCGTGACCTCATCGCCGATTTTCTGATCTGGCAGACCACGTCCCGCCCGTACTCCATCCTCAAGCTGGCCACCACCCTGGACGGCAAGATCGCCACCCGCGACGGCAAGGCGGCCTGGATCTCCGGCGAAGCCTCGCGCCGGGAAGTGCACCGAATGCGAACCTGGTGCCAGGCGGTCATCGTCGGCGGGGGCACGTTCCGCGCGGACAACCCGGCCCTGACCTGCCGCCTGCCCGAGTATCGCGGTCCGCAGCCGCTGGCCGTGGTCGTGTCCCGATCTTTGCCCGACCCGGCCCTGGGCTCGACGCTTCTGTCCTCCCGCCCCGACCGGACCATTTTCTGGACCACTGTCGCCGAAAGCCGCTCCGTTCGTGCCACGCGCCTGATGGATCTGGGCGTGACAGTCTGGGGGCTGCCGGGACTGCGCGGAGAATCCGAAGCCCTGGACCTCGGCGAAGGCATGCGCCTGCTGCGCACGGATCGGGGCTGCCACTACGCGCTGACCGAGGGTGGCGGCCATCTGGCAGGTTCCATGCAGCGTCAGGGGCTGGTGGACGAACTGCGCATCTTCCAGGCCATGAAGGTCCTGGGCGACGAGGAGGCCCGCTCGGCCTTTGCCGGGCGCGAGGCCTTCTCCATGCAGGACTGTTGGGAGCTGCGCCTCGTGGAGCAGGGATTTTTCGAGACCGACCTTTATCTGCGACTGCGCGCAAAGGAGTAGGCATGTTCACAGGAATCATCCAGGGCTTGGGCCGGGTGGCGGCCATGGACCGACGCGGCGGCGAGACACGTTTCACCGTGCGGCCGGAATTCGCCCTGACCGATTACGCCCTTGGCGAATCCATCGCCGTGAACGGGGTCTGCCTGACCGTGGAGACCTTCGGCCAGGGCTGGTTCACGGCCTACGCCTCGGGCGAAACCATGTCCGTGACCAATCTGGGGGGCCTTGGGGTGTCGTCCCTGGTCAATCTGGAGCGGGCCCTGGCCATGGGCGATCGGCTGGGCGGACACATCGTCTCGGGACACGTCGATTGCCTGGCCGAAGTCCTGTCCATCCGCCAGGCCGGTCAATCCCGCATCTACCGCCTGGGCTTTCCCGCTTCCTATTCGGCCCAGGTCATCCCCAAAGGTTCCGTGGCCCTGGACGGGATCAGCCTGACAGTCAACGATTGCGGTCAGGGGTATTTGGAAGTAAACATCATCCCGGCCACGCAACGGGAAACAACCATTTCGGACTGGACCCCTGGACGGCAGGTCAACATGGAAACCGACGTCATCGGCAAGTACGTGCAACGCATGCTTGATCCGTGGAGTCACGGCCGCCCGCAGGCCGCCCCCTCGGCCATCACCCCCGATTTTCTGAAAGAACACGGATTTTAATCGCGGACCCTGGTCCAAAAGCCCATAAGCGAGGAAAGAATGCACAAATGTTCGGCCGAAGAGGCCATCAAGGAAATAAAGGCCGGAAACATGATCATCCTGGTCGACGACGAGGACCGCGAAAACGAGGGCGATCTGACCATAGCCGCCGAAACGGTCACGCCCGAGGCCATCAATTTCATGGCCAAATACGGGCGCGGCCTGATCTGCCTGGCCCTGGAGCCGGCCCTGGTCGACAAGCTTGAACTGCCGCTCATGGCCCGGCGCAACACCTCCAAATTCGGCACCAATTTCACCGTGTCCATTGAAGCCAAGCAGGGCGTGACCACGGGCATCTCCGCCCACGACCGGGCCCTGACCATCCAGACCGCCGTGGCCGACCAGACCACCCCCGAAGACCTGGCCACTCCCGGCCACATCTTCCCCCTGCGCGCCAAGCCCGGCGGAGTGCTGGTACGCGCAGGACAGACCGAGGGCTCCGTGGACCTGGCCCGGCTGGCCGGCCTCAAGGGCGCGGCCGTGATCTGCGAAATCATGAACGACGACGGCACCATGTCGCGCATGCCCGATCTCCGGAAGTTCGCCGAGGAGCACGACATGAAGATCGCGACCATCGCCGACCTCATCGCCTACCGCTCGCGCAAGGATTCGCTGGTGCGCCGCGTGGCCGAGGCGCGCATGCCCACCTGCTACGGCGAATTCACCATCGTGGCCTACGAGAACGACATCGACAGCCACACCCACATCGCCCTGGTCAAGGGCGAGATCAACGAGGAGACCCCGGTGCTGGTGCGCGTGCACAGCGAATGCCTGACCGGCGACGTGTTCGGGTCCATGCGCTGCGACTGCGGCAGCCAGCTGCAACGGGCCATGCAGATGGTCAACGACGAAGGCGCGGGCGTCATTCTCTACATGCGCCAGGAAGGCCGGGGCATCGGCCTTGGCAACAAGATCAAGGCCTACCACCTGCAGGACGAGGGCCGCGACACCGTGGAAGCCAACCTGGAACTGGGCTTTGCCCCGGATCTGCGCGATTACGGCCTCGGGGCGCAGATCCTGGTGAACCTGGGTGTCAAGCGCATGCGCCTTATGACCAACAATCCCAAGAAAATCATCGGCCTGGAAGGCTACGGCCTCAAGGTCGAGGAACGCGTGCCCATCGAAATCCCGGCCTGCGACGACAACAAGTGCTATCTGCACACCAAGTATTCCAAACTCGGCCACCTGCTGCACCTGGACGCCGAAAACAAATAATTTTCAAGGAGTAGACATGCTGCACGTCAAGACCATCGAAGGCCAGATGCAGGCCAATGACCAGAAGTTCACCATCATCGCCAGCCGCTTCAACGATTTCATCGTCGATCGCCTCATCGGCGGAGCGGTCGATTATCTGCTGCGCCACGGGGCGACACGCGAAAACATCACCCTCATCCGCGTGCCCGGGGCCTTCGAAATGCCGCTGGTGGCCCAGAAAGTCGCCAGAAGCGGCAAGGCCGACGCCATCATCTGCGTGGGCGCGGTCATCCGTGGCGCCACCCCCCATTTCGACTACGTCTGCAGCGAGGCGACCAAGGGCATCGCCCATGTCTCCATGGACACCGGCGTGCCCATCGGCTTTGGCCTGCTGACCACGGACAGCCTGGAACAGTCCATCGAACGCGCCGGCAGCAAGGGCGGCAACAAGGGCGTGGAAGCCGCGGCCGCGGCCCTGGAAACCCTGCGCGTGCTGCAGCAGATCTAGGGGCATTCCGTGACGCACAACCGTCGGCATCAACGCCGCTTCGCCTTTCAGGTCATCTATTCGCTGGTTTTCGGCCAGGGCATGTCGAAAGACTCTTTGATCAAGTCTTTCGACAATTTCTGGACCGAGGAGGAATTCGAAATCGAGCGCCAGGAGTCCTATGCCTGGACGCTGGTCGAGGGTGTGTTCGACAACCACGAAAGCATCGACGAGATCATCACCAGGCATTCGCAGCACTGGAAACTCAATCGCATCGCCAAGGTCGAACTGACCATCCTGCGGCTCTGTCTCTTCGAGATGCTCTTCTGTCCCGACATCCCCGTCAAGGTGGCCATGAACGAGGCCATCGAACTGGCCAAGGATTTCGGGGACGACAACTCCAAGACCTTTGTCAACGGGGTGCTCGACGCCGCCGCCAAAGGCGCCGAGCGTAAAGAACGCACGACAATCCAGTCCGGCAAAACGGAATCTTGAGGACATCATGAGGCATTACGATTTCAAGCAGATCGAGGAAAAATGGCAGCAGGTCTGGGACGAGAAAGCCTGCTTTCGAACCGACATGTCCAGGGAGGGCCGCAAGTACTATGTCCTGGAGATGTTCCCCTATCCCTCGGGGCGCATTCACATGGGACACGTGCGCAACTACTCCATCGGCGACGTGGTCGCCCGCTACAAGCGCATGCAGGGTTTCAACGTGCTGCACCCCATGGGCTGGGACGCCTTCGGCCTGCCCGCCGAGAACGCGGCCATCAAGAACAACACCCACCCCGCCAAATGGACCTACGAAAACATCGCCTACATGCGCACGCAGCTCAAACGCCTGGGCTACTCCTATGATTGGGAACGGGAGATCGCGACCTGCCACCCGGGATACTACCGCTTCGAGCAGGAATTCTTTCTGAAGTTCCTGGAAAAGGGGCTGGTCTACCGCAAGAAGGCCCCGGTCAACTGGTGCCCGAGCTGCCACACGGTGCTGGCCAACGAGCAGGTCGAGGAAGGCCTGTGCTGGCGATGCGATTCCGAGGTGCAGCAAAAAGAGCTGTCCCAGTGGTTCCTGCGCATCACCGACTACGCCGAGGAGCTCCTGGCCGCCCTGGACACGCTGACCGACGGCTGGCCGGAACGTGTCCTGACCATGCAGCGCAACTGGATCGGCAAGAGCGTGGGCGCCGAGATATCTTTCAAGGTCAAGGATGTGGACGAACGCATCGACGTCTTCACCACCCGCCCCGACACCCTCTTCGGCGCGACCTTCATGAGCCTGGCCCCCGAGCATCCGCTGGTGGAAAAGCTCATCCCCGGCACGGGACAGGAGGCCGAGGTACGCGCCTTTGTCGAACGCATCTCCAAGATGGACCGCATCGTGCGCACCGCCGACGATCTCGAAAAGGAAGGCGTGTTCACCGGCCGCTACTGCATAAATCCCCTCACGGGCCGTGAAATGCCCATCCATGTGGCCAACTTCGTGCTCATGGGCTACGGCACCGGCGCGGTCATGGCCGTCCCCGCCCATGACCAGCGCGATTTCGAATTCGCCGCCAAGTACGATCTGCCCAGACAGATCGTCATCATGCCCAAAGAAGGCGGGCTCGACCTGGCGACCATGACCGAGGCCTACACCGAGCCCGGCGTCATGGCCAACTCCGGCAAATTCGACGGCATGGACAGCGAGGCCGCCAAGCAGGCCATCATCGACCATCTCGCCGAAGACGGACTGGGCAAACCCACGGTCAACTACCGCCTGCGCGACTGGAACATCTCCCGCCAGCGCTACTGGGGCGCGCCCATCCCGGTCATCTACTGCGACGACTGCGGCATCGTGCCCGTGCCCGCGAGCCAGCTCCCGGTGGAACTGCCCCTGGACGTCAAGGTCAACCCCGACGGACGTTCGCCCCTGCCCGGGTGCGAGAGCTTCGTGAACGTGGCCTGCCCGGCCTGCGGCAAGCCCGCCCGGCGCGAAACCGACACCATGGACACCTTTGTCGAGTCCTCCTGGTATTTCGCCCGCTACACCTCGGCCCGCAACGAAGAGGCCGCCTTCGATCCGGCCGAGGCGGCCTACTGGATGCCTGTGGACCAGTACATCGGCGGCATCGAGCACGCCATCCTGCACCTTCTGTATTCGCGCTTTTTCGTGAAGGCCCTGCGCGACGAAGGCTACCTGACCCACGACGAGCCCTTCAAGAACCTGCTGACCCAGGGCATGGTCCTGTTGCACGGTTCCAAGATGTCCAAGTCCAAGGGCAACGTGGTCGACCCCGACGAGATGATCGCCAAGTACGGAGCGGACACCGTGCGGCTGTTCTGCCTGTTCGCCGCGCCGCCTGAAAAGGATCTGGAGTGGAACGACAAGGGCATCGAAGGGGCGAGCCGCTTTTTAAACCGCCTCTGGCGACTGGTGGACGAACTGGAGGATGTTCTCTCTCCTGTGGGCTGCTGCGTCGGCGTTGACGGATCGCTCAAGGACGCCGAGGCCGAACTGCGGCGCAAGGAGCACGACACCGTGCGCCGGGTGGAGCGGGACATCGAGAACAAGTTCCAGTTCAACACGGCCATCGCGGCCATGATGGAACTGGTCAACACCCTCTACACGACCAAGGACGACCTGCGCGCCAGCACGCACGGGCCGCGTCTGTTGTCATCGGCCATCTCCTCCCTGCTGGTGACCCTCTCTCCCATCGCCCCGCACATCTGCGAGGAGATCTGGGCCCGCATGGGATACACCCGGACGCTGGCCGCCGAGCCCTGGCCCACCCATGACCCGGAAGCGCTCAAGACCAGCGAGGTGACCGTGGTGTTGCAGGTCAACGGAAAGCTGCGCGGCCAGATAACCGTGGCGGCGGATGCGACCTCCGAGGAAATACAGGCTCAGGCCATGAACGATCAAAACGTCTCACGACACATCGAGGGCAAAACAGTTGTCAAAACAATCGTCATTCCTGGAAAACTGGTCAACGTGGTCGTCAGGTAAATCCCTGTGGGCGGTGCTGTGCATCGCCCTCTTTCTGTCCGCCTGCGGGTATCAGCTCACCGCGCGGGCGCCTATCCAGCTGCCCGAGGACAGCACCCGCCTCTACCTGAACAAGGTCACCAACCCGACCACCGAGACGTGGCTCGAACCCATGCTCCGCAGCAGCCTGCGCGACGAGTTTACCCGGCGCGGCAACGTCACCTGGGTCGGTCGGGATGAAGCCGAGGCCACGGTCAACATCGACGTGCGCTCGTACAGCACTTCCGATTCGCTCAAAGGACGCGACGACGTGACCCTCAAATCCGAGGCCAGGATTCTGATGGTGGTCACGTTCTACAGTGCCAAGACCAATGCGCTCATCTGGACCTCCGGGCCGGTCTCGGCCTCCGAGTCCTACCGGGGCACTGGAGGGACCGTCACCAGCACAGGCCTCCTCCAGACCACGAGCGCCAAGCGCGAAGCCACCCAGGAAGCCGTGGACCTGGCCGTGCGCATGGTGGCCGACAAGCTGGGCCAGAAATTCTGATGCGGATATGACTAGGCAGGGGTTCTCCTTTCTCGTCTGCGCCGACCCCGAACTCCTCAAGGACCGGATCGGCGACCTTCTGGAGGGCCAGGGTTTCGCCGTGCGCACGTTCTGGGGTGACGAGGATCTCCCCGACCGCTACTGGCAGACCCTGACCATCCCGTCCATGATGGGCCCGCCCAATGCGGTGGTGCTGCGCCGGGCCCAGGACCAAGACGACGAGTTCTGGTCCCGCATGGAATCCCTTCTGGCCATGGCCCGTCCCCGGGTCTGGCCCATATTCTGCCTCGAAGGCGAATGGAAATCCGGAAAATCCAATCCCCCCAAAACCGTCACCAAGTACAAATACTGGGGAGCCGCGCAGAAGCGCGGCTGGATCTGGGAGCATCCCGGTCTCTCCCGCGCCACCATCGGGCAGGAGCTTGACCGCTTCGCTGCCCGGCACGGGCTGACGTTCGCGCCGGGGGTCAAAAAAAATCTCGCGGAATCGCTTCCGCTGAGCACCATCGCCCTGCGCGGCGAACTGGAAAAAATCCTGCTCCTGGCGGGTGGGGAAAAGACCATCCAGCCCGGACACCTGACCGCCCTCGATGTCGAAGAAGCCTTCGACCTCTTCGCCTTCCTGCGTTCCCTGCAAACCCCGGCCGGACGCCGCAACGCCTGGGACCGGCTCCTGAACGACCCGGCCATGGCCGGAGGGGACATGGTTTTCCCGATCTCGTCCCTCATGCTGCGCGAAGCCCGCCAGCTCTGGCAGCTGCTGCACGGCGAGGACAGCAAGGTTCAGCTCTACCCCAGCCTGAAGACGGAAAAGAAACGGCTGGCCCAGCGCCTGGGAGGCCCGCGCATCAGCCGCTTCTGGGACATCGTGCTGCAGGCCGACACGGACATCAAGACCGGACGCCTCAAGCCCGCCCAGGCCATAGAAAACCTGGTCAAGGAAGCGGCTCGCCTGTGGTGAAGGAAGACGCGGCCCACTACCTCGGTCACCGAGGGCGGCTGCGCGACCGCCTTGACCGCGATCCCCGCGCCCTGTCCGACCACGAAGTGCTGGAATTGCTCCTGACCTACGCCCTGCCCCGCAAGGACACCAAGCCCATCGCCAAGGAAATGTTGTCGCGCTTCGGCTCCCTCGGCGAAGCCCTGCTCGCCGATCCCACGCGCATCGCCGCCATCCCTGGCCTCGGCGAAGGCGCGGCCACATTCTGGCGCGCTCTGCATGAGTGCCGGGCGCGCGCGGCCTGCGGCTCTGTGGCGCGGCGCGAGAAATTTTCATCCCCGGAGCAGGTTCGGGACATGGTCTGCTCCCGCCTGGGACATCTGACCAAGGAGGAATTCTGGGTCATCCTGGTCGACAACCAGAACAGGCTCATCTCCTTTGAACGCGTCTTCCAGGGCACCGTGGACCAGACCGCGGCCTACCCCCGTGAAATCCTCGAACTGGCCCTGCGCCACCACGCCAGCGGACTGATCCTGGTCCACAACCATCCCGGCGGCGACCCCGCCCCTTCCACCCAGGACAAAAATCTGACCGAAACCGTCGCCCGCCTGGCCTGCGACCTGGGCCTGCGGCTTCTCGACCACATCATCGTCACCGCCGAAACCTATTCCAGCTTCCGCGCCCTGGGCCTGATCTGATTTTTTGGCCCAAAAAGGGAATTTTTCCTTTTTTTTGCTTGCCTGAGGCGTCTGGAGCCTTATAATTGACTGAATTTGCATTTCGCGGTGCAAAATCGCGTGAATACACCACTACGAGGAGACCTCAATGAGTGACGAAAAAAAGTTTTCCCCGGAAAATGATGAAATTCAGGGCGAAAATTCCGATACAGCCAGCGCCGACAGCTCTCTCCAGGAAGCGGAAATTCCGACCACCATGCCTCTCCTGGCGGTCAGGGATATCGTCGTCTTCAACTACATGATCCTGCCCCTGTTCGTCGGGCGCGAGAAGAGCGTGCAGGCCGTGGACGCAGCCCTGAACGGCAGCCGCTACATCTTCATCAGCACCCAGAAGGACGAGGCCGTGGACGACCCCTCGCCCGACGACTTGTACCACACCGGCACCGTGGCCATGATCATGCGCATGCTCAAGATGCCCGACGGCCGGCTCAAGGTCCTGGTCCAGGGGCTGACCCGCGCCAAAATCACCGAGTTCGTGCAGCATGACCCCTTCGACATGGTCAAGATCGAGACCATCGACGAGCTCGTGGTCGAGAATCCCGGCCCCGAAGAGGAGGCATTGCTGCGTTCGGTCAAGGAACAGAGCGAGAAAATCCTGACACTGCGCGGCATCGACGCCGGCGAAATCATGAACGTTCTGAACGCCGTCAACGAACATGGCCGACTGGCCGATCTGGTGGCCTCCAACCTGCGCATGAAATCTTCCGAGGCCCAGCGCATCCTTGAGAGCCACGATCCCATCGAACGCCTGAACCTGGTCAACTCCCAACTGGTCAAGGAAGTGGAGGTGGCCTCCATGCAGGCCAAGATCCAGAGCATGGCCAAGGAAGGGATGGACAAGGCCCAGCGCGAATATTTCCTGCGCGAGCAGCTCAAAGCCATTCGTCGCGAGCTTGGCGACAAGGGCGGCGAAGGCGAAGAGATGGAGGAGCTCAGAAAGACGCTCAATGCCCTCGGCCTGCCGAAAAAGGTGAAAAAGGAAGCGGACAAGCAGCTCTCGCGCCTGGAATCCATGCATCCCGACAGCTCGGAAGCCACCATCCTGCGCACCTACATCGACTGGATCATCGATCTGCCCTGGAAGAAAACCTCCAAGGACCGGCTCGACATCAAGGAGGCCGCCAAGATCCTGCACGAGGATCACTACAACCTGGAAAAGGTCAAGGAGCGCATTCTCGAATACTTGAGCGTGCGCAAACTCAACCCGTCCATGAAAGGCCCGATCCTGTGCTTCGTCGGCCCTCCAGGCGTGGGCAAGACATCGCTTGGCAAATCCATCGCCCGCTCCCTGGGCCGCAAGTTCGTGCGCATGTCCCTGGGCGGGATGCGTGACGAGGCCGAGATCCGCGGCCACCGCCGCACCTACATCGGAGCCATGCCCGGCCGCATCATCCAGTCCATGAAGGACGCCGGAACCATCAACCCGGTCATCATGCTCGACGAAATCGACAAGCTCGGCAACGACTTCCGGGGCGATCCGTCCTCGGCCCTCTTGGAGGTGCTCGATCCGGAACAGAACAACTCCTTCACCGATCACTACCTGAACGTGCCCTACGATTTGTCCAAGGTCATGTTCATCTGCACGGCCAACATGCTCGACACCATTCCGTCGGCCCTTTTGGACCGCATGGAGGTCATCCGCATCCCCGGCTACACGGAACAGGAGAAGACCATCATCGCCCGGCGCTACCTGCTGACCCGCCAGATCAAGGAGAACGGACTCACGGACGACACCCTGATCATCTCCGACGCAGTGCTGGCCGAAATCATCCGGGGCTACACGCGCGAGGCGGGCCTGCGCAATCTGGAACGCGAGATCGGGTCCATCTGCCGCAAGTACGCGCGCCGCGTGGCCGAGGGCAAAAAAGGGCCGTTCCGCGTGACCACTTCCGCCCTGGTCAAGCTTCTGGGCCAGCCGAAGTTCATGGACGAGGAACGCGAAAGCTCCATGCCTCCCGGCGTGGCCCTGGGCCTGGCCTGGACGCCGTACGGCGGCGAGATCCTGCACATCGAATGCAGCCTGCTGCCGGGCAAGGGCAAGCTCATCCTGACCGGCAAGCTGGGAGAGGTCATGAAGGAGAGTGCCCAGGCCGCGCTGAGCTACGCCCGCACCAAGAGCGCAAGCCTGGGCCTGGCCGATGACTTCTTCGACACGCACGACATCCACATCCACGTCCCGGCGGGCGCCACGCCCAAGGACGGGCCGTCGGCGGGCGTGACCCTGGTCACGGCGCTGATGTCGGCCATCAGCAACGAACCCGTGGCCTCGGATGTGGCCATGACCGGCGAGATCACCCTGCGCGGACGGGTCATGCCGGTGGGCGGCATCAAGGAGAAAATCCTGGCGGCGGTCAGCCACGGGGTCAAAAAGGTGCTCATCCCGGCCCGCAACGCCCACGACCTGGACGAGATCCCCAAGGAGCTCAGAAAGCGCATCACGGTCAAAACCGTGGAGGCCATCGACGAAATCTGGCCGGAAGTGCGCTCCCGCAAAAGCGAATAACCCGGCTCCCAAAGCCCCCCGACACGATCGCGTCGGGGGGCTTTCCCGTTGATTTTTCCGCGTGCGGGCTACGTTGTCTCGACTTCCCCCTTTTGCCCCTGCGCCGCGCCCAAGGGCAATTCCATGACGAATCGGGCGCCGGTCCCGGAAGCCGGCTCCGCCCACATCTTTCCGCCATGGCCGCGGGTCACGATGAAATAGGACACGGACAGCCCAAGCCCGGTTCCAACCCCGGGGGGCTTGGTGGTGTAGAAGGGCTCGAAGACCCTGCGCCTGACATCTTCCGGTATGCCCGGTCCGTTGTCCTCGACCTCGCAGCGGACGCCGAAGGAAGAATTCGACAAGCGGATGACAATGCTCGGACCGTTCAACGGCGGCTCGGCCGTGCTCATGGCCTGGGCCGCGTTGCGCAGCAGGTTCAGGAATACCTGTTCGAGCTCGGTTTCCGTGCACTCGATCCGCGCGAGATCGGGGGCATAGTCCTTGATGATGCGGATTTTTTTGAAATCAAAGCTCTTCTTCAGATCGTAGTCGTTTTGCGCCAGGGAAACCGCGCGGTCGACAATGGTCGGCATCGCGCACATGGCGCGCCTGGATTCGCTGCGGCGACTGAAGTCGAGCATGTGCCGGATGATCTCCGCCGCCCGTTGCGCCGCGTCCTGCATGTCCTGCACAAAGGGCAGAATCTTACGGGCCCGCATGTATTTTTCCAGCAAGGCCATATCAAGACCGATGCTCCGGGCCACTTCGATATTCCTGTGGAAATCCGGACGGGTGCGCTGCACCAGGTTTTGGGCCGTCTGCACGATGATCCCCAGGGGATTGTTGATCTCATGGGCGATCCCGGCCGCGATTCCGCCCACCGAGACCATCTTCTCGCTTTGGATCATCATCTCCTGCATGCGCTTGAACTCCGTCATGTCCCGGATCACGGCGAGAAGAAAGCGCTCCTGCCCGATGGTAACGAGCTGGCCCGAAACGCTGCACGGCACATGGCTGCCGTTCTTGCGCTTGAACTCCACCTCCATGTTCTTGACCTGGCCGGTGCGTCTAAGCTCATCGAGCACCCGCCCGCGTCCGCGCGCATCGACGAAGAGGCCCATCTCCACGGAACTCCTGCCGACAAGCTCCTCATGCCCATATCCGGTCAGGCTTGCATAGGCGTCATTTATCTCGACCAGCAGCCCGCTTTCCGGGTCCGAGAGAGAGATGGCGTCCGGGGAGAGTTTGAAGAGGCGCGAGAACTTCTCCTCGGACTGACGCAGCCGTTCCTCGGTCCCCTTGCGCTCGGAGATGTCCCGGCCCACGCCGATGACGGCCTCGACTCCCCCGTTCTCCCCCAGAATGGCCGAATCGTTCCAGGCCAGCCAACGCCAGCCGTCCACGGTCATGGCGCGCTGCTCGATGTAGGCGGTATAGGGCGGGACCAAGAGCCCTTCCATGGCCTCTTCGGTGGATGCCAGGTCTTCCGGATGGATGAGCGGCATGAACGTGGAATTCAGCAACTCCTCTTCCGTCTTGCCGAAAACCCGGCAATACGCGGGGCTGACGTACAGGAACCGCCCCGCCGCATCGACCTTGACCACCAGATCGGTCTGGTGCTCGACCAGAAGGCGGTACTTCTCCGCGCTGTCGCGCACCGCGCGCACGGAGGCTTCGAGCAGGCCGGTTTTCTCGCGCACCCTGCGGCGCAAGGTGAAGTTCCACAGGAAGGCGCCCAGCAGAACCAGGCACAAGAGCCCGAACCCGGTGACGATCAATTCCCACGGCAAGGAGGCGTGAACGCGGCTGCCGGACCAGTCGTCCAGGATGGCATCGACTTCGGCGTCCGAAATGCGGCTGAACCCGTCCTGCACGACGGCCAGGACTTCGGCGTTGCCTTTGCGGACCGCGCCGTGCAGGGCGTGCATCGAAATCAGGTCCGAGGCCTGGCGAAAATCGGCTCCCCGCTCATGCCGGGCAAGATAATGCAGGGCAACGGGCGCGTCCGCGATAAAAACCTTGATCTCCCCCGAAATCGCCGCCGCCACGAGTTCCGGCGTGCCCGGGAAGATTGCGAAGCGCAGTTCCGGATGGCGGGCCAGAACCGAATCGCGGGCCGCGTCGCCGCTGACAATGCCGATGGAGAATCCGGCCAGATCCTTCAGGTTCTTTATCCCGCCGAGGTGGCTGTGAAAAAAGATGGCCGAGGGTATCTCGGTGATCTTCGCCGCCAGGTCGAACAACTCCTCGCGCCGGGGCGTGCGGGCCAGCCCGCCCACCACGTCGGCCTGCCCGTTCCTCACCGCGGCCAGGGCGGCGCTCCATTCCGTGAGCCTGTACTCCACGGGAACGCCGGTCTTTTGGCTCCACAAATTCCAGATGTCGACCAGAATGCCCTTGGGCACCCCGGACGCATCAAGAAAAATGTACGGTGGATAATCCCTGTCGTCGGCCACGACAAGTTTGGCTGGCGCCGCCGACACGCTTGCGCTCGGAATCGCCAGGAGAAAGAAAAAAATCAGGGACCACGCCAGGCCCAGGCCCGCGTTTTTGGTGTCGGACGTCATGCAACTCATTAAAAAAGCTCATTTTCGGAGGCAGTCGACCACAGTGTGAAAAAAGCGCGACATCCTCCGGCGAATGGTGATCGCGGAGCGGGAGGTCTCGGCCTCCCGCTCCGCGTGACGGTCACGGCAGGAGCGAATCGCCGATTTCCTTGAACAGATCGGCCATGCAGACCACGCCGATGATGCGTCCACCCTCTTCGACCACGGCCCGGCCCCGGCGGTAGTCGAGAAAGACCTCGAGCACCCTGGCCAGCGGATCGTTGGGCTTGAGCATGGGAATGTCGTGCTGGAGGCATTCGGAGATGCGGACCTGGGAGCAGCTGCGGCAGGCCGTGGCGAAGGCGCTGTCCCAATCGACCTCGTTGCCGTCCAGGACGGAACCCTTGAGCAGGCAGGGGCCGATGCCCTGGATCAGGTTCCACATGGACAGAACGCCCATGAACTTGTCGTTCTTGGAAAAGACCAGCACGAAACTGGTGTCGGCCTGCCGGGCGCGGATCTCGCGCAAGGCGGTGATGGCCTGGGAAAGAGTCGCGTCCTCGCGGACAAAGGCGAAATCCTCGCGCATGATATCCCAGACCCGTTTGCGTAACATCATGTTTTTTTTCCTCTATGGTAATGAGTAACAGGCTCACAGGCCCTTAAAACGCTTCCTCAATCGAAATCGGCCAGCAACGCGCCGATGTGCAGCTCCTCGGTCAGGGACTGATTCTGGTACAGCGTCCTGATCCGCCACGAAGCCTGTTGCAGATGGGCGTTGGTGATGCCGTTGGACAAGGCCGTGTAGGCTTCGAGAAACGCGGCCAGGTGATCGCAAACCTTCAGCATCCGGCCATCCTTGGGACAGCATTCATCCCGGTTGCATGGCCCCTGCAGCTGCTCCCAGCTGACGATCTTCGCCTTTCCGCCCTCCATGATGGTGGCCTCGAACTCCGAGCCGACCTTGATGCCCAGGAAATATTCCAGCCTGTCCACGAGTCCACCATACACCGAACGGTCGAGAATGGAAAAGAGGCGGCGTTCCAGTTCCCGGCCCTCATATTCCCGGATCAGGTCCCCGACGCCCTGCACCGAGCTTTTGACCGGGGAGATGATGTCCCGGGTCAAAAGCTCCGGGATGTCGTGGAAAAGACCCGCATAGAAATTGTTCTGCCTGCGCACCGGGCAGGCGCCCACCGCGATGCTGAAGAAATAGGCCAGGCACGCCACTATGAACATGTGGCCGAGCACGGAAGTCTCGGGGATGCGCGGAGTCTGCGACCAGCGCTTCTGAAAACGAAGCTGGCCGCACATGAAGGCGAACTTGCCGAGCCGCGTGGTCGGGCCCTCGATGAGCTGGCGCACGCCGGACAGATCCAGATGCGCTTCCAGCCCGCGCCTGAAATTGTCCTCGATGTCCTCCATCTCCTCGTCCCATTTGTTCATGTCGCGGATGAGATGAAACTCCCACCTGCTGGCGAAAAGGTGCGCGGCATCGAGGATGCGCGAAGCCAGGCTCTCGTCCCCGCTGACCTGCCGCTCGAAATGACTCTTCATGCCGTCCCAGAAATCCTTGCCCAGAGGCTGCACGCGGGGCTGCAATTCGTTGAGAACCCAGGCCGTGAGCTTCTGGTAATGGGCGGGATTGGACTTGATCTGGTAGAAGATGGGCGGCTTGATGTCGGTGATGACCAGGCGGTAGAGGTAATCGAAGATTCCTCCGCGCACGATGTCCTCGCCAAGCGTCGCCTTTTCCCGGGGCGAAAGATTCTGGGAATTGAGCTCGAACAGCAGCCAGGCGACGATCATCTTGTGGGCCTGCTTGTCCACCTCCACCAGCTCCATGGGACGCATCTTGTCGTTCCAGCGTTTCATGAAGCTTCCGGAAAAAACGAGTTGAAGCAAACCCTTGCGTATACTGGCCACCATCGACCTCCCCATGCTGCCGGGAGCGGCCCGGCGGGTGAATTTTTTTTCTTAAAAAAGCGAGAAAAATACTTTACAACCAGGCTCAGGACAGATAGCTGATTCGTTCCTTATCCCACACGCATTGTTTCGTTACGTTGTAGCGGTTACGGCGGTAAAGCACAACCATTTGTGCATGTTACCTCCGATCTCAAGGTTGAAAGCACCCGCAACGACTCGGGTTTATCAGGCAGGAGCCACAGAAATGAAGACGTACAGTCCCAAAGCAAGTGAACTGACCCACAAATGGTACCTTGTCGACGCCAAGGACAAGGTCCTGGGCCGGCTTGCCACGGAAATAGCAACCCGCCTCCGGGGAAAGCACAAGGCCGAGTTCGCCCCGCACATGGATAACGGTGATTTCATCATCGTCATCAACGCGGACAAGATCAAGGTGACCGGCCAGAAGGCCACCAAGAAGACCTACTACCGTTACACCGGCTATGTAGGCGGTCTGCGGGAGACCACCCTGGAAGAAATGATGATCAAGAGCCCGGAAACGGTCATCACCAAGGCGGTAAAGGGCATGCTGCCCAAGAGCGCCCTGGGCTACCAGCTGATCAAGAAACTGAAGGTTTACACCGGCACGGAACATCCTCACCAGGCGCAGCAGCCTGAAGTGCTGGACATCTAATCAGGGATGGAGAAGATTATGAGTCAAGATTTCTTCTACGGTACCGGCAAGAGAAAGACATCCGTTTCCCGGACCAGACTGTATAAAGGCACAGGGAGCATCACTGTCAATGGGCGCGAACTGGGTGATTACTTTCCCCGGGCCACGTTGCAGATGATCATCCGTCAGCCCCTGAAGCTGACCAAGACCCTCGAAAAATTCAATATCGCCTGCCGCGTCACCGGCGGCGGCCTTTCCGGACAGGCCCAGGCAGTGCGCCACGGCATCAGCCGCGCCCTGCTCGAGTTCGATCCGGAAATGCGCGGCGTTCTCAAGCGCGCCGGTTTCCTGACCCGCGATTCCCGCGTCAAGGAAAGAAAGAAGTACGGCCAGCGCGCCGCCCGCGCCCGGTTCCAGTACTCCAAGCGTTAATCGCCTCTGGATTTTCGGACACATTGGGGCAGAGGTGCGTTGGCACCTCTGCCTTCTTTTTTGCACAGGAGCGCCTTGTGAGCAGCAAAAAAATCCAGCCCGTCATGGTCTTCGCGGACGCAAGCGGCAATGTCTACGACCATCCCGACCTGCTCATGCTCGTGCGCCGCGGACGCGAACTGAGCCTGCCCCGCCCGGACGAGCTCATTCCGCTGCCCGAGGGCAGCGACATGTACCTTTTGCCCGGACGCCACGCCCTGGGTCTCGACCCCGATACGGGAAAGGCCGAAGCCATGGAGGAACGGGCCGTGGCCGCCTTCGTCTGCCCGTCCTACACGCTCTCCGCCACGGCGGCCTATCTGAAGGACGACGATGCGCCCAAACTGCCGCTTTTCGCCTACGGAGCCATCGGCTTCGCCAAGGACAGGTTCTGGGTCGCGGCCACCCAGGTCGACAAGGACCGCCGCCAGGTCTTCAGCCAGATAGCGCCTGAGCGCATCACCAAGGGGGCCCAGGATCTGCTCAGGCGCTATCCCGAAAACCGCCTGATCTCGCATCTTTCGCGCTGCGCCCTGACCTTCTGCTGTCCCGCGGCCAAGAACCTGGCCCTGGGCCGGTACGAAGCCCCGCTGCCCACGGCCAGGGCCTGCAATGCCCGCTGCTACGGCTGCATTTCGCACCAGCCTCTGGAATCGGGCTTTCCATCCTCGCAAAACCGCATCGATTTCACGCCATCGCCCAAAGAAATCGTCGAAATCATGCAACTGCACTCCAAGCGGGCCAAGAATCCGGTCATGTCCTTCGGGCAAGGCTGCGAAGGCGAACCGCTGACCGAAGCCGCGCTGCTGACCGAGGCCATCGCCCTTTTCCGCAGCCAGGGCGGGCGGGGCACAGTCAACGTGAACACCAACGCGAGCCTGCCGGACGCCATGCCCGGCCTGGCCAAGGCCGGCCTCGATTCCATCCGCGTCAGCCTGAACAGTGCGCGCAAGTCCGTCTACGACAGCTATTACCGTCCTCACGGCTACACCTTCGACGATGTCTGCCGCACCATCGCCACGGCCAAGGAACACGGACTTTTCGTCTCCCTGAACTACCTGTTCTTCCCCGGCGTGAACGACGTGGAGAGCGAACTCGAAGCCTTGACCGGACTCGTTTCCACCACCAGGCCCGACTACATCCAGATGCGCAACCTGAGCCTCGACCCGGAGCTGTACCTGGGCTGCGTCGGCGACCCGACGGAGCCGTCCATGGGACTGGGCAATTTCATGAAACGGCTCAAGAAAGCGTGTCCCTGGATCAATTACGGCTACTTCAATCCCTATCTCGAAAACGGCGTTCCCCTGCTCTGGGCCTAGACGCGCCGAGCCGGAACGCCGCCGAGCAAAAAAAATCCCCGCCATGGAGTCCATGACGGGGATTTTTTAGCGCTAAGAAAAAGCTCAGTCGGCGACCGGAAAATCGATGCGGACCTGTTCCTCGTCTCCGCTGCGCTCGACGATCTCGCCGATGATCCAGGCGTCCTGCTTGAGGGCCCCCAGACGGTGCGCCACATCCTTGGCTATGTCCTTCTTGACGACCATGATGTAGCCGATGCCGCTGTTGAAGATCTGCAGCATCTCCTCCCAGCTCAAATTCCCCTGGGTCCGCAGCCACTCGAACACGGGCGGGATGCTCCAGGACCCGAAGCTGATCTGCGCGGTCACGCCCTTGGGCAGGATGCGCACGATGTTGTCGTAGAACCCTCCGCCGGTGACATGGACCATGCCGTGAATCTCCCAGTCGCGCATGACGTTGCGCACGGCTTCGACGTAAATGCGGGTGGGGGCGAGCAGGACATCGGCCACGCTCCGGTCCGTGCCGGGAAAAATGTCGTCAGGCCGCAGGCCGGACTCGGTGTAGAGTTTGCGCACCAGGGAGTAGCCGTTGGAATGCACTCCGGAGGAGGCCAGCCCGATGATCAGATCGCCCACGCCGATGCTCGAACCGTCCACGACCTTGTCGTTGTCGACCATGCCGACGCAGAAGCCGGAAAGATCGTACTCGCCGTCGGCGTAGAAGTCGGGCATCTCGGCGGTCTCGCCGCCGATGAGCGCGCACTGGGCGTCCTTGCAGCCTTCGACGATGCCCCGGATGACGGCTTCGGCCTTGTCGATGTCGAGCTTGCCAGTCGCAAAGTAATCAAGAAAAAACAAAGGCTTGGCGCCTTGGACAATAATATCGTTGACGCTCATGGCCACCAGGTCGATACCTACCGTATCATGCCTGTCGAACATGAAGGCGAGCTTGAGCTTGGTTCCCACGCCGTCGGTGGAGGCCACCAGCACCGGTTCGTTGACCATGGCCATGGACGGCTTGAAAAGGCCGCCGAATCCGCCGATATCGTTGACAACGCCCTTGGTGTAGGTCGATGCGACCAGGGATTTTATCCGCGACACGAACGTGTTGCCCGCCTCGATATCCACCCCGGCATCCTTATAGGCCTTGTCCCGCTGAGACATGTACAACTCCTTGTTTCTTCGCCTTCAACCAGCTACGTTAATGCAAATCATTCTTCATCCGGAGGCCACGTTGCATAAACTCACGGCTGATCCAAGTAAAGCAAAAAACGCGGCAATGGCAAGGGCCGGCCTTCTCTGGGCCTGCATCGCGCTCTTCACGGCCAGTCCCTTGTCGGCGGACATCATCATTGATTCCGGCCAGGGAAAGGATACCGTCATCCATGTCGATCCCGCCGGTCGTTACGGACAGGAAAGCATGATCATCGACTCCGATCCGGACAACGGTTCGCTGATCCAGGTTTCTCCGCCGACGACGCCGCAAGAGGACATGGGGCTCGAGCCCATCATCATCGTGCCGGAAATCCACATCAAGGAGTAAGACATGGACACGCCCGCGCTCCTCTGGCGCCCCCTGGAAAACGCCAGCCTGCAATGCCTGCTTTGCGCCCACTTCTGCCGCATCGAAGACGGCGGGCGCGGCCAGTGCGGGGTCCGCGAAAACAGGGGCGGCAAACTCCTCTCCCTGTCCCATGACAGGGTCGCGGCCCTGAATCTCGATCCGGTGGAAAAAAAACCGCTCTTTCATTTCCTGCCCGGCACCGCCACCCTCTCACTGGGCACCCAGGGCTGCAATCTGGCCTGCCTGTTCTGCCAGAACGCGAGCCTCTCGCAGCCACCGAGGCTCGGCGCCGCCCCCCAGGGCAACCGCATCCCGCCCCGAGAAATCATCCGTCTGGCGCGGTCATCGAAAGCCGCGTCCGTGGCCTACACCTATTCCGAACCCACGATCTTCTTCGAGCTGATGCGCGAAACCGCGCTCCTGGCCCGGGAGGAGGGGTTGGCGAACATCATGGTCAGCAACGGGTTCCAGAGCCCGCAATGCCTGGATGAGCTCAAAAATCTGATCCAGGCCGCCAACATCGACCTCAAATCCTTCCGCGACGAGTTCTATCGCGACATCTGCTCCGCCCGCCTAGGACCGGTGCTGAAAAACCTGGCGCACATGAAGGAACTGGGCTGGCACCTCGAGGTGACCACGCTGGTCATTCCGGAGCTGAACGATTCGGACAGCGAACTGACCGACATCGCCCGCTTCGTGCGCGATGAACTGGGAAGGGACACGCCCTGGCACGTCTCGCGCTTCCATCCCTGCCACCAGATGCGGGAGCACCGTCCAACCCCGCTGGACACCCTGAAACGGGCCTCCGACATCGGGCGGGGCGAAGGCCTGCATCACGTCTTTGTGGGCAACGTGCCGGGCTCGGGGCTTGAAGACACCCTCTGTCCGGGTTGCGGGCAGAGGGTGATCGAACGCAGCGGCTTCACAATCCTGCGCGACAGATTGCTGCGAGGGGTGTGCCCGGAGTGCGGGCAGACGGTCATCCGGGCGGAGAATCTGGGGCCGGCGGCATAACCGCCGCAAAAAAGCCCCTCTAAAACTCGATCCCGCGCCTGGCTTTGCCGCCCTGGGCGTAGATGTGCTTGACCTCGGTGACGTCGGAGACGATGTCGGCAAGCTCCACCATCCAGGGCGGCACGTTGCGGCCGGACAGGACCAGGTGGCACCCCCGGTCCCGGCTTCGTTCTATGAGCGCCCGCACTTCCTCTTCCCGGAGCAGGCCATGGTTCAGGGCGTAGAGGGCCTCGTCCAGGATGAGCATGTCCAGGCCCTGATCCAGGCGCTCCTCGGCCCACCGCACGAGGTGCGCAGCTTTCTCGCGATGCTTTTCAAAATCGCTGTCGCGGTAAAAGCCCGCGCCCGAAGCCAGAAAATCCTCTCCCAGCAATTCGGCCAGCATGGTCTGTTCGCCAGCCTGATCACCCCGTTTCATGAACTGCCCGAAGGCAACGGCAAGCCCCTGCCCCAGGGCGCGGATGGCCTGGCCCACGCAGGCCGATGTCTTGCCCTTGCCGTTGCCGGTATAGATCAGGAGCACGCGTCCTCCTGTGGCTCGCGCGAGGCGCTCAGACGGGCCAGCGTCGCACGGACCTGGGCCAGGATCTCCTCCTCGCCCTCGACCTTGCCGTCCAGCATGAGCACCCTGCCGTCGCAGATGGTGGTGCGCACGCAGGAGCTGTTCGCGCTGTAGACCAGGTTGGACACAAGGTGATGGTTCGGGACCATGCGCACATGCTCCAGATCGACCAGGATGCAGTCCGCGAGCTTGCCTGTCGCGATGCGTCCAGCGTCCAGACCGTACATGCGCGCCCCGTTCGCCGTGCCCGCCTCCAAAACCTCCTGGGCCGGGAAGACGGTGGGGTCCATGGACCGGATCTTGGCCAGCAGGGAGGCGATCTTCATTTCCTCGATCATGTCCAGATTGTTGTTCGAGGAGCAGCCGTCCGTACCCAGGGCCACGGTCACGCCGTGGGCCTTCATGGCGGCGTAGTCGAATAGCCCGGAACACAGCTTCATGTTCGAGACCGGGCAGTGCACCACCTGCGCTCCGTGCCGGGCCAGCAGGTCCATTTCCGAGTCGGTCATCCACACGGCGTGAGCCAGGATCAGGTTGGGTGCCAGAAGACCCAGGTCATGCAGGTACTCCACCGGCCTTTTGCCATGCTTGGCCAGGCAGTCCTCGACCTCTTTCCGCGTCTCGGAAAGATGCAGATGCACCAGCAACCCGTGCCGGTTCGCGTAGTCCCCCAGCCAGCGCAGGGAATCCGAGGACACGGTGTAGATGGCGTGGGGGCCGAGAATGAACTGAACGCGGTCCGGGAAGGCGGCGCTGGCGGCGTGCAGGTCCATGACCTGGCGCTTCATGGTTTCGGCGCGGACCGGATCGTCGAAATCGAAAAAAGCGGCGGACAGGGCCGCGCGCATGCCCATCTCCGTGACGGCGCGGGCCGTGCCCTTCCAGTGCCAGTACATGTCCGCGAAAAAGGTCGTACCGGATTTGATCATCTCAAGGCAGGCGAGTTTGGCTCCCCAGTAGATGTCGTCCTCGGTCAGCCGGGCCTCGAAAGGCCAGATGTGGTCGGTGAGCCACGTGTGCAGGTCCATGTCGTCGGCATAGCCGCGCAGCAGCGTCATGGCCGCGTGGGTGTGCGCGTTGTGGAAGGACGGCAGGATGGCCTTGCCGGAACCATCGATGACCACGTCGGCGGACGAGTCCACGTCCGTTCCGATGGAGTCGAAGCGATTGCCCTTGATGAGCACGTCGACCAGCTCCGAATTCAGGCGCACTTTCTTGATGAGAATACTCAATGGCCACCTCCGATGTTTGGAGGTACCTGATAACGGCATCGCCCCGGCGTTGTCCATAGAGACGACATCCGGAAGCCGTCGGGGGAAGAAGCCGCGCATTTTATCACGGGCGGTGCCTTCTCTTTTGGCGCGGGCTCATTTATACACATGCGTACGCACACCACGAACACGAGGTACTTCATGAACAATACTGGCTTATCCCCCGCGTCCGCAAAGTCCGGCATCGGCATGCTCTCCACCCTGCGCGGCAAGATCACGGCCACCATCCTGGCCCTGCTGATCCTGAACGCCGCTGGCCTGATCTGGATCGTCCTGAGCGCCGGAAACGCCATTCCACCATCCTCGTGGGGCGTGGCGGCGGCCATCCTGCTGGCGACAGTGGTTCTGGGCGTCGTCGCCATTCGGGTTCTGCACCGCGAGGCGCAGCGCGGCATAGCCGACATCAGCGCCGTATTCCAGAACATCCAGGGTCAGGACGCGGACCTGTCCTGCACCATGGAAGATCTGGACAATCCGGACCTGAAGCACATTTCCAGCTGTTACAACAGCTTCCTGGCCAGCGTGCGCGAACTGGTGGAAAAAATCCGCAAGATGGGCATCGACATCGCCCTCGACAGCACCCGCATGGCCAAATCGGTGTTCGACACCAGAAACAAGACCGCGGCCCAGGGCGCCATCGCCGAGGAAGTGGCCGTGGCCAGCAACGAGGCCAACGCGGCCATCTCCGAAATCGCCCAGAACACCCAGTACGTGGCCGAAAAAACCACCAGCAACCTGAACACGGCCCACAGGTCGCACACCGAGCTTCAGGACGTCACGGACAAGATCCACAAGATCAACGCCATCGTCGAATCCTTCCGCAACACCGTGGACGACCTCGGCGCGAGTTCCGCCAACATCCTGAGCATCGTGACCATCATCAACGGCATCTCCGAACAGACCAACCTGTTGTCCCTGAACGCCACCATCGAGGCGGCCCGGGCCGGTGAGCACGGCAAGGGCTTTGCCGTGGTGGCCGAGGAAGTGCGCGAACTCTCGCGCAGGATAAAACCCGCCACCGAGGAAATTTCCAACAACATCGGGGCCATGGTCAAGATCGTCGAACGCACCCAGACGGAGACGGCGCAGATCCTGGACTACGCCAAGGACACGGATCAGGTCGTGACCGCGGCCACGCACAACTTTGAACGCATGATCGAGGATTTCGAGACCGCCAACGACCAGCTGATCAAGATCGCGGCCGCCATCGAGGAGCTGTCCACCAACAACAACGACGTCACCGAAAAGGTCAACAACATCAACGCACTCAGCCAGGAGATCGCCGCAGACATGAACTCCTCGGCCACCTCCGTGGACGCCCTGAATTCCGTCACCGAGCAGATGCTCGAACTGGTGGCCAGGTTCAAGACCGGGGAAGGGAAATTCGACACGGTCATCGCCACGGCCAAGGAAATCCGCGACGATTACCAGACCCGGATCCAGAGCATGAAGGACCGGGGCATCAATATTT
Source organism: Desulfomicrobium sp. (assembly GCA_050252955.1). Taxonomy (GTDB): domain Bacteria; phylum Desulfobacterota; class Desulfovibrionia; order Desulfovibrionales; family Desulfomicrobiaceae; genus Desulfomicrobium. The sequence continues at coordinate 199,124 of JBFWJY010000001.1, forward strand.
TCGACACGCAGTACAAGCCTGTGCCTGGCACCTCGCCCCAGAAATACGTCACCGCCTTCAGCGACGTCTTCATCAAGGAGATGCAAAGCGTGGTCGACGAGGCGCAAAAAAGGATCACCGGCACGATCTACTGTCTGGCCATCGACCGCAAAGGCTATCTGCCCATCCATCACGGCGCCGTGTCCAAGCCCATGACCGGCGATCCGGCCAAGGACCTGCTCTACAGCAGGCACCAGCGCATCTACCAGAGCAATCGCACCGAGCAGCGCAGATGTTCCCACACCGACCCGCTGCTGCTCCAGACCTACATGCGCGACACCGGCGAAATACTGAACGACCTGTCCATGCCCATCTACGTGGACGGCAAGCACTGGGGGGCCTTCATCATGGGCTTCGATCCCCGGGCCATGTTCAGCGGCTCCTGAAAAAAACACGCCGCCATTCCTGGGAGGCCGACACGGCCTCCCCGGAATGATTCCGACTTCCGCCCCTCAAGCCTCTTCGGCGCACAACTCCAGAAACCACCTGTGCACCCGACCGTCCCCGGTCAGTTCCGGATGAAAGGTCGTGGCCAGGACATGTCCCTGCCGCACGGCGACCGGGGCCTCCCCCAAACGGGCCAGGACCTTCACGCCCGCGCCCGTCCCGACGATGCGCGGGGCGCGAATGAACACTCCCGGATAGGGCTGGCGATCCCGGAGCCCCTCGAAACACAGATCCGACACGAAGCTGTCCTGCTGACGGCCATAGGCGTTGCGGGCCACGCCCATGTCGATCAGGCCCAGGAAGGGTGCCTCGCCCTCTATTCCGGACGCCAGGAGGATGAGCCCGGCGCACACGCCCCAGACCGGGCGACGCGCTCCGAATTCAGCCAGGGCCCCGTCCAGACCATTCTGCGCGGCCAGCCGCCGCATGCTCGTGCTCTCGCCGCCGGGCAGAATGAGCCCGCGCAGGCCATCCAGCTGCGCGGGCGCACGGACCAGCACAGGCTCTGCGCCAAGACTTTCCAGCATCGCTGCGTGTTCGGCGAAAGCGCCCTGCAGGGACAGGATTCCCAGACGCATCACCAGCCCCGGCCCGCGAACTGATCCGCTCGGTCCAGGGAGCGGGCCGCGACGCCGGACATGGCCTCGCCCAGATTTTCGCTGATCCGGGCCAGCGTTCCGGGATCGTCATAATGGGTCACGGCCTGCACGATGGCCTTGGCCCGCCGGACCGGATCGCCGCTCTTGAAGATGCCCGAGCCCACGAAGACCCCGTCCATGCCAAGCTGCATCATGAGCGCGGCGTCGGCCGGGGTGGCCACCCCGCCGGCCGCGAAATTGACCACGGGCAGCCGTCCAAGTTCGCGCACCCGGCGCACGAGTTCCAGCGGAGCGCCGATCTCCCTGGCGAACGCGACCAGCTCTTCGGCGGGCATCTGCCGGACCCGGCCGATCTCGGACCGCACTGTCCGGGCATGGCGCACTGCCTCGACCACATCCCCGGTGCCGGCCTCGCCCTTGGTGCGGATCATGGCCGCCCCCTCGGCGATGCGGCGCAGGGCCTCGCCCAAATTGCGACAGCCGCACACGAACGGCACCTTGAAGGCGGCCTTGTCGATATGAAACTGCTCGTCGGCCGGGGTCAGGACCTCGCTCTCGTCGATGTAGTCCACGCCCACGGCCTCAAGGATGCGGGCTTCCATGAAATGCCCGATCCTGCACTTGGCCATGACCGGAATGGAGACGCTCTTCATGATTTCGCGGATCATGGCCGGGTCTGACATGCGGGCCACGCCCCCGCAGGCCCGGATATCGGCGGGCACCCGCTCCAGGGCCATGACCGCGCAGGCCCCGGCCTCCTCGGCCACGCGCGCCTGCTCCGCATTGACCACGTCCATGATCACCCCGCCCTTGAACATCCGGGCCAGCCCGGTATTCAACATCTCCTGCTCGTTCCTGTCTTCTGTCCGTATCATGCCGTCCTCCTGGTTTTTAGATTGGACAGCCGTTGAAACAGCCGGAAAACAAAATGACAATAGCGGTTTATTGCGGAGAAAATATGGAGATTCCCTCCATATCAGGAGGATTCCAGAGATGTGAGATAGGCCCGCAATCCGTTATGGCGGCCCTTGAGACCGAGCTTGCGGCGAAGATGGTTGCGGTGGGTGTCGATGGTGGAGGTGCCGACCCCGAGGCGGGCGGCGATCTCCTTGGTCCCGAGGCCTTCACGGATCAGTTCCGCGACCTGGATCTCGGCGGGGGTCAGGCCCTGGCAGACCGTGGCCAGGCGGTGGCAGAACGGTTCGGTCAATTCGCGCAAGCCCTCGCGGAGCCGGGCGGTCAGCACACGCGCCTCGCCGCCGACGCCAAGTCCCTCCAGGCGGTCCAGGAGCGGGGCGATGCGGCGGTGGACATTGGCCAGCACGGCCTGCTCCAGTTCCGTGCGGTCCTCCTCCCGCTGCCGCAGGAGAACTTTGAGGGCCGCGTTCATCTCGGCCAGACGCTCGGTCTGGGCCAGGAGTTCGGCGGTGCGCTCCCGAACGCGCGCCTCAAGCACCTCGCTGTGCCGCGCGCGCACGGCCTCGTCCTCCTTGCGCCCGCTGATCTCGGCCAGGGTGCCCACATAGCCGACCAGGTTCCCGTGGGCGTCGTGAACGGGCCGGGTCTGTTCCTCCACCCAGCCCGCCTTCCCGCTCGGACAGGCGTAGCGGTACTCGGCGCGAAAGAGCGGCGCTCCCCGGGTCACGGCGCGCGCCCGTTCGCGCAGGAGTCCCGGAAGGTCCTGCGGGTGCACGGTCCTGGCCCACCCGTCCCCCAGGGCTTCGGCTTCGGTCAGTTCCATCATCTCACAAAATGTTCTGTTCACGAAAACGCACTGATCGCTGGCGTCGTCGAAAAAAATGCCCAGGGGCGAACCGTCGACCAGAACCCGCAAGCGGGCCTTGAGGACCGACAGTTCCGCTTCTAGGGCGGTCGCTCTGTTTTGCGAATCGGTTGACATGGGATATTTCGTTAAAGGCTCAACGCCGTTATGGGAATACATCATTTTCGACTTCCGCCGCCCAGGCCACCCGCCTGAAATCAAGCCGACCCTTGATCACGGCTCCGGCACGGCGTAGGTTCAGGCGAACGCACACCATCTGGAGATTTTTCATGAAAAACATCGGTGCCCTGTTTTCATTGCTGGCCTGCCTGCTCGCCGCTCCGGCCATGGCCGGTCCGTGGACTGTCCTGGAGCCGGTCGTCCTGTCCGCGGCGAACACCACGGCCAACCTGCCCGTGGGCGAAAAGCTTGGCAAGATCGACAACCTGCGCTTCGCCATCGACGGCGCCACCGTGCGCTTCGAAAGCCTGACCCTCGTCCCGGCCAAGGGCGACCCCATCGCACTGCGCACGCCGGTGCAGCTCAAAGCCAAAGAATCCTCCGGGCTCATCAACATCCCCGGACAAGCCGTGGCCATCGACAAGCTCAAGCTGGAATACCGCATCATCCAGGGCGGACCCGCCACCCTGACCCTGCGCGTCAAGGTGGACTGAGCCTCGAACGCGGGTGCGCCTCACGCGGCCCTTTCCGGTCTCCGGCCAGTGCGGGCGAGGAGCGCATGCCCTCGTAAAAGTTTGCAGTTTTCAGGATCAATCGGTACGTCCTGCGAAACAAACGTCCGCGGCGATGGTTTCGCGGGCCCGAATATCTGTTGCGTGGAGGCGCGGTTATGCTCATGGAAGACGAGGATGTCCTCTTTTCGGACATCAAGCTGGACCCGGATACCTTTTATTTCCTGTATATCGGCGAAATAAAAACAGACTGCCTGAATCAGTTCTTCAAGGAGACCCTCTCCAAGATTCATGGCCAACCCTTCGATTTCATTTCCATTCTGCCCGATGTTCTCGAATCCTATCCGCACAAGAACACCCTGGTCATCAACCCCATGGCCCGGGAGCTGTTCCGGGAGAAGGGCCGCAAGGTCAGTTTTCGCATCCCGCCGCGCACCTTCGCCTCCCTGGTTTCCGCGTCGGACACGGTCAACGAGTTGATCCGTCAGCTTCTCGACAAGCAGGGGCATGTCTTCATCCATGTCTTCGAGTCCGTTCCCGAGCTGACCCTGGCGCTCATTCCCGGCGTGCGCATCCTGGGGCCCAGCGGACACATCGCCAACATCTGGAACAACAAGCTCTACCAGTTGCAGCGCCTCAAGGATGTCGCGCCGCTGATCAACTACCGCTCCTGCAACGACGCCCAGCACATGCTCGAAACCGCGGGCACGCTCTGGGACGAATGGACCGACGGCATGTTCGTCAGCCAGCCCTATTCCGCGGCCGGCGTGAACAGCTTCGTGGCCCATTCCCAGGAGGAGATCGAGGCCAAGACCGCCCACCTGCGCGGCAAGTTCTTCATCAGCCGCTACGTTCCGCATGTGGCCGACCCCACGGTCCTGGGCATCGTGGCCAACGCCAACGACGTCTTCATCGCCGCCACGGCGGACCAGGAAATCCAGGACGGCAACAAGTTCCGCGGCTCCACCTTCCCGTCCGAGCAGCCCGCGGCCATCCAGCAGGAACTGCGCGAGATCACGCGCCGCATCGGACAGGTCATGGGCCGCAGCGGGTACCGGGGCATCTTTGGCTGCGACTACATCGTCGACGACCAGGGCCGGATTTTTTTCGTGGAGGTCAACGCCCGCAAGCAGGGCACGACCATGGAGATGTGCTGCACGCTTGAAAACGCGCTTCCGCCGGAAACCCCCGGCCTGCTTGAACTGGAATACCATGCCGTGATGTTCGACCGTTTTCCGGAGAACATGATGGAGATCAAGGAGGCCTTGAACGGGATCTGCTGGAGGACCTACAACTTCAAGCTCGAACACGAGGCGGAGACCGACCATATCGTGCCCGTGGACGAGGACGAGCGGACCCTCTTCCGCCAGGTGGTCGGCAACGAACAGGAACACGGCGTCATCGTGGTCGAGCACGTGGGCGGCAAGCAGGCCGTGATGCCCGGAACCTTCCTGGGCAGGGTCGTGGCCGTGGCCCGCGACCGCTGCCTGCTCGATCAGGACATCCGCTCCGGCATCGAACAGCTGACCGACTCCATACGCAAACACACACAAGCAAACACCGAGGACGAAAAGCAATGAGCACCGACATTTCGCACCCTTTGGACACGTTCACGACGGACCTCTTCAACACCCTGTTCAGCGTGAAAACGGACGACGCGCCGACGGATGAATCGCGCCGGGACGTTGCCGGGCTGTACAGGCAGGCCGTGGACGGGAATCGAACCGCCCCCATCGTCGCCCTTTTCTCGGCGCTCAAGAGTTTCCACGACAGCCGGGGCTGGACGCCGCAGCAGCTGGGCCTGTCCCGCGAGGACCTGACCGTTCTGGCCGCCAAGCATGAACGCATCGACGAGCACCGCGTCACCGTGGGCGGACGCGTGGGCAAGGCCATGCCCATTGTCGACGCGGCCCTGGGCAGGGTCCGTGAATACCTGGACCGGCATCCCAAGGAGGCCCCCAGCGGCATCGAAGTCTGGGACCGGATGCTTGAAAACCAGCAGCGCATCAAAACGGTTCTGGGCATGAGCGAGGATGACTGGAACTCCTACTCCGGCCAGCTGCGCCACGCCATCGAGGACGTCGAGACCCTGGCCAAGGTCGTCGATCTGCCGGCCAAGGCCATCGCGGACGTGCTGCGGGTCACCAGGACCTACCGCATGCGCCTCACCCCCTATTACGCGAGCCTGATCCTGCCGGGGCAGATCAACGACCCCGTCCTGCTCCAGTCCGTGCCCACCGGCGAGATGGTCGACAACGCCGGGGTCGAGATCCCTCCCGTGGCCGCCGACCATTCCCCGGCCCGGCTCATCGACCAGTTCTACCCGCGCGTGGTGACCATCAAGGCCACCAACATGTGCGCCATGTATTGCACCCACTGCCTGCGCATCGCCCACATCGGCGCCAAGGACCGCCTCTACGGCAAGGAAGCCTACGGCGAGGCCCTGGACTACATCCGCGCCAACCCCGAAATCCGCGACGTGCTGGTGACCGGCGGCGACAGCCTGGTCCTGCCCAACAGCATGCTCGAATGGCTGCTGGGGCAGCTCGACGCCATCGAACATGTGCGCATGAAACGCCTGGGCACGCGCATCCCCGTGACCACGCCGCAGCGCATCGACAACGAGCTCCTTGATATCCTGGAAGCCAGCAGCGACAAAAAGCCCCTGCGCGTGGTCACGCAGATCAACACCGCCCAGGAGATCACCCCCGTGTCCAAGGCCGCCTTCCAGGCCATCTCCAAGCGCGTGGCCGCGGTCATGAACCAGGCCGTGCTGCTCAAAGGCATCAACGACTCAAGCGTGAAGATGTGGAAGCTGTGCGAAACCATCCAGGAAGCCTACGTGCGCCCCTACTATGTCTTCAACTGCAGCTACCGCAATCCGCAGTTCAAGCACCTGCGCGTGCCCGTGGCCGTGGGGCAGAGCATTGTGGAAAGCATGTACGGCAATATCTCCGGCGACGCCATCCCGCGCTACATCGCCACGGCCGGCGGCAAGATCCCGTTGCATCGTTCCAATGTGCTCGAGCACGGCCAGGGGCACGTGAAGATGCAAAAGCCCTGGAGCGGAGAGCAGGTCAGCTATCCCGATCCCGAGCCGCAGGAATACGCCCGGCAGGACTTCGGCTTCGCCAAGTACGAAAAATGATCCCGGCCATGCACGACGCGATCCTGTCCTATCTTGAACCCCGCCGAGGGGAGGCCCTGGACCTTTTGCGGCGGCTGGTGGAAATCCAGAGCGGCAGTCGCAACAAGCCCGGCCTCGACCGCATGGCCGGGGCAATGGCCGAGATCCTCGGCGGCTTCCTGCCCTGGGCCCGCATCCTGCCCTTCACGGAGCACGGGAACATGGTCCAGGCCATGACGCTCCCGGCCGCCAGGGGAAAGAAGGGCATCGTCCTGATCGGGCACATGGACACGGTCTTTCCCGCCGACACGGATTTCACCGCCTTCCGGGAAGACGGCGAACGCTGCCATGGACCGGGCGTCTATGACATGAAGGGCGGCCTCGTGGTCGCGGTCTACGCCCTGAAGACCCTGGACCATCTGGGCCTGCTGGAGGACATTCCCGTCACCGTGCTGTGCAATTCCGACGAGGAGATCGGTTCGCCCGCTTCCCGGCCCTGGATCGAAGAACAGGCGAAGGGAGCCCTGGCCGCCCTGGTTTTCGAGGGCGGCGGCGCGAACAACGACGTGGTCACAGGTCGCAAGGGACGCCTGGGCATGAGCCTGACGGTCAGGGGCCGGGCCGGGCATGCGGCCAAGGGCGGGGCCAAGGCCAGCGCCATCCTGGAGCTGGCGCACAAGATCATCGCCCTGGAAGGCTTGAACGACGGCCAGGAGATCACGCTCAACGTCGGCCAGATCACGGGGGGAATCGGCCCCAACACCGTGCCGGAGCTGGCCACGGCGGCTCTCGACGCGCGCTTCCTGACCCCGGGCGGCCAGGAGCGGCTCGAACAGCGCCTGGCCCGGATCGTCGAGGCCGAAAACGTGGCCGGGACTTCAACCACCCTGACAGTGCAATCCGGACGGCCGGCCATGCCCCAATCCGATGGCAACCGACGGCTCTGGGCCCTCGCCGGCGAACAGGCGCGCGTCCTCGGCTACGAACTGCCCGAGGAACTGCGCTCCGGAGTGTCCGACGCCAACTTCATCGCCGGCCTGGGAGTGCCGGTTCTGGACGGACTGGGCCCGGTGGGCGACCTGGACCACAGCGATCTGGAGTTTATTCTCAAAGACTCCCTTTCTTCCCGTGCGGCGCTCACCGCCGCAACCATCGCAGCGATCTGGAATCACGCGCAAAGCGGCTGATTTTTCGGCCACGGTACAATTTGACAGACCGAACGATCTTCAGCATAGAAGATCGATAATGTAGTGGATTTTTTTCATGTCACAACAACCCACTGATGGAGGTGTGCGTATGGTTGGAAGAAAATTGCTGGCCGGCCTCGTTGTCTTTCTCGGCATGGCGGTGTCCGCTCCCCAGGCGATGGCCAAGCAGGACATCCTGTTCGGCGGAGCGTCGATCACCGGCGTCTACTACCAGGTCGCCTTGCAGCTGAGCAACATGATGAACAAGCATGCGGCCGACAAGTACAACTACATCGGACGGCCCACGGGCGGCTCCGTGTTCAACATCAACGCCATTGACCGCGGCGCCTTCGACTTCGCCGTGGCCCAGTCCGACCGCAACTGGCAGGGCTACAACGGTGCCGCCGACTGGGAAGGAAAGCCCGTCACCGGTCTGCGCAGCGTGTTCAGCATGCATCCCGAGACGGTTCTGCTGGTTACCCGCAAGGACGCCGGCATCAAGACCGTCATGGACATGAAGGGCAAGCGCATCAACATCGGCAACCCCGGCTCCGGCCAGCGCGGCAACGCCGAGGACGTCCTGCGCATCTACGGACTCGACTACAACAAGGATTTCAGCTCCGAGGCCCTGCAGCAGGCTGAAGCCTCCCGCGCCCTGGTCGACCAGAAGATCGACGCCTTCTTCTTCACCGTCGGCAACCCCAGCGCCGCCGTGGAAGAGCCGGCCCAGTCCGTCGACCTCGACATCGTTCCCATCAACTCCGACGGCATCAAAGATTTCGTGGCCAAGCACCCCTACTACATCATGACCACGATTCCGGCCGGCACCTACAAGGGCGTCGACAACGGCGTCGAGACCTACGCCGTGACCGCCACCGTCATCTCCAGTGAATCCGTGTCCGAAGAAGTCGTCTACGACATGGCCAAGACCGTGTTTGAAAATCTGGACGAACTCAAAGCCTCTCACGCCGCTTTCCGCAACTTGAATCCCAAGGAAATGCTGCAGGGCCTCTCCGCCCCGCTGCATCCCGGCGCGATCAAGTACTACAAGGAAAAAGGTTGGATGTAGCCTCATCCTGACAAGGGGGCCGCGCGGCCCCCTTGTCTTTTCAAAAGGTCTTTCTTTCGCCTCACTTCTCTGACGCAAGGACACTGTCATGGCAGAACACCAAACCCCTCAACACGACACCGCCGCGCCCGGCCAGGAGTCTTCCACCAGCCTGAAGAAGGCCGCCGAAGACCTTGTGGCCATGGTGGAGGCGGGAGCGCGGGAACCTTCCAACATCTTCGCCTCCGGCGCGATCACGCTTTTGTGCCTGTGCTGGTCCGTCTTTCAGCTCTTCCTGGCCTACCAGCCTCTGGATTCGCACATCGCGAGGGCCTGGCATCTGGGATTCGCGGTATGCCTGGCCTTCCTGGCGTACCCGGCCTACAGGCAGCAGACCCCGCCCATGTGGGTCAAGTGGACCAGAAAGGTCATCCCCAATTTCGCCAGGCGCTCCATACGCACCTACATTCCCTACTACGACATGGTCCTTGCGGCGCTGGCCACGGCCGGAGCGCTCTACATCTGGTGGGACTACGACCAGCTCATCTATCGCCAGGGGCTGCCCAACACCATGGACATCTGGATGGGCGTCATCCTGGTCGTTCTGCTGCTTGAGGCGGCCAGACGGTCCCTCGGGCCCGCCCTGACCATCCTGGGCTCGGTTTTTCTGGCCTACACGGTTTTCGGCCCCTATCTCCCCGAGGTGCTCAGACATCGCGGCGTGCCGCTCGATTTCATCATAAGCGACATGTACCTGACCACCACCGGCATTTTCGGCGTGCCCCTCGGGGTGTCGACGGACTTCGTTTTTCTCTTCGTCCTCTTCGGTGCCCTGCTCGACCGCGCCGGCGGAGGAAAGTACTTCATCGACGTGGCCTTCTCCGCCCTGGGCACCTTCCGCGGAGGCCCGGCCAAGGCCGCGGTCCTGGCCTCGGGGCTGACCGGGCTGGTCTCGGGCTCGTCCATCGCCAACACGGTGACCACAGGCACCTTCACCATCCCGCTGATGAAGAAGGTGGGCTTTCCGGCCTACAAGGCCGCTGCCGTGGAAGTGGCGGCCTCCACCAACGGCCAGCTCATGCCCCCGGTCATGGGCGCGGCGGCCTTCATCATGGCCGAGATCATCGGCATCCCCTACCTCGATGTGGTCCGCGCCGCGTTTCTGCCCGCGATCATTTCCTATCTGGCCCTGTTCTGGGTCGTGCACGTCGAATCCATGAAGATGGGCATCAAGGCCATCCCGCGCGCGCAGCTCCCGCCCTTCTTCAAGACCCTGCTGCGGGGCTGCCACTTCATCATCCCGCTGGCCGTGCTGATCTTCTTCCTGGTGATCGTGCGCCGCTCGCCGGTGACCTCCGCGCTGTTGGCCATCGAAAGCCTGGTCGTGATCATGCTGGTCCAGCGCCCGATCATCGCCTTCCTGACCATGGGCGCGCATCGCCGCGCCGGCACCCTGGACCCGGAGGTGGACGCCAAACGCTTCATCGCCGCAGCCGCCTGGCAGGGCCTACTTGACATCTGGAACGGCCTGATCATGGGGGCCCGCAACATGATCTCCGTGGGCGTGGCCACGGCCACGGCCGGCATCATCGTCGGCGTGGTGACCATCACCGGCCTTGTCGGCCGCTTCATCACCCTCATCGACACCATCTCCATGGGCAACGTGGTGCTGATGCTCTTCTTCACGGCCATCACCAGCCTGATCCTGGGCATGGGCATGCCGACCACGGCCAACTACATCATCATGGCCACCCTGACCGCTCCGGTCATCGTGCAGCTCGGCGCCGACGCGGGCCTGGTCTTCCCCATCATCGCCGCCCACCTGTTCGTCTTCTATTTCGGCATCCTCGCCGACGACACTCCTCCGGTGGGTCTGGCCGCCTACGCGGGGGCGGCCATAGCACGCTCCGACCCGATCAAGACCGGTGTGCAGGGTTTCGCCTACGACCTGCGCACCGCGATCCTGCCCTTCATCTTCCTCTTCAACACCGATCTCTTGATGATTTCGGGCGTGACAAGCACGGGAGACATCATCTGGCTGGACGACTACCTGCACATCGCCTGGATCTTCTTATCCGGAATGATCGCCATGTTCGCGTTCGCCTCGGCCATCCAGGGCTGGCTGGTCAAAAGCTGCAACTGGGCGGAGCGCGCGCTCCTGCTCGCCGTCTGCGCCACGACCTTCCGTCCGGGCGCGTTCGCTCCGTACCTGCCTTTCGACCGCCTGGGAATGCAGATTCTTGGAGTGTCCGCCTTCTTACTGCTGGCGGCGTGGCAAATGACTGTCAAAAAGGCAAAGAAAAAGAAGAAAACCACAACTTGAGATAGACGAGATACAGCATGTACAAACGCATACTTGTCCCTATTGACTTGCAGGAGCCTGATGATCGAGCGCGATGCATGGGCCTGGAAAGGTCTATCGAGCTTTGCCGACTATACAAAGCGCAGTTGTATATCCTGACTGTCGTTCCGGATATGGGAATGCCGATAGTCGCCAACTATTTTCCGCCAGACGCAGGCGACAAGATCGTCAGCGATGCGGAAGAGATGCTTCATGAAATGGTTGGCATCTACATTCCAGACGATATCGACGTCAATTATCTCGTCGCACAGGGCTCAATTTACAGAAGAATTCTGCGCATGGCGGAAAAGATAAATGCGGACCTCATAGTCATGCCCGCCCATCGCCTCAAGCTGCAAGACTACCTCCTGGGCACGAACACGGCCAAGGTTGTCCGGCATGCCGGATGCTCCGTGCTGGTGGTGCGCTACGACTCCGAGGAATCCTGCGCGATCTTCGACCAGTCCGGCGACATCGAGGACGAGGAATAACCGGGCGGCCTTTCGTCGCCATCGCGAACCACCATCCGGCCCGCGACCACTCACGCGGCGCTTCTTTCACGGAGCGCCTGCCGCGAGTGGTGGCGGGCCTTTTCCATGGACCCGGGCGTCCGGCCCGATTCCCGAACGGACGGCCCTCCCGGCTTTTTTTCGACATGCGGGAAAAGTGGAAAGATCTCGCCTTTACATCCAGCCGCACACTCTTCAGAATGAAGTTTTTGGAAGGATGCTATGAACAACTCCGTCATCGTCATCGGCGGCGGCCCCGCAGGCCTCCTGGCCTCCGCCACCGCCGCCGCCAGGGGCGCGGCCGTGACCCTGCTCGAGCGCATGGACCGTCCGGGCCGCAAGCTGCGCATCTGCGGCAAGGGCCGGGGCAACATCGGCAACACCGCGCCACTGGATGAATTCCTGGCCCATTTCGGCAGGAACTTTCGCTTTCTGCGCCCGGCCATGTCCCATTTTTTCACGGAAGACACAGTCAGCCTGCTGCGCGAACTGGGCGTCCCGACCAAGGAGGAGCGCGGCGGCCGTCTGTTTCCCGTCAGCGACAGCGCCCAGGATCTCGTCGACGCCTTCGTGCGCCACGCCCGCGCCAAGGGCGTGAAGATCCGCACCGGTTGCCGCGTGCGCGGCATCGCCCGCGCAAACGACAGGTTCGAGGTCGCCTTCGGCTCCGAGACGCTCTCCGCCGACAGGATCGTCTTGTGCACGGGCGGGGCGTCCTATCCGGCCACCGGATCCACCGGCGACGGCTACGACTTGGCCAAAAGCCTAGGCCACCGCATCGAGCCCATCGCTCCGGCCCTCATCCCCCTGGTCACCGCAGGGGAAACCGCGAAAAGGCTTCAGGGCCTGTCGCTGAAAAACGTCCGTGTCGAACTGCGCGTCGAGGGGAAAAAGGCCGGCGAGGACATGGGCGAGATGCTTTTCACCCACTTCGGCCTGTCCGGCCCCCTCATCCTGACCCTGAGCAAGGCCGCCGTACGCGCCGTGGACCAGGGCAAAAAGACGGAAATCCTGATCGATTTGAAGCCCGCCCTGGACCCTGCCAAGCTCGACGCCCGCCTGCTGCGCGACCTGGGCGAGCACGGCAAGATGCACATGGAAAACCTGCTGCGCGGGCTCATGCCGCCCAAGCTCATTCCCGTCTGCCTGGACCAGACACGCCTGGCCGGAGACAAGGCAGCCCATCAGGTCTCGGCCGAGGAACGCAAGCGCCTGCGACTGTGGCTCAAGGAGCTGCGCTTCACGATCAGCGGGTACCGCCCCCTGCGCGAGGCCATCATCACCTCCGGTGGCGTGGTCCTCTCCGAAGTCAACCCCAAGACCATGCAGTCAAAGCTCTGCCCCGGGCTTTTTCTGGCCGGGGAGGTGCTCGACATGGACGCCGACACGGGCGGCTTCAACCTCCAGGCGGCCCTGTCCACGGGCTATCTGGCGGGACTGGGCGCTTCCGGACTGTCCTGATCTTGCACGTACCCGGACGTTGCGGTAGGAACGTCATGGCCATTCACTTCTCCAAGGGAGCTTACGATGATCGGCTTCACGATTTCCGAACCGGGAGTTCCGGCCCCTGTTTCTTGTCTCTTCGCCCCTTCCGGGACCATCCGCCGGCCCCGGAACGCGGCGGATGCTTTGTCCGTCACGCAGGTAGCGGCCTGAGCCCGGAATCATGCCGCGCGGACACAACACATTGCTGGCGGAACTGCGGAGCCTGATCGCGGCCATCGAAGTCAGCTCGCGCGCGGGCGACGGCGGCGCGCTCAAAACCCACCTCCGGAAACTTCTGGCCTGGGGCCGGGAGCTCATCGTGCGCACCCCCTCCTCGACTTCCGGCCTGGCCGAGCAAAACGAAAGCCTGCGGCGCAGGCTCCGAGCCTCCAAGACCAGCTTCGACTCCATGATCACTGCCTACAAGGCCATCCTCGACGCCTTTGAAACCTTTCGCGGAACAGTGGACCTGGTGCAACAGACAAAGCGCCTGGAAGAGCTCCCCCAGACTCTGGACGCCATCCGCAGGCTGCGCAACCTGCACACCCTCAACGTCATTCTGGACCAGGAGCTGTTCGAACACCGCATCCCAGCAGGTGTCGGCAAAGCCTCGGCCATGACGATCCGGGAGCGCATCCGCCAGTTTTCCCCCGCTCCCCACGCGCCGCGCCTTTTTCTGGGCGAAGTCGGAAAGATGGACAATCCGGGCTTCTTTCTCGGACTGGACCAGGATCCGCCGTCAGGGTCCTGCTTCATTTTCGCTCTCGGGCACAAATACGTGCATTCCAAAATCATCGGTGTGGTGGCGGCCTACGATCCGGACCCGAACCGCTACGCCCCGGACAAGGCCACGGATTTCCTGAGCCATTTCTGCGACATCCTGGCCTGCACCCTGATAACGGCCCTGGAGCACGCCCAGCTTGAAGAACTGACCGTTCGCGACAGACTGACGGGCGTGAACAACCGCGCCTATCTGGAGCGCCATGCCGGGCGCATCCTTGATTTCGCGGCGCGTAAAAAACTTCCGGTGCATCTGCTCTTCATCGACTTGAACGGCTTCAAGGCGGTCAACGACACCCTTGGACACGAGGCCGGAGATGCGATTCTGGTCTCCGTGGCCGGGGCCATCCAGGCCATGGTGCGCAGATACGACATCTTTGTTCGCCTGGGGGGGGACGAATTCGTCATCCTGCTTCCAGGCGCGGACGAGGACATGTCCAGGGCATTCGTGGCCCGCCTGCGCCGGACCCTGGCCGACATCGACGTGGGCCGGGTCTGCGCCCTGGACACGAATCTGCGCATCTCCGCCTCTGTGGGCGTAAGCCGCCACCGTCCGCCGCAAAGCCTCGAAGAACTGATCAAAAGCGCCGACCAAAACATGTACCAGGACAAAAATCATTCCAAGGAAGCCACGGCCCCCAGGCTCGGCGCTTCAGCCCCCTAAACAGGCCGTGTTCCGGCAAGGATCGCGCAACGCATGATAAAACTCGACATCCCCGGTTTCGGACACCGCGCCCTCAACCATCTGGTCCTGGATTACAACGGCACCCTGGCCATCGACGGTCGGATTCAGCCCGGCGTTTCTTCCCGCCTGAGCCAAATCAAGCACGATCTGCTGATCCACATCCTCACCGCGGACACTTTCGGCACCGTTCGAACCACCTTCGGCCAGACCGACTACACCGTACATATCCTTCCGGCGGGGGATGAACGAAAGGCCAAGGCCGAGTACGTGCGCGCGCTCGGAGCGGAGTCCTGCGTCTGCATGGGCAACGGGGGCAACGACGCCTTCATGCTCAAGGAGGCGGGGCTGTCCATGGCCGTGCTGCAACCCGAGGGGGTGGCCAGGGACGCGCTTTTGGCGGCCCATGTCCTGGTTCCGGGCATCGAGGCCGCGCTGGACCTGCTGCTGCATCCGGCCCGGCTCACCGCGACCCTGCGCTTTTAGCCGCTGAGTGCGCATCATTATTTAACGATAGCTTATTCGTAACGTTGATCATTACCTATTTTTGAGCTACCCATGTACTACAAAAACCGTAGTACAGACCACATAGGGGGGCGCTTTGAATATTCAATCCATCAAATTCACGACCAAGCTCTTCACCGGAATCCTGGCCATTCTGGTCCTGTCCATCGTTCTTGTCGTGGCGGTGACCACCGTCGACGTGCGCAAGGGTCTTTTCCAACTGGGGCGGAACTCCATCGAAAGCACGGCCTCCTCGGTCATGAACTCCCTTGAAGCCCAGAACTCCCTGCTCCTGGAAAAACTGGCCGGGGACCTGGTCATTCTGGAAGGCGAACTGGAGAGGTACGGCTCCTTTGACCTGGACTCTTCGTACATGCTGGAGCAGACCATCACCAATCAGGTCACCAAGACCGGCGAAGACGTCACCATCCCCCGCCTGCTGCTCGGCGGCATGGTCGTGAACGGCAACACGGGCATCGTCGACAAGATCCAGGACATGACCGGCGGCGTGACGACCATCTTCCAGGTTCTGGACGACAAGCTGCTGCGGGTCTCCACCAACGTCCGCATCAATGAAACAGAAAGGGCCGTCGGCACCTTCATCCCCTCCGACAGCCCGGTCTACAAGACCGTCATGAGCGGCGAAACCTACACCGGCAGGGCCTTTGTGGTCGACGACTGGTACGTGACCGCCTACAAGCCCGTGCGCAACGCCGAAGACAAGATCGTGGCGGTGCTTTTCGTGGGCCGCAAGATCCTCACGCCCCAGCTCAAAGAAATGATCACCGTCACCAAGGCGGCGGGCACGGGCTATTTCTTCATCTACACGTCCAAGGGCGACGTGCTCGTGCACCCGACCCTGGAAGGCAAAAACATCTTCGAGGTCGAAGGCATCGGCGAGGCCTTCCGCGATCACAAGGGCGGCTTTCTGGAATACCAGTGGGAAGGCGCTCGCAAGATCACCCACGCCCGGTATTTCGAACCGTGGGATTGGAACGTCGCCGTGGGCTTGAATGAGGCCCAGATGGTCCTGGGCATCGACAGGCAGGTTTTGCTGCACAGCGTCATGGTCGCCGCCGGGGCCATCCTGTTCGGCATCCTTGTGGCCATCCTCCTGGTCCGGGCCATCACCCGTCCCCTGAACGCCATCGCGGACAAGAGCCTCAAGGTGGCCGAGGGCGACTACACCATCACCTTCGACCACAAGGCCAAAGACGCCATCGGTCACCTGTCCGAGGCCATGAACACCATGGTCGGCCGCACCAAGGACATGCTCGGCGAAATAACCACCGCCACCCAGTCCCTGGCCACGGCGTCCACGGAGCTTTCGAGCATCTCGGCCCAGATGACCCAGGGCTCGACCCAGACGGCGGACATGGCCGGCACCGTCAGCCACGCGGCCGGAGAAGTCAGCGGCAACATGGACTCCGTCTCGGCGGCCATGGAGCAGGCGTCCATGAACATGACCACCGTGGCCTCGGCGGCGGAAGAAATGTCCGCCACCATTCAGGAAATCGCCCAAAACTCCGAACGGGCCAAGAACACCACGACGAGCGCCGTATCCAAGGCCCAGGCCGCATCGGACCGCGTCGATCAGCTGGGGTCGGCGGCCAAGGAGATCAGCGCCGTGACCGCGACCATCACAGCCATCTCCTCCCAGACCAATCTGCTGGCCTTGAACGCCACCATCGAGGCGGCGCGGGCGGGCGAAGCCGGGCGGGGATTCGCCGTCGTGGCCAACGAGATCAAGGAACTCGCGCAGCAGACCGCCCAGGCCACTGAAGACATCCGGGAGCGGATCACCGGCATCCAGTCCGTGACCACGCAGACCGTGGGGGACATCTCCGACATCACCGGCGTCATCGCGGAGATGAACGAGATCGTCGGCACCATCGCCGCCGCCGTGGAGGAGCAGTCCGTGACCACCCGCGACATCGCCGAAAACGTCGGCCAGGCATCCACCGGCATCAACGAGATCAACGCCAACGTGGCCACCAGCTCGTCCATGACCCACTCCATCAGCACCGACATCGAGAAGGTGCGCGAGGCTTCGGACGATATGACGGCAAACAGCCGGACCGTGCAGGAAAGCGCCACCGAACTGTCGCGGTTGGCGGAACGCCTGCGCGAGCAGGTCGGCAGGTTCAAGATCTAGGCAACCCGTGTGAGCGGGCGGAAACCGCGGCGCGTGCCGCCGGCGATTCCGCCCGCCCGGAATTTCAACGCCGGCCCGCAGCGGCATCGGAAAAATGAACAATCACGGAACTTGCGGCACTAATTTGAGGTCAAATCAAAAAAGTGTTTGACAAAGCCCAAGGCTCTACCTAGAAGCGTCTTCTCGTGTCGGGATGTAGCGCAGCCTGGTAGCGCACTTGAATGGGGTTCAAGGGGCCGGAGGTTCAAATCCTCTCATCCCGACCACACGAAACGCCCACATAGCTCAGTCGGTAGAGTGCGTCCTTGGTAAGGACGAGGTCAGCAGTTCAATCCTGCTTGTGGGCTCCAGATTATAAGCCGGTCTTAGGACCGGCTTTTTTTTCGCGCGGCGCTCTCCAACTTTTTCACAAACTTCTCTTTTACTCCTCCCGCTGCTACCTCTTCGCCGTCAAACACCACTTTTTTCCACGAGGACTGCATGAACATAGGCGCCTACACCTTCCAGGAATTCAAGAACAAGGCCGCGGAATTTCACGGCTACCCGGCCCCGGGCCTCCTGATCGGCGGATACATGGTCGAGATGGCCAAGGCCGCCCTGCCGCCGAACATCCTTTTCGAGGCTGTGGTCGAAAGCAAAAAATGCCTGCCCGACGCCGTGCAGCTTCTGACCCTGTGCAGCATCGGCAACGGCTGGATGAAGATCATAAACCTCGGCCGCTACGCCGTGTCCCTTTTCGACAAGTACACCGGAGAAGGCGTGCGCGTCAGCGTGGATCTGGAAAAACTGAAAAACTGGCCCGAGATCCAGGGCTGGTTCTTGAAGCTCGTGCCCAAGAAGGACCAGGACACGGAAAAACTGTTCCGCGAAATCGAGACCGCCGGAGACTCCATCCTGCGTCTGGAGAAAATCACGGTGCAGAAGCGCCTGCTCGGACACAGCCCCATGACCCGCATCGAGGCCTGCCCGGTCTGCCATGAAGCCTATCCCGTCAGCGACGGGGCCATCTGCCGCGGCTGCCAGGGCGAAGCGCCCTACGAGCACGTCCGCCCGGTCGAAGCCCTGGAGTGCATGCCCACGCGCGTGCCCGTGACCGAGGCCGTGGGCCGCAAGGCCCTGCACGACATGACGCGCATCGAGCCGGGGGAAAGCAAGGGCGCGGAATTTCTGGCCGGACAGACCATCACGGCGGGCGATGTCTGCCGCTTGCAGCAGATGGGTCGCAACAGCGTCTATGTGCAGGACGAGAGCCTGCCCGAGGGCGAATTCGTGCACGAGAACGACGCGGCCGTGAGCTTTGCCGCCCGCATGGCCGGAGACGGCATCAGCTGTTCGGCCGAGCCCCGCGAAGGCAAGATCGACTTCCACGCGGCCCGCTCCGGCCTGTTGCAGGTCGATCTTGAAGCCCTGGAACGCTTCAACCTGACCCCGAACGTCATGTGCGCCACGCGCCAGCACTGCGCCCTGGTGGAGGAAGGCCGGCTGGTGGGCGGCACCCGCGCCATCCCCCTTTTCCTGACGCGCAGAAATTTCAGCCAGGCCATGGCCGCCCTGGGCGAGAAGCCGCTCATGTCCATCGCGCCCCTGCGCCGGGCCAGGGTCGGAGTGCTGGTCACGGGCACGGAAGTCTTCCAGGGACTGATCGAAGACCGCTTCGCGCCCATCATCCGCGCCAAGGCGGAAGCTCTGGGTTCCACGATCGTGGGCGAGGAGTTCACGCCGGATGAGCGTCAGGCCATTGCCGACGGGGTGAAAAAGCTGCTGGACCTGGGCGCGGACCTGATCGTGACCACGGCCGGGCTGTCCGTGGACCCCGACGACGTGACCCGTAAGGGCCTGGAGGACGCCGGCATGACCGACGCCCTGCACGGCGCACCGATCCTGCCCGGGGCCATGACGCTCATCGGCCGCATCGGCGGCGTGCAGGTCATGGGCGTGCCCGCCTGCGCCCTCTTCTTCAAGACCACGAGCCTGGACGTGCTCCTGCCCCGCCTGCTGGCCGGCGTACCCATCACCCGCCGCGATCTGGCCCATATCGGGGAAGGCGGAGTGTGCCTGCAGTGCAACACCTGCACCTACCCCAAGTGCACCTTCGCCAAATAACCCGTTTGCCATCTGAAAACAGAAGCCCCCGTTTGCCGAAATTGGACAAACGGGGGCTTTTTTCCACGCGCGAAAAGCGCGGCCAAGGATCTTGCCCGTCCGGGAACCATCGATTATCGAGCAAAAACAAACTCCGGAGGAACCATGATCAGTCTCGACCAGCTTCTCATCTTCAGCCTGACCTCGCTTTTACTCATCTTCACCCCGGGGCCGGACATCATCTACGTACTGACCCGGGGCGTGGCCCAGGGACGCAGGGCCGCCCTGGCCGCAGCCATGGGCTTCAGCCTGGGCAACATCGGGCACACCCTGTTCGCCGTGTTCGGGCTCTCGGCCATCCTGGCCTCTTCGGCCACAGCCTTCACCCTGGTCAAGATCGCGGGCGGCATCTACCTGATCTACATCGGCTTCAAGCTCTGGAAGGCGGACCCGGCCCTCATCCTCTCCGGGCGGGGGGAAGACAAGACGGCCCGGCTCATCTTCCGCCAGTCCATTTTCGCCAACCTCCTGAACCCCAAGGTCGCGATTTTTTTTCTGGCCTTCTTTCCGCAGTTCGTGCGCCCGGCCCAGGGGCATCCGGCCATGCAGATGATGGTTCTCGGGCTGACCTTTGTCGTGCTGACCATGTTCGGCTTTGGCCTGGTCGCGCTGGGCGCGGGGGCGCTCAACTCCCGCCTGGCCGCGCGGCCTTCCCTCTCGGCCTGGCTGCACAAGGGCGCCGGCGCCATCCTCATGCTGCTCGGCCTGCGCCTGATCTGGGCCGACCGCTAGGCCTGAAAAAAGGCGGGCCGCATCCGGTCCGCCTTTCATCTTCCTTCTCCGAAAAGGCTACATCCAACGCTTCCTGGCCAGCAGCAGCCAGGCCAGCAAACAGCCGCCGACGGTGATCCCGGAGACGATGGCGAAGGCATGGGGCGAGCCCTGAAACGGCGTCGCGATATTCATGCCGTACACGCCGGAGATGATGTTGGGAATCATGAGGATGATGGTGAAGCCCGTCAAAAACTTCATGACCATGTTCATGTTGTTGGAAATGATGGAGGCGAAGGCGTCCATGGTCCCGGACAGGATGTCGCCGTGGATCTTGGACATGTCGATGGCCTGCCGGTTCTCGGTGATGGCGTCCTCCAGAAGGTCGGTCTGATCCTCGGTCAGCTGGATGGCGCGCATGCGCAGGACCTTGTCCATGATGATGTCGTTGGCCTTGAGCGAGGTCGTGAAATAGACGAGGCTCTTCTCGATGCCCAGAAGCTCGATCAGCTCCTCGTTGCGCATGGACTGCTGCAGACGGTGCTCGATCACGTCCGAACGCCGGATGATGTCTTTCAGAAAGCGCAGGTAGATGAGCGAGGTGCGCTGCATGAGATGGATGGCGAAGCGCATCCGGTCCGCCGTGTCCACGATGCGGGTGCGACCGTTCAGTATGCCGGTGACCAGATCCCGGGGAGAACGGCAGACCGTGACCACGGCCGTGGGGGTGATGATCACGCCGATGGGCTGGGTCAGATACGGAATGCGCGGATCGGAGACGTTCTCCAGAGGCACGCGCAGCACGAGCAGGAGCACGCCCTCCTCCAGTTCCAGGCGTGCGCGTTCGTCGACATCCAGGGGATCGGTCAGATGGTCGAGGGGAATGCCCATCAGGATGGAGATGCGCTGCAACTCCTCCTCGGACGGATTGACCAGGTTGACCCAGCAATCGGCGTCGAGATGTTCCTGGGGGGACAGCAGCCCGTCAATGGTCTTGTGAATTGTGATCATGTCGTGATTCCTTCGGTTGATGCAAAAGGGCGAAAATGCGCGTTCCGGAGCCGACGAGCACGGAACATGGCCAAAACCGGATTACGGAATCACGAGTAGGGGTCCGCGCAGCGACCCGCGGCATGGGAAAGCTGTCCGCAGCGGACAAAACGGCGGCAAAAAACCGCGCGAAAAAGAAAAGAGTGGGAAAGCATGATCCACCTGCCGTAGCGCCGAGGCTCCGTCAGGCGGCTGAATCAGACGCGATGGGGACGGGGGGCTCGACGGAAAAATTGAGAAAACCGGAAGCAGGGCCTAGGGCCGCAACTGTCGCCAGAATCCACTGTGATCTCCTTTGCATGGCGCCCGGACACCATGCCCGGGACGCGAAAAACGTTTGAACCCACTACGCCCGGCAGCCTCAAAAGGCAACCCCGCGATGGACGTTTTTGCTCGCAACCGTGCAAAAAAGCTTCAGAAATGCGCGCCTCCGCGTTGCCCTCGAAAAAAAAATAATATAAAGGCAGTCAATTATTTCGCCACGGCCCCGTTTCCGCGACCGGCGGGACGCACTCCCCTCACAGCGCCAGGATGCCCCCATGATTTTCGACAACATCCGAATGAAGCCCAAGCTCCTGTTCTTGTTCATCATGACCGGCATCGTCCCTTTGGGCATCGTGGCCCTCATCGGCAGCTATTCCGCTTCCAACGCCCTTCTGGACCTGGCTTTCGACCAGCTCGACAGCATCCAGACCATCAAGCGCGACAAATTGCAGTCCACCCTGACCGAGCGCATAAACGGACTCAAGCTCATGGCCGGGCTGCGGCAGACCCAGCAGGCGGTGGAAGACCTGAACCTGCTCGGCGAGGAAAACCCGGACAGCCCCTACCCCGCCGACTCCAGCCAGTATCAGAGGATTCACGGCCGCTATGACTCGCAGCTCAAGAGCTACATCGCCGTGAACGGTTTCGAGGATCTCTACCTCATCGACCGCGCGCGGGGCACCGTCATGTACGCGGCAGGCCAGGGCGAGGAACTGGGCACCAGCCTGGCCAGCGGACGCTTCCGGCACACTGCGCTGGCCACGCTCTGGGCCAAGGTGCTGCGCAGCGGGGACGTGGCCTTCGAGGACTTCAGCGCCTACGAGCCCAGCGGAGGACGTCAGGCCGCCTTCATCGGCTACCCGGTGCTGGACCTGCAGGGCCGCGTGGCCGGAGTCATCGCGGCGCGGGTTTCGGGAGAATTCGTCAACCAGATCATGCCCTCCCGGCAGGGCCTGGGCGAATCGGGGGAGTCCTACCTGCTGCGCTGGCTCGACGGACAAAAAAAATTCGAGATGCGCAGCGACATCCAGACCATGGGCAACGGGCTCTACGTCATCGGCTACACCCTGCCCCGCACCCCTGCCTACTGGCATGACGCCGTGGCCAAGGGCTTCGACGGCGGAGGGGGCACCTACGAGGACAGCGCCGGCACGACGGTGCTGGTGGCCTACAACACCCTGGACGTGCTCGGCACCAACTGGATCCTGGTCTCGAAAATCAACAAGGGTGAAATCCTGCGCCCCATCTGGACCTTCCTGCTGGTCATCTGCGCCACCGGCGCGGTGCTGGCCCTGATGATCGCGCCGGGCGCCTACGGCCTGGCCAAGGGCATCAGCCAGCCTCTGGAGCAGGGCGTGAACTTCGCGGAGGCCATCTCCGCCGGAGACTTGAAGGCCCGTCTGGAACTGCGCCAGAAGGACGAGCTGGGCATGCTGGCCAAGGCCCTGAACAGCATGGCCCGCAACCTGCGCGACATGGACTGGCAAAACCAGGGCAAGACGGGCCTCGACGACGCCATGCGCGGCGAACACAGCCCGCAGGAGCTGGCCCGGATATTCATCACCTTCGTGTGCAAGCATCTGGACAGCCAGATCGGGCTCTTCTTCCTGCACGAGGAGGGCGAGCTGGTGCTGACATCATCCTACGCCTTCACCAACCGGCAGGGCCAGTTTTCGCGGTTGCCCGTGGGCGAGGGGCTGGTGGGCCAGGCGGCCCTGGAAGGAGAAATCCTGACCTTCACCCGGGTCGACAGCGGCGCGCCGCCGTTTCATTTCGGACCCGGGGAAACCGTTCCCGCGCACTTCCTGGCCGCGCCCGTGTTCATGGGCAAGACGCTTTTGGGCGCGTTGCTCATCGGCCGCGAATACGCATTCTCCTCCCTGCACAAGGAGTTCATCGCCGACATCGCCAAAAACACGGCGGTCCTTTTCAACATGGCCGCCTCCAGGGGCATGATCTCCGACCTGCTGCGCCAGGCCCAGGAGCAACAGGAAATGCTGCGCGTGGCCAACGAGGAGCTCGAAGAACAGACCAACATGCTCAAGGAGTCCCAGACCGAATTGCAGGCCCAGCAGGAAGAGTTGCAGGTCACCAACGAGGAGCTGGCCGAGCAGACCCGCGCCCTCAAGGAATCCGAACGCCGCTTGCAGGACCAGCAGAACGAGCTGCGCTTCGTGAACGACAAGCTGGGTGAGCGGGCCATGGAGCTCGAAGAGCAGAAAAGCGCCATCCGGCGCAAGAACAAGGAACTGCTGCGCGCCCAGGAGCAGCTCAAGCTCAAGGCCCAGGAGCTGGAAAGCGCGAGCAGGTACAAATCCGAATTCCTGGCCAACATGTCCCACGAGCTGCGCACTCCGCTCAACTCCATCCTCATCCTGTCCCAACTTCTGTCGCACAACAAGGAAGGCAACCTCTCCCCCCGGCAGACCGAGGCGGCCTCGGCCATCAACTCTTCCGGCGCGGACCTGCTGCGTCTGATCAACGAGATTCTCGACCTGTCCAAGGTCGAAGCAGGCAAGGTCGAACTGCATCTGGAGGAAATGCCCCTGACGTCCATGGTTTCGGACTTGCAGCGCGTCTTCAAGGGCATTGCCGTGGAAAAGGGCGTCTCCTTTCTGGTCGACCTGGACCCGGCCCTGCCCGAGACCATGCTCACGGACTCGCACCGGTTGCAGCAGATCCTGCGCAACCTGCTTTCCAACGCCTTCAAGTTCACCGATAACGGCAGCGTGACCCTGTCCATTTTCCGCCCCGGGTCCGACATGGACCTGCCCGAGAGCATCGGCTCGGCCCAGGAGGCGGTCTGCATCGCGGTCACCGACATGGGCATCGGCATCCCCGAGGACAAGCAGGGAACCATTTTCGAGGCATTCCGCCAGGCCGACGGCAGCACCAGCCGCAAATACGGCGGCACGGGCCTGGGCCTGTCCATCTCCAGAGAGCTGACCAAGCTTCTGGGCGGGGAAATCCGCCTGCGCAGCCGCGAAGGGCAGGGCTCCACCTTCACCCTGGTCCTGCCTCTGCGCCACGACGGGGATTCGGCGCTGCGCGACCTTTTGGCCGCGAGTCCCGCGCCCGAGGCCGCGCCGGAAACGTCGCAGCCCCAGCCCAAGCCTCAGGAGCCGGAAGCCCCGGCGCCCTATCTGCAAGACGACCGCCAGAACCTCAAACCCGGCGACAAATCGATCCTCATCATCGAGGACGACCAGACCTTCGCCCGCATCCTGCGCGACCAGGCCAGAGACGCGGGCTTCAAGGTCCTGCTGGCGGCGGACGGAGAGACCGGCCTGCATTTCGCCGACTTCCACGCGCCCAGCGCCATCATCCTCGACAACGGCCTGCCGGGCTTGAACGGATGGACCGTCATGGAACGTCTGAAGGACGATCCGCGCACCAGGCACATCCCGCTCTCCTTCATCTCCGCCGAAGACCGCAGCCTCGAAGCCATGCGCCTGGGGGCGCTGGCGTTTCTGACCAAGCCCGTCGAGGTCGAGGCGCTGGACAACCTGTTCGCCAAGATCGACGCCTTTGTCAGCAAGCCCATGCGCCGCCTGCTCGTGGTCGACGACGACCCGTTGCAGCGCGAATCCATCCGCGCCCTGATCGGCAACGGCGACGTGGAAACGGTGACCGCCGCCTCCGGCGGCGAAGCCCTGGAGCTGCTCTCGACCCAGAACTTCGACTGCATGATCCTGGATCTGGGCCTCTCCGACATGTCCGGCTTCGACGTGCTGCGCACGCTGCGCTCCGGCCCGGCTCCGTCCACCCTGCCCGTGGTCGTGTACACCGGCAGGGATTTGAACGACGAGGAGGAACGCAAGCTCACGCAATACGCCGAGAGCATCATCGTCAAGGGCGTGCGCTCGCCGGAGCGTCTGCTGGAGGAGACCACGCTGTATCTGCACCGGGCCCAGGCCAATCTGCCGCAGGAAAAACAGCGCATGCTGCAAACGGATGCGGACCGGGAGTCCGTGCTCGGTGGACGCACCGTGCTCGTGGTCGACGACGACATGCGCAACATCTTCGCCCTGACCAGCGTCCTTGAAGAAAAAGGCATGCAGGTCGTTGTGGCCCGGGACGGCAGCGAAAGCCTGACCCGGATGCGCGAAAACCCCCAGATCGACCTGGTGCTCATGGACATCATGATGCCGGTCATGGACGGGTACGAAGCCATGCGCGAAATCCGCAAGAACCCAACCCACAAGGAACTGCCCATCATCGCCCTGACCGCCAAGGCCATGAAGGGCGACAAGAGCGCCTGCATCGACGCCGGGGCCAACGACTACCTGTCCAAGCCAGTGGACATGGACAAGCTGCTCTCGCTCCTGCGCGTGTGGTTGTACCGGAAATGAACGTCAATCCCGAGACCGAGCGCATCGAGCTGCGCCTGTTGCTGGAAGCCGTCCATCTCAAGTACGGTTACGATTTCCGCAACTACTCCATGGCCCACCTCAAACGCCGGATCGAGCATCGTCTGAGCCTGTCGGGGCTGGCCTCCATCTCGCAGCTGCAGCACGCGGTCCTGCACGACGAAGCCATGTTCGCGATCTTCCTGCGGGACCTGTCCATCAACGTCTCGGAAATGTTTCGCGATCCGCCGTTCTACAAGGCGCTGCGGCACGAGATTCTGCCCAGGCTCGAAACCTATCCCTCGTTTCGCATCTGGCATGCGGGCTGTTCCGCCGGGCAGGAGGTCTATTCCATGGCCATTCTGCTGCACGAGGCGGGAATGCGGGAGCGGGGGCATATCTACGCCACGGATTTCAACCGCGCCATCCTGGAACAGGCCAGGGAAGCCGCCTTTCCCCTGGCCCAGCTCAAGGACTACACGGCCAAGTACCAGCAGGCGGGCGGGGAAAACTCCTTTGCCGACTACTACACGGCCGACGACAAACACGCCCTGCTGCGGCCGTTCCTGAAGGAGCGGATATTTTTTTCCGAGCACAATCTGGTCACGGACGGCGTTTTCGGCGAGATGCACCTGATCGTTTGCCGCAATGTCCTGATCTACTTCGACCGCGAATTGCAGAACCGGGTGGTCGGACTTTTCGTGGACAGTCTCTGTCCGGGCGGTTTCTTGTGTCTGGGCAGCAAGGAGAGCCTCAAATTTTCCGCCCACGCCGACAAATTCGAAGTCGTGCGCGAAAAGGAAAGAATCTACCGCAAGCGCAGGGACGCATGAATTCGGAATTCAAGGCCGTGGTCGTGGGGGTATCCTCCGGCGGGCTCGAAGCCCTCAAGATCCTGGTTCCGGGTCTGCGCCCGGACCTGGCGGCGCCGGTGATCATCGTGCAGCACATGTCGCCGCTGGCGGATTCGTACCTGCCCGCGCGACTGGACGAGATCAGCGCATTGACGGTCAAGGAGGCCGAGGACAAGGAACCGCTGCGGCCGGGAGTCGTGTACGTGGCCCCGCCCGACTATCATCTGCTGGTGGAGGCGGACGGCAGTCTCAGCCTGAGCGTGGACCCCAAAGTCAATTTTTCGCGGCCATCGGTGGACGTGCTGTTCGAGAGCGCCTCCGACGCCTTTGGCGCCGCCCTGGTCGGCGTGATCCTGACCGGCGCCAATCAGGACGGCGCGCGGGGGCTGGCGCGCATCAAGCGGCGCGGCGGGCTGGCCGTGGTGCAGTCCCCGGAGTCGGCCCAGGCCCCAACCATGCCCGAGGCAGCCCTGGAGTCCACCTGCGTGGACCATGTGTTTCAATTGCATGACATTGCCCCCTTTCTGAACAACCTGATTGGACAAAGCCATGACAAAACCCATTGACATCCTCATCGTCGACGACCGACCGGAAAACCTGCTGACCCTGGAGCACCTGCTGGAGAGCCCGGAACTCAACATCGTGCGCGCGGGCTCCGGTCAGGAAGCGCTGGCCAGCCTGCTCGACCACGATTTCGCGCTGGTCCTTCTCGACGTGCAAATGCCGGACATGGACGGATTCGAAACGGCGGAGCTGATGCGCGGCAACAAACGCACCCGGCACATACCCATCATCTTCGTCACCGCCAGCCACACGGAGCACCACCATATTTTTCGCGGATACGACTCCGGAGCGGTGGACTACCTGTTCAAGCCCCTGGATCCGCAGATGCTCTTTTGCAAGGTGCGCATATTCCTCGAAATCCACCGCCAGCGTCAGGCCCTGCAATCCAAGACGCGGGAGCTTGACGCCAGGATTGCCGAACTGCACCTCCTGCAGGCCGAACTGGAGGAGAAAAATCGGCAGTTGCAGCTGATCTCGTCCCTGGACGGCCTGACCGGCATCCCCAACCGCCGCCAGTTCGACGAGATGCTTACCCTTGAATGGAACCGCATGGCCCGCGAAAAAACACCCCTTTCGCTCATCATTCTGGACGTGGACCATTTCAAGCGCTTCAACGACCGCTACGGCCATCTTGCCGGGGACAGCTGCCTGCGCCGCGTGGCCGCCGCCCTGGCAGAAATGATCCGGCGGCCCGCCGACATGGTCGCGCGCTACGGCGGCGAGGAATTCGCGGCCATCCTGCCCGGGACCAGCCTGGACGGGGCGCAGATCGTGGCCGAGAGCATGCGCCGCACCGTGGCCGACCTGGCAATCGAACACGCGGACTCTCCGGTGCACAGCGTGGTCACGGTCAGTCTGGGCGTCAGCTCCGTGGTCCCGATTCCGGGGTGCATGCCCGCGGACCTGCTCCAGGCGGCGGACCACGGCCTGTATCAGGCCAAACAGGAGGGACGCGACCGCTGGGTCCGCACCGACTGCGTCCCCGTGGCCTGCAAATCTCCCTGGAGCTGAGCGCCGACGCTTCCGGCCCCACGCCATGCGAAATGAAAGCGGACCACATGAAATGACCATCCAAGACTCACCTACTCCAAACGCCCTCTGGAATCTCGACGGCCACGGACGCGGCCGGCCGCTGCCGTGGCTGGCCGGCCAGGACATGCCGCGGGAGGCGGGCCTGTTCTGGCTCCACCTCAACTACTCCGACGCGCAAGCCCGGGACTGGCTTTTGCGCTCGGACCTGCTGGGCAAACCGGTGGCGGAATCACTGCTGGACGAGGCGACCCGGCCGCGCGTCCTGCATCATGGAACAGGGCTGCTGCTGACCTTGCGCGGAGTGAACCTGAATCCCGGCGCGGAACCAGAAGACATGGTCTCCATCCGGCTTTGGATCGAGGAAAACCGGATCATCTCCACCCGCAAACGTCGGCTCAGATCCGTCAAAGAGATTCAATCCATGCTGGAAGCGGGTGAAGGACCGCGCAGCAGCGGAGAATTCCTGGCCATGCTGCTCAAGCTCATGACCGACAACATCGGGGCTGTCATAGAGGAGTTGGAAGATCGGATGGCGGAAGTGGAGGAACAGATCGTCGCGCACCACGGAGCCAAGGCCCGTGAAGCCTTGGGGGATCTGCGCCGGCAGGCCATCGCGCTGCGCCGCTATCTCGCGCCGCAGCGCGAGGCGCTGTCGCGGCTGTCCGCTGAACGGGTGCCGTGGATGATTCCCGACGACCATTTCCGCATTCGCGAAACCGCCGATGAACTCATCCGGCACATCGAAAACCTCGACGCCGTCCGCGAGCGGGCGGCCCTCGCCCACGAGGAGTTCGTCAACCACGCTTCCGAGCAGCTGAACCGGCGCATGTTCATGCTCTCGGTGGTCACGGTGATTTTTCTTCCGCTGGGATTCTTGACGGGATTGTTCGGCATCAACGTGGGCGGCATTCCCGGCTCCGAAAGCCCCTGGGGTTTTGCCGCCTTCTGCCTGGGAGTCGTGCTGGCCGGCGCGGGCATATTCCTGATCTTCAAACGGTCCCGCTGGCTCTGAAAAAAAAAGAGACGATTGATCATTCCAAGCATGGATCACCGCGCGGCGCCACCATGACGCGCACGCAAAGGATCTGATCAATCGTCTCGATGGCTCTGTAGCACCGCGGCACATCGCCCTGCAAGAAGGGATTATCTTTTCGGATCGGTGCCGCATCTGTCGAAATATCCACTCAATTCCGGAACGACCCGCACAAGGATGCTGGAAAAACCTGCCGTTTGAAGCATCTCGTTCAGTCCAAGCAGCAACAGCGGTGAATCGACTTCCCGGCCAAGATGCAGTTCATGGCATCCCGTGTCACAAAGACGCAGTCGGAATGGAAATTCGTCATGCCCCGCCATGGCGAGCGATTCCTCCACTATCCGCTCTCCTTCCGCCAAACGCGCGAGCAGCATCGGATCAGGCGTCCGGCCATAGGGCAGGCGCGTGAGCAGGCAGGCCCGGGCCTGCTGTTTCGGCCTGGCCAGTCCGGTCCGCCTGGCCAGGGCGCGGATCATGTCCTTGGTCAGGCCGACCCCGGCCAGCGGGGAATGCACGCCCAGCTCCCGCAAGGCACGCAGGCCTGGCCGATGCTGCGCCGCGTCGGATGCGTTGGAGCCATCGCAAACCCGTCCGCAGGCCATGTCCATGATCTGCTCGAAAAGGCGGCGCTTGCAGGCGTAGCATCGTTCCAGTCCGCCCGCCGCGACCTCGGGCAAGGACAGCGGATCGAAGCGCAACACCTTTACGGCCAGCCCCAGCGACGCGGCCCAGTCCAGCGCGAAACGGGTTTCCTCCGGGGCGACGTGGGGGCCGCTCGCATGGACCAGCTCGACCCGAACTCCGGCATGAATGGCCGCATGGACCAGAAAACGGCTGTCGATCCCGCCCGAATAGGCAACGGTGAGTCCCCCCAGCCCCCCGATATCGGCCAACAAGCCTTCCCAGGCCGCGTGTTCCTCGCTCATGATTATCTCCTTTTTATGCCCGTCCCGCCCCTTCCCTGCCCGGTAAAAACATCGTAAATGAACGGCATGCGCCACGCCAGCATCATTCACGAGGTCGACGCCGGAGAGTTTTCCGTTCGCGGCGTCCTGATTCACGGACGCAAATTCTCGCTGGTCTGGGACACCCTGACGCATCCCCGCGACATGGCCCGATTCGCCGAGGCCTGCGCAGGCCGGCAATGCCTCGTCGTCTACAGCCACGCCGACTGGGACCATATCCAGGGCACGGCGGCGTTTCTCGATCCGCTGGTCATAGGCCACCGGGAGTGCGCGCGACGCTTCCAGACAGAAGCCCGGCAAACCCTGACCGAACTTCAGGCCGAAGATGCGGACACGTGGAACGAGGTGAAGCTCGTCGCGCCGGACATCACCTTCGAGAGCCGCCTCGACCTCGATCTGGGCGGACTCGTCGTCAGCCTGCACTCCCTGCCCGGGCACACGCCGGACTCCATTGTGGCTTTCATTCCCGGCATGGGCCTCCTGCTGGCCGGTGACGCCGTGGAGCTGCCCTGCCCGTGCGTGCCGCCCGGTTGCGATCTGGGCGCGTGGATTCAAAGCCTGGAACGCTGGCGCGACCATGCGGAGGTACGCACGGTCATCACTTCCCACGGCCCCTCCGGCGGCAAGGAGGTCCTGGACAGCGCCATCGACTACCTGACCGGCCTGCGCGAGGGCGCCCCCGGGCCTCTGCCAAAGGACGCCCGTCCCATGTACGTCACGACCCATGCGGACAACCTGAAAAATTGCACTCCGCGCGCCGCCGTCAAACCCGCGCGGTCCTTTTGAACATGCAAACCCTCAACTGAGGAGAACTCGATGAAGGTCGTCTTCCACCTGGACCTGGATGAAGAAAAGGTTCTGCGCATCGCCCTGACCAACATGGAAAACCTGCGCGCCGCCCAGCCGGACGCACGCATCAATCTGCTGGTCAACGGGCCGGCGGTCAAATTTTTCCGCAACACCAAAGAGGAGGAATTCCTGACCCGCATCACGAACCTGATCCGGTCCGAAGTGACTGTCTTCCTTTGCCGGAACGCCCTGCGCGCCTTCGACATCCCCGAAGAGGACATCTGCCCCGGATGCGAAACCGTAGCGGCTGGCGTGGTGGCCCTGATCAAACTGCAACAGCAGGGCTGCGCGTACATCAAACCGTAAACCCGTCGGTCGTCATTCGCTCCAATTGCCGATAATCCGCGAATTTCCGTAGGGGCGAAAAATTTTTCGCCCCTACACGCCGCGCCCATCATGACCGTGCTTGGCTGGTTGGATGGGCAAAAAATTTTTTGCCCCTACAGCGCCCCTCTTCCTTCTTCTCTGATCCGTCCAAAAAAAATTCACAACGCCTAACTTTCTTGTTGACTTTCGCCCACCCGCCCGCATAATAAATTCACCACGACAAACATTCCTCGGAGACGACATGAACTTTGACCTGCTCATCACCCTAGGCGTAATCGCCGTCGCGGCCATCTATCTCCTGCGCCGCCATCTGAAGAAGGACAGCCCGTGCTGCGGCTGTTCCGGTTGTTCGAACACACTCGAACCGAAGCCCGTGCGGGGCTGTTGCCCAAAAAAAGACTGACCGTGGCCTTCGCTCGTATCGACAGTCCTCTGTCCAGAGGATTTTTTTAACAACATAATTAGACACAACTAATTTGGAGCCTCCATGCAGCACCCCATCACCCTCAGATCCATGCACGCCAATCAATCCGGCACCATCGATTCCGTCAGCGCCACCGGCGAACTGGGACGGCGCATCCGCGACATGGGGCTCGTCCCCGGCACCCGGGTGACCATCATGGGCCGAGCCCCGCTCAAGGACCCGGTGGCCCTCAGGCTGCGGGACTTCACCCTGACCCTGCGCAACAATGAAGCCGACCTGATCATGGTCAACGTGAACGAAAGCGGAGAAAATTGTCAATGAACGCCACCATGGCCCTGATGGGCAACCCCAATTCCGGCAAGACCACCCTGTTCAACAACCTGACCGGCGCGCGCCAGCACGTGGGCAACTATCCCGGCATCACCGTGGAAAAGCGTGAAGGCCGCCTGCGGCTCGAAGAGCTCGACATCACCGTGGTCGACCTGCCCGGCACCTATTCCCTCACCGCCTACACCCAGGACGAACTGGTGGCGCGAAATTTCCTGATCGAAAAGAATCCCGACGCGGTGGTCACCGTGCTGGACGCCACCAATCTGGAGCGCTCCCTCTATCTGGTGCTGCAAATCCTGGAACTCGGCACGCCGGTCATCGTGGCCCTGAACATGATGGACGAAGTCCGGCGCAAGGGCGTGACCATCGACACAGGGCGTCTCTCGACGCTTTTGGGCGTGCCGATCCTTGAGATGGTGGCGCGCACCGGCGAAGGCCGCGAAACCCTGCTCCAGGAAGCGCGCAAGGCCATGCTTGAACGCCCCCCGCACACCGAGCTGCGCATCTCCTATGGTCACGACCTGGACCAGACCCTGGACGCCATGCAGGCCCTGATCGAATCCTCCAATTTCCTCAATGGCCGCTACCCTTCCCGCTGGCTGGGACTCAAATATCTGGAAAGCGACGCCGAAGTCCTGGCCCTGGGCCAGTCCATGCCCGAGGTGCACTCGCGCCTGCAGGAGATGACCGAAACCCTGGCCCGGCATTGCCGCGAAACGCTGAACACGGAACCCGAATGCCTCATCGCCGATTACCGTTACGGGTTCATCGCCGGCCTGCTCAAGGACGGGGTCATGACCCGGCCCTCCACCCAGGCCCGGTTCGACATCACGGACAAGCTCGACGCCGTGCTGACCAACCGCCTGGCCGGCCCCCTGTTCATGTTCGCCATCATTTATCTGATGTTCGAGATGACCTTCACCCTGGGCGAGGTGCCCATGGGCTGGGTGGAATCCTTTTTCGGCTGGCTGAACGAAACGGCCACGGCCATCCTGCCGGAAGGCCTGCTCAGCTCGCTCATCGTCTCCGGCGTCATCGACGGCGTGGGCGGGGTGCTCGGCTTCACGCCGCTGATCATGATCATGTTCTTCTTTCTCTCCTTCCTGGAGGATTCGGGCTACATGGCGCGAATGGCCTACATGCTCGACCGCGTCTTCCGCGTCTTCGGCCTGCACGGCTGCTCGGTCATGCCCTTCATCATTTCCGGCGGCATCCCCGGCGGCTGCGCCGTGCCCGGAGTAATGGCGGCGCGCACCCTGCGCAGCCCCAAGGAGAAAATCGCGACTGTCCTGACCGCGCCTTTCTTGAGCTGCGGCGCCAAGGTCCCCGTTTTCCTGCTCCTGGCCGCGGCCTTCTTTCCGGGCTCCGGAGCCAGCGCCCTGTTCTGGATCACCCTCGGCGGCTGGATCATGGCCCTGCTTGCGGCCCGTCTCCTGCGTTCCACCGTGATCAAGGGCGAGGCCACCCCCTTTGTCATGGAGCTGCCGCCCTACCGCATGCCCACCCTGAAAGGCATGTGCCTGCACACCTGGGAGCGGGTCTGGCAATACATCAAGAAGGCCGGCACCGTGATTCTGGCCATCTCCATCCTGCTCTGGGCGGCCATGACCTTCCCCGGTCCATCCGAGGAGCAGACCGCCAGGTTCGCCGATGAGCGGGCCGCCGCCCAGGCCATGAGCTGGGACAGCGAACAGGCCCTGGAAGAAGCCCTGGCCGGGATCGACAACGCCGAGGCCCAGGAGGCCCTGCGCACCTCCCTGGCCGGAATGGTCGGCACGGCATTGGAACCCGTGTCGGGGCCCGCGGGCTTCGACTGGCGCACCAACATCGCCCTTCTGGGCGGATTCGCGGCCAAGGAAGTCATCGTTTCGAGCCTGGGAACCGCCTATTCCCTGGGCGAAGTGGACCCGGAGGAAAGCACCGGCCTGTCCGAAAAACTGCGCTCCGACCCGGCCTGGAACATGTGGGTGGCGGTCAGCCTCATCGCCTTCGTGCTGCTCTACGCCCCGTGCTTCGTGACCGTGGCCGTCATCGGACGCGAGATCGGATGGAAATGGGCCGCCTTCTCCGTGGGCTTCAACACGGTCCTGGCCTACGGGGTATCCGTGACCATCTATCAGGTCGGCATGGCCCTTTAGAAAAGTTTTCCCTTGATGACCCTCCTCCCTTCCGGAGCGGCAGAGCATCGCTCTGCCGCTCCGGTCTTTTTTCAGGCCCCGTGCGGGCAACGCATCCGCACGCCTCCCTTGTCAAAACAAAGACCCCGCGCGGGAGCGCAGGGTCATCAGGGGCGTTCTTGCAACGCGAGGTATCCTTTCCGGCGGCGTGGCCTCAAGCCGGCGACATCATCCCACCGAAGAAAAGACCATGGCGGCGTGCACGCCTACCACGCAGGCGGCGGCCACAAGGCCAAGGACCAATCTCTTTCCAAAATCTGCAAACATTTCTGCTCCTTGAAAATACGCATTCCGCAACGCAATCATCCCAGCCACGGCGGTCACAGCCATTTCCAGCCGCCAACCTGAAGGTACTAACGCGGGCGAAGCGGACTGTCCATGAAATTTCAGATGCCAAAAAAAGCCCCTTGCCGGATCGCTCCGACAAGGGGTGCTGGGTCGAAATCGGGCGATGCGCCCTTCGCGGCTATTCCTGGGTGTAGACGGCCGGGTCCTTGTACAGGGCAGGGTCGACGCCCAGCGCGTTTATCAGCTTGCCGGACAGGGCCATGAGCTTGTAGGCCGCGATCTGCTCGTTCACGCTGGAGGTGACCAGCTGGCTGGAAGACTGGAACACCTCGTTCTCGGAATCGAGCACATCGAGCAGGCTGCGCTGCGCCACGCCGAACTGTTCCAGGTAGATTTCCTTGGTGTCGCGGTTGAACTGCACGGCTTCCGTGTATTCCTTCACCTCGTTCAGCGAGGACTGATACTGCGACCAGGTGGTCTTGGTCTCGTTCTCGACGGCCAGGGTCAGGTCGTACTTGTCGGCTTCGGCCTGGCGCTTGCGGGCCTTGGTGGCCTTGTGGCCGGCCAGGTCGGAACCGCCGTTGAACAGGTTCCAGTTGAAACGGACCATGGCCGCGTCGGTGCGCTCCCAGTATTCCTGGTTCTCGACGCCGTCGGAATACGTGGAGGACAGCTCCAGGTAGACGTACGGATGATAGTTGGCCTTGGCGATGTTCACGCGCTCCGCTTCGGCGTTCACGTCCTCGCCTGCGGCGCTGATCTTGGGATTGCCCGCGATGGCCTGGGTGGTCATGTCCTCCAGGGACGCGGGAAGAAGATCCTGGGGATAGGGGGTCATGGCGATCTTGCCGGGCAGCACGCCGGTCAGACGCTGGTATTCGTTCAGGGCCGCCTGAAGGGCCGAGCGGGTTTTCTCGATGGAGGCCTGGGCCATGGACAGACGGGCCTGGGTCTGCTTCACGTCGGCCACGCTGCCCGCTCCGGCTTCCTCGCGCTCCTTCAGGGAGGCCAGGATGTCGCGGTGGGCCTTGGCATTCTCCTCGGCCAGGAAAAGAAGTTCGCGCTGGCGGAAAACTTCCAGATTGGCGATGACCGCGTCCAAAGCCAGGGACTCGGCGTTGTCGAAGACCCGGTGATCCAGGGATGCCGCCCGCCGCTCATCCAGTCGGATCTGGCTGAATCCTTCGCCGCCGTCATAGAGGCGCTGGCTCAGAGTGGCGGAAATCTCCGAACGTGAATTCCAATCACTGTCATCGGGATTGTTTTCCTGATCGTATGAATCCGTCCCGTATCCGCCACGGATGTCGAGTTTGGGGTACCAGCGGCCCTTGGACTTATCCAGGTCGTGCCCCACGGCTTCGCGGTTGTGCTTGATCATTTCCAAACGCGGGGCGTAGCGCAGGGTGTCGATAACGCTTTTCTGAACGGTGATGCCATCTTCGGCCAGAGCCACACCGGCCGAAAGCATCACCGACAGAACAAGAGCAAGACTCGTTTTTTTCGCATTCATAAATATCCTCTCCTTGCTAGTGGGTAAGTCAACTTCTCGCGTTGTTCTCATGTAACTACCACATGCGTGCTTGTAAACGGGACCAGGAAGTTTTGCACTCGCTTTTTTAAAGAAAACTAGCGTCTTACCAAAATCGTAGGACAATCCTATGATTCCCATGATGTTTTGATCGCATGTTCGAGAATGTCGAAGGTCAAATTTCCCGCGCCTACGCTCAAATCCAGATCGGCTTCAGGCGCGCCCTGTGCCTCGAAACCGGAAAGCTCCGCCACGGAACCGGGAGCATCCACGGCCAATCCGACGACATCATCCAGAGCGAGAATGTCGTCCAGTGACCAGGACTGGAAGTCGGGCATGGTCTCTTCCTGGGCCTGTTCACCAAGGGCGAAGGTGCCGACGGAGGTTGTGCCGTCCAAGGTTTCGACAACATAACTGTAATGCGTGGCGACCATGGCCTGCCCACCGTTCTCGGACACAGGCCAGACAAAGGAGTACTGCCCGTCAGGCCAGACAGTCAGTTCGCCCCCAAAAGGAGGAGCCAGAACTAGTCCGTCCTCAGGAACCTGAAAACCCGCGAATTCAACCACCCGCAAAAAATCCGAAGATTCCGTCTCGGGCCAGAAATGACCGGTTTGGGCGTGTTGAGATTCGAGTGGGTTGGGGTATAAAATTGTCATGGCCGCTCTCTTCGCATTTACGTAGGCAATTTCAGCAGGTTCACAAGGTAACAAGCAATGCGCATGTGCTGGAGGTAAACATGATTAAAGCACTCCTGCCCATTTCATTGGGGAATCAAAAAGGAGGGGGAAGAGGTATTATTCCTCCTCCCCGCAAACGCTATATGTCGATTTGAGCCTTCAGCATCGTCTCAATCGCATTGTCATCCATGCCGGTTGCACCGCTGACTTCAATGGTGGCCAGCGAAGTGAAGTTACCATCCCCGTTCTGACTGACTTGAACCGCCACCGTCGCGGTGCCTGTTACAGAATCAATATTTGAAACCTCGAAATCCAGGAAGTTGGCAAGGTTCGTGTCGGTTGCGCCGTTCAGCAGAGCGCTCAAGTCGAGAGTGTCCCCGTCTGCCCCAAGCTCGAAGTCGGTGATGGTGTCGCCATGGACGACGCCTGCCAAGTCTCCGTCGACATATTTGAACACGTCGCTCCCGGCACCGCCGGTCATAAGATCGTCTCCGGCACCACCGACCAAGGTGTCATTGCCGTCGGCCCCTACAATATGATCGTTTCCGGCACCGCCAAGGATATGGTCGTTACCAGCACCGCCATTGATGTAATCGTCCCCGCCGGAACCCTCCAAGGTATCGTTTCCACTGGTGCCGAAAATATAATCCGTTCCGTCAGTACCAGTAGCCACATGCGAGTCGGAATTCGCGACGATGGCTCCATCAGGCAACTGAGGCGTCACGTCGAAGGTCAGCTGCGCTGTATCGTAATCACCGTCAGGCTGTTCCAGCGTATAGGTGAAACTGTCCGTCAGCGGACCACCTAAATGATCTACATCGTCGGGGGCATAATTTGGAGCATAAGAATAGCTGCCATCGGGATGAATGGTCAGATCGCCGTATTCCCCATTTATAACCGTTCCCCCGGAGAAGACAGAAGTTCCGTCCACTTCGACCACCATGGCTCCCTCGGAACCCAGGGAATCATTGGTGATCACGCTGCCGCTTACCAAAGCCGCGGCAGCCCAATCAACGTCTGTGTAACTCTTCGTAACTGTTTCCAGGCGAGGAGGAGTATATTCATATACGGTCCCCTTGATATCCCTGAGCGTAATTATCAAGTCCCCCTTTGAAGAATCATCATCGCCATATACCGCGAAACGATACATTCCAGGCGATGTAATTGCGAATGGGACATCATTATCAGAGCTAACCAGAACAACCTTACTCGAATCAATGGTAACCCAATTTCCATTACCGTCTTGCTTTTGCAGATAGACTGAACCGGAATCCCGTCCCTGAAAGCCTTTGACATGGATGTCAGCAGACACCACCGTTGCGGCATCCGTCGAAAACGCTTGAGAATAGGATGTTGTCGAGCTCATATCCCCAAAGATAATCTCCAGAATATTAGGTTCGTTGGGGTCCGCGACAACTTGAGGAATTGCCAACTGGATGTTTTCCATGGAACCCGGCACTTCAACAATAAAGTCCAGCGGATCTACTCCCACAGAGGCACTGGGGCGGGCAGACATAATATCATCCACAGCATCGACCTCGCTGGCATCCGTGGTCGTCACATGCAGGAAGGCACTCGCAGTGGAACCATCTCCATCCTGAACCGTATATTTGATCATATCGGAGACATCGTCCTTAACGTCAGCGAGCGGCGTGAAGTCGTAAGAGCCGTCACTTCTGATCATTACCGTGCCTGCCGTGGTCACGAATTCGTGTTCGGTTACAGTATCGCTAAATATAACTGTTTCCGTGCCGTACGTGGCCGAAACCAATACAGGATCTCCCCAGCCATCAAGGCCAGGAGCATCAGTACCATCAACTCCGGCATCCGCAATGACATTACCATGTTGAACTTCGACCGTACTTTCCAGCACTGCTGGCAATGCCGTTGCATCGACAACTGTAATCACATTCCCTGTACTAGACGCAACCGTTCCTAATGCATTAGTTCCAACATTATTACCGATGCCGATCGCGTAAACTTCCTGGATGTTAAGAGGCAATTGATTGATAAAATCAACCCAATGCCCCCGCTCCGTCGCATTAATCTCCCCTTGAGTAGGATTTCCATCCGAAAGAAAGTAGACATAGGTAGGCAAACCGCCGGGAGAACTCGTACCGTCGAGACCGCCGACCACCGCGCCCAATGCATTTTCATAATCTGTCTGACCGCCATTCGTTGAGTTGACGGTCGGAGAAGTCAAAGCAGCAGCAGCAGCATCGGCGGACATCCAGAATGAACCCTCTGCGAGCTGTTCCGCACCATTACTATCAAGCCCATCCACCGCAACGGAAGTACCCGAAAAAGTCCATCCACCAGAGCCATCGCTTGTTGCGGTCCAAACTGTCGCTACAGTGTCAAACGTCACGAACATGACACTGTTCAGATTGTCCCCGTAAGTTTCATACAGATTGTCTAGCGCGTCTTGGGCTAAGGCCAAGCGTGTGCTAGTACCGACCATGCTGCCTTGTCCTTGAAACATGCTCCCAGACGTATCCAGCACAACCACAAGATTAACAGAAGATACGCTTCCTTCCTCTGCTACCGCATAATTATCATAAGCCACGGGAACGCTGTCCGGCATGGTAAAAGTCACTTCTGCGGAACCGCTGACTGCGCCATGCACATCCTCAAGCGTATACGTGAAGCTGTCGGTTTCGCCGTTGGCTCCCTCGTTGAGCGCATATGTGTAGCTACCGTCTGGGTTGATGGTCAGAGTGCCGTGCTGCAAGTTGACGATCTGCTGCGCTCCGTCCAGCTCCAGCGTGTGCGGCTCGCCACCTGCGGTCCACGAGACCGAATGCACCGAAAGATTGGTCACCGGTGTATCCGCATCCCAATCACGGCCGCTGGCCGCGCCATCGCCGTCGTTATCGTCGGTGATGATATTGCCTGCGATGGATGAATCCTTCAGGGAATAATGATTATCTTCTGCCACGGGTGCCTGGTTGACAAAAGTCCCTTCAGGATTGGGCTCGACACCGTTGATGGTCAAAGTCGCGTAGGAATGGTCCCCATCCGCGTCCGTGAGCTCGTATTTGAAGACTTCCTGGTATACAGTGCCGCCTTCGGGCAAAGCTTCGTAGGAAACAACTGTGGCAAAAAAATCGGAATCATCGTTTTGCGCGGAGCCGTCGTTGCTGTAAGGCACGGCCTCGACGACCAACGTCTCGAAAGTTCCAATACCAGACACTGTGAACGTGCCGATGTTATTGCCGTCCCAGGTCACCGATGTCGAATTCGCATAAGGTTCCCCGGCTGCATTTTGGCTTATGATGCCGGTTGCAATCCGATTACCGTCGGCATCGAAGGCATGCCAGCGTGCAGCTTCTCCACCGTTCTCATTCTGGAACAAATTGGACACAGTGACTGTCGCAGCTGATACCGGCCCACCAAATTCAAAGGCCAAGGCTTCACTCAAGCTTCCTGCGTAGTTGAGCTGAGACGGAACGGAGAGCGTATTGTCCTTAGCGCTATCCACTCCATTGGCAGGAAAGTTGCCGCCATTGGTGACACCGCCTGTACCAGTGCTTGAATACTTGCCGTTGGCGTCGAAGAAGGACTGATCCAACTGAAAAGCTTTCGTTTCGACGCTCCAGTCTTCACTGCTTGGATCCAGGAGTGTGGCTCCGGGCAATTTCTGCGGGTCGACCGTATATTCGTAGCTACCGTCCTGCTTAATAAAAAGCGTTCCGTACTTGCCGTCAATGGACGCACCTGACGAACCGACGGTCGCGATTTCAGAACTGCCTTGGTATGAACCATTTTCATCTGCGTCAAAACCGATTCTGGTTACCTGAGCCGGCTGGTCGGCACCCGGTGTGTCCGCGCCAAGGTCATCAGCATCGGTATCCGCTCCGGTGATGACGTTGCCTGTGGCCATGGTTGGGTGAGTGTTTTCCGACTCGACAACATCCACCGTATCCGTGTCATTACGCGCAATTGGCTGGTCGTCGTCGATCACGATATTGATGACGGCCGGCGTGGAGGCCAGATCGCCATCGGAAGTCGTCAACGTGAACTTGTCGACCTCGAACTTGTGGGGAACATCGGTAGTGGCTTCCTCCAACACATACTCGTATCCGGCCACGCCGGTCGCGTCGTTGTAACTGGTGATCGTCAGGGTTCCACTGTCGCCTTTCACTTCCTGACCCACCAGCTCGTCGATCAGGAATGTCTCGCCATTGATGGTCACGCTCTTTATGTCTTCCAACCCATCAGGGTCGGCCACCTTGAACGTGCCGTAGGCATACTCGGCATTGGAGTCCGGGTCGGATCCGCTGGGCATGGCAGCTTCGTCAACGTGATCATTGGCATTCCAACGGTTGCCCGTCTTGACGGAGATGGTCGGACGATCGTTTTTGCCTTCGATGGTGATGGTCAGGGTCGCGGTGGAGATATCGCCATCGGTGTCCCGAATGCTGTAGTCGAAGGTTTCCGTCCAGCTCTCACCATCATCCAACTGCTGCGCCAATGCGTTGTCCAGATTGTATGAATAGGTTCCGTTCGAATAGCCTCTGAATGTTCCGTATTGAGCGTCAGGACTGTCCCAGGTC
This sequence comes from Desulfomicrobium sp., assembly GCA_050252955.1. GTDB lineage: Bacteria > Desulfobacterota > Desulfovibrionia > Desulfovibrionales > Desulfomicrobiaceae > Desulfomicrobium. The sequence goes on from JBFWJY010000001.1 coordinate 240,604, forward strand.
TTGAAGTCCAGACTTTCGTCGGCACCGTTGACATCGTTTGACGTCACATTCCCTACGATCAAACCATACGTGTCTTCGTTGATGGAACGAAAATCATCGTTTGCGATGGGTTCGTCGTCCTGAATATTGATGGTGAAAACCCCTTCAAGAACAACCGAGTCGCCATCCGCATCAACGGCTTTGATCATGGAACCGAAATCGATGCCGACAACGCTTTCCTGTTCTCCGGCATGAACCAATTCGTCATACAGACGAAATTCGTACTGTCCGGTCACCGTGTTAAGGCGCAGTTCGAAAACGGGATTGCTGGTGTCTCCGGACCAAGGGTTGATATCCGGTTCGGTTGCGGTAAGCACAGCGAAATCTCCGTCCTGTGTGACGGAATACTCCAAAGCAACGGACTTCAGGCCAAAAAAAGACTGCTTGGAAGCCAGCCCCAGAACGTCGAGTTGTGCCGCGGCATCCGTGGTAAAAGCAAAGTGTCCCTGTCCATCCGTTCCAAAATCCACAAGACCGGCCAACGTGCCGGAAACCAGGGCCGGGCCAGCGCCGGGCTCCGTCCCTACGGAGTAATCGGTATTGATGTTTGCTTCATCGATGGTTTCGGTCATCGGTCCGCCGATGACCGAGGGGCCGTCATCTTCGATGCCGAAAATTCCGGAACTCAGATCCAGGGAGGCCGAAGCGGTGTCCCCGTCACCGTCCGTCGCGGTTGCGGTCAGCAGGATACTGCCTTCCAGCAGATGGATCGAAACGGCGTCGTCATGATTTGTGGCATCGGAATGAAAGACATTCTGATACTGCACGAAAGTGACTTTTCCGGTCTCCGCATCGACGCTGATGCTGAAGTACGGGGAAGAGCCTTCGGTCGTGCCGACGATGGCTCCGGTCTCATCCAAACTGAGCATGATCTGTTCACCGGGCTGGCCGTCTTCGCCCAAGGCGAAAATACCGGACTCGATGCTTTCGCCGCCCAGGGACAACGCATAATTGACGCCCTCGCCCTCAGATTCAGGACCGTCCGCGCCAAAGTCGAAATCGAAATAGCCGGAAAAATCCGTGGTCAGGGTGCGGATGCCGTCGCCGGCATCGCTGCCCATGATGGCGTTAGGAAGGGATATCTGAAGCTGGTAGGAGCCATTCCCTTGAATTGGCCCATAATAATACGATCCGACTTGCACATGGTAAACCCCAGGGTTGGCAAACGTCCACACCAGATAGGAATCAAGCCCCGAAGTGCTGCCGCCTCCTCCTAAAGAAGTATTTGCATCATCCTGATATGAATTTAGAATATATTGACCATTCGAATCATACAGCCGGAGAGTAGAATCAAAATGGCTACCTTGGTTACCTGCATAATCTATATCAAAAGTAACCGTTGTATTGGGCTGAGTAACTGTAAATGAATAATAATCGTAGTTATTGTTGCCGACAGCGTTAATGGAAACAAACGGCGTGCTCTCGGAATTAGCAACATCCGGATTGCTCCCCAACGTGAAATGTCCATCAAGGCTGATTGTGCTGGCGATGTTAAAATTCGCGCTTTCCTGAGGGGCATCCACAATCCCCGATCCAAAAGAGGACTCATCCAAAACCATCGAGGGCAGTACGCTTCCATCGGCGGTGACCACGGGGGAATCGTCATCAATGGCAAGATTCAGCCCGCCAACGACGGAATCACCGGAGCCGTCGGTAACAGTGAACGTGAAGCCATAATTGATGTCGTCTTCCGTGGTGGTGTCGGAGTGATCCAGGGGCTGGTAGAGTTCGAAGCGAAAGGTGCCATTATCCAGATCCGTCAGCTTCAGGCTGAAAACGTCTATCCGCTCAGGGCCTTCTCCCACCCTCGCATACTCGTAGTCGCCCTCGCCCTGAGGCGAGTAGTAAGGATCGCCCTCAGTCATGTAGTAAGCGTTCAGCGTCAGACCGCCGTCCACCACCTCATAAACCAGCTGGTTACCCTCGGAAAAAACAACAGGCAGCCCGACAAGGCTCCAAACAAAGGGGTTGGTGGCTGCGGGGCCGTCTCCCCCAAAATCATACGTCAACGTCCCGTCCAGATAAGAAAATCGGGCAGGATTATCGCCGCCCGCCTCATCGTCATTACCGTCAAAATGCGCTCCTTCGGAAAGACGAAGCCCATCCTCGTCCGCCGCGCCACTCACAACACCCGCCGTGGGCAACGGATTGTCGTCAACTGCGTCAATGCTCGCCAAGGTAAACGCCGGGAACGGATCGTCTTCCAACCCATTCAATTTATTCACGCCGCCAAGCAAATCACCCGCGTCATCCCGGTATTCACCCACGCCTCCACTACCGTCAGCGCCGCCTTCCGGTCCGGCCGCGGGCTCAATGTCGCCTTCACCCAGGGAAGCGAGAAATTCCTGCATGTCCAGGACCGTGCCGTCAGGCATGACCATGTTGGGAGCCTGGGCTTGGCCCAGATCCGTGAAGTCGAGGACAACCTGGCCGCCGTTGGCGAATTCAAAAACCACATTGCCGCCATCCATCTTCACTTCGGCCTGATCAAAAGCGGCTTCGAGCACGATATCCTGGCCCGGGATCGCGTTCACGATCACGGTCTGTCCAGCCTGGGGGGCCTGTACGTTCTGTTTGGAATTCTGAATTTCAGCCATGAAATCCTCCACCTGGGGGGTTATGTAACATTTGGGCTCAATGCCCGATTACAACCATCTTAAATTCTTTGACGTTTTTTATGAGGGGATGGAGGCTTGGGGTCAAGTATGAAAGGTTTTATTCGAAGTATGAATCTTAAATTGGCATCTATTAACAGATTTAACTAATTATCTCTGTGGATTAAACAAATCAAACCTATACATAGGAATACCTATGCTTCACGCGCCCATGCCTTGCGCCTCATACTTACGCATGATCACGGACAATTTTGTCGTCTGAGCAGGGACGGCGGACGGGCACTGAGAGGAGATGATCTTCGCGAATTGAGTGGCTGGTAGCCTTGCGGCGCTTCAAGGCAACGCGCCGGATAGCCCAGAAGGGCCGCGTGTGTATTTTCTGGCCCGGAAGGCCCAAGAAAGAGATGTCCATCGCCTCGAAAAACTGAGGGAGCGCGCCGGTCAACTCTTGGCAGGATGACCATGAAAAGAGCCATAAAGCCGTCTCACGACCATTTTGCCATGCATATTCACAGCGCTGAAAGAGGAATAACGGCTATCCGCGGAGAGTGGGGCTGCGCGGCGCGAAAGTGACCGGCAGGCAATACGGAGGTTTTGCCGGCGTCAGGTGGTGGAGTCCGGCCTAGCATGAATGCTCTGACCCGGAGGACGCTTCACGAATTGAACGAGTCAAGAATAAGCTGGGCCAGACCGTCGTCAAATTCGCTATCCAAGGTCGCCGAATCCAGATGTTCGGCAGAATGGGCCAAGCCGGGCGCATCGTGCAGGGTGCCCTCCATGGTTTCAAGCCAGACATCGGCCATGAGTTCCGCGACCGCAACATCGGCATCCATCAGTTCAGGCAGGGACCATGCCTGGAAATCCTGCATGGCCTGGGACACTCCCGTTTCTTCACCCAGGGAAAAAGAGCCTATGAATGACGACCCGTCGGCGGTCTCGACCACGTAGCTGTAGTGGGTTGCAACCCCTGGGTCTTTGGCAGGAGACGAGGTAAACGCATAGCTTCCATCGGGCCACACGGCCAGCTCTCCACCTGTGGGTGGACTGATGAGCAGGCCATCGTCGGGCACGAAATGACCCGCGAACTCCACGACTCGCAACGAATTCGAATCACTTCCATCTTCCAGGAGCCGACCTTTCTCGGAGAGAAAATCTTCCCTTGTGACCTGGGTTGGCTGGTTCGGTTTCATGATCGCATCCATCCTTTATTCTTATGGTGACATGCCCCGCCGTCGCCGACAGGGGTGAGCGCATCGTCCTTAAAAAGCGGGGGAAAGGGAAGTCCCTTTCCCCCGATGCGGTTTAGATGTCTATGTTGTGATTTATCATCGTATCTATGATGCTGTCGGCGGTATCCCCTACCCCCACGCCGGTGACCGTGATGGTCGCCAGAGTGGTGGCATGGTTGCCCGTTCCGGCGGGATCCACGTTGATCTCGACCGTGGCCTCGCCTCCGGCGATATTGGTCACCGTGAAGTCGAGATACTGATCGAGGGTGCCCGCAGTCGCGCCGGTGAGCAAGGCCTGCAGATCGAGGCTGTCTCCGCCGGCCCCCAACTCGAAGTCGGTGATGGTGTCGCCGTCAATGACGTTTGCCAGATCGCCGGCCATGTACCGGAAGACATCCTGCCCGGCGCCGCCGGTCATGACGTCATCACCCGCGCCGCCCACAAGAGTGTCATTGCCTTCGCCACCGGACAGGAAGTCGCTGCCCGCGCCGCCACCGAGGTAATCGTTACCCAGGCCGCCTTCAAGAACGTCGGAGCCATCTCCACCATAGAGGCTGTCGTCACCCTCGCCGCCGATCAGATGGTCGTTACCGCCAAGGCCGCTCATGGACCCGCCTGTGTCCACGGACAGCACCAGTGTCTCGGAGTTTCCGGTGCCGGTCTCTCCGACGGCGCCCGCGAAGTTGATGGTCAGATCGGCCGTGGACGAGTCGCCGTCAGCCTGCTCCACCGTGTAGGTGAACACGTCGGAATTTCCGAGCTCCGGCACCGACCCCGTCGTATTGGGCGCGTACTCGAAAGCGCCGGTCAGGGTGTTGACCGTAACCACCCCATAGGAGCCGGTGGCAACGATGAGACCGTCGCTGTTGTCGTCGGTGAAGACCAGGCCGCCCACTGCCACGGCCATGATGCTTGCGCCTTCAGCGCCGAGGGCGTCGTTGGCGAAGAGATCCCCAGTTATGGGCAGAGCCATGGCAGCCGTGCCGACGCTCGGCCAGAAGGAGGACTCGGCACCTTCGCCAACCACAAGCGTGGTGGCCTGTACCGTCAGCTTTTCATTGCCGGGAGTCCTGTTGTTGACATCTATGGCCACCCTCAAATTGGCACCGGCAGGCACGCCGTCGATTACGATATCCAGAGTCGCGATGCCGCCGGAAATCGACGAGGAGCCTATCACTCCGGCACCCGTCGCGGTCCAGGCATTATTCTCGTACTCAAGAACCACTGTCGCCCGGACGATGTTGAACTCGTCGATGATATCGACCTTTATCCTGTCCGTACCCTGGCCTCCCGAATTTGGAGGATTGATGAACTCGGACACTTCAAGAGTCAGATAGATCGAGTCTCCGGCATCAACATCGAAAGGCACTGACTGGATGTCATAGACGTCCTGCACTCCGGAGCCGTTATCCGTAAAGGCGCTATTGCCATCCCAGGGAATGCTGGGGATGACGGTGACCGTGTCGCCGACCGCCGTGACTTCGCTCAGATCCGTGGTGGTCAGCCGCAAGGTTGCCCCAGTCTCGTCGCCGTCACCATCGCGAACCGTGTAGAGAAGGTCGGCGAAGATGTCGCCCTGCACGTCCTCGGCGGGCGTGAAGATGTAGCTTCCATCACCCTTGAGGAGCACCGAGCCGACAAGCCCCAGGTCAAAGGTGTGGGAATCAGTGGGCGAAGAGAAGACATGGGTGTCTGCGCCGAAACTGGCCGAGACCAGCGCCGGGGCATTCCAGCCGTCCGCGCCCGAAGCGTCGTTGTCCAAGACGTTGCCGCTGACTGTTGTCGGGACCGGCACGGTGCCGATCAAGGCGTCGAGCAGCGAGTCGTTGAAGTTGCTGGCCAACAGGACGTTTCCATCCGGGTAGGCCACATCGGCCAGGTCATCGTCAACGGCGTTGCTGGTGCCGACGCCGATAGCCCAGGATGTTGCTCCACGGCTCTCCAGCGTTGCTTCCCAGGCGGCTTCTTCCGCATTGGTCAGACCGACAGTGCCGTTGCCGACTGTGGGAGCTCCATCGGAGATGAAGTAGACCACGTTGTCATGATCTGCTGTTGCCGCTGGCCAGCCGTTTATGGCGGGAGTCGCGGCCGCCACCGCCGCGTCGTAGTTGGTGTTGCCGCTGCCGCCGCTATTGTCGAGGATGTCCAGATATGCCTTGGCTTCCGCGATTGAAACAGGCGAACCATGCACCAATGTTCCATCCACCGCGAACGTGACCACCTGGACCTGGACTCCGGCCTCGCCGCCCAGGGCCACTTCGGCATACTTGTCGAGGAGGCTGTTCATGGCCACCACGGCGGCCTGCATCTCGGTCTGGCTGATACTGCCCGACCTGTCGACGATAAGCAGCAGGTTGTAGGTCTTGGCCCCGGTCCAGTTTTCAGCTGCGGAAACGGAGTCGTTTTCAGCGCTCGGGACATCGTCGACAAAGCGGATATTTCCGCCCAGATCCACGCTGAGCGTCCTGGTCGCCACGTCGTTGTCTCCATCGGTGACGGTCGCCGTGGCTTCAAGGAAAACCTTGGAGTCCGCCAGGCTGATCAGATCGTCACTGGGCGTACCTTCGATATGGTCGACTTCGGCCGACTGCTTCAAGACCACTGTTCCGGTCGAATCCACTGAGATCCGAAAGACTTCGCCCGCAGTGGTTCGTCCTACTACGTCATCACCGTCCTTCGACAAGATGATATCAAGTCCGTTGCTGTTCAGCCCGGAATCCAATTCGCCACCGCCACTGATGGCCAATTCGAAACCGTTGATCACGGTCCCGCCGGAGCCATCCGAACCGTAAAGCGGAGTCACCGCAGACTGTATGGCCACGGCAAAATTAACGCTGTCCGTATCGAAATCAGCACCAACGGTTTGTGCGTCGTCCGTTGTCAGCGTCAGTCCGCTTTCGGCGATCGCACCCACAACCATGCTCGGACCGTCATCGTCAAAGCTGAAGAAGGAGGTGGCATCGTCGATCAGGTTCACCGTCGCGCTTTCGGTCACGCTGTCGCCGTCGGCGTCGGTGCGGGTCACCTCGTACTGCAGCTTGATGGCGCCTTCGTCCGCAAGGAGCAGGTCAAGAGCGGAGTCGAACTCATTGCCGTCATCGCCGTGATCCAGCGCCTCGTAAAGCGTGGTCCGCAGCTGATAAAGCCCGGAATCCGCGGGGGATTCCACGATCTCGATGGTCAGCACCGGGTCGCCGCCATTGGCGTCACGCCCGACAATCGCGTCGCTCTCAAGGAACAGCGTGATCGTTCCGCCGGTAGTCGAGGACAGGATTGTCTCCAGCCCCCCTGTGGACGGAAAGCCCACGAAGCTCAAAGAGCCCGTGGTCGTGCCGGCTCCGTCGGTTCCGTAGTCGCCGCCGAGGGCGGCAAACAGGCTCGTCAGGCCTCCGCTCACGCTGGTGGTTACCTGGGCCAGGCCAGGACCGTCGTCGGTATTGCCGTCGGCATCCGCCCCGCGGTCATTACCCACGGTCTCATCAAGGTTCATCGCAAGCTGCGCCCCTTCCTGCTCCGAAACCTCGGCCTCCACCGTCAGGGTCGGGCCGTCGTCGTCAAAGCTGAAGAAGGAGGTGGCATCGTCTATCAGGTTCACCGCCGCGCCTTCGGTCACGCTGTCGCCGTCGGCGTCGGTGCGGGTCACCTCGTACTGCAGCTTGATGGCGCCTTCGTCCGCAAGGAGCAGGTCAAGAGCGGAGTCGAACTTGTTGCCGTCATCGCCGTGATCCAGCGCCTCGTAAAGCGTGGTCCGCAGCTGATAAAGTCCGGAATCCGCGGGGGATTCCACGATCTCGACGGCCAGCACCGGGTCGCCGCCATTGGCGTCACGCCCGACAATCGCGCCGCTCTCAAGGAACAGCGTGATCGTTCCGCCGGTAGTCGAGGACAGGGTTGTCTCCAGCCCCCCTGTGGACGGAAAGCCCACGAAGCTCAAAGAGCCCTTGGTCGTGCCGGCCCCGTCGGTTCCGTAGTCGCCGCCGAGGGCGGCAAACAGGCTCGTCAGGCCGCCGCTCACGCTGCTCGTCACCTGTGCAAGGGCAGGACTTGCATCGTCAGCGTTTCCGTCGGCGTCCGCGCCGCGATCCGTACCCACAGTCTCGTCAAGATTCACCGCAAGCTGGCCAGCTTCCGTTTCCGACACTTCCGCCGCCACCGTCAACGGCGGCCCGTCATCCTGAAACTCAATCAAAGCCCCAATCGAAACCTGGGCCGTAGCAACGTCACCGTCGCCATCAGTCACCGTCACCACCGCATTCAATTTCCCTGCAAGGCTCACACTCTCGTCGAAGCTCTCAGTATTATCGTGGAGCAAAGACCCATACTGGGCCACGTTCATGTCCCCATCATCGTTGATCATTACGGCAAAAACCACCGTTCCGGTCTCACCACCAACTCGGCCCGTCACCGTGCCATCATTTTCGAGCCACAGATTTATCGTTTCGCCGGCTGTCGTCTTCAGACCTGAGTCAACGCCTTCCCCGCCCTCGATATCCAGTGTCACGACCTTGGTTGCGCCCAGGGTGTCAGCACCGAATTTGCTTAAATCACTACTCACGACAGGCACACCGGCGACCAAGCCAATGGGCGTGCCAAAGGCGGCGCTAAAGGGATTCGGGGTCACGACATCGTCTGATGCGGCATTGGGATCTGTCCCTTCCTGGCCAATGGACTCATCCAGGACAACGCGGGCCTCCGCATTGATGACGATGGAAGCTGACGGCTCATCGTCGAGCACGCTGATCGTGATCGTCGCGCTTGCGCTTGCGCCGGAAGCATCGGTCACTGTCACGAGAAAGGAGTCGCTGACGCCTCCGCCGGAGTGATCCTGCGGCGCAGCGAGCTGATACGAATACGAAACCACGCCTGTCCCAGCGTCAAAGCCCGTGACGGTCAGGACGCCGAGGCTTGTGGGGACCACGCTGCCGATCAAACCGCCGATCGGGATCGGAACGCCGTTGATTGAAAGGGAGGTGATATCGCTTAATCCGTCCGGGTCTGAGATCGTGAAGCTTCCCGGCAGGAATTCAGCGTCTGTTTCCTCGGTTGTTCCATTTTCAAGTCCGGCTTCATTGACGATCCCGTCAGAGGCGGAAATCACCGGAGGGCTGTTCAAAATCGGCACTCCCGGCTCTTCCTCTTCCAGCAACGGATCAGCATCCAACGCCTCCACGCTCACCGCCGTGAAATCACGCGGATCCAAGCCGCCCAGCTTGTCCACGCCATCAATAAGATTGCCCGCGTCGTCCCTGTACTCGCCGACGCCGCCGCTTCCGGTGGCGCCGCCTTCAGGGCCCGCTGCGGGCTCCATATCTCCCTCACCCAGGGGGGCTAGAAATTCCTGTACATTGAGGACCGTGCCGTCTGCCAAAATGATGTTCGGGGCCTGACCATCAGGGAGGTCGCTGAACTCGATGACCACCTGCCCGCCATCTGCAAACTCGAAGACAACATTGTTGTCATACACTTTCGGCTCGGCCTGATCAAAGGCGGAGTCGAGAACGATGTCTTGTCCCGCAACCGCAGTGACGACTACGGACTGCCCGGCCTCGGGGGCACTGAGCGTCTGCCTGGATTCTTGTGTTGTAGCAGCCATAATAACCTCCACCTGGTTTCACATGCTGTAATTTCAAATACTCCGGGGACGTTAGTTTGTTTGCAAGTCATCACTGAACCTTCGTTATTTTTTTAGTTTCACAAGATACAGCCGGAACACCATTTGCCTCTAAGAGCTCACTGCAGGACTGATACATATTTACACTGAGATTTATTGCCATTGTGTACTTATTAATGCGAATACCGAGCACAAGGGTCAAGTATGAAAAAAATTCAAAAGGCATGATTTTATCGATACCCATAACTATTAACTAACACCTTGAATTCTGTATGACATTTGTCATACGTCGCCAATAAGATACTCGCAGGAGGGCATAACACTCATACTTTCGGGTGAGAGAAAAAACCCGATTTTCCCTTGCAAGATGACGGGGCCCGACTTAGTTTCCGGCATCATATCAATATCATTGAGGCCAAGCACGCATGAATGATCCCAAGGTCGCCATTCCCGTACCCGCTCCCCAGCCAGCCGCCAAGCCACGGCCGACGATCACCGCCCAGATCAACCCCTCGCAGGTCTACTTCACCCCGCCCCTGGTGGGGTGCCTGTCCGTCGTGTCCCGTCTGCTCGGCAGGCCCGTCAGCGCCACGGCCCTGGAAGCGGGCCTGCCTCGCACCCAGGAAGGAATGACCCCCTACGCGGTGATCCGCTCCGCCCGGCGCGAAGGCATCGACGCCCAGATCTCGCACAAGCCGGCCATCGACAAGATATCCCCGCTCAACATGCCCTGCGTCCTGCTCATGCAGGACGGTTCGGCCTGCGTGCTGGTCAGCCTGAAAGAAGGCCAGGCCCGCATCATCATGCCCGAAAACCCGGACGCGCCCTTCGACACCCCGGTCGAAAAGCTGAGCGAAACCTATTCCGGGCACGCGGTCTTCGCCCGCCCCAAGGCCACCCTGGACAGAAGGACCGACGGGCTCAAGATCTTCAACACCAAGGAATGGTTCTGGGGCACCATCTTTCATTTCCTGCCCATTTACCGCCATGTGATCCTGGCCACGGTCTTCATCAACCTGCTGGCCATCGCCTCGCCGCTGTTCACCATGAACGTGTACGACCGGGTCGTGCCCAACAACGCCATGGAGACCCTGTGGGTCCTGGCCCTGGGCGTGGGCATCGCCTTCTTCTTCGACTTCGCGCTCAGAAACCTGCGCGGCTATTTCGTGGACGTGGCCGGACGCAACTCAGACATCCTGGTGGCCAGCAAGCTCATGAGCCACATCCTGTCCATCCGTCTCGACCACAAGCCCGAATCCACGGGCGCCCTGGTCAACAACGTGCGCGAGTTCGACTCCCTGCGCGAATTTTTCAGCTCCACCACCCTGCTGGCCCTGGTCGACCTGCCGTTTCTGATTCTCTTCATCGTCATCATCTTCTACATCGGCGGCCCCGTGGCCATTGTGCCGGCCGTGGTCGCGCCCATTGTCATCCTGGTCGGCATCATCCTGCAAGGGCCCCTGAAGCGGGCCATCGAGGGCGGCTACAAGGAATCGACCCAAAAAAACGCCCTGCTGGTCGAAACGGTGAGCGGACTTGAAACCATCAAGACCAGCCGGGCCGAAGGCTCCATGCTCGGGCGCTGGGAAAACATCGTCGGCATGGGCGCCAAGTCGGCCATCCGCTCCAAGTCGCTGTCCACGTTCTCCTTGAGCTTCACCCAGTTCTCGTCCCAGATCGTCTACTGCGGCGTCATCATCTGGGGCGTGTACCGCATCGCCCAGGGCGAGATGACCATGGGCGGGCTCATCGCCTGTTCCATCCTCGTCGGTCGGGCCATGAGCCCGCTGGGCGCGGTGGCGGCCATGCTGACCCGCCTGCAGCAAAGCCGCATGGCCCTCAAGAACCTGGATCTGCTCATGAAGATCCCCAGTGAACGCCCCGAGGACGTGCAGCATCCGGAGCACCGGGAGCTGCGCTCGACCATCACCTTCGAGGACGTCAGCTTCAAATATCCCGGCGCCCTGACCAACGCCCTGTCCCACATCACCCTGCACATCGCCCAGGGCGAACGCGTGGCCATCATCGGCAAGATGGGCTCGGGCAAGACCACCCTGGGCAAACTGGTCAACGGGCTCTACGAGCCCCAGAAAGGGGCGGTGAAAATCGGGGGGCTGGACATCCGTCAGCTCGATCCGGCCGAACTGCGCTCCAAGATCGGCTACATGGCCCAGGACAATTTCCTGTTCCACGGCACGGTGCGCGAGAACATCACCCTCGGCGCGCCCCACGTCAGCGACCAGGCACTGCTGCGCGCCGCCACCATCGCCGGGGTCACCGATTTCGTGAAGAACAACCCCGCCGGCTTCAACCTCCAGGTCGGCGAGCGTGGGCTGTCCCTGTCCGGGGGGCAGCGTCAGGCCATCACCATCGCCCGCACCCTGCTCCTGGACCCGGACATCGTCATCCTGGACGAGCCCAGCAGCTCCATGGACGTGGGCGTGGAGACCGTGCTCAAGCTGCGCCTCTCCGCCGCTCTCAAAGGCAAGACCCTGATCCTGATCACCCACAGGCCCAGCCTGTTGTCACTGGCCACGCGGGTCATCGCCCTGGAAGGAGGGGCGATCATCGCCGACGGTCCGCGAAACGAAGTGCTGGCCGAACTGCAAAAACGCGGCGCCGGAGCCAAAAATGCGTAATCCAGTCTACTGCGAATCCGATCTCGAATACATGAGCGTGGTCGATGCGGCCATGTACCGCCGCGGGCACCGCTGGGCCTACGTACTGTCCTTGACCATCTGCCTGCTGCTGGGCTCGCTTCTGGTCTGGACCCATTTCGCCATCCTGGACGAGGTCACGCGCGGCATGGGCCAGGTCATCCCCTCCCAGCGCGTGCAGGTCATCCAGAACCTCGAAGGCGGCATCCTGGAGGAAACCCTGGTGCGGGAGAACCAGATCGTGGAAAAAGGCGACATCCTGGTCCGCATCAGCAACGAACTGGCCCAGAGCACCTTGAAGGACACTGCCAGCCAGGCCCTGGAGCATCAGGCGGCCATAGCCCGCCTCAAGGCCGAATCCTCCGGCACGGAGCCCGTGTTTCCGGAGGAATTGCAGGCCAAGGCCCCCAAGGCCGTCAACGACCAGATGGCCATCTACCGGGCCCGCATGGACCAGCTGAGCCAGGAGATGAACGTCCTGCGCAGCCAGCACACCCAGCGCCTGCAGGAAGCCAGGGAGATGAGCATCCGCCGCAACCAGGCGGCCCAGGATCTGAAGCTGGCCCAGGAGCAGATGAACATCGCCAAACCGCTCATGGAAAAGAACGTGTATCCCAGGGTCGAATACCTCTCCCTGGAGCGCACGGTCAGTTCCCTGCGCGGCGACTTGCAAAGCCTGAGCGTGGCCATCCCGCGCACGCAGCAGGCGGCCCAGGAAATCAAGGACCGCCAGGCCCAGCGCATGGCGGAATTCAAGGCCACGGCCCTGCAGGAGATGAACCAGCACCAGGTGGAACTCAACTCCAAGATGCACGCATTGTCCGCAGGCCAGGACCGGGTCACGCGCACCGACGTGCGCAGCCCCGTGCGCGGGACGGTCAAGCAGGTCATCCTGAACACCGTGGGCGGGGTGGTCAAACCGGGCGAACCGATCCTTGAAATCATCCCCCTGGACGACACCCTGCTCATCGAAGCCAACATCAAGCCCGCCGACATCGCGTTCCTGCATCCGGGCCAAAAGGCCATGATCAAGATCACGGCCTACGATTTCTCCATCTACGGAGGCCTCGAAGGTTCCGTGGAGCAGATCAGCGGCGACACCATCGAAGACCAGAAGGGCGAGAGCTTCTACAAGGTCAAGCTGCGCACCCAGGCCTCGGCCATCGTCTATCGCGGCGAAAAGCTGCCCATCATCCCCGGCATGACCGCCAGCGTGGACATCCTGACCGGCAAGAAGAGCGTGCTCGACTATCTGCTCAAACCCATTCTCAAGGCCAAGGAGAACGCCTTGAGGGAGCGATGACCGATTGAAATGGGCCGCTTCCATCATCCTTGCGTTGCTGACGACGCTGAGCCTTCCAGCCGAATTCGCGGCCATGGGATCTCCGCCGACGCAAGGCCCGGAAACGCCCCAAACCTCCGATACCCGGACAGCCGATGCGCGGGCATCCGACGCCCTGGCCGCAACCGAAAACGCGACCGCGCCACCCCGCGCGGAGGCCGGGAACCAAGCCCGGGCAGCGGATCAGGAGCCTGTCCCCGCCGAACCGGGGAAAACGAGCGAACCGCCGGACGAGGCGCAGGCCGAGGTCCAACCCGTGTGGAGGCGAGGCGCGCAGGCCCGCCCCGCGCAGACGAGTCCTCCCCGAAACGATGCCCGGCCGGTCTGGCGCCGGGAGGAGCCGTCCGAACCAGCCGGGGAACAGGTGCGGACGCCTGGCGCCAAGGGGCCGGACCAGCTTTTCCGGAGCAAGGCCTTTCGCGGCGACTTCAAGGCCCTGCCCAAATGGACACGGATCCTGTCCAAGGTCAAAGGACAGATCCGGACGCTGAATACCTGCGCGTCGGCCCAGACCTGTCCGCCCGGCGCGACCAGCTGGAAGCGCATCATGCGGCAGGCAAAAGAGGTTCAGGGCATGGAGCAACTGAAGATGGTCAATTCCTTTTTCAACAAATGGCCCTACCGCCTGGACCAGGACGCCTACGGAGCCTCGGACTGGTGGGCCACCCCCCAGGAATTCCTGAAGATTTCCGGAGACTGCGAAGATTACGCCATCATCAAGTACTTTGCCCTGCGCGAGCTCGGCTTTTCCAAGGAAGATCTGCGCATCGTGGTGCTCAAGGACCGCATCCGGAACATCCCGCATGCCGTGCTTGCGGTGTTTCTGCACGGCGAGGCCCTGATCCTGAACAACATTTCCGACGCGATTTTCACGGACCTCAAATACAGACACTACATCCCCCAATACTCCCTGAACGAGGAGCACCGGTGGTCACACATCCCTGTAGCGAACTAACCTTAATGGAGAAGGGAATATGACAGCATCAAGCAAAGCAGCCTTGCCCGCCATGGGCAAGAACAGGTCCGAACTGGTCATGGGCATCGCGATAATCTCCCTGATCATCGTGGCCCTCTTGACCTGGGTGGGCTGGAGCGTCCGGACCAAACAGGCGGAGCTGCGGGAACAGGTCAGTGACCGGCTCGAACTGCTGGCCAACAGCCGCGCGGATGTCATCTCGGCCTGGCTCCTCGGCCTTGTCGAACAGACGGACAAGCTCATCTCGTCGGACCTGTTCAGGCTTTACGCCACGGACATGGACCTCATCGACGCGGACCCGAGCTTTCTCATCACCGGCATCATCCCCGAAGGGGAATCCTACGACCAGATGGCCCAGCTGACCGACCAGTTCCCCCTCATGCACCAGACCTTCTCGGATTTCACGATCTTCGCGGGCTTCATGTCCGGCCGCATCGTGCATCGCAGCGGCCAGTCCTACATCGGCTCCGACGTGCACATAAATCCGCTGACCCCGAGCCAGACGGCGCTGATCAAAAAAACCTTCGCCTATCCCCTGCCCCACTTCTCCCCCCTGCGGCAGACGGGCAACGGGCTGGTCATCGACATGTGCGTGCCGATCTTCTCCACGGCGGCCGAAAACGGGGAGAAGAAGGCCGTGGCAGTGGCCATGCTGACCAAGAGCGCAGGCACGACAATCACCGGGCTGCTCTCCAACACCCCGCAATCAAGCAGCGGAGAACGGACCCGGATCATGCAGACGACCGAGTCCGGCTTTCAGGAAATCGTGCCCTGGAGCCCCGGAGGCATCGCGTCCATAGCCGCGCCGCCGGAGCTGGATTCGAATCAGCAACTGGGTTTCGCCCAGCGCAACAGTCTTGGCGGCCAGATCCCCGTCTTTTCCCTCGGCGTGAAACTCCCGGAACTCGATCTGTGGATCGTGCAGGAGGTCGACACCCGGAGCGCCACCAAAGGATTGCAGGAATACACGCGTATCTCCGTGATCATCGCAGGGCTGATCGCCATGGTCACGAGCCTGCTTTTCGGAGCCATGTGGTGGCGGACCATCGGGCAGAACCACAAACGCATCGCCGGAAATTTCCAGTCCCTGGCGCTGGAGCTTGAGCAACAGCGCAACTTCCTCGATTCCATAAACGACTCCATCCCGGACTTCATTGCGGTGAAGAACCTCGGCGGCAACTATACCTACGCCAACCCGGCCCTGGCCGAAGGCGTGGGACGGGACGAAGAAGAGGTGCCCGGCCTCGATGACGTCGCGCTCTTCGGGTTCGACACGGGCAAGCGGCTGGAGCAGTCCGACGCCCAGACCTTGCAGACCGGGCAGCCCGTGACCGTCACCGAACGCATTTTTCTCAAGTCGCGCGAACACCATTTCCAGATCACCAAGGTCACCCTCAAGGA
This sequence comes from Desulfomicrobium sp., assembly GCA_050252955.1. Taxonomy (GTDB): domain Bacteria; phylum Desulfobacterota; class Desulfovibrionia; order Desulfovibrionales; family Desulfomicrobiaceae; genus Desulfomicrobium. The sequence goes on from JBFWJY010000001.1 coordinate 256,474, forward strand.
CGATCAGGACATGCCCCAAGGCATCGTTTCCGTGTTCCGGGACATCACCGTCATGGTCAAGGCCGAGGAACGCAAACGCCAGGCCATCTCCCAGACCGTGGAGGCCCTGGTCAAGGCCATCGAGTTCACCGACCCCTATCTGGCCGGGCACTCGCTGTTGATGCGCGACGTATCCTCTCTGCTGGCCGAGAGCCTGAGCCTCTCCCCCGAGGACACCTCCACGGTGGAAATCGCCTCCCACCTGTCCCAGATCGGCAAGATGTTCATCGACAAGACGATCCTGACCAAGGTCGACCAGCTCACCGACGAGGAAAAGGAGATGGTCCAGAAGCATGTCGACCATGCGGCGGCCATCCTGCGCCAGATCGATTTCGAACTGCCCGTGTTCGAAGCCGTGTACCAGATGAACGAGCGCCTCGACGGCAGCGGCTACCCCAAGGGCCTGCGAGGCGAGGAAATCAGCATCCAGGCCCGGGTTTTGAGCGTGGCCAACAGTTTCTGCGCCATGATCAAGCCCCGCGCGTACAGGCCGGCCATGAGCCCGCGGCAGGCCCTGGACAACCTGTGCGCCTCGTCAGGCAGCTATGATCTGCAAATCGTCGAGGCGCTGGCCACAGCCCTTGAAACATCGCGCGGGCACAAGGTGCTGGAAAAAGCGCGGACGTGAACAGGCTTCGCCAACAAAGAAAGGCCCATGCGTTTTTTAAGCGCATGGGCCTTTCTTCGTTGGCGGACCGGAGTCTGCCATGGCGCGAGCCTAAGCCTGGAGCTGGTTGATGGTCCGGGCGATCTGATTGCCAAGCGATGTCTTGCGGGTGACTTCCTGCTCCACGGAGGCGATGCCCTTGATGACGGTGGAGTGCTTGCGGTTGAAGCGGCGACCGATATCCACCAGGGACAGGTCGGTGTGCTTACGGGCCAGATAAAAGGCAGTGTTGCGGGCGACGACCCGATCGCGCTTGCGGCTCTTGGAGCGAAGCTCGTCGAATCCGAAACCGTAGGCCTGGCAGACGAAGCTGATGATCTTTTCGAGATCGATGGAGGCGCTGTCGAGGTTGTAATTCTGCAGTATTTCCCAGGCCAGATCCATGGAGATGTCCATATTCAGGAGCTTGGCCTTGAGAATGATGTTCTTGAGGCAGCTCTCCAGCTGGCGCACGTCGGTCTTGATCCTGTCGGCCAGGAGTTCGGCCACGCTGCCCGGCATGACGACCTGGGAGGCCTGCGACTTGGCCTGGATGATGGCCATGCGGGTCTGGTAATCAGGCTTGTCGATGACGGCCATGAAGCCCTGGGCGAACCTGGAAAGCAGGTTGGCGTCGATATCGGAAAGCTCCCGAGGCAGAAAGGTGCTGGTCATGACCACGCGACGGCCCTGATTCTGCAACGATTTCAGGGTGTTCAGCAGTTCGTCCTGCATTTTTTCCTTGCCCTGGAAAAAATGAACGTCCTCAAGCAGCAAAAGGTCCACGTTGGACCGGAAGCGGGCCTTGAACTGCTCCACGGCCTTGGCCTTGATGGCCATGACCAGTTGCGAGGCAAACTCCTCCCCGCTCAGATAGCAGACCCGCAGATGCTGCCGGTTGGTCTGACGGGCGATCTCGCTGCCGATGGCCTGGGCCAGATGCGTCTTGCCCAGCCCCGGAGCCGAACACAGGAAAAGTTGGTCCGAGCCCTGCGCGTCCTGGCAGAAACTGCGCGAAGCCACGTACGCAAGATTGTTGCAGGGCCCGACAATGAAATCGTCGAATTGATGCCGCCAGTTCTGCACGGTCTGCGTAGGCAGGGCGTGCGCCATGGGCAGGCCCATCTGACGGGTGACGATCTTTCTGGCGGGCTCCGGCTGGGCCTGGACCACAGCCGGAGCATCATCGTGGGCGGCGCACACCTCGACGACCGGGACATAGCCCAGGATTTCGGATGCGGCATCCTTGATACGGGCAAGCATGCGCTCCCGGACCCAGGTGCAGACAAAGGCGTTGGGCGCGCAGAGGACAAGCGTGTCGTTGTCGAAACAGCCCTGCAGAGGTTTGATCCAGAGCTGAAAATGTCCAGGGGAAAGCTTTTCTTGCAGCTTCAGTGAAATATGATGCCATGCGTCAATCATGGGGACGGTTTCTAGCCAAGCGACAGCATTGCGACAACCCCGGTATAGCCAGCCAGACACAAGTTGGCCTCGCGCTTTCTATACAGGACAACTACTTGAAACAAAAGAACTTCCCTCTTATCCATGGCTTCCGTAGCCCTGACGCGGAGCTGCCATTGTCCCGCAAGGCCGGGCCTCCCGCGTTGTCAACACTTTATTTTCAACACGTGATCATAACTTTTCCACAGCTTAAAAAATTCTATCTCTGTTTTTCTGCTATTTTCTTCATATTTTGAATTTCAACGTGAAGGCCTTGAAATTGCCTCGCTTACGGAAGACTACGTACCGCTAATGAATATACCCAGCTAAAATATAAATACAAAATATTAATATCCTGCGCCAGCGCCTTTCCGCTTGACACCAAAATTTCCCGGACCCGAAGGAAATAAAAGATCGCGGCGCTCCGAATTTCCCGCACCGGAAAGGCAAAATGTGGATTAATCGGCCTTAACGCGTGTTTCCAAGACATCCCACGAATTTGTCGGACACTTTCTCACATCCCAAAACAAAAAAAGGGCACGTTTCTTGAACATGCCCCGGAAATGATCTCGCGTGGAAGAAAAAAAGTCAGCGCAGCCGCGCCGCGGCGCCTTGCGCGGCCAACTCGGCCAACGCCTCGGCGAAGTGCTGACCCAGGTCGTCGAAAAGCAGGGGGATGCGCTCCGCGAAAGCGCCCAGCAAGGGCAGCATGACCTGACGCATCTGCGGATGCGCGGCCTTGTCGCAGCGCAGTTTGAAGATATGCCGCCATTCCCGGATGTTGGCAGTGGTCACTATCTCGGTCTTGAGGCTGTTGGGCAGTACGCTCCTGGCTTCCTGCGCGGTGGCCCCGGCCTGCACCAGCCGCAGATAGGCATCCTCGCAGGCCTGCATGGCGGACAGCCACAACGCGTAACGGGCGTCGTCCTCGGCCCAGAAAAACGGACGGATGACGGTGATTTCGCTGCCGAATTTGTCCTGGGCGTAGTTGGCGTAGCGCGTGCTCTCCTGGGAAAAGGAACACAGTCGGTGACGCACCAGCTCATGGGTCACACCCCGGTCGCAAACAATGCGCACGGTCACGCCGACATGTTCCAGAACGCTGTCGTGGCCCAGGCGCACGATACGGGACAAAAGCTTGCGCGCCGAATCCGGACTGGCTTTGTCCTCGGACTTGTAACAAGTCCGCGCCGCCAGTTCGAGATGGCTCAGCACGAACTCGCCGTCGGGCAGGTGCATGAAGGAAAAACTCGGATCAATGACTTTCATGGCTCCTCGCAGGGCTAACGTGATGACGGAAAAATACCGGACAGAGGCCGCATCGCCCCCCTTTCGCGACTATTCGCCGCGCAGCTTGAGCCCGCCGTCGATGTGCTGGTAGGCCTTGGGGGTGACCACCCGACCTCGCGGGGTACGCTTCAAAAACCCGCACTGGATCAGGTAGGGCTCGTAGATGTCCTCGATGGTGCGCACCTCTTCGGAACAGGCCGCCGCGATGGTCTTCACGCCCACGGGACCGCCCCCGAAATGGTCGATGATGCATTCGAGAATCTTGCGGTCCATCATGTCCAGGCCCCGCGAATCCACATCCATGATGTCAAGGCCCTTGGCCGCCACCTCCGCGTCGATGACCGCGCTTCCGGCCACCTGGGCGTAGTCGGCCACGCGCCGAAGCAGACGGTTGGCGATGCGCGGCGTGCCCCGGGAGCGCCTGCCGATCTCAAGGGCTCCGTCCGGGCTGATCTCAAGGCCCAGGATGCGCGCGGCGCGGGTCACGATCCGGGACAATTCCCTGGGATTGTAGAACTCAAGCCGGCAGATGACTCCGAAGCGGTCGCGCAGGGGCGAGGTGAGAAGGCCGATGCGGGTCGTGGCCCCGACCAGGGTGAAGGGCTCCAGTTCGATCTTGACCGTTCGCGCCCCGGGGCCCTGGCCGACGATGAGGTCGAGCTTGAAATCCTCCATGCCGGGGTAGAGAATTTCTTCCACCACAGGCGGCATGCGATGGATCTCATCGATGAAAAGCAGGTCGTGCCGGTTCAGGCTGGTCAGGATCGCGGCCAGGTCGCCGCTGCGCTCCAGCACCGGCCCGGAGGTGGACACCATGTTCACGCCCAGCTCGCTGGCCATGATCTGGGCCAACGTGGTCTTGCCCAGGCCGGGGTTGCCGTAGAGCAGACAATGATCCAGATGCTGTCCGCGCTCCTTGGCGGCCTGCAGATAGATCTTCAGATTGCCCCGGACGTCTTCCTGGCCGATGAAATCGTCCAGAGTGCGCGGGCGGATATGTTCTTCGCTGGGATTTTGCATCATGCTACTTGGCGGCGAAAATCTTCAGGGCCTGCCGGATGGCGCTGCCCGCATCCAGATCGGGATGGTTCTCGAACACGCCCCTGACCACCTCGTCCACCTCATGGCGTCCGTAGCCAAGCGAAACCAGGGCCGCGGCGCAATCCGAAGCGGCCGAGACCAGCGGCGCGGTGCGGGACGAAGCCAGCGACGGCTGCGAGACGAGCTTGTCCTTCAGATCCAGGAGCAGGCGCTTGGCCGTCTTGGCGCCGATGCCGGGCACACGGGTCAGGGCGGCCACATCTTCCCGGGCGATACACGCCGCCAGTTCCGCCGGACCATAGCACCCGAGCATGGCCAGCGCGGTCCGGGGCCCAAGCTTGGGCGCGGCGAGCAGGGTCACGAAGGCCTGCCGCTCCTCCCAGGTGGAAAACCCGAAAAGAGTCAGGGCATCCTCGCGCACCAGGGTGTGGATGAAGAGCCGCGCCGTTTCGCTCCCATCGGCCAGGTCGGCAAGTCCTCTGGTGGCCAGGTGCACCTGATACCCCACCCCGCCCGACGTGAGCAGGACACAGGACTCTTCATCGCGGCGCAGGACCGTTCCTTCAAGATAGGCTATCATGGAGAGGTGCTATAGACGAGTTGCCCCGTTTTGACCAGCGGCCACGGCGGCCAGGAAACGCGAGTGGTTCAGATGGCAGACGGCCAGAGCCAGGGCGTCGCCCGCGTCCTCGGCCCAGTCGGGCCGAACGCCGAGCAGTTGGCCGACCATGAACGAGACCTGGCTCTTTTCCGCCCGACCCGCCCCGACCAGGGACTTTTTTACCAGGGTCGGCTCGTAGCCGAAGACCTGAGCCCCGTGCACTCCGCAGGCGGCGAGCACCGCGCCGCGAGCCTGGCCGAGCTTGAGGGCCGAGGCTGAATTGCGGGCAAAAAAAACATTCTCCACCGCCACCGCGTGTGGAGAATGCGCATGCAGCAGTTCCGAGATGCGTGTGTACATGAGCCCCAGCCGGGCACTCATGGCTTCTTCGGAAGGCCGCACCACGCCAGCTTCGACCAGGGACAAAACCCCGGACCGCTCGCGCACAAGGCCGTAACCCATGCAGCGAGACCCGGGGTCCACGCCCAGGATGATGCGCTCGGCGGTCATGAGGCCGGGCTACATCTCGGCCAGGAGTTCTGCCGGCAGCTCGAAGTTGGCGTAGACGTTCTGGACGTCGTCGTTGTCGTCCAGGGCGTCATAAAGCTTCATGACCTTGCGTCCGGTCTCGACGTCCACGGCCACGGTATTCTGGGGGATTCGGTTCAGCTCGGCGCTCATGATCTCGATGCCCGCGGCCTCGAAAGCGGCCTTGGCGGAATGGAAATCCTCGACCGCGCACTGCACCTGCCAGGAATCGTCGTCATCGAGCACGTCCTCGACGCCGGCCTCCAGACCCACTTCCAGGAGCTGATCCTCGGAATACTTCTTGTCGAAGGCGAAGACACCCTTCTTGTCGAACATCCAGGCCACGCAGCCGGCCGCGCCCATGGACCCGCCGCCCTTGCTCAGGATGTGGCGCACTTCGGCCACGGTGCGGTTCCTGTTGTCCGTGACCGCCTCGATGAGAATGGCCACGCCGCCGGGTGCGTACCCTTCGTACATGATTTCTTCGAGCGCTTCGGAAGCCAGCTCGCCCGTGCCTTTCTTGATGGCCGTATCGATCTTGTCCTTGGGCAGGTTCACGGCCTTGGCGGCATCAATGGCCGCGCGCAGGCGGGCATTCATATCCGGATCGCCGCCGCCCTTGGCCGCCAGGATGATCTCCTTGGTGACCTTGGTGAACATCTTGCCGCGCTTCAGATCCTGCCGTCCCTTGCGGTGCTGGATATTTTTCCACTTACTATGTCCTGCCATACAATCCTCCGAAAAAAGTTACGCGGGCGAAGCCGCGGCGGCTGCGGGAACAAAGCCCAGCCCCAGAATGAATATTTCCTTGCTCTCCGCCCGGCTGCTTTTGGGCTTGAACATCGCGACCTTGGCGAAACGGTCCCTGATGGACTGCACGAAGGGCTGCACATCCGGACCCTCGAAAACCTTGGCGATAAAAGTTCCGCCCGAAGCGAGCCACTCCTCGGCCACGCCGAATGCCGCCTCCACCAGCTGGATGGAGCGGGCCTGGTCCGTGAATTTGGAGCCCGTGGTCTTGGGAGCCATGTCGCTCATGACCATGTCGAAAGGGGCCAGGGCTTGCAGATGCCCGAGAAAAACAGGCGAACGGGCAAAGATGTCTTCCTGCAAAAAGGTGACCTGCTCCGGAAAGCGCGTGTCCGGCATGTTCAGATCGATGCCCAGCACCCGCCCTTCAGTCCCGACGCGCTCGGCGGCGTAAAGGGTCCAGGAACCGGGGCAGGCTCCGAGATCAAGCACCTTCTGGCCCCGGCGCAGGAGCTTGTGCGCCTTGTCCATTTCCTGAAGCTTGTATACGGAGCGGGCAGGATAATTGTCCTGCTTGGCCTTTTTGAAATAGTAATCGCGGTATTGTTTCATGCTTTTATGACCGGGGCAGCATCCCGACCACCCAAGCGAGCGCCTTCATGCCAGCCAGACCCATGCGTGTAAAGTTGAAAAACGAACTGGGAATTTCTACATCGCTCCCCGCAGGAGAGCAATGTTTTCATCTCCACGGCGAAGGCGCGGATCTGCTCATCACCTGTCCCGGTCCCGAACCGGGGCTCTGTGCGCGGCACACCGGCAAGGCGAACCGCGTGTTCCTGCTGCGCGTGCCCGAAATCGACGGACAGATGCCGGGCTCATGGCACTCGGCCATCCCGCCCGGGTGGCAAGACGTCACCCTCGCGCAGGCACGCGCCCTTTTGCCCGGCATGAGAGTGCTGCACTACGTCCCGGCAAGCCGCCTCTTTCCATCCATTTTCGCGCCCCTGCTGGCCGGGCTTCGCCTAGTCCCGCAGATTCCGCCAATCAGAAGCCTCTGGCTGCCCGGGCCGAAAAACGCCCTCATCATCCCGGAACTGAGCCATGCGGCAAAAGATCTGGATGTCAATTCCCGGCTTCTGCCCGCAAGCCTTGCCCCGCAGGAACTGGGCCGCCTGCTGGATCAGGAGCGGCCAAGCCTCTTCCTGAGCGTCAACTTCCACGGCCTGGACCCCTACGGGGAAAACCAGGCCCTCTTGCAGGCGGCGGGCGTGCCCGTGGCCGTCTGGTGCGTGGACAACCCCCTGCACCTGCTCACGAACCAGAAAAACCAGCTCTGGAAAAACCTGCCCCTCTTCGTCACCGACGACTGGTTCGTGGAGCCGCTGCGCGCCCTGGGGGCCGACGCAAGGCACCTGCCCCTGGCCGCGAGCATGCGCTTCTTCCCTCCCGGCACCCCCTGTCCGACGGGAGAGGACCTGACCTTTGTCGGCCGCTCGGCCTTTCCGGACCGGGACCGCTTTTTCGCGGCCTGCCGCGTGCCACGCGAACTGGCCGCCAAGGCCGCAAGACTGCCCGGACGCGAGGCCCATTTCGGATGGTGGCGCGCACAACTTCCCGACCATGCGCTGTGGCCGGGAAACGAGGTCCGGGTTCTCGGCCTGGGCGCGGAAACGGCCTCGGCAACCTGGCGGCAGGATTGTCTTGGGGCCCTCGCAGGCGAGGTCGATCTGACCGTGGTCGGCGACGAGGCCTGGCGCGTTCTGCTGCCCGGAGCCAAGGTCCGGCCCCCGGTGGACTACTATGCGGGGCTGGCCGATGTGTACCGCCGGACGTCATTCTCCCTCAACCTGACCAGCCTGCTCCTGCCGCGCGGGCTGACCCAGCGCCACTTCGACGTCTGGGCCTGCGGCGGCTTCCTGCTCACCGACGACACGCCCGGCATGAACATCTTCCCGCAGGAGCTGGCCCGGGACGTGACCTTCGCCACGCCGGGCGAAGCGGCGCAACTCCTGCGCAGCCTCGCCGCCGATCCTCGCCGCAAGGAAGAACTGCGCAGGGCCTGGCAGGAGCACATCCGAAAAGAGCATAACTACCGCCGCCGACTGGAGCGCCTCACGCACGACGCGGCCACCAACCCTCAATGACCTCGGAGATCCCATGACGGACAGCGATATAAGCCTCATCACGTATACATACAACGACGGACATTTCGTCGATGGCCTTCTGGCTGAAATATCCGGCTGGACCAGGCGGCCCGAAGAAATCATCGTCTTCGACGACGGATCTTCAATCCCGTATTCGCCCCCGCCTGCGGACATCCCCATCAGGGTCTTCCGCCACGAAACCAATCGCGGCATCACCGCGACAAAGCACGCGGCCATCTCCACCGGCACATCGAGTTTCCTTCTGGCCATGGACTGCGACACCAGAATCTCGCCGAACTGGCTTGAAACCTGCCTGTCCCATGCGCGACGACCGGAAATCGGCATGGTTTCCGGTCCGGTCATCTATCTGTCGGGCAAGGATCTGGTCTCGAGGTTTCAACGCTGTTTCGGCGACAATCACAACCTGGAAAATTCGGGGCCAGTGGATTTCATCCCGGGCAACGCGTTTCTGATGCGGCGTGAAACATGGGAGCAGTGCGGAGGCATGGCCGGACATCACCGGGATGTCTGCGAAGACCATTTCCTCTGTCAAAAAATAAAACGGCACGGCTTGGAACTGTGGATCGACGCGAAGGCCAGGGCCCGGCAAATCAGGCGGATCAACAGAATCGCGATGCTCAAGCGCTATTGGAAATGGTGCCACTCTTCAATCAAGAAAACGGCTGAGCAAAAAAAGGACGTCCCGGGATACATACAGGACGCGTTGATAGCTTCTCACGCCAAAAGGCTGGAATTCTCCATCGAACGCGAAGAACTCACGTTCATCTACATGGAGATGCTCTATGTCAGCTTCATTGTTCTGGATATCCTGGACCATCTGATCCTTGGCCAGCGACAATCTCCCGATCAAAAAGCGGCCTGGTGGGCCGAGCTTTCCCGCATCGCCGCCCCACACCCTCTCATGTACGCGGTACTCCGTTCGGACCTGGCCCGACTAGGGCAACTCCCGGTGCCTGGATGGGAACCGGGCCGCCACAATCCGTGGTCGCAGGCGTTTGAGGCGCTGCGAGCCATAGAACCCAGCGGGATATACGGCTGGCTGAATAAATCGGGGATACCGTCCATGCTGGCCGAGGACGAGTCGATGATGTATGATTTTTCTTTTTATGAGAGCGCCCGCTTTCGCCCGTCCAGTGGCTGAACGCATCTTCATCCAACCCGGCGTGGAAAAAAGGTCATCCTAAAAAACCAGGAAAAGGCTTGAACATGAAAGAAACGGGCGGCGGCGATCAGCGCTCGTTCATGGTGCAGACCCGGTTTCGACCGCGCCCCTTGGCCCGGTACATGGCCTTGTCCGCTTCGTCGAGAAGGCGCGCTCCGGCCTCCTCGGCCCATTCCGTTCTCAGTTCGGCCACGCCGATGGACACGGTGATCTTGATGCCCTTCTGCAGCACCTGGCCGTTGTGGTCGCGGATGATGAAGTTGTAGTCCTCGATGATGGTGCGCAGATTCTCGGCGTCTTCCGCGGCCTCGCCAAGTCCAACCCCAGGCAGGGCGACCACGAACTCCTCTCCGCCGAAACGGGCGGGAAAAAAGCTGCGGTTGGGGACGGTGCCATACTTCTGCGCGTAGCCCGTCAGCTTGCTGGCCACGGTGACCAGCGCCTGATCCCCGATGCGGTGCCCATAGGAGTCGTTGAATTCCTTGAAGCGATCGATGTCGAGAAATATGAGGCTCATGGGATTGCCCGTGACCAGGTACTCGACCAGGGTCGTCTGGTAATACCGGTCAAAGGCCCGGCGATTGCTGAGCTTGGTCAGGGAGTCCGTGTAGCTCATCTCCACCAGGTCCCGGGTGTCCTGCTCCATGTGCGTGAGCACCTTCTCGAAGGCGGCCTTGATCCCAAGGACGATGTCCTCCAGGGCGTTCTGGTCCGTCACAGTGCTGATGGTCGTTTCCCGCAGGTCGCGGACTTCCTTGGTGCGCTGGATGTTCTGGGAGCGCACGTGTTCGATGAGGGCCACGGTTTCCCGAAAGGTCTCCTCCAGCTTCTTGTTCCAGGGTTGATAGAGGATGCGTTCCTTGCAGCGCACGACTTCCCTGAATTTTTTCTCGGAAAAGTCGCCGTCGCGCACGATGCCCATGACCAGGGACTGCATCTGCTGTTTCTGATCGGCGGAAAGAAAGTCATACTCCGAAAGGGAACGCATGTAGAGAATGAGCGCGCCCCACTTGGAATTGGCCGGCACCCCCGCCTTGATGAGCGACTTGACGACATCGTGCGAACAAAAGAAGTTTTCGTGCTGCATGCTCCCACCCAAAATCTAGCTCGTTTCGCCGAAAGACCGGCCGATCTCGAAAGCCTGCCCTACGTACCTGCCCACGGTGTGGTAGGCCCTGGTCACGGGAGTGAAGATGAGCGGGCAAACCTTGGCCGCGTCGGGATAGCCCTTTTCATCGAGGACGCCCTCCTCGGCCTTGACATCGACGATCTCCCCGACAAACTGAACATGCATGCCAAGCGGCACGGTGCGCAACAGGGCGCATTCGAGCACCAGGGGAAACTCGCCCACATAGGGGGCATCCACCAGCTCCGACCGCACCGGAGTCAGTCCCGTGGCCGCGAACTTGTCAACGTCTTTTCCCGAGGCGATGCCGAAATAGTCCGCCTGCGGAGCATATCCGACGGAAGGCACGCTGATGGTGAACGCACGGCGGGCCAGAATGGACGCATAACTGTGCCGGTCCTCACGCAAGGAGACTGCAATACAAGACGGTTTGGAACAGCATATCCCGCCCCAAGCCGCAGCCATGGCATTGGCCCTGCCGTCCTGGTCATAGGAACCGACAATCCACAGCGGCGCAGGCTGGGCCAGCGTCTTTGCACCAAGAGAAATTTTCATCACTGTCTCCCTAATACAACACTGATCATCTTGCATTTTCACTGCCACTTGTCAGCCATTCTCATATGGTTATAAGAAGCATCCGTCAAATATCATCCTTCAACCATTCGCAACAGAGACTTCATGGATACCAAAGTCATACATATCGCCGGAGCGCGTCAGCACAACCTCAAAAACCTGACCCTGGACATTCCCCGCGACAAGCTGGTCGTGGTCTGCGGCCCCTCGGGTTCGGGAAAATCCACCCTGGCCTTCGACATCGTCTACGCCGAAGGCCAGCGGCGCTACGTCGAATCGCTGTCCGCCTACGCCCGCCAGTTCCTGCCGCAGATGGACAAGCCGGCCATCGACCTCATCGAGGGTCTGACCCCGGCCATCTCCCTGGAACAGCAGACCCTGTCCAAGAACCCGCGCTCCACCGTGGCCACGGTCACGGAAATCTACGACTTTCTGCGCGTTTTCTACGCCCGTCTCGGCACGCCCTGCTGCCCGGAGTGCGGCGTGCCCATCGCGGCCCAGAGCAGCGACGAAATCATGGACCGCATCCTGAATCTGCCGGAAGGCACGAAATTCATGATTCTCGCGCCCCTGGTGGACCACAAGAAGGGCACCCACGCCGATCTCTTCAAGAAGCTCAAGACCCAGGGCTTTGTCCGGGCCAGGATCAACGGAGAAGTGCTCCCGCTCGATCCGTTGCCCGAGCTGGCCAAGAACCTGAAGCACAGCGTCGACCTGGTCGTGGACCGGCTAGTCTTGAAGTCCGACATGCGCAAGCGCCTGGCGGACTCCGTGGAACTGGGCCTGAAAAGCGGCGAGGGACGCATCGTGGTCTCGATCATCGGCGGGGAGGACATCTTCTTCTCCACCGACGCGGTCTGCCCCCGGTGCAGCCTAAGCCTGCCCAGGCCCAGCCCCCAGCTTTTCTCCTTCAACAGCCCCCAGGGCGCCTGCCCGCACTGCTCGGGCCTGGGCGCGGTGGAATATTACGAACCGGTGCTCCTCGCGCCCAACGGCGGCCTGTCCCTGCGCCAGGGAGCCATCCTGCCATGGAAGGGTCGGACGCTCGACCGCTACGCCAGCGACCTGAAGGAATTGGGACTCAAGCACCGTTTCTCGCTGGACACCCCATTGCGGGAATTCACCCCCGAAGCCCGGCACGCCCTGTTCCACGGCGGCGACAACTGGCCGGGAGTGATCCATTTTCTCGAACAGGGGGGGAGCCTCGGCTACATCTGGCGTGACGAACTGGCCCGCTACCGCCAGACCATGGACTGCCCGTCCTGCAAGGGCGCGCGCCTGCGCCCCGAATCCCTGGCCGTGCGCGTCGATGGCCTGAACATCTTCGATTTCTGTTCCCTGCCCATCAGCCGGGCCCTGGTCTGGCTCCGAGGGCTGACTTTCCTCGGCGTGAACGCGGAAATCAGCACGCCGCTCTTGAAAGAGCTCCGTCATCGCATGGAATTTTTGTCCAACGTGGGCCTCGATTACATCAGCCTGGCCCGCAACATGTCCACCCTGTCCGGCGGCGAGGCCCAACGCATCCGCCTGGCCGGCCAGCTCGGATCGGGCCTGGTCGGGGTGACCTATGTTTTGGACGAACCGAGCATCGGCCTGCATCCGCGCGACAACCAGCGCCTCATAAACACCCTGCGCCAGCTCCAGGGACGCGGCAACACCGTGCTCGTGGTGGAACACGACGAGCCGACCATCCGCGCCGCCGACCATGTGTTGGAGCTCGGCCCCGGCTCGGGCTTTCTGGGCGGGGAGCTGGTCTTTGCCGGATCACCCCACGACCTGGTCAACACATCCGAAAGCCTGACCGGAAAATATCTGCGCGGGGACCTGCGCATCGCCAGGCCCGCCAAACGCAGGACCTCTGACCGCGCCATCACCCTGCGCGGGGTGACCACCAACAACCTGCGCGCCATCGACGCCCGCTTTCCCCTCGGCTCCCTGGTCTGCATCACCGGCGTGTCCGGATCGGGCAAAAGCTCGCTGGTCATGGACTCGCTCTACAAGCACCTGGCCCTCATGCAGGGCCTCAAAGTGGACTCTCCCGGAACCATCGGCGGTATCGAGGGAGCGAACAGCGTGGAAAAAATCATCTCCATCGACCAGAGCCCCATCGGCCGCACGCCGCGATCCAACCCAGCCACCTACACCAAGGTCTTCGACGAGATCCGGGCCATCTTCGCCGGGAGCAAGGACGCCAAGAAGCGCGGCTACAACGTGGGGCGCTTCAGTTTCAACGTGCGCGGCGGACGTTGCGAGGCCTGCCAGGGTGACGGCCAGATCCGGGTCGAGATGCATTTCCTGCCCGACGTGTTCGTGACCTGCGAAGTCTGCGGGGGCAAGCGCTACAACCGCGAAACCCTGGACATCCTGTACCGCGACAAGTCCATCGCCGACGTCCTGGACATGACGGTCAGCGAAGCGCGGCAGTTCTTCGCCAACCACCCGGCCCTGGAGCGCAAGCTCGGAGTGCTGGAGGAAGTGGGGCTGGAATACATCCGCCTGGGCCAGCCCGCCACGACCCTGTCCGGAGGAGAAGCACAGCGCATCAAGATCTCTCGCGAACTGGGCAAGAGAAGCCTGCCCGGAACCCTCTACATCCTGGACGAGCCGACCACCGGCCTGCACATGCACGAGGTCGGCAAGCTCATAGCCGTGCTGCACGCATTGGTGGACAAGGGAGCCTCGGTCGTCGTCATCGAACACAACCTGGACGTGGTCGCGGCGGCGGACCACGTCATCGACCTGGGCCCCGGCGGCGGCGAAAACGGAGGTATCATCGTTGCCCAGGGCACGCCCGAGGAACTCAAACAAAACCCGGGCTCGGTCACGGGGCCTTTCCTTGAATTGTGAACGAGGGGCATACTTGCCCAATACAGAAGTCGGGGTTATTTTATGAAAAATTTGTAACAAATGAGATGCGCATGCCGACTATCCTTCTCCTCCTTGGCTGGCGACTTTTTTTTTATGCCAACGAAGGAAGCGAGCCGATTCACATTCATTGCCGAAAAGGGGAAATGGAATGCAAATTCTGGCTCAACACGCAATCATTTGACATTGAAGAGGCTTTTTCCTTCAATGTCACGCGCTCCGAAAAAAGGGTTATCCGCAAAATAATATTCGAACATTTTGCCTGAATCCGTGAACAGGTGTTGCTAAATTTGTGAGTTCTGCTTTCCAAGCATATTTTTCAAAAAACTACGCAATTTTCGGCCTGAAAATTTTTAACTGAAGGACAATTGTCTCTTCACAAGCTCC
>JBFWJY010000002.1:0-204942 GCA_050252955.1 Desulfomicrobium sp.
CTTTCCAGGGCGGCGTGAGGCCGAGGCCCAAGGCAAAAATTTCTTCAGCTTGCATGGCAGTCCTCCTAAGGGAGGGCTACCCAAACTGATTGAGGTCGGTCAATTCCACATCAAACGACGAAGAACCTTATTAATTTAATAGTTGCAACTTTGAATTGCGATATAAAAGTTCTAAGCTCAATCCCATTTGAATCAATCGAAATATTAACAGCAAAATTTGGAACAAAAAGAGCTAAAAAATCAATACTTGTTAATAAATTAAATGATGAAGAAATTTTGTTTTCTATATTTACGGACGAAGGGAATACAAAATTTATCTTACAGTTTGATACAAGAAAAAGCCAAAGAGAACGAGAATCAATTTTAGATATTCTTGGAAATGTATTGCACTTAACTTATGTACCATTAAGTCGTCTCTCATATAATGATTCTCTTATAGACCATCCTGAGGAATATGTTTTAAATAGAGCGTTAAGAGCAAGGCATATTGATAACGATGAAGTTCTTGGAATTTTAGACCCAAGTCGTCGGATGTTAAAATCAATCGAAAAAGAATTTATAGATAAATATTCAATAATTCAAAATAGAATTAATCATGATTCAGAAGAGATGAAGAATAATATAGTTCGTAGGACATTAATTGACGAAGAATTTTTAAAAAAATCGGATGAATTTGCTAGTAAAATTCAGACTAACAAAAAAGCTTCTTTAGCCAAACAATATAATGCGACTGAAGTTATGAGGAAATTTAAAAGTGCTAATATTGAAATTTCTAGTGAACATTTGGAAACGCATTTCAGACTTTGGGATAAAGTGACAACTGAATTTGAAGAAGCAAGCAGCTATATGAAAAAAAAATCGACGACAGATAAACAAAAAGACCATTCTAAGTTACGCGAATTCACACAAAAATATTATAGAAAGTTTTCAATGCTCGTTTTGTTTGAAAAATTCATTTCAATACAATCAGACATTGAAAAACTCGAGATGAATAAAAATAAGTACTTAAAGCTGTTTAATGATACTGAAGAAGTAATAAACTATTTTTTTGAACCAAGAAAAACTTTTAAATTTGACGCCAAGGGTGCCTTTTTAATTAAGGCTAATGGGAAGAAAGTTGATATTTTCAATTTATCTTCGGGGGAGAAACATTTAATTGCATTACTTGGCAGAGTTTCACTTCTTTCACATGATGCTTCTGTTTTCGTTGCTGATGAACCTGAACTATCACTACATCTTGAATGGCAAAGAATTTTAATTAAATCAATGAGAAAACTCTCGCCATATTTACAGATAATTGTTGCGACACATTCTCCGGCAATAATTCCTAGCGACTCCAATCAAATAGACTTGGAAGATTGTAAGATATGAAAAAAATTCTCAGATATACAGAAGAAGAAAATCTGACAAGAATCAAGATGCAAAAAAATACTAAATTTATTATCGTTGAAGGAGCAGATGATGTTCCTATCTACGAGACTATATTTAACTCACACGTTATAGAACTAAGTCTAGATGTCGATTTTGAAGTTGTATATGGCGGAGGCAAATCTAAAATAACTAGTTTTGCTCAATCTTATTGCAAAAATAATTTTAGAGCTATACTTGATTTAGATTTTGATCATAATGAGAAGATTAGTGATCATAGATTAAGATATCTAGATGCTTATTCAATTGAAAATTATTATTTTAGTAGGATAGTGCTTAGCTATCTACTTGCAAACATTCTTAAATTAAAAATGAAAGATGTATTGGCACACGTAGATTTAACAGAATGGCACTCTCATGTAAATGATGAGTGTTTTTGTTGTTTAAAGCATCTATATTTTTATCAAAAAAATTATAATTATGACAAATCTAAGTGGTCAAATATGTATATTTGTAAAGATAACGGATGCTGGGAGATTGATAAAACCAAAATCAATCTAATTCTTACAAAAATTATAGACGAGACTTGTGTTACAGATCAAGAAATTGATGATTTTTTTAACTCTACTTTTCCATCTTATGATAAAATTACAAAAGTGTTTCCTGGAAAAATGATTTTCCATAGTTTTTATCGATATGTAAAACAATATATGGAAAAAAATTATTCAGGAATATTTAGTGCAAACTTTACAAATGACAAATCATTCAAGAATGCTTCTACTACGTATTTAAAATTTAATACTGAATGCAGAAAAATCCTTCACCCTATTTTTAATTATCTAATAGATCCAATATAACTCAAAAATTCAGGGTCACCTTGTATCAAAATCTGGGGTCATGAAAACTCGTAAATCCGGGGCCACCCATGTATGGAACCGCCCCGATGTCAAGGATGTTCTAATGGCTTAGAGATCGAATACAAATCCGGGTAGCACGCAAATCCGGGGTCAGCCATCAAAAGGACCGCAAATCCGGGGTCAGATCTTGATTCTTGAATTATTTTGGAGTATCCCCTCCCCATGGCCCGACCACTCCGCATAGAATTTCCGGGAGCCATCTATCATGTGACATCCCGGGGCAACGCACAGGCTTCCATTTTTCTGGACGACATCGACAGAAGCACCTTCCTCTCAGTCCTCGGACTGACGATGCGCCGCTTCAACGTGATCTGTCATGCGTATTGCCTGATGACCAACCACTTCCATCTGCTGCTTGAGACTCCAGACGCTAATCTGTCAAAGGCCATGCGCCAGTTCAACAGCGTCTACACGCAGGCGTTCAACCGGCGGCATGGCCGGGTTGGTCACATGCTGCAAGGGCGGTTCAAATCAGTTGTCGTTGACCGGGACGCCTATCTTCTCGAACTGTGCAGGTACATCGTACTGAACCCGGTCAGAGCCGGGATGGTCAAGGAGCCTGGCAAGTACCCGTGGTCCAGTTACCGGGCTACGGCAGGTCTCGGAAAGAAGCCGGATTTTCTGGCTGTGGACTGGATTCTGGAGCAGTTCGGCGCTGATCGCGTCCAGGCCCGGAAAGAGTACCGTCTCTTTGTCAAGTCAGGCCTTGATGCGGAGTCACCCTGGAATGACCTCAAAGGACAGTGCCTGCTCGGAGACGACCCGTTTCTGGAGAAGCTCTTCCCCTTGCTCAAGGACAAAAGCGCCTTCAAGGAAATTCCTCGTGTACAACGCTTCGCCGACCGGCCTGCCCTGGAAGATATTTTACATGAAAAAGAAGACCGGACTCAGCGTGACGCAGCCATCTTCAAGGCTTGCCAGGAGTATGGATATACCCAAGCGCAAATTGCCGCTGCCACAGGACTGCACTATTCAACGGTGAGTAAAATCATCAAGAAAACTGGGTAATTCAAGATTCAAGATCTGACCCCTTTCTTGCTGTAGGGGCGAAAAATCTTTCGCCCCTACCCTTGCCATCTCCGCACGAACCCTGTACAGGATATTGTACATACGGAGACAACTAATGGACGCCATCACCTATACCAATGCCCGCGCCAATTTGGCCCAGACCATGACCCAGGTCTGCGAGGACCACGCACCGATCATCATCACCAGGGGCAACGACCAATCCGTGGTCATGATGTCCCTGGAGGATTATACGGCCCTGGAAGAAACGGCCTATCTCCTGCGCAGCCCAAAGAACGCGGTGCGCCTGCTCAAGGCCATCTCCGAACTTGAATCCGGTCAGGGCCAGGAAAGGGCTTTGGCGGAATGAAACTCGTCTTTTCCGAAACCGCCTGGGAGGATTACCTCTACTGGCAGAAGACTGACGCAAAGACCCTGGCCCGCATCAACCAGCTCATCCGCGAAGCCTCCCGCCAGCCGTTCACCGGCATCGGCAAGCCCGAATCCCTCAAACACGCCCTCAAAGGGTACTGGTCACGCAGAATCAACGACGAGCACCGCTTCGTCTACAAGGCCACGGACGAAGCCCTGCTCATCGCCCAGCTTCGTTACCACTATTAGGGGGGCGCTCAGGCGCAAATTGCCGCTGCCACAGGACTGCTCTATCCAACGGTGAGTAAAATCATCAAGGAAATTGGCTGATTCAAGATTCAAGTCGCGGCAGGGATGCCGGTTACCCGGCCCCCCCCGCACAGATCCCGGCGTGCTGTGTTTTCTTTTGCCCGACCAACCTACATATCTCATGACGACCTGGACACTCACCCAGCCTGCTTCAGGCCGCGAAACAGGGTTGCTTTCGCGCTACCCAATGACCTTGCCTGGGTTGCGGCCATGCCCCGGTAAACTGTTCGCCTATCTCTAGCATCGTTCGATTTCTCCAATACTTTCAGGACGACCAATCATTTTTCCCACGCAACCGGCGCATGGCATCAGTGTTGCTTTGCTCACAGCAAAGAGGCGCGTCCTCCCTCCGACGCGAGACACCCGACAACACCGACAACCACGAACTGGAGCATCAATGTCCAAAATAGGCATCATCCGCTGCGAAAAAAATGAAGCAAAATGTCCGCTCACATCCTGTTTCAAGGCGCTTTCCTCGGCTGCGGAAGGCTTTGCCGGCTGTGATGCGCCGGAAATCGCGGGCGTTTTCACCTGTCGATGTCCGGGAGAAAACGTGGCAGACATGGCTAGGATACTCAAAAGCAAGGGCGCTGAACGCGTCCACTTCTGCACCTGCCTGTTCTCGCGCAAGGAGAAGGACGGCTGGGCGCTCGGAGACGGCTTTTGCGCGGATGTGGACCGGCTCGTCCGTCAGGCCGCCGATGCGGCGGGAATCCCCTGCGTCAAGGGCACTGCGCACCTGCCGCATGGATATATTCCTGAAGTGATTGAATAAACACAGCAGAGGTTTGTGCACATGGGCGACGATCTGGACCGCATCATTGAGGCCATGCAAAACACGATAAACGAAGACACGCGCGCGGCCTGGGGCGAGGAAGCCTACCAGCGCTGGGTCAATCCGACGAACATGGGCCCCATGCCCGACGCCGACGGCGCGGCGGAACTACGCGGCACCTGCGGCGACAGCATGGCCATTTCGCTCAAGTTCGACGGCGACCGGGTCTGCGCGGCGTCGTTTGAGACGGACGGCTGCGGCCCAAGCGTGGTCTGCGGCTCCCTGGCGGCGGAAATGGCCGTGGGCAAGACGGCCGAAGAACTTTTCGACATCACGGGCGAAATGGTCCTGGCCAGGGCCGGTCAGATCCCGGAGGACCATCATCACTGCGCCTTTCTGGCCGTCTCCACGCTGCACGAGGCGTTGAGCGGATACATGCGCCTGGCCCTTGAGAAGAATTGACGGACACTACACAACTGCTCCCGCGAAAAGCGGGAAGGAGGTTTTATGCCAGCTGGAAACGGAACGGGACCCATGGGCATGGGCTCCATGACAGGACGCGGTGCCGGATACTGCTCCGGTTCGGGGATGCCGGGTTACGCGAGCGGCGGAGGATTCGGCGGGGGATTCGGTTTTGGCGGCGGCAGAGGCCGCAGAAACCGCTTTTTCGCGGCAGCCCCGCAGGGTCGCTTCGCACGGCAGGAAGCCTTTGACCCGGCCACCGAACAACAGGCGCTGAAAGATCAGGTCAAAGCCCTGCAATCGCAACTGGAAGCCATTCAGCAACGTTTGGCGGAAATGAAATAGCCAGGCAACCGGCCCGCAAAGAGAATGGCCGCATCCTCAAGGGGTTGCGGCCATTCTCTGTCATATGCTCATGGAAGCGACCATCACTTCGTCACACCCCAGACCGCGTGCACCGGATCCGAATGCTGGATCAGGGGATAGTAGCGGTCGCGGGCGTCCATGGGCCGCGGCCAGCCCCGTTCGGACAGGGTGGTCAAATCCTTGAAGCCCCCGCTCTGGCGGAAATACTCCGTGACCAGCCCTGCCCGCTCGAACTCATGCATCTCGGTCCAGATCTTCACGGCCTGATCCGGGAACCAGCGGTGTGAAAAGACCATGACGCACAGGCCGCCGGGCTCAAGCACGCGGGCGATCTCGCGGAAGACCTCCAGGGGCCGGGTCAGGTATTCCACGGACAGGCTGCAGATCACGGCGTCGAATGACCGGTCGCCAAAAGGAAGGCGCGGGTCGGCGTTGAGGTCATGGACAACAGCGGACGACAGGGCCGGGTTTTCGCCCATCTCCTCGGCGTTCATGCCCAGGCCCGTGGCCGTGACGCCATCCGGGAGATGGGACTGCCAGCCGGCCATGAGGTCCAGTATGCGCTTCCTGCCGGGCAAAAGGCGCGAATAGAGATTGGCGATATTCTCCCGCGCCTGGCTGTCCACATGGGCGACCTTGCGCGGCGTGGCGTAGAAGGCGGCGTCGCCCTCCCCCAACGGCTTTTCCAGCGGCGCGTCCAGGCCGAAATCCGAGCCCCTGTCCGCCTTGCGCTTGAGCCCCGGTCCATCGGTCAGGGCACAGATCCAGTCCTGGCACTGCCCGCCGAACTCCGCCTGCTTGGACCAGACGGCAAGGGGCGTGATTTCGAGCCGCGCCTGCACATCGGCCAGGGGATGGTTCAGATCGACGGTCAGCGTGTCCTCGCCGATATTGATGACCCGGAACGGCTGGATATTCTGCGGATAGATACCGGGCAGGCCACGCAGCACGCCCTGGGGGTAGAAGCGGCCCTGGGTCGGGACAATGGGGGAAAGGTCCGGAGCGACCTTGAAGGCCTTGTGCGGCACGGTCATGACTTTTCGCATGTCGCGCACCGGCACATGCGCGCCGGGCTTGAACTCGACCTGGCGGGACTCTCCCTCCTTCATCCCCAGAATCTCCTTTTCAAGCCCAGCAGGAAAAACATCCCGCCACAGGTTCACGTTCTGGGCATAAAAACTGTCTTCATGGCGCACTCCGTGCTCTTCCCAGTGCAGGCGGAACAGGATGTTGGCCAGGGTATCGTTGGAAATGGCGGTCATGGATGCCTCCAGAGTGCCTTAGTAGTAAATGACAACAAGTCTCATTAAGGCGACGAGACCCGCAGTCAAGCGGAGTTGCCGGTTCGAACGCCAAACCGCGGCTTCAGCACGGCAGGCCCGGCCAAAAAAAGGGGCGCCCCGCATGGAGCGCCCCTGTCATGTTCTCTTTCAATACCCGCTATTCGATGACCTCGATGCAGTCGTCGGGGCAGTAAGACGCGGCCTTGCGGGCCAGGTCCTCCTCGCAGGGGTTCTTGAGGACCACGGCCACATGGTCGGCCTCGTCGTAGGCGAAAATCTCGGGGGCCAGCTCCACGCAGGCCAGGCAGCCCGAGCAGCACGGCCGGTTCACGGCCACTTCGACCATCTTCATTTCAGGCCTCCCAGGTATTTTTCGAGACGGCGCATGCCCTCCTCGATGTTCTCGATGGAATTGGCGTAGGAGAAGCGGATGTAGCCCTCGCCGCCGGGTCCGAAGTCCACGCCGGGGGCCACGCCTACGCCGGCCTTCTCCAGCACGTCGAAGGTGAACTGCATGGAGTCGTTCGTGAACTTCTTGGCGTTGGCGAAGACGTAGAACGCGCCGGTCGGCTCGACCTCGATGCCGAAGCCAAGCTCCCGCAGGCGCCCGATCATGTACCTGCGCCGCTGGTCGTAGACGGCCTTCATGCGCGCCACGTCATCCCCGGCCTGGGTCAGGGCGGCCACACCGGCCCACTGGGCGATGGAGCTGGTGCACAGGAAGAAGTTCTGCTGCATGGTCTGCAGGCGGTTCATGTAGGCCTTGGGGGCGATGACGTAGCCCAGGCGCCAGCCGGTCATGGCGTAGAGCTTGGAGAAGCCGTTGAAGACGAAGCAGTTGTCCGTGAACTCAAGCGCCGTGTGCTCCTGCCCCTCGTAGACCAGGCCGTGGTAGATCTCGTCGGAAAAGAGCGGCACGCCAAGCTCCGCCAAGCCGCAGTAGACCTCGGGGCTGACCAGCGTTCCCGTGGGGTTGGACGGGGAGTTGACCAGGATGCCGCGCACGTCCTCGCCCATGCGGGCCTTGACCTGATCGACGCGGAACTGGAAGCCGTCGGCCTCGCGCACGGGCACGAAATCCGGCACGGCGCCGGTGAAGCGGATGAAATTCGGGTAGCAGGCATAGCTCGGGTCCGACAGCAGAACCCGTTCGCCGGGCCGGCAGAGGAGCGAGAAGACCAGCAGCATGGACGGCGACGTGCCCGAGGTCACGAGGACCTGATCGGGGTGGACGTCCACGCCGTACTTGGCGTGGTAGTGGGCGCAGACGGCCTCGCGCAGCTCGATGATGCCCAGGGAGTGGGTGTACTGGCAGCGGCCGTCGCGGATGGCCTTGCAGGCGGCGTCCTTGACGCACTCGGGCGTGTCGAAGTCCGGCTCGCCGATCTGCAGGTGCACGATGTCCCGCCCCTGGCTCTCCAGGGCGCAGGCCCGCTCGAGCACGTCCATGACCTTGAAGGAGCTCAGGTCCTGGCAACACGGGTTGATGCGGCATTCGTTCATGAAAATCCCCCTCGCAAGTTGTGATAGGGGCCGCTTATACCTGTTCGGGGGAAAGCTCAAATTCTTCCATTTTCACCAAGGCGGCAGTCTCGTGGAACTGGTAATGATTTTTTCCAGTTTACCCCCCAAACCGGGCACAATTATTTCCACTTACCCGGCATGTACCGGCCACAAGCTGCACCCCGATGGGACTGCGCACCACAATCTACCACGCCATATCTCGTCTTGCGTCATGGAAACGATCATATTATGGCTTCGCCACCTCGCGCCCGGCCAATGGGCGCCTAGGCAAATCACAACCATTCCATTCCATTTCCCGGCAACGTTCGCCCACGCAGGCAAAACGGTGAGTTCCCGCTCGCTAGCGCCGCGCCCGCGCACTTCGCGAAGAACCACAGTGAAATTGGAATGAAGGAGATATCATGGGACTGAGCATCGGCATCGTGGGTCTGCCCAACGTGGGCAAGTCCACCCTCTTCAACGCGCTGACCAAGGCACAGAACGCCGAAAGCGCCAACTACCCCTTCTGCACCATCGAGCCCAACAAGGCCGTGGTGCCGGTGCCCGACCCACGCCTGGCCAAGCTTCTTGAGCTGGTGAACTCGCAGAAGATCATCCAGGCCACGGTGGACTTCATCGACATCGCCGGGCTGGTCAAGGGCGCGAGCCAGGGCGAGGGCCTGGGCAACCAGTTCCTGGCCAACATCCGCGAGTGCGACGCCATCCTGCACGTGGTGCGCTGCTTCGAGAACGACGACGTCATCCACGTCAGCGGCTCGGTCGACCCCATCCGCGACATCGACATCATCGACACCGAGCTCATCCTGGCCGACCTGCAGGCCGCCGAGCGCAAGGCCGACCGCCTGTCCAAGCAGCTCAAGGGCGACAAGAAGCTGGGCGTGCAGCTGGAACTGCTGCAGAAGCTCATCACGCATCTGAACGCGGGCAAGCCGGCCTCCGAACTCGAAGAGCTGAAAAGCGACCTGGGCCAGGAACTGCGCAAGGACCTGCTGCTCATCACCTTCAAGCCCGTCATCTACGGCATGAACGTCGACGAGGCCGGGCTGGCCGAGGACAACGACTACGTGCGCCAGGTGCGCGCCCTGGCCGAGGCCCGCGGCTCCCGCGCCGTGAAGATCTCGGCCCGCATCGAGGAGGAGCTGGTGGGCCTCACGCCCGAGGAGGCCCAGGAGTTCCTGGCGTCCTACGGCGTGACCGAGTCGGGCCTCGATCTGGTCATCCGCACGGGCTACGAGATGCTCGGCCTGTGCTCCTACTTCACGGCCGGCCCCAAGGAAGTGCGCGCCTGGACCATCCGCCAGGGCACCAAGGCCCCCCAGGGCGCGGGCGTCATCCACACGGACTTCGAACGCGGCTTCATCCGGGCCGAGGTCATCGCCTTCGACGACTACGTCAAGCACGGCACCGAGGCCAAATGCCGCGCCGCCGGGTTGCTGCGGGTGGAAGGCAAGGAGTACGTCCTCAAGGACGGCGACGTGGTCCACTTCCTCTTCAACGTCTAGGAGGCCGCCCAAAACCGGTTCCGGACCTCGTTGCCCACCGATTTTGAAGGGCTCATGGAGTCGGCGCTTCACCCTTCAAAATCGGCTCGCGCCTTGCCACAACGGGTTTTGAACGGCCTCAACCCCTGGATTTGATGAACATGCTCGACAACATCGACGTCATCCTCTTCCGGCCCAAGTACCCCGAGAACATCGGGTCCGTGGCCAGGGCCTGCATGAACATGGGCTGCGGACAGATCGTGCTGGTGGACCCGTGGAACTGGGACCAGGGCAAAGCCCTGCCCCTGGCCACACATCACGCAGGGCATCTGCTGGAGAGCGTGCGCATCCATGATACCCTGGCCGAGGCTCTGGCACCCTATTCCTTCGCCTACGGCACCACGGCCAGGACCGGCGGCTGGCGCCAGGGCATCCAGACGCCGGAGGAGGCCGCCCCGCGCATCGTCGAGCATCGCAATGCCGGCGGCAAGGTCGCCATCGTCTTCGGCCCCGAGGACAAGGGGCTGACCAACGAGGAAACAGACCTCTGCAACCAGCTTTTGACCATCCCCACCACCGACAACCTGACCTCGTTGAACCTGAGTCAGGCGGTCATGGTCGTGCTTTACGAGTGCTTCAAGAAATCCCTGGCCAAGCCCTTCAAGGTGGCGGGCCAGCCCAAGGATCGCCACATAAACAGCCAGGAGCGGGAAGTCCTCTTCAACCAGCTGCGCGAAACCCTGATCGAGATCGATTTCCTCAATAAGGACAACCCGGATTACTTCATGCTGCCCCTGAAGCGCTTCTTCAATCGCGTCAATCCGCGCCTGAACGAATACAACCTGCTCATGGGCCTGTGCCGCCAGATGAGGCGGATCGTCGGCATCGCCAAAAACGGCGGTTCGTAGGGGCGAAAAATTTTTCGCCCCTACACCATCCAATCCGCGTCATCCGCCGGATGACCAACCCCATACACGGCCGACGTTTCCCGCAATTCCTGGCCCGGATGCAAACGATCCGTTTCCCATCGCGCAGGATTGTTGGCGATATATTCCCGGATGCGGTTCAATTCCGATTCGTCGCGCACGATGTGTTCCCAATAATTGCGTTGCCATACGACATGAATGTCGGTGTTGGCCCGCATCCATGTGGTGACCCCGATTTTAAATCCTCGCACCACAGATCCGACCGTTTTGGACGTTCCGTGTAGGGGCGAAAAATTTTTCGCCCCTACGGGCACCGCGAAATCGGCAATGACCAATATTCCATGAACATGATTAGGCATAATCACAAATGCATCCAGATGAACATGTGGAAAATGTTTCGGGATGTCATTCCAAAAATCGCATGTTACGCGCCCAACATCGTTCAATCGCATTTCTCCACCCACCACATCGCCAAACAGACATGATCTTTCCTGCACGCAAATGGTCACAAAATACGCGCCAGGCCGGGAATAATCATAATTCGGCAACCGAATGGAACGTCGGTGATGGATTTTTGGATTGTACGGCATCAATCCTCCGGGCGGGAATCATGACGCGTCACGACAATTCCGGTCAAGAACAAGCCGACACAAAGGACAAAATACAGACACCACCGTATCGTCGGTGATCCATGCATTCGTGGCTGCATGCAGAAAATGGGCAACGCGAATGACAGGTCTGCCCATACGATTTACCACCCCGCCCCCACGTATCTGTAGGGGCGAAAAATTTTTCGCCCCTACGGCGTATCGCCCTGACACCCACGCATCATCCATAATCCACATCATTCGCCCCCCATCGCCCGTCCTAACCGCCGTATCCCCTCCTCGATGACCTCCTCGCTGCTGGAGGCGAAATTCAGCCGCATGCACGCTTCGCCCTCGGCCGGGTCGAGGTGGAAATTCCCGCCCGGCGCGAAAACCACGCCTTCCTCGCAGGCCCTCGGCAGGACCTCCGAAGCCTTCATACCCTCCGGCAGGTCGACCCACACGAAAAGCCCGCCCTTGGGCCGCGTCCAACGTGCGCCGGAGGGCATGTGCCGTTCCAGGGCCGCGAGCATGGCGTCCCGGCGACGGCGGTAGAGCGAGCAGGAGCGTTGCAGGTGGGCTCCGTAGCGGCCCACGGACACGTAATCCTTGAGCGCCCTCTGGATCAGGTTGCAGGTGGCCAGGTCGTGGCAGCGTTTGGAACGCAGCAGGTGGGCGTAGACCGGGCCGTCGGCGACCACGAAACCCACGCGCAGGCCGGGGATGAGCATCTTGGAGAAGGTGCTCATGTAGATGACCCGCCCGTCCGGGTCGAGGGACTTGAGCGTGGGCTGGACATGTCCCTCGTAGCGGATGTCGCCGACATAGTCGTCTTCCAGGACCGGCACGTCGAAGCGTCCGGCCAGGCTGATAAGCTGCCTGCGGCGCTGCCCGCTCAGGCAGGCGCCCGTGGGGTTGTGAAAATTGGGAATGGTGTAGATGAGGCCGGGCTTGTGGCGGGCCAGTATTCCCTCCAGCTCGTCAATGTCCAGGCCGTCCTCGTCCAGGCCCACGGTGTGAATGCGCAGGTTTCGGGAGCGGAACACGTCCAGGGCCCCGGCATAGGTCGGCCGCTCCACGACCACGCTCGATCCGGGAGACAGGATCAGTCCGGCAACCAGGGAAAGGGCCTGCTGGGACCCGGCGGTGATGAGAATGTTATCGGGCCCGGTCTGGATGCCCTGGCTGGCCAGCACCTGGGCCAGGGTGGCGCGCAGGGGGCCGAATCCGGCGATCTCGCCGTACTCCACCGCCGCCGCCCCATCCCGGCGCATGACCTGCCCCAGGAGCCTTCGGAACTCGTCCATGGGAAAAAGGCGCGGGTCGCAGGCCCCGCCGTCCAGGGCGATCCAGTCCGTCTGGCGGCTGACCTCCGGCAGATAGGCGTTCATGGCCTCGAAACCGCCGTAGCGCAGACGGTCCTGCCAGGCGGGCCACCCGCCGGCACGGGGGGAACAGCCGGCTTCGCCCGGCGCATGGGGCAGCACGTAAAAACCGCTGCCCTGCCGGGAAGTGATCAGCCCCTCGGCCAGAAGCTCGGCGTAGGCGCTCTCCACCGTGCCCCGGCTCACCCCCAGGTTCACGGCCAGGACGCGGACCGCAGGCAGGCGAACGCCGGGCCGCAGGTTGTCGGACAGGATGCTGTGGCGGAAATGGCCGCTGATCTGGGCGTAAACGGGCTCGGAGGAATCAGGATCCAGTGCCAGGCGCATGCAGCCTCCAGTCATAATTGGACTAGCCGATTTCGTGCGAAATTGGCCCTTATCACGGGGCCAATTTCACCCTAGATCACCTTCACGTTCAGCACAAGAAGGAGAACTCCATGGCCATGTCCCGCTCCGCTCAAGGCTACAGCGCCGCCCTCGCCGGCGCCGTGTTCCTGTCCACGACATCCATCTTCATCCGCCACCTGGTCACGGAGTTCGGCATGCCGCCGCTGGTCCTGGCCTTCTGGCGCAACGTCTTCGTGGTCGCGACTCTTGTTCCGGCCATGCTTTTTTTCAACCGGGGGCTGCTGCGCGTCGAGCGGGCCCATCTCCCCTTCCTGGCTGTCTTCGGGTTGATGCTGGGCGGATTCAACGGTTTCTGGGCCATCTCGGTGGCGCATAACGGTGCGGCCGTGGCCACGGTCATGGTCTACTGTTCCGTGGCCTACACGGCCATCCTGGGTTGGAAATATTTGGGAGAGAGCCTGGGCGCGCTCAAATTCGCGGCCATTGTCTTGTGCCTGTGCGGCTGCGCGCTCATTTCCGGGGCGCTGAACGCCTCGGCCTGGCACAGCAACCTGCTGGGCGTCATCGCGGGACTGCTGACGGGTCTGTGTTACACGGCATACAGCCTGATGGGCCGGATGACCTCGGAACGCGGCATTTCCCCCTGGACCACCCTCCTCTACATCTTCGTCTTCGCCGGGGCGTTCCTCTTCCTGGCCAATCTCAGTGGAGGGTGGCTTCCCGGCTCGGCCGTGACACCCAAGGAGCTGTTCTGGCTCGGGCGCAGCGTGGAGGGCTGGACCGTGATGATCCTGCTGGGGGCCATCCCCACGGTGGGCGGGTACGGATTCTACAATGTCAGCCTGACCCTGCTGGATGCCAGCGTGGCCAATATCATCGTTTCCCTGGAACCTCTCTTCACCGCCGTTCTAGCATTCATGCTCCTGGGTGAAACCCTGACCCCTGTCCAGCTCCTGGGCAGCGCCCTGCTCCTTTCGGGCGTGGCGGCCATCAAGCTGGCCGACTTGCGCCGCCCCCTGCCCGTGCCGCAGGAAGCATGAAGCCCCGACTCGCGGGGCTTCATGCGGATTCAGATTCCATGAACCTGAAAACGCGCGGACGCCGACTTCGCTAGCGTTCCTCGGCTTCCTTCCTCACCCGGCGGATGAGGTCGGCCATGTTTTGCACGTCCGTGACCTTCCAGTACCCTTCGGGCTGAAGCCTGAGATCGAGCCGCACCGGGTAGTTCCGTTCGCTGCCGTGGTCGTACACCGTGGCCTGGGCCGTGGCCGTGTCCCCTTTGACCGGGCTCACGCGCACGCCGCGCAGCTCCTTGCGGGCCGTGGACGCGTCGGCGAAGAGGATCGCAAGCAGCCCGCCGTCGGGCAACGTCGGCGCCTTTGACGGCTTTCCGGAAAAATCCCCGGAAGCCACTCCCCGGATCACGAACTTCCTGGTTTCTTCCACAAGCATCATCTTCATGGACTGGGCCGCCGCCGAACCGGATTCCCGCGCCAGCCCGCCCGAGAGCATCTCCATGAGCGGATCGCCCTCGCCTCCCGGAGGATGGGCCGCGTAATCGGCCACAAAACGATCCACCCCGCGCGCGATGATCCCGCGCAGATCGATGTATTTTTCAAGCACGACATGGTCGTTGCCGTCGATGGCGCGCTGGATGTTGGCCAGGCTGACTGCCGGGGGTTCAGCGGCCCAGGCTGGGCAGCCGCTCAAGACGACGGCCAGGATAAGAAAGTATCTGCAAAGCCCCATGAGTTTTTCCTCCTCGTGTCGTGACGCATCTATGCCAAGCGCAACCCAGGCGTCCACAGTCTGATGCGGGAAAAAAACGATCACGTTCATCGCGGCGCCGAGACCGCCTGACGCCGTTTTCGACGGACGCCGAAACGCAAAAAGCCTCCACGCAGGCGCTGTCGGCGCGGAGGCTTTCCATCGGCACGACCGCAGAAGCGTGAACCGCTCCACGCTCCGATGGCTTTACACGTCGGATCATCCCGGAAATGCGGGAGCTGTCAGACCCTCTTGACCTCCAGGGCATCCTCGAAAAAGGCGGTCAGCGCGTAATTCTTGCCACCGACGTTGACGGTCTCGCTCTGATTGGGAAAGAGTTCCATGGTCGCTTCGAAGCTGCTGCCGATGAAAACCGCCTTGGCTTCGCCGTTGCTTTCCCATCGGACTTCGTTTCCGTCATCCAGAACAAGCATTTCACCATCGTGCAGCCGCACAGGCAGGTCTTTCTCTGAATACTGCATTGAACACCTCCATAACTGGTTGAATGGCCGTACACTATTTTCATTCAGCATATCAGAGCGCGCAACCGGGTCAAGAGCGTGCCCGCATTTTTACCGATTTGGAAGACGCCTGCGGCTTCCTTGACTGTTCCCATGATCGCGCCTACTGCCTCCTAGGCCCATAAACGAGGGGCACGCAGCATTTGGAGAGACTATGAGCGCATTGGAAAAAGAAATACGACAGAACGTGGAAAAACGCCGCACCTTCGGCATCATCAGCCACCCCGACGCGGGCAAGACGACCCTGACCGAAAAACTGCTCCTCTTCGGCGGAGCCATCACCATGGCCGGCACGGTCAAGTCGCGCAAGGCGTCGCGCCACGCCACCTCGGACTGGATGAAAATGGAGCAGGAGCGCGGTATCTCCGTGACCACCTCGGTCATGAAGTTCGAGTACAACGGCTACGACGTGAACCTCCTGGACACTCCCGGCCACGAGGACTTCTCAGAGGACACCTACCGGGTTCTGACCGCCGTGGACTCGGCCCTTCTGGTCATCGACAGCGCCAAAGGCGTCGAGGCCCAGACCAAGAAGCTCATGGACGTTTGCCGCATGCGCAACACGCCCATCATGACCTTCATCAACAAGCTCGACCGCGACGGCCTGGACCCCCTGGACTTGCTGGCCGACATCGAGGACCACCTGGGCATCGAATGCGCCCCCTTGAGCTGGCCCATCGGCATGGGCAAGGGATTCAAGGGAACGTATTCCATATACAAGAAGCAGATCCATCTTTTTTCGGCCACCCATGGCGGACGCATCCAGCAAGGCGTGGTCATCGAGGACGTGAACGACCCCCGGCTCGACGAGATGCTCGGCCTCCAGGCGGCGGACCTGCGCCGGGATCTGGAACTGCTCGAAGGCGCGGGCAATCCCTTTTCCGTGGAGCGCTACCTGGCCGGAACCCAGACCCCGGTCTTCTTCGGCAGCGCCATCAACAATTTCGGCGTGCAGGAGATGCTCGACACCTTCGTGGAGCTGGCCCCCTGCCCCCGACCCAGGGCAACGCTGACCCGCGAGGTCTCGCCCTTCGAAGAGGATTTCTCGGGCGTGGTCTTCAAGATCCAGGCGAACATGGACAAGGCGCACCGCGACCGCATCGCCTTCATGCGCATCTGCTCGGGCAAATACGAAAAGGGCATGAAGATCCGCCATCACCGCATCGGCAAGGACGTGCAGATATCCAACGCCACCATCTTCATGGCCCAGGACCGCACGGGCGTTGAAGAAGCCTTCGCCGGGGACATCATCGGCCTGCACAATCACGGAACCATCAAGATCGGCGACACCTTCAGCCTGAAGGAGGAGCTCAAGTTCACGGGCATTCCAAGCTTCGCCCCGGAACATTTCCGCAAGGTCATCCTGAAGAGCCCGCTCAAGACCAAGCAGCTGCAAAAGGGCCTCCAGCAGCTCGCCGAAGAGGGCGCGGTCCAGGTCTTCCGCCCCATGCTCGGCAACGAGTACATCCTGGGCGCTGTCGGCGTCCTGCAGTTTGACGTCATCATTTCACGTCTTAAAGATGAGTATGCCGTGGACGCCATCTACACGCCCGTGAACCTGTCAGCGGCGCGGTGGGTGCAGGCGGACGACAAGGCCCTGCTCGAACGGTTCCAGAAGGAGCTGTACTCCTCCCTGGCCACGGACTCCGAGGACAACCTGGCCCTGCTGGCCGACAGCGCGTGGCGGCTCGAATACATCATGGAACAGTGGCCCGACATCACCTTCCACACAACTCGGGAAAAAAACTGACGCAACAGACCATGGCCGTACTTCTCGCTTTTCTGATCCTGCTCCTCTGCCCCCAGGACGCGCTGGCCTGGGGGCCGGGAGTGCACATGGCCATCGGCAACAATGTGCTGGCGCACCTGCACCTCTTCGCCCCGGCCCTGGCTTCGGCGCTGGCGGCCCATCCGGAGCAGTATCTCTACGGCTGCCTGTCGGCGGACATCTTCATCGGCAAAGGATGCGCCTACACGCCCACCCACTCCCACAACTGGGACACGGGCCGGACCCTGCTGCGCCAGGCGCGCGACGCCGAGGCCCAGGCCTATGCCTACGGCTATCTGTCCCACCTGGCCGCCGACGTCATCGCCCACAATTACCTGGTCCCCAACGTCCTCGGCTTCTCCGCCGGGCGGGGCAAGTTCGCCCACACCTACGTGGAGATGCTGGCCGATCTCCAGGTCCAATGCCCGCGCAAACAGGCCTCGCGCATTTTCCGCGTTCCGCATCCGCAAGCCGACGAGACGCTCGTGCTGGCGGTGGGCCAGAAAAAGTTGCCTTTCACCATCAAAAAACGCATCTTCCGCCAGAGCCTGCGGCTGGTGGAAAAGCGGTCCTACAAGAATTCCCTGCGCGCTTTCAAAAGCCTGCTGCCCTTCGCGAGCAGGGAAGTGTTCATCGCCGAAGCCATCTCCTACGCCCAGGACCTGGTCCTGGACATGCTCCAGAACCCCCTGCGTTCGCCGGTCATGGAGTGCGATCCCATCGGCAGCTCGAACCTGAGCCAGGTACGCCGCTTCCAACGCAAGCAGCGCTCCTACTACGCCACGCGCGGCGAAGGGATCATCTTTCCGCTGGACACGCGCCTTGAACCCTGTCTGCACGATTTCGGAGGCAACGATGACCGATTTCCTCAATTTTCTGCGTGATCGAATCCGCCAGGTGCGGGACATCGAAAATTCGGCCCACGAGCTGCTTCACCGCGCGGGCGACGAAGCCGGCTACCGCAAGGCCATGCACGCCAAGGCGGAGCTGCTGGCCGGGCTGTCCGCCGCCGCGGCCCCCTTTCTGGACTCCATAGGCATGGAGCGCCGCCCCATGATCGAACACAGGCTGGACATGTTCTCCCAGAGCGCACGGCGCAGCCTGGACATAGGCAGCGTCTTCTACATGTCCGCCCTGCTCTATCCCGACGACCACAAGCCCGGCGAACCCAACACGCTGGAAAGCTGGCTCGCCGAACTCGAACGGGCCTGATACCACCATCAACCTTCATCCAAGGAAACATCATGACGCTTGAAGCTGGAACCAGGGTCCTGGTTCATTACACGGGCACGCTCGACGACGGCACCAAATTCGATTCCTCCAGAGAGCGCGAACCCCTGGAGGTCGTCCTGGGTCAGGGCATGGTCATTCCCGGCTTCGAAAAAGCCATCGTCGGCCTTGAACCCGGCCAGTCGGTCACCGTGACCATCCCCGAAGAGGAGGCCTACGGCCCGCACAACGAGGAACTGGTCATCCGCGTCCCCAAAGACTCCTTTCCCGCGGAAATCAAACCGACCGTGGGTGAGCAGCTCATCCTGCGCTCCCCCGACGGCAACGAGATTCCGGCGCTGATCGTGGACGCGGACGAGGGCGAGGTCACACTGGACGCCAACCACCCCCTGGCCGGTTTCGCCCTGACCTTCGAGATCGAACTGGTCAGTGTGGGCTGAACGGAGACATTCCGGACAAAAGGCATGGATTCCCGCCTGCGCGGGAATGACGTCGAGACAACACGGCGGACAACGACTCCAAACGGTCGAACAGCCCTGCCGTCATTCCCGTGAAGACGGGAATCCATGCCTTTTCAGCATTCTCCCGCCACCCCCGGTTCACGTTCCGTCAAAATTCCAAAAAAAAGGGATTCCGAGCCTCCCCCGAAATCCCTCGCCCTCTCCAGACAGTCCGCCCTCACCCCGACGATGTCCGGGTAACCTCCTGCACGGCGTCGAGCTTGCGCAGTTTTTCGATGATCGCGTAGAGTTGGGTCGTGGTCTTGACCTCGATGACGAAATCAAGCTCCGACATCCCGTCCACAGCCGACGTGAACTGCCCGGAATCGATGTTTATTCCCTCTTTGGCCAAAAGGCCGCTGACCATGCCCAGAACGCCGCGCTGATTCTTGCAGACCAGCTTGATGCGCGCCGGCAGAACCTTGGACTCCTCCTCGCCGCCCCAGCTCACGTCGAGCAGACGCTCGGCCTCCATGTTGGCCACGTTGGGACAGTCCTGGGTGTGCACGGTCACGCCCAGGCCACGGCTGATGTAGCCGATGATGGGGTCCCCGGGCAGGGGGTTGCAGCACTGGGCGTAGCGGATGAGCACCCCGTCCACTCCCTTGATGCTGATGGAGTCCGGGTCCTGGGGCTTGGCCTGGACCGCGCCCTGCGCGGGGGCCTTGCGCTCTTCGGGCTTCTGCTCGTCCTTGGGCAGAAGCTTCCGGAGCACCTGTCGCGCGGTGATGCGGCCATGGCCCACCGCGGAAAAAAGATCGTCGATCTGGCGGAAGGAAAATTCCTTGACCACGGGGTCGAAGTCCCCGTTCTTGATGGCCTTGGCCAGGTTTACGCCCATGCGCCGGCCTTCCTTTTCCAGCAGTTCCTTGGCCAGGGCCAGGCTGCGCGCGCGTTCCTCGGTGCCGATCCAATGCTTGATGCGCGACCTGGCCTTGCCGGACTTGACGAAGTGCAGCCAATCGCGGCTCGGATTGCGGGAAGCGTCGGTGATGATCTCCACCGAATCGCCGTTTTTGAGCGGCGTGTTCAGGGGCACGATGCGGCCATTGACCTTGGCCCCGGCGCAGTGGTTACCGACCTCCGTGTGGATGGCGTAGGCGAAATCCACCGGAGTGGCACCTTCGGGCAGTTCCTTGACCTGTCCGCGCGGCGTGAAGACATAGACCTCGTCCTGGAACAGATCCAGGCTCAAGGTGGACATGAAGTCCCGGGAATCCTTCAGATCGCCCTGCCAGTCCAGAATCTGGCGCAACCAGCTGAAACGGTCGGCCTCCTGGGCCTTTTTGCTGCCGTGCTCCTTGTAGGACCAGTGCGCGGCCACGCCGTTCTCGGCCAGCTGATGCATCTCCTCGGTGCGGATCTGGACCTCGATGCGCTCGCCCTCGGGACCGATGACCGTGGAATGCAGACTCTGGTACATGTTGGCCTTGGGCATGGAGATGTAGTCCTTGAACTTCCCCGGCACCGGCTTCCAGAGCGAATGCACCAGCCCGAGCACGGTGTAGCATTCACGCAGGTTGTTCACGATGACCCGAAAGGCGATCATGTCGAAGATCTGGTCCAGGGTCAGGCCGCGCTGCTTCATCTTGTGATAGATGGAGTAGATGTGCTTGATGCGGCCCTTGACACGGCCATTGATCTCATTGTCGCGCAGCACGTCCTGGATCATGGCGCTGACCCTGTCGATGTAGGCCTGCCCCTGTTCCTGATAGCGGTTGATGCCCTCGGAAATCTGGCCGTACACATCGGGCTTGAGGTACTGCAGTCCATAATTCTCGAGCTGCACCTTGATGCGGTACAGGCCCAGGCGATTGGCCAATGGCGCATAGATGCCCAGAGTTTCCTGGGCGATGGCGCGCTGCTTGTATTCCTTCTGGAACTCAAGGGTGGAGATGTTGTGCAGCCGGTCTGCGAGCTTGACCAGGATGACGCGGATATCGTCGGCCATGGCCAGGATCATCTTGCGGATGTTCTCGGCCTGGGCCTGCTCCTTGGACTCGAAGTTCATCTTGCTGATCTTGGTCACGCCCTCCACGATGCAGCCGACCTCCGGCCCGAACAGCTCGACGATCTGCGGGATGGAGGTGTCGGTGTCCTCCACCGTGTCGTGCAGCAGTCCGGCCACGATGGTCGCCGCGTCAAGACGCAGATCCACAAGGATGTTGCTGACTTCCAGAGGATGGGAAAGATAGGGCTCGCCGGAGAGACGAATCTGTCCGGCGTGGGCGGCGGCGGAAAAAACATAGGCCTTCTGGATGAGCGCCACGTCCGCCGGGGGGAGATAGGTGGACGCCTGGTCCAGAATGTCGGTGATGCGAATCATGTTTTTTCCTGTAGGCCCGGGGATATGGAACCAAATCCAGCTTGAAATTGGCCTTCAGACCCCAAAATGTCAACTTCTCTTTGCAAGGCCCTCGCGCGGCACGGGCCGGGATCCGCGCCGGCCGGTCGGCGAATCCGGATCAAAACCCCGCAGGCGGCCCGCTCCAACTTGGGTAGACATACACATGGATTATTCCTTGCAAAAGTGTCATACATCCGCATCGAGCGGCAACGCGAATTCTGACTCATCCACTCCGAATTGTCACGCCAACTGAATAACTTAGGGCTTTACGAGCGATTTTCAAAAAGATCTTTCCTAAATTGCCACAGCTCTTGATTAAGAATTGTGATTTGATTAAATGGTTCAATTGCGTCGCGTCGCCCGCGCAGCCAAGACGGCCCAAGCGGCGGCGCGATTCTGATCATATCACCGCCGACGGCGGTTTTACGGAGATTGACCCACAACATGTCCCATTCCGACGAAGCACGTATCCAGCGCATCGTGCACAATTTTTTGTCTGACAACATTCCCGAACACATCCGCGACGGGGCTCAATATCTCATCGCGGACGGCGGCATCCAGAAAATCGACATCCGTCGGGACGAGGAGTCCTGGGATGTGGAAGGTCAGATCCAGGGCGACGATTTCCAGACCTATTCCTCGGAACTGGGCATCAACCTCGACCAGGGCTCGGTGCATTCCTACTGCAACTGCCAGGACTCCTTTTCCGGGATCTGCCGCCATGTCGCGGCCACAGCCCTTGGCCTCTTGTCCAAGCTCGACGTCAAACGCGAGGTCGAAGCCCAGCCCATGAAGTCCGAATGGAAACAGAGCTTCCGCTATTTCTTTTCCACCGCCCTGGAGCCGGAACCGGGCCATCATTATTTCATATACCGGTTTTTCGCCGAGCCCGGACGTTTGCAGATCGAATTCTTCCGCGCCCGCCAGAACAAGTCCGGCCTGTCCACGGTCCAGAACCCCGTGACCCTGGAGCAGATCATCCGCAACCCCGACTGGTGCGAAATCTCGCCGGAACTGCCCAAGGTGGCGGAACAGATCGGCCAATACCTTGACTACTACGGCCACCGGGTCGAAATTCCCTTCGGCCTCATGACCTGGTTCTTCTGGGCCATCAAGAACGAATACTACCAGCTCTGGGAAGAGTCGGAACAGCCCGTGCGCATCGAAAGCACGCCCATGCGCCTCCAGCTGCGGCCCAAATTCACGGACGAGGGCCTGTCCTTCGACATCATGCTCGGCCGCGAAGGCAAGGTGCCCTTCTCCATCCTGAACCAGAACGTGTCCTTTTACGGGCACCTGCCCCTGTGGGTCTGCCTCAAGCACAGCTTCTACCCCGTGCAG
The DNA here is from genome assembly GCA_050252955.1 of Desulfomicrobium sp. Classification (GTDB taxonomy): domain Bacteria; phylum Desulfobacterota; class Desulfovibrionia; order Desulfovibrionales; family Desulfomicrobiaceae; genus Desulfomicrobium. The sequence continues at coordinate 22,583 of JBFWJY010000002.1, forward strand.
ACCGGGCTCAAACCCAGCCTGATCCAGGAGCTCGTGCTCTCGCCCCCGGTCATTCCGCACGCGGACATCTCCGAATTCCTGGACCGGGTCTGGACCCAGATTCCGGCTTCGGACCTGCACGGCCAGGACGAGTTCCTGGAGCGCATGCAGCCCATCTTCGTCCCCGCGACGTACAACCCCAAGCTGTACCTGAACGAAGAGGGCAGCCTCCTGACCCTCGAAATCCAGAACATCTACGAGACCGAGCACGGCGACATCTCCCTGCCCGGCCCGAACCAGGACCTGCAGACCGGCAGCTACCAGTTCGAGGGCAAATCCTTCCTCATCCGCCGCGACCAGGAGGAAGAGGAAGCGCTCCTGACCACGCTCATGGACATGAATTTCCAGCCCAGGAGCAACTCCATCTGGTTCCTGGAGCCCGAGGAGGCCATCACCTTCCTCCTCGACGCCTACCCCAAGCTGGTGGAAGCCTACCGCGTCTACGGCGAAAAGGATCTGACCCGCTACAAGGTCCGCCTGACGCCTCCCAACGTGGTGGCCACGGTGGAGACCCAGGAAGAGGACAAGTGGTTCAACCTGGAGATAAACGTCGAATACGACGACATCTCCGTGCCCATAGACAAGATCTGGAAGGCCTGGACCCAGGGCAAGCGCTACGTGCAGTTAAAGGACGGCTCCTACACCAGCCTGCCCGAGTCGTGGCTGGAAAAGCTGGGCCACAAGCTCATCGCCCTGGGCCTGGACCCCGAGAAACCGCCCAAGAAGCGCTTCGAGAACTTCGAGGCTCCGGTCCTGGACAAGATCCTCGAGGACATCCCCGAAACCACCTCCGACGGCTTCTGGGACACCCTGCGCGAAAAGATCAACGACTTCCAGGAGATCAAGCAGGTCGAAAAGCCCAAGGGACTGGACGCGACCCTGCGACCCTACCAGTTGCAAGGCGTGAGCTACCTCAACTTCCTGCGCGAATACCATTTCGGGGGCATCCTGGCCGACGAGATGGGCCTGGGCAAGACCATCCAGACCCTGACCTTTCTGCAGTACATGAAGGAACAGGGGCACAAGGGCCCCAACCTCATCATCGTGCCCACCTCGGTGCTGCCCAACTGGGAGCGCGAGGCTCAGAAATTCGTGCCCGACATGACGCGCCTGGTCATCTACGGGGCCCGGCGCGAGAACCTGTTCAAGAAGATCGAGTCCTCGGAACTGATCATCACCACCTACGCCCTGCTGCGCCGGGACCTGGACGAGCTGATGAAATTCGAGTTCAACGCCATCATCCTGGACGAGGCCCAGAACATCAAGAACCCCAACACCATCACGGCCCGAAGCGTGCGCAAGATGCAGGCGCGTTTCCGCCTGTGCCTCTCGGGCACGCCCATCGAGAACACGCTCCTTGAGCTGTGGTCCCTGTTCGAGTTCCTCATGCCCGGCTTCCTGGGCTCCCAGGCCTCCTTCCAGAAGGGCTTCGTCAAGCCCATCAAGGACGGCGACGACGACAGCCTGGGCTACCTCAAGGCCCGGGTCAAACCCTTCATCCTGCGCCGCACCAAGAACGAGGTGGCCAAGGACCTGCCGCCCAAGGTCGAGAACATCTACTACTCGGCCCTGCTCGACGACCAGCGCGACCTCTACGCCGCCCTGGCCAAGAAGCTGAAAGAACAGGTACTGCAGGACGTGGACGAGAAGGGCATCGGCCAGAGCCAGATCTCCATTCTGGACGCGCTTTTGAAGCTGCGCCAGATCTGCTGCCACCCGCGCCTCTTAAAGCTCGACATGCCCGGCTTCAACGCCAACCTCTCCTCGGGCAAGTTCGAGGCCTTCAAGGACCTGGTGACCTCCATCATCGACGACGGGCACAAGGTGCTCGTCTTCTCGCAGTTCGTGCAGATGCTGCATATCATCCGCAACTGGCTGCACATGGTCGAGATCCCCTTCTGCTACCTCGACGGCACCTCGAAGGACCGTTTCGAGCAGGTGGACAAGTTCAACAACACCCCCGAGATCCCCATCTTCCTGATCTCTTTGAAGGCAGGCGGCACGGGCCTCAACCTGACTTCGGCCGACTACGTCATCCACTACGACCCGTGGTGGAACCCGGCAGTGGAGGACCAGGCCACCGACCGCACGCACCGCATCGGCCAGACCCGCCAGGTCTTCGCCTACAAGATGATCTGCGAAAACACGGTGGAGGAGAAGATCCTGAAACTCCAGGAATCCAAGAAAGGCATCGCCGACTCCATCATCCCCGGCCAGTCGGCATGGAAGAGCCTGACCCGCTCGGACCTGGAAATGCTCTTCGAAATCTAGAAACTTGGGCGGGGAAAGCGCGCTTTCCCCGCTTTTTCGAGCACGCGCTCCATGGCCCACCTCCTGGCCGCCAACGCGGTCCTCGTCGTTCACTTCATGTTCATCTGCCTGGTCATGCTCGGCGGCCTGATCGCGCTGCGCTGGCCGGGCTTCGCTCTCGTCCATGTTCCCGCCGCGCTCTGGGGCGCCCTGGTGGAAGGCATGGGCTGGTATTGCCCTCTCACGGACCTGGAAAACGCCCTGCTGCGCAGGGCTGGCGAGACAGGATACGCACAAACGTTCCTGGAGCGCCACCTGCTGGCCGTGATCTATCCCGAAGGCCTGACCCGCGAAACGCAGATCTGGCTCGCAGCGGCTGTGGTGCTGGCCAACGCCGCGATATATGGGTGGGTGATTGGAAAACGGAGGCAGGACCGGGGTCGGAAGAAGGGTCAGGAAAGCACGCGCTGAACGCGCCTGAGCCTGGGCCACCAATAGCCGTCGAGGCTCGAAAGGATCACGCCCCGGCTGGCCGAAGCGTGCATGAACGTTCTGTCCGCCACGACCACGCCGATGTGATCGCCGCCCTTGTCCAGGAAATAGACCAGATCTCCGGGACGCATCTCGCGCGCGTCCACCATCCGTCCCATTTGAATCTGCTCGCGCGAGGTGCGGGGCAGGTCCATCCGGAAGGCTTCGCGAAAGACGGCCTGCACCAGGCCGGAGCAATCCACACCCTGACGGTCGGTGCCGCCGGTGCGATGCCGCACGCCTTTCCAGGCCTGGTAATGGGAGAGCAATATTTCCGAAACCGTGGGTTCTTGAGGCGGCGCGTCCTGCGGCAAAGGGGCCACGGGAGCCTGGATCACTGTCTTGGGCGCGCATCCGACGCCAACGAAAAGCAGACACGCAAGGATCATGAGGGGCAGGTTGAGGGCCAATCGGCCCGGCGGTTCCGGATTCGCTCGAACGTTCATAGGCTGATTTTTACGCGAACCGGCGCGCAGGCAGGGGCACGAAGCCCGGACTCAGCCACCGGTGGGGCGCACGACCTCGTTTTCATCCAGGATGCGGCGCACGCGCTTCAGACGCGGCTTCCAGTATTTGTCGAACTTGGACAAGGTCACTCCCTTTTTGCGGGAGGCATGCAGAAACTCGTTTTCGCTCACGGCCACGCCGACATGCCTGCGACCGCGATCAATGAAGTACAGCAGATCACCAGGCTGGATTTCGTCCTTGGTCACGGCTTCGCCCAACTTGGCCTGTTCCGCCGAAGTACGCGGCAATTCCATTTCAAAGGCGTCCCTGTAGATCGCCTGCACCAGGCCGGAGCAATCGACACCCTTGTAGTCCGTACCCCCGAAGCGATAGCGCACGCCGCGCCAATCCTCGTACTGAGCCTGCACGATGTCGCTTATGGACGGCACCGCCTCTATGTTGTCGGCGATATCGCCGGGCGTGGCGTACTCGGAATAGTCCGCATCGACGGCGGAGAAATAATCGTTGTCCCGGGACAGGAGGGTGGCGTAGTCGAATTCACGATGTCGAACGGGCTGGACTTCGATGTCCTGCCGTTCTTCGGGCTGGCTTGCAGTGGCCTGCAGGGGAGCCGGAAGAGCGGAGGAAATTTCGACATGCTTGGCCGAACACCCTCCCATCGCGCACAGAATAAAAAGAACCACAGCGAATCGGGCCGGTCCCGAAAACTCTTTACCTGGGCCTTGCCCACTCTGCGGAAAATTCATGCTTTTTCTCCTGCGACTTTTTTTTCTGCGCGCTCACTACACCAAGAATCGTGCTAGGTCAAAACTCTTGTCGAGGACCGACGGTTCAGCGCTCGACCCGTCGGTCACGGCTCAGTCCACGTATTCCCTCGGATTCTGCCCGAGCAGGCAGAACACCTCGTAGGTGATGGTTCCCCACCAGGCCGCGAGCTCCTCGATGGAGATGGCCGACGGCCCCTCGCCTCCAAGCATGAATATCTCATCCCCCACCGCCGCTTCCGGCACGCCGCTCAGGTCAACGGCCGTAAGCTGCATGCAGACCCGGCCCAGAACCGGAACCCGACGGCCATGAAGGAGCATGCAGGCCCTGCCTGACAGGCCGCGCGAATAATTGTCCGCGTAGCCCACAGCGACGATGCCGATGCGCATTTCGGACGGAGCGACGAAGGTGCGGCCATAGCTCACGCTCTGACCGGCCGGAATGGTCCTGATCTGCGCAACTCTGCTCGAGACCTGCATGGCCGGGCGCAGGCCAAGCCCCTTGTCCGCCCAGGACGTGCCGTGAAAAGGATTGGCGCCGTAGAGGGCGATGCCCGGGCGTTGCAGGTCGTGATGAAAATCCGGGTGCCCGAAGATCGCTCCGGAATTGGCCAGACTGGCCCGCACGTCCAGCCCACGCGCGTGCAGGGCCTGAACGATCCGCGCAAAGCGCCGCCCCTGCTCGCGGACATATTCGAGCTGCGAGGGGTCGTCCGCCGTGGCCAGATGGGAGCAGACCAGGGTCGCCCGGACATGCTCCAGGCCATGAAGGATGTCGGCCACCCCGGCGGCCTCTTCCGCGCCAAAACCAAGCCTGGCCATGCCCGTGTCGAACTTGAGCGCGACCCGGACCGTCGCGCCGGACAGCCCGGCGGTCTCTTCGAGCAGCAGAAGCTGCTCGGCGCTGCCGACAAAGGCGACGATGTCGCGTTCGCACACGCAGGCATAGTCCGCCGCGTCCAGCGGACCGAGCAGGGAGATGACCTCGGCCTCGGGAACCACATCCTTCAGCACCGCCGCCTCGCCGACCGTTCCGGCGGCCATGCTCCGGGCCCCGGCCTCGAAAAGAACCCCGGCCACCCGGGTGAGTCCGTGCCCGTACGCGTCGGACTTGATCACCGGCGCCGGATCCGCGGCGCGGCCGCGAACCGCGGCATAGTTATCGACCAGCGCCCGCAGACGAATGCGCGTGCGCACGTGATTGTACCAGATGCTCATGAAATGCTCCTTGAATGATGATACGCCTCAGACCCGCAACCGCACATGGTAGCCGCGCCCGTCCCGGGCCACGAGCAGCAGCACGGTATTGGCCATGCGGTAGCGTTTGAACGCCCGGGCATAGTCATCCACGCTTGTCTGCGCGTCTCCGGCCACCTTCACGAGAATGTCCCCTTCCTTGAGCCCGAGCTGCTGGGCGGGGCTGCCGGGCCGCACGCCGGAAAGGACCAGATTGCGGCCCTGCTGCCGCACGCTCATGCCCCAGCGCTGCCCTGCCATGTCCAACGCCTTTTCATTGGTGAAGGATTGCACCGCCACGGACACGTCGCGCTTTCCGCCCTGACCGGAAACCTTGAGCCCCACCTTCTGGCCCAGGGTGAAATTTCTGAGAATGCGCTGGTAATGGTTGCGGTCCTCCACGTCCACCCCGTTCACGGCCGTGATCACGTCTCCCGCCGTGATCCCCGCCTTTTGCGTGGCGGCCTCGTGCACCTGGGTCACGAGCATGCCGCGCATATCCTCAAGGTCCAGGTAACGGGCGATGCGCTCGTCCACGTCCTGTCCTTCCAGGCCCAGCCACACGGCCTGCACGCGGCCGTAGCTGACCAGCTCGTCCACCACCCTTTTGGCCTTGTTGATGGGGATGGCGAAGCCGATGCCCTCGGCCTCGGCATAGATGGCGGTGTTGATCCCGACCAGCTCTCCGGCCAGATTCATGAGCGGCCCCCCGCTGTTGCCGGGATTGATGGCCGCGTCGGTCTGAATGAAATCGGTGAACGTGCCCTGCTTGGTCTCGATGGTGCGCTCCAGGGCGGAAACCACGCCAGTGGTCACGGTGTTGCCGAACCCGAACGGGTTGCCGATGGCAATGACCGTCTCGCCGATCATCATGTCCGAGGAATCGCCCATGGCGGCCTGGGGCAGATTGCCCGCGTTCTTGAGATGCAGGACGGCCAGGTCGAAATCGGGATCGGAACCGACCAGTTCCCCGTCGAACTGCCTCCCGTCGAGCAGGCGCACCCGGATGGAGGACGCCCCTTCGATGACATGCGCGTTGGTCAGGACCAGGCTGTTTCGGCTGTCGATGATCACTCCGGAGCCGAGGCTGCGCTGCTCGAAACGCCGGGTCAGGTCCTGGGAACCGAAAAAATGACGGAACAGGGTGTCGTCGAACATGGACCCGAAAGGGTTGAGCTCCTGTTCGACGATGCGCGCGGTATGGATATTGACCACCGCCGGAGCCACGCTCTGCACGGTGCGCACCACCGGCGTCATGCGGATGTTCGTATCGGAGGCGAAAGTAAAATGGGCGCTCATGAGCGCCCAGAAAAGGATGAGAAAAAACGGCTTGCACTGTCTCACGACAAAATCTCCTTCAAAAAAACGGGCAAAAAAAAGAACGCCGGGACGCTCGACCGGCCCGGAAACGCCCCTCATTCATCGACAACCACGGGGATGGCCCTGTTGTGCGCCCGCTGCGCCCGCTTGGGCACCCGCACGTGGAGCAGGCCCGATTTCATGGTCGCGGCCACGGCCTGGGCATCGATATCCACCGGCAGCTCGAAACGGCGGGAAAAACATCCGTACAAGCGCTCCATGACCTGAAAGGCCGCGCCGGCAAGATTCCGAGGCGGCTGACGTTCACCGAACACGGCCAGTTCGTTGCCGTGCGCTTCGAGACGGACATCCTCGCGCTCTAGGCCCGGCAGTTCCACCAGGATCAAAAAAGCGTCCGGGGTCTCGATCACGTCGGCGGCGGGCCGGAAACGGGCCAGCTTGCGTCCGTTGTCGAGGAAGGGTGATGGACACGCCGTATCCTCGACGATCCGCTGCATTTCTTCCGTCAGATCTTCCATCTCCAGCCAGGAATTCCAGGGAAAGAGCTTAGCCATACATCACCAGGGTTCACATCGTTGGATTTTGAAAGCGCCGGGCTCTCCAAAGCCGGGGAGAACGGACTCAAATGAAAAAAAGCGCGCCCAGCGCCAAAAGCGCCAGGACGACCAGCACGATCCAGAGCCTGTTTTTTTCCCGGCCCACGAACATCGCGCCGCCGATCTGCGAACTGCGGACATTCTCATCCTGGACCTGGGCCAGGCGGCGCAGCTCTTCCGCCTCGGCTTCGGCCTGCAGATCATGGCCACGGGCCTTGCGCCGCACCTCCTCCATGGCCAGGGCATAGACAACCCCGCACTTGGGACACTCGAAAGGCGTGGCGAAGTCGTCGTCGCCGGACTGTCTTTCGTACTGGCATTTCGGGCACTTCTCCAGCCTCAATTTGAGGCTTGGAGGAATGACCACGGGTTCGTCCGCAACGGGCCCCGTGGCAGTGCCGTCGGCCTCGACGCCATCGCCGCCAGCGGGAGTCCGGCCCGGCTCTGACGCTTCGCGTGACGCAGTGTTCTTTTCCATTCGGCTCACTCGGAAGTTGTCACTTTTTGCAGTTGCAGGATGTCTATGTCACCCTTGAAAATCTTGGCGATGCCATCCTGATACAAGGTCCGCATGCCCTGCTCGATGGCCAGTCGCGCCACTTCTTCCGAGGGCTGCTTGCGGGCGATGGTCTTGCGGATCTCGGGGGTAGCCACGAGCAGCTCATGGATGCCTGTCCGCCCCCGGTACCCGGTCTGGGAACAACGTCCACACCCCTTGGCGCGGTAGATCCTGGCCGAGGAGCGTTCGATGCCGAGTTCCGGAAAAAAGTCGGCGCCGTATTGATTCAGCAGGTACTCCCACTCCTCGTCCGACGGCGCATAGGCCTCGCGGCATTGCGCGCACAGGGTCTTGACCAGGCGCTGGGCCAGAATTCCATGCAGCGCTTCGGAGAAGTTAAGAGATTCTATGCCCATGTCCAGAAGGCGGGTCACTGTTTCGGCGGCGGAATTGGTGTGCAGGGTAGAAAAAACCATGTGTCCGGTCAATGAAGCCTCGACCCCGATCTGGGCGGTCTGGAAATCACGCATCTCACCGACCAGGATGACGTCCGGATCCGCGCGCAGAAATGCGCGCATGATGCGGGGAAAATCAAGGCCGATAGAGCTTTCGACCTGGACCTGCTGCAATCCGGGCTGCGTGATTTCAACAGGGTCCTCGACGGTCCATATCTTCTTGTCGGGAGTGTTGATGCGCGCCAGGATGGAGTGCAGCGTGGTGGTCTTGCCCGAGCCCGTGGGACCGACCACCAGGAATATCCCGTGCGGCTTGAACATCAGCCTCTCGATCTGCGCCTTGTTCGCCTCGCTAAGGTTCAGCTTCTCGAAAGGCAGGGCCTTGCCGGAGGTCAGCATGCGCAGCACCGCGCTCTCGCCGTGCACCGTGGGCAGGGTGGCCACGCGCAGCTCGAGCTCGCGCCCCTTGAAACGGACCCGGGCCTTGCCGTCCTGGGGCAGCCGCCGTTCAGAGATGTTCAGGTTCGAAAGAATCTTGATGCGCGAAACCACCGGCTTGATGATGCTCTCAGGAATGGACAGCACCCGCTCGCAGGCGCCGTCGATGCGCATGCGCACCACTCCGGGACGTCCCGCCTTCGAGGGCTCGATGTGGATGTCCGAAGCCCCGGTCTTGTGGGCGTGCATGATGATCTTGTTCACGAAACGCACCGCCAGCTGCCGGCTTTCCTGGGAGATGTCCTCCTCTTCTATCCGCGAAATTTCGAGGCCTTCCTCGCTCGCCTCCTCCAGATCGGCCAGGGCCTCGGAAAGGTCCTCTCCGACATCATAGTCCTCGAATTCGTCCTCATGCTCCCCGTCCTGCGGGTCGAAGGCCCCGACCTTGCCATTGCCCCCGCCCGCGGACTTGGGCAATTGGCTCCGATCACCGAGAAACGCCAGAATCTCCTCCGGCAGGCCGACCCGGAACTCGTACTCGCTGGCATTCATGATCCGCCTGATCTCCTCGATCATCTCGGAATCATGAGGATTGTGAACCAGGATAACGGCCCGGTCGCCCTTGATCTGAAGCGGGGCCCACAGGTTGTTGAGCAGGTACTGCCGGTTGATGCCCTTGAGCACGCTTTCCGGAACCGGGTTTTCCTGAAAGCGCACGAACGGGGTCTGGTAGTACATTTCGAGGGACGCGCCGATGTCGCCCGCGCCCACCCCGTAATCCAGCCGCAGCAGGCGCGACGTCGACACTCCCTTGCGGGCCGAACGCGCCAGGGCGTCATCGAGCTGTTCCCGGGTCACAAGGCCCTGATAGACGAGATTCTCGTAGGGCCCCTTGGGCAGGCTGCGCTCCTCGAACATCTTCTGCCCCATGATGCTCACGATCAAGCGGCAGAACGCCTCGTCCTCGCGGGAAAAAACCCCGTCCTGCTTGTTCAGGAGCTGCAACACGCCCAAAAGCTCCTGGTCATGCTGGATGGGCATGGAAATCACGCTTGTCGTCTCGAAACCCACCAGCTGATCGTACTGGCGGTCGAAGATCAGGTTGGGATGCACGGCTTCGCGCTCTTGCGCATCAAGGTTTTTCAGAATGAAAGGAGACTGCGACATGGCCGTGTAACCGGCAAGGCTGGACGACGACACGGGCAACCTGACTTCACGCGGTCTGCCGTCCTTGAGCACAAGGGCGAACAGTTCGGAGGTTCTGGCGTCGTATTTGTACAGCCGTATCTGCTCGACCTGAAACAGGGCCTTCAAGTCGGGCAGGCATTTGTTCCAGGCCATCTCAAAGGCCTGGGCCTGCTGAAAAATGTTCTTGATGTCGATCAGCTTGGACTTGAGCATGTCACCTCTCACCTGTCTGCCTTGAGTGTACAAAAAAACGGGACCTGGAAATCACGAATCCGGTCCCGCGTGGCAATCATCCATCGGCAAGGGATCAATCCAGATATGGAGAAGAGAAGCCTTCGTTGCCCTGACCGGAAAGCGCCCTGAGCTTCATGACCAGTTCATCTCGCTGCTGTTTGAAGATGTAGCGCTCGGAATGGCAGCGGATGCGGGCGATGAGATCGGTCTTGTCCGGCAATTTGATCATGTAGTCGTTGGCGCCCAGGGCGATGGCCTTTTTCTTGAGCTCGGGCTCTTCCCGGGCCGAAAGCACGATGAGCGGCACATCCCTGAAATCCTCGCTGCTCTTGAAAAACTTGACCATGGTCAGCCCGTTCACGCCCGGCATGACCAGGTCGAGCATGATGACCGTGGGCTGAACGCCGATGGCGGTCTCCAGGGCCTTGTCCGGCTCCTTGCAGTAATTGAAGATGATGTCCGTTTCCGAGGAGAGCTTGATGCGCATGGCCTCTCCTATCAGGAACTCGTCATCGATCAGCAGGACCGAGACCGGAATCCGGGTCACGTATTGGTCCACGATGGCATCGACGTCATGATTGTACATGCTCATCCTTTCCGCTCCACGATCTGAACTTTTTCGAGATACGAATCCATCACTTTAAGCAGTTTCGCTACTTCATCCGCATTCTTCTGCATGCCTGCGGTTTCGATCTTGTACCCTATGTGGCTCAAATAATCAAAGCCGTAGGTACTTCCAAGGCCTTTTTGGCTGTGTCCGTGACGACAGATGACGTCGAAGTTTTTCTCCGGAAGGGCTTCCTGCATCTCGACGATGTTGGACCGCATGGTGTCCATGAAGAGGGGCACGAGCTCATAGAGTTCGGCATCCACTTCCACCGTGTAATCCTGCGTTTCCTCGGGAATCTCCTCCGGTGCGGCGGCGGCGGGCACGGGCGGCTCGGCCTCCTGCTCCACCAGGTCCGAGGGTATCTCGTAGACGATGTCCACGCGTTCAAGATAGCTGCCCAGCGCCAGCAGAAGATCGGCCAGCTTCTCGGCGTTCCGGGCTTCGGCGGCGGACTGGATTTTGCGCCCGACCATGCTGATGTACTCGAAGCCGTAGGTGCTGCCGAAGCCTTTGTGGCTATGCCCGAAACGGCGCAGGGTCGGAAAGTCCTTCTGGGCCAAGGCCTTGCCCATGAGTTCAAGATCCTTCTGCATGGCGTCCATGAGGAACGGTATGAGCTCGGACATCTCCGGGGCGACATGGACCACGTAGCGTCCGTCCACCGGTTCGGGCAGGGATTCGCCATCCTGGCCGCGCAGGGACTCCTGCTCGGACTGGATCTTCTGCGTGGTGCCCGTGTTCATGAACACGGCCAGATGATTGACCGCCTCGACGATGACCGGCAGCTGTCTGCTCTTGGCCGCGCTTTCGATGATCTTGCCGGACTGGCTGATCTCGTCCACGGCATAGGTGCTGCCCAGCCCCTTCAAGCTGTGGCCGCATCGCTGCATGGCCCCGAAATCCTGGGTGGTGATGGCGTCGGCGAGCTGGGCCTGGAAATCGCGGACCGTGCGCAGGAAAAGCGGACGCAGATCCTGAAGCTCGGGGTCGATCCGCACCGGGGAATCCTGCTCGTCCGGAACGGGAGCGACCTCGGTCACCAGCAGGGGTTCCGTCTGGTAGACCAGGGATTCGCGCTGGCCTGCGAACAGATCGATGATGTTGATGAGCGCCTGCTTCTTGATGGGCTTGGCCAGAAACTCCGTGCATCCCGCGTCCATGGTCTTTTGCCGGTGCTCCTGAAAGGCGTGGGCCGTGAGGGCGATGATGGGCGTCTTGTACTCCCGCTTGTCCTGTTCCCAGGCCCGGATGCGGCGCGTGGCCTCAAGCCCGTCCATGACCGGCATTTCCATGTCCATGAGCACCAGGTCGAAAGGCTCCTCGGTGAACTTTTCCACCGCGATCTTGCCGTTCTCGGCATGGACGAGGGAAACGTTGCTGCTCTTGAGGAAAAGCTCCACCACCCGCCTGTTGGCCTCCACATCATCGACCAGGAGGATCTTCCAGCCCTTGTCCTGGAAATCCGTCATGCGCTTGCGCTGGGACTCGGACACGACCTCGTGGATCTTGTCGTGCAGGACCACGTCCCGCTCGCTCTTGAGGATGTAGGACAGGGGACCGAAATCCGAGGCCTTGGGCAGCTCGACAAGGTCTTCGGCGGTTTCCACGGCCAGGACCAGATTGGCCACCGGAATGCCCTGTCCGACCAGCAGGTGGACAATTTCGATTCCGGGCAGGTTGTCGACCACGGAGTCGATCAGAATGGCCTGGAAGGCGAAATCCTTCTTGTGCGCGTTCAAGGCGTCGATCGCCTTGCCCGCCGAGGTGCTGGAAACGGGCACAAGTCCCCAGCCGCGCACCAGGGAGGAAATGCTCCCGCGATTCTCGGGGTGGTCCTCGACGATGAGCAGGTGGGTGTCCGCCGGAATCTTGAGGCCGAACTCCGGCTGCTGGACCTGCATGTCGGGAATCAGAGGCAGTTTGAAGAAAAACGTCGTGCCCTGGCCAGGCTCGCTTTCAACCCAGATCCGCCCGCCCATCAGCTCGACCAGCTTCTTGGAAATGGCCAGGCCCAGCCCTGTGCCGCCGAATTCGCGCGTGGTGGAGGAATCGGCCTGGGCGAAACTCTCGAACACGGCGTCCAGCTTGGATTTGGGGATGCCGATGCCCGTGTCCTTGACCGCGAAAAGGCAGCACGGCGTTCCATCGTCCATGACCGACTCGTTCACGGACATGGTCACGCCCCCGACGCTGGTGAATTTCAGCGCGTTGCCCACCAGATTGATGATGATCTGGCGGATGCGGGTCGGATCGCCGATGTAGCGTTGCGCCAATCCATCGGAAACCTGCTGCACCAGCCGCAGCGATTTCTCTTCCGCCCGATAGACGAAGAGCTTGTTCACATCGCCCACCAGCTCGCGCAGATTGAACGGGATGGATTCAAGCTTGATCTGTCCGACCTCGATCTTGGAAAAATCGAGGATGTCGTTGATGATCCCCAGCAACAGTTCTCCGGCCGTGCTGAAGGTCTTGACGTACTCCTCCTGCTCTTCGCTCAGGCCCGTCTCCTGGAGCATCTCGGCCATGCCGAGGATGGCGTTCATGGGCGTGCGGATCTCGTGGCTCATCCTGGCCAGGAACTCGCTCTTGGAGCGGGTCGCCTTGTCGGCCAGATCCTTGGCCACGCGCAGGTCCTCGGCATGCTGGCGCAGCAATTCGCTGGCCTTCTTGCGGTCCGAGATGTCCTCGATGACGAAAATGACGCCACGGTTCAGATCCTGCGGGTCGATGGCCTTGGCCGAGACCTGGCTCCAGAACACGCTTCCGTCCTTGCGCCGGAACTGGTATTCCTGCTGGGCGATTTCCCTCTCGCCCAGACGGCCGAAGAACTTTTCGACAAATTCATCGAAGCTGCGACCGGAAACGTGCAGTCTCTCGGGGCCGACCAGGGGCATTTCATGGGGCGAATAACCGAAAATGGTAGCGAATCTTCTGTTCGCCCGAATCACCTTGTGGTCGATGCTCAAAACCGAGATCCCGACCAGGGAGTTGTCGAAAATGGCCTGAAGCTCGTGGTAGGCGTTGTTCAAATCCTCTGTTCTCGCGTCGACCTTCTCTTCGAGGCTTTTGTAGAGTTCCTTCAGGTTGCGGCTCATGATGTTGAAACCGTTCGCCAGCACGCCGAGCTCATCGCGCCGCTGGTCCAGGTTCGTAGTCACGAATTCACCTCGGGACAGGCTCTGGGTGAGCACGGAAAGATTGACGACCGGAAGAATGAGCAGGCGGTTCAAAAACACATACAAAAAGAGCGCAATGAGGCCGAGCACCACCGCGAAGGCCGCGACCAGGCGGATGGTGGTCGTCTGCACTTCATGCCGGGCCTTGTCGATGAACATCCCCAGCTTGACCTGACCGATGGTCCTGCCCCCGGCGACGATGTCATGGGTGACCACCGAGACGTCCTTGGCGCTGTAGGCGCTCATGAGATCCTCCCTGGTCAGTCCGACCCGGACCTCGCCCTTGAGCAGCGATTTCCCGACAGGATCGACGATCTGGCAGTACGCGACCAGCGGGGAGTACTCGGCCTTGGTCGCCAATTCCTCCAGCAGGTATATGCTCTCGCGCTGGATGGCCGGCACGCTCGCTTCCGCGACCATCTGCGCCTGCTCCGCGCCCTGCCGGCGAATGTCGTTTATGAGAAAATCAAGTTGGGTGACGTAAATGAAATATCCCAACGCAAAAAAGCATATCGCCAGGATGAATTGAATCCCAAGATGAATCTTGAACTGGAGCAGATTAAAAAATGCTTTTTTTCTTTCCATATCCTACTCGTGCGGTAGCCGCCGGCGGCAAGGCCAAAGGTTCGTTGGTTGAGGTACGCGGAGGACTTCAGGGCAAGGCCAGCACCGACTCGACGGCGCCAAGCAGATCCTCCCGCTTGATGGGCTTGCTCAGACACTGTTTCGCGCCCATGAGCCGCGCCCATTTCAGATAATCCGTGGCGCCGCCCCTGCCTCCCGCGGACATGGCGATGATGCGAATGCGGCTGTTTTCCTTGCGCAGTTCGCGGATGATCTGGATTCCTTCCTTGTCGGGCATGATCAGATCCGTGATGACCAGGTCAAAAGCCTGGGCGCGGTACAACTTGAGTCCTTCGTCGCCGTCAAAGGCCTGAACGACGTTGTAGCCGACAGACGTGAGTATCTTGGCCAGGGCCAGGCACATGAGCTTGTCGTCGTCTATGACCAGGATGCTGGCGGCCTTGTGCCCGGATTCGGAATCAAGGGGATGGGTGTGCGTCATTTTAACCATATCTCCACGCGGCGGTTTTTCTCACGCCCGGCTCGAATGTCGTTGCGTTCAATGGCGGCCTCTTCGCCCGCGCCCAGGGCGATCACATCCTGCAGACCTTTTTTGGCAAGCGCCTCGGCCACGGCTTCCGCCCTTTTGCGCGAGACGGCCAGATTGGAGGCATAAGCCCCGACCGAATCGGAAAAACCGACCAGGACAACCATCTTCGCGGAATTTTTGGGTTCCTTCATCATGGCCGCAACGCGGCTCACATCCTTTGCGGATTGATCGTCCAAATCGAGGTTGGCGGATTCGAAACGGAAAACGATGGGCAGTTTCTCGGCTCCGTACACGGCGTCGAGATAGTCCTGCAGGACCGCCCTGCGGATGCTCTCGGGCACCGCTTCCCCGTCGAACTGCACCAAGGGCGGCAAAGCGCCCACGGGAGGAGCCTTGAGCACGGGCGCGGCTTCGGGCTCGAACACGGCCGTTGACCCGGAAACCGAAACGCCAAGAGGCGTATCCCGGTCGGCCGCGCTCGCGTCGCCGACCACCTCGGCGTTCTTCACGAAACCGAATTTCTTGACGATGTCCTGACCGGCGTCGCTGAGCGCGAAATTGACGAAATCACGGGCGTAGACGTTGTCCGTCGAGGACTTCAGACACAGGTACATGTTCCGGCTGGCGGGATAGGCCAGGGTGCGGATGGCCTCGGAAGAGGGAAGGACCGCCTCGGAATCAGCGGAGAGCCGAAGCGGCATCTCCCGGCACTGGTTGGCCACGGTGATGCTGCAGAACCCGATGGCCCATGGATCCTTGGACACCAGTTCAGGCAGAAGCTCATGGGTATCGACAACGCGGGCGGAAGAAGCGAAGTCCCTGCCGCCCAGGAAAAAATCCTGGACAAAACGACTGGTCGCAAAATCCTGCCGCAGGACAAAGACCTTGATCGGCGCGGATGGTCCGCCGAGCTGCTCCCAGTTGGAGATGTCCCCCGCGAAAATCGCGCCAACCTGTTCCAGGGTCAGGGAGGCCACGGGGTTGTCCTTGTGCGCCACCACCGCGACGGCGTCCATGCCAATCCTGTTCTCGCTCCCGGAGGTGATGACTCCGGGGCCGAAAATCTTGGCGTCCGCCGCCGAAAGCCTGTGCGTGGCCATGGCCACATCGCAGTCCCCATCCTTGAGGGCCGCGAAGCCCTCCGCCGTTCCCCGCCCCTTTATCCGGATGGTCCGGATTTCCTTGGAGGCGTAGTAAACGCCCTCCACGGTGATCTCGTCGGGATTTCTGCCGGGAGTTTTCCGGACCTCGCCGGCGCCGATGCCCAGCAGGTAGGATTCCGCCAGTTCCGGAGCCAAGCGGTTGGCCAGAGTGCTTGCGCCGGCCAGGGTCAAAATGTTCCGGGTGGAGTACTGGGCGGGCTTGTAGACGCCCTCCAGCCTGGCGCCGGTCTCGTCTTTCTTGAGCACCATCGGCGGGGGCGTCTCCCAGCCGGGTATGGACTTGAATTCCACGCGGTACAGATTCTCGGCCTCTTGAAACTCGCCCGCCCCGTGCCATTGGCTGACCAGTCGCCACTGCCCCCCGCCGACGGCCGCCTCTTGGGGAAGGATGGTGACGCGCTCAAGCGGATTTGTCGTATGGAAAAACAGTAAATCCGGCCGTAGAAAAAACGTGACCGCCGCGCCCATGACGGCGACGGCCAACAAAGCCAGGAAAAAAAACAAAATTTTGCCCGACGACCCGGACTCGTCCATGTCAGCCATGTACACCGCTCCTCTTCGTCACCACGTTGCGCCCAAACTATTTAGGGAGAATATATTTACCAAGAACCTTGTCAAAACCCTTTTCATCCAGAAAAAGCCCACCCACTTTCTTTCCTCGAATCGACTCTATGGATATTTTTTTCTCAATCTTTGATCTTTCTTCATCGTCCAGGATAAACTTCAGCACAAATACAGATCCGATATCAAAATTGCTATTGCTACACTCAAAACCGATGCCAGTGAGGGAAATATCCGTCACAATCGCATCACATACAGGATCAAGGGCATCGATGGATTCGAACAAAAGCGCATGCAAATATGTTTCTTTACGATAATATTTGCGAAAATTAAAAGAAACCTTGAATTTATGCGAGCATCGCCGGCATGTCGCATTCACATTCCAGTGGTACACATCTTTTATTCTCTCGACGGCGACTTCTTTTTCCAGCTTGCACACAGGACAGGCGAAGGAAACAACCATCTTGTTATGTACAAAAACTTCGACATCTGACATTTTATCTTCGGTCATAATTTATTTCTTCTGTTAGAATGAATGCGCGATGAAACATGTCGAGAGATCACCGGGATCGGCGCGGCGGGAGCGCGTCGATTCGAACCGGAAAGACAGGAAAGAAAACACCATTCCACTCTCCGGACTGTTCGTGCGAAATGACACGCACAGCCGCCCCTTTCAAGCGAAAAATCGCATTATGGGCAACGCCGTCTCAAAATTTCCCATAGAAGGCGCTTTCCTTACTCTGCCGCGCCGACCATCGGGATATCTTGGGCCCGGGACGCCAATCCGGTTATCGCGCGGCAGACATCAGGGAGCCAGCGGCAGACGACGCAATGTTTCCGCAAAAAGGGCACGTCCCGGCGAACAACAATCACGGATGAGAAAAACCATTGGGATTTGATGAATATCATCACAAATTCGGGTTGATAATGCAATCCATATAATCAAATAAGCCTGTTCCGCCCAAAGATTGCACGGCCGGTCCCATGGCTTGAAAAACCGGAGCTTGCGCAAAAAGGCGAACCGCTCCGGCAGAGCCGCGTCAGCCGGCGCAATGAGAGGGAAACGGCAAAAATGCACCCCATGCCTTCAGCGCCCCTCACTGGCGGGGATGCCCCCCGGGCCGGGGGGATCGCAGCGCGGGGAAGGCGCATCCGCAACCCTTGACCCTGGACGGAGACGAACATGAACACTCGGCGCGTTCACATTCTCAAAAATGGCGATCCCGGTCCGGGACCGGTGCTGTACTGGATGCACCGGGATTTTCGCGCCGCCGACAACTGGGGGCTGACGCACGCGCGCCTGCAGGCTCTGCGACACAGACAGCCCCTGGCCGTGATCTTCTGCCTGGCTCCGGCCTTCGCCGCCGCGACGTCGGCGCATTTCGACTTCCTGCTTCGGGGATTGCGACAGACCGCGGCATTTCTTGATCGTGAGCGCATCCCCTTCTTCGCTCTGCGGGGCGATCCCGGCGTCGAGGTGGCGCGCTTCGCCCGCGAACACGCGGCAGGCCTGATCGTCACGGACTTCGACCCCCTGCGCGTCAAGATCCGGTGGATCCGGGACCTGCTTGCGGCCTGCGACCAGCCCGTCCATGAAGTCGATTCGCGCAACATCGTTCCCGCGCGGGTGGCCTCGGACCGCCGCGAATTCATGGCCAGGACCATCCGGCCCAAAATCAAGCGTCTGCTGCCGGAGTTCCTGGACGAGTTCCCGGTTTTCGACCCTCATCCGCACCCGTGGCCGACAGCCGCCGCGCACGACGTTACCGCTTTGCGACACGACGTCCGGGCTGCGAACAGGGCGAGGCCCCTGCTTGTCGAACCCGGCGAAGAAGCGGCCAAAGCCGTGTTGCGCCACTTTCTGGAAAAGAAGCTGCCCTTCTATCCGAACCGCAACGACCCCAACCAGGATGTCTGCTCAAACCTCTCCGCCCACCTGCATTTCGGCATGATCGCCGCACAGCGGGTGGCGCTTGAGACCATGGCGAGGGGAGCCGCCGGGGAACAGGCCGACGCCTTTCTCGAAGAACTCGTCGTCCGCCGCGAACTCTCGGACAACTTCTGCCTCCACGCCCCCGATTACGACAGCGTCTCCAGCTTCCCCGACTGGGCCAGGGAGAGTCTGCGCAAGCACCGCCACGATCCCCGGCCCGCCATCTATTCCCTGGAAGAATTCGAGAGCGGGCGGACCCACGACCCGCTCTGGAACGCGGCCCAGGCCCAGATGCTCCTGACCGGCAAAATGCACGGCTACCTGCGCATGTACTGGGCCAAGAAAATCCTGGAGTGGTCGCCGTGCGCGGCCGACGCCCTGAGCACGGCCATCCTCCTCAACGACCGCCACAGCCTCGATGGGAGGGACAGCAACGGATACGCCGGCATCGCCTGGTCCATCGGCGGAGTGCATGACCGCGGCTGGACCGAACGCCCGATTTTCGGCAAGATCAGATACATGAATCTTGCCGGGGCCCGGCGCAAGTTCGATGTGGACCGATACGTACGGTCATGGACCATGCCCCGGGACGACGCATCAACCTGATCCCTGGAATCACGAATGTCCCGTCCGCAGGGCCGCATCCTTCTCACCCTTTGCCTGCTCCTGGCCGCGACCCTTTTTCCGGGGCAGGGCCGGGGCGCGGAAGTCGAGTACACGGTCGAGATCCCGTCCCTGCCGGACGGCCTCACCGCGCTTCTTGCCTCCGTCTCGGACTGCGTCGGCCTGCGGGACAACCCTCCCCGCACCAGCGGCCTGCTGCGCCGACGCATGGAAGGCGACATCGAATCCTTCGACGCAGCCCTCAAGGCCAGAGGCTACTTCAAGGCCCGCGTCGCCGGGGAGCTGGACGCGTCATCCACCCCTCCCGCGGTCAGATTCGCCATCGAGCCGGGTCCGCGTTTCGAATACGCATCGCCTCGCCTTCAGCTGCGGCAAGACGATTCCGTCCGGGAGCATCTGCGCGACGTCCTGGGCCGGATCAAAGCCGGAGACAAATATTCCTCCAGCACCGTGTTGGATGTGGAAACCGCCCTGCTTGAACGCTTGAAGGAGCATGGCTACCCCTCACCGGTCGCAGGCAGACGGAAAGTCGTGGCGGACCACGCCACGCAAAAGGTGCGGATCGACTTCGTCATCGACACCGGTCCCAGGGCGACATTCGGGACCACGGAAATCCTGGGGCTTGAAGACGTCTCCGAGGAGGCGGTCGCGTCGGCCCTGGCCTGGCGGGAAGGCAGCCCCTACGATCGACGGCAGGTCGACAGGACCCGCGAACAGCTCATCCGCACCGGACTCTTCCGTTCCGTACGCATCGACGCCGACCACCCGCAAGGTTCCCAGACCGTGGCCATGCGCCTGACCCTCCTCGAAGCCCCGCACCGCAGCCTGCGCGCAGGGCTCTGGTACTATTCCGACCTGGGCCTGGGCGCCAACGCCGGATGGACGCACCGCAACATTTTCGGCGCCGGGCAGGAGCTGCGCCTGGACACGGAATTCTCCGAAAACCTCCAGCGGGCCAAGTCCGACCTGATCCTGCCCCGCATGTGGCATCCACGGCAGAGCCTTGGGCTTTCGGCCCAGTACGAACACGAACTGACCGAAAGCTACGAGACCACGAACCTGTCCCTCTCGGCCCTGGCGCGGCGGCCCGTTTCGGAGGTGCAGGTCGGCTATGGACTGGCCTACCGTCTGACCAGCGTCGACAAGGACGAGCTGCGGCGCTTCAACCTTTTCTCCATTCCCCTCATCGTCGAATTCTCCACCGCCGACAATCTTCTGGACCCCACCAGCGGGGTGGCCCTGAACGCGCGCATGGAGCCCTTCACCGATGTCGGAAAAAGGGAGACATCCTTTGTCCTGTGGGACATCTCGGGGCGTCATTACCTGCCGCTCAACAAAAGCAAGTCCCTCATCCTGGCCACGCGCGGGCGCTACAGCCTGCTGGCCGGAACCAGTCGGGAAAGCATCCCTGAAGACATGCTCCTCTACGCGGGCGGCGGAGGCTCCGTGCGCGGCTACGCATATCAGTACGCAGGCGAACTCGACGAGGATGACGATCCGGCGGGCGGCGTGAGCGCCGTTGATTTTTCAGCGGAGCTGCGCTTGCGCATCAACCGGGAATACGGCCTTGTCCTGTTCGGAGACGGAGGAGGCGCCTTTTCCGACCGCAATCCCTCGAACAGGGAGTCGTATTTCTGGGGAGCTGGCGCGGGACTGCGCTACTTCACGCCCATCGGGCCCATCCGCCTGGACGTGGCCGTGCCTCTCGACCGGCGCGACGGCGTGGACGATCCTTTCCAACTCTATCTGAGCCTCGGGCAGGCTTTCTGATGGTCCGGATCATGAACATGCGCCTACGAAAACTCGCATATGTCGGCCTTGCCTGCGTGGCCCTCGCCGCCAGCGGCCTGGGCCTTCTTCTCGGCACGCACAAAGGACGCCAGACCCTTTTGGACACCATAACGGCGCTGACCGCGACGCCGGCGTTCGAACTCAAGATGGAAGGGCTGCGCCTGGGCCGGACATGGACTCTCGAACGTCTGGAGATCAGCGACGCGGCGGGCCCCTGGCTTGAGGCCCGTGGGCTCGGCGCGCAACCCGCGTTCTCGGATCTAGCCGCAGGGAGAATTTCGATTCTGCGCGCCGAAGCGGAACGCATCGACCTTGCGCGCCTGCCCCGGGGCGAGGGCGATCCGCAGAGCCCGGATGCCGGCCTGCCCCGCCTGCGCATCCAGAGCATGGACATCGGCCAGCTCCATATCGGCCCCGGCGTCATGGGCCATGAAGCCAGGCTTTCCCTGCGCGGCGGGCTGACCCTGGACCAGGCCGCCTCCAGCGCCGCCCTGCGCGTGGCCAGGCTGGACAGGCCCAAGGACCTGCTTGAACTCGACGCCCGGTTGTCACTGCCCGAAAACACCCTGGACCTGCGTCTGGACCTGCACGAGGAACCGCGGGGCCTGCTCCACGCCGCCCTTGGAATGAACGGCACGCAAGGCATCTCGGTGCGGGTGGAGGGACAAGGGCCCCTGGAGCGCTGGAGCGGCAGCCTCAAGGCCCTGCTTTCCGATGTCGCCCGACTGGACGGCAACGCGACCCTTGCCCTTGACGCCGCCCGGAGCGCGGAACTGCATGCGCTGATCTCGCCCGGACCGGGCTGGAACCGGTTCACGGGCCTGCCCCACGAGGAACTGACCGTCACGGGCCGTGGGCAATGGCAGGATGCGGTGCTGCGCATCAATGCGCTTGATCTGCGCAGCGCGTCCGGCACGCTCCACGGCAACGCCACCTGGGATTCCACGACCACGGTCCTGGAGTCGACGGCATCGGCCCGGGCCGACCTGTCCTGGCTTTTGCCGACAAACATCGCATCCGCCCCGCTCTCCGCATCCGCCACCCTGCGCCTTGGCCCCGATGGGATCCGGACGCAGGGGAAAGTCGCATCCACCGATGCGACGATTTCCGGTTTCGCGGTGCTCGGGGCCGAGGCGCGATTTTCCCTCTTTGCCCCGACCGATGCGGCGGGCTGGCAGGCCCGGCTCCGACTCGACGCGCAGACGCCGTCCCTGCCCGAAGGCCTGCGCTCATGGTCGGCCAACGCGACCCTGGGACAGGACGACACGTCTTTCTACGCGCAGAATCTGCATGTGGAATCGGACCGGCTGGGACTTGCCGCCAACGGCACGCTGGACACCCTGGCCCGCATGGACGCGCGGCTCGCCCTGCGAGGATTGGATGTGGCGGGCAGGCCGCTCTTCGCCATCCTGGACGCGCAGTATCAGGGCGATCTGGACCTCCCGGCCTCAAGCATGAACGCCACTCTCGACCTCGCCGCCGTCGAGCTCGACGGCCTGCCGCCGGAGCTTGCGCAGCTGCTGGGCCAAAACAGCCGGTTGCAGGCCCGGTTCAGCCTCTCCCCGCGGCGCTTCGACCTGCGCCAGGCGCTCTTGCAGGCCAGAACCACGGCCAGCGCCAGCGGGCGCTACGATCTGGAAACAAACGCCTTCGAAGCCGGGCTTCGCGCCACCTTTCCCGAAATCGGCGCCGCCGCGCTGAACATGGCGCCGGGGGCTACCCTGAACGCCAAGGCGGCAGGCACGCCGCAGTCCTTCGCTCTGGATCTCGCGGCCACGGCCGGGAACATCCGTCTTGAAACGCTGTCCTTGTCCGGGGTCAATGCCACAGCCAGGCTCCAGGGACTTCCCACCCACCCTGACGCCACGCTGCGCGCCCGGGGGCTCGCCGCCCGGGAGCCGGTCAGCCTGGAACTGCGGGCGGAACCCGACGGAAAGGCTCTGCGGCTAGCCAGCTGCGTCCTGAGCGCACCCGAAACGACCTTGCGCTTCTCCGGAGTCCTTGATCCGGACACGCTTCTCACGCAGGGCCTCGCGGATTTTGAAAGCACCGATCTGCGCGCCCTGGGCCGCATCCTGAACACCGAACTCGGCGGACGAATGGATCTCAGAGCCGCCCTCGACGCGCGGCACGGCAAACAGCGGGCCACGCTTGACGGACAGGGCCGGGCCCTGACCGTCGCCGGCCTGCGCATCGACCGGGCCCGGCTGGAAGGCAGCCTCGCGGATCCCGCCCTGCCGGGCGGAACGGATCTGCGGGCCGAGCTGCGCGGGGTGGGAACGGAGGACATCGTGGCCGACAGTGTGGATGCCCGCGTGCGCGGAATGGATGCGGGCCTGGGATTGCATCTGAAGCTGAGCCACCAATCCTCCGGCACCAGCCTCTCAAGCAGCGCCACCCTCGCCTCCGACCTGAACCGTCTGGCGATAGAGACCCTGCGCGGGACGCTGCTGCGCCAGCCCCTCGCCCTCGAAGCCCCCTTCAGCATCACCTCCGCGGCCTCCGGTATCGCTTGGCCCCGCGCCGCGCTCAATTTCGGTCCATCCAGACTGAATTCCCGGGGCAGCCTCTCGCCCACGCACGCGGACATCCACGCCGAGCTGGCCGATTTCGATCCGGCCCTGCTGCATCCTCTGTTTCCGAATCTTCCCAGCGCCGAAGTCAACGCCCGGCTACGCGTCACGGGCGATCCATCGCAACCGGATGCGCAGCTGACGGCAACGGCCGACGCCATCCGACTGGAAAACTCAGGCCTCGACCCCCTGCCCGGACTCGATGCCGAGGCGGACATCCGCCTGAACCGGAGCATGCTCCAGGCCCGGGCGTCCCTGACATCGAAAAGCGAAATCGCGGTAAACGCGCGCTTCTCGAGCCCGATGCCCATCCATCTCTCAACGCCCGTCCTCGACGAAAACCTTCCCGTTTCCGGGCAACTCGCGGGCCATGCGAAGCTTGCGCTGCTGCCGCATTTCCTGCGGCTGGACGACCAGATCCTGGAGGGAGACTGCACCCTTGACTTCCGCGTCGCAGGCACCTGGGCGGAACCGTTGTTCACGGGCACGGCGCGGGTGCGGGACGCGAGTTACGAAAACTTCCACAGCGGCACCGTGCTCAGGGATCTGAGCCTGGACGCGGACGCGGATGGATCGACCCTGACCGCCAAGCTCGGGGCCACGGATGGAGAGCAAGGCACGGCCCAGGCCGTGGGACAGGTGGACCTGCTCACTTTCCGACATGTTTTCGACGTGCTTTTCGACGGCTTCGCGCTGCTGCGTCAGGATCTGGTCCAGAGCACGGCCAGGGGGGGATTGCGCCTACAGGGAAACCTGGAGCGCACAAAACTCGGCGGAAGCATGACCCTCGATCCGACCAGCGTCCGGCTTCCGGCGAAAACACCGGCGGACCTGGCCCAGATCGAAGTCCACGAAATAAACGCCGCCGCCACTCGCCGGAAGTCCCCCGGCGCGGCATCGACGTACCCCGTCGACCTTGACCTGCGCGTGTCCGTTCCGGCCCGTCTGAGCGTCAAGGGGCGGGGGCTGGACTCGGAATGGTCCGGAAAGCTGCACGTGGGCGGCACCCGGTCGCAACCGCTGGTGGCCGGCGAAATGAACCTGCTGCGCGGCAAATTTGTCTTTCTCGACCGCACGTTCGACCTGACCAAGGGCCTCGTGACCCTCAGCGGTGAAACTCCGCCCAACCCCTTCCTGGAAATTCTCGGTGAAACGCGGGTTCTCGAAAACCTCATCCAGGTACGTATCAGCGGGCCGGCCAGGGACTTTCGCCTGACCTTGAGTTCGGTACCCGACCTGCCCCAGGACGAACTGCTGGCCATGATCCTTTTCGGCAGATCCCTGCGCCAGATATCGCCGTTGCAGGCGGTCCGGCTCGCCCAGGCCGCCGCCGAAATGGCGGGCGTCGGAGCGGGTCCGGATTTTCTGGACTCCCTCAAGTCGCAACTGGGATTGCAAGAGGTGGACGTGACCAAGGACGAGGACGACAACACCGCCGTGGGCGTCGGAGGATACGTCGGGGGAAAATACTACATCCGTACCCAAAGCAGCGTCTCCGGGCAGGACAGGACCAAGGTGGAGATACAGCTCACCCCGAAAATCAGCGTGGAAACCGAAGTCGGAGCGGACTCGCGTCAGGGCGGAGGAGTGATGTGGAAACACGACTACTGAGCCGTGAACCCGCCGCCTGAGACATGTCGGATGCGGCGCGCAGGCGGGTGTCACAGCGCGTCGTCTGGATCGGAAGCAACGGGCGCGGCTTTGTCTGCCAGGATCAGAATTTCGTGCAACGCCCTGCCCCGTTCCTGGGCCAGCTGCTTCCACTTCTTCTTTTCCTTTTTCACGGCCTCGATGGTCTGCAAGAGGTCCTGGATGGTGTGGGCGGGATATCCGAACTTGCCGTGCTTGCCCTTGCGCAGTTCTTCGTCGTTGCGCTCCTTGAGGGCCCGGAGTTGACTGGAGGAAAGTATCATCGTCAGCCGCTCGCGGCCCGGACCTGATCCATGTCGGTCAGGCCCTGCAACACTTTCATCATGCCGTCCTGCTTCAGGGTCAGCATGCCTTCGCCCACCGCCTGGGCGCGGATTTCCTCGGTGGGTTTGCGGTGCTTGATCTGGTTCTTGATGCCCGAAGAGTTGACCATGAGTTCGTGCACGCCCACCCGGCCCTTGTAGCCGCCCACGCATTGTCCGCAACCCACCTTGCGGTAGAGCGTGGGTTTGCCCCGCAGGAATTCCTTGGCCTGTTCTTCCCAGCCCTGCCCGAACTCAAGGCCCATCTCCTCCAGCTCCTTGGCGTCCGGGGTGTAGGCCTGCTTGCAGTTCGGGCACAGGGTCTTGACCAGGCGCTGGGCCAGAACGCACAAGAGCGAATCGGCGAAGTTGAAGGGATCCAGATCCATGTCCAGCAAGCGGGTCACGGTCTCGGGGGCGGAGTTGGTGTGCAGGGTGGACAGGACCAGGTGGCCGGTCAGGGACGACTCGACGCCGATGTGCGCGGTTTCCTTGTCGCGCATCTCGCCGATCATGATGACATCGGGGTCGGCGCGCAGAAACGAGCGCAGGGCCGAGGCGAAGGTCAGGCCGATCTTGGGGTTGACCTGCACCTGCCGCAGGCCTTCCTGGGTGATTTCCACCGGGTCCTCGGCGGTCCAGATCTTGCGTTCCGGAGTGTTGATGTAGCTGACCGCCGAGTGCAGGGTCGTGGTCTTGCCCGAACCAGTGGGACCGACCACGAGGATCAGGCCGTAGGGCTTGTAGATGAGCTTCTCGAAGGCCGCCTTGTTCTGCGGCAGCAGGCCAAGCTTGTCCAGCGGCAGCGGCTTGCCCGAGGCCAGCACGCGCAGCACCACGTCCTCCATGCCCTCCAGGGTGGGGATGGTGGCCATGCGGTATTCCACGACCTTGTTGCGGTCGGGCAGCTTGATCTTGATCTTGCCGTCCTGGGGCAGGCGGCGCTCGGCGATGTCCAGGCTGGCCATGATCTTCAGGCGCGAGACGATGGGCCGGGCCAGGGGCAGGCGCACCTTGCGAAATTCGTAGCAGGTCCCGTCCAGGCGGAAGCGGAACATGCAGTAGCGCGAAGCCGGATTGGGCTCGATGTGGATGTCCGACACGTTCTTGCGCCAGGCCTCGACCAGGAGGGCGTTGACCATGCGCACCACCTCGCTGTCCGTGTCGCTCAGCTCGGTTTCGGATTCCTCGCCCGCCGACACGATGTCGGCCGACTCCACATCCTCGTCGAAGGCCGCGGCCAGGTCTTCGCCCGAGCTGAACTGCTTGTAGAAATGCTCGATGTACTGCTCGATGTCCGAGGCCAGAGTGACCTTGGCTTCGACATTGGAAGTGCCGTAGATGAAACGGATTTCATCCAGACGGCCGAGGTCGAAGGGATTGGTCATCAGCACCGTGATGGCGTTGCCTTCCTGGGAAAATGGCAACCAGCCGTAACGCTTGAGAAAATCAGGATCCAGACGACGTTTTTCGAATAGCTCGAAGGGCGGTTCCTTGCCGGCGGAGAAGGGGACGAATTCCGTGCCGTAGAAACGGGCCAGGCTTTCGCCCAGCTCCTTTTTGGGGACGTGATAGTCCTTGAGCAGCACGGAGTCGGAATCCTTGCCCTCCATGGACAGAACCTTGGAGAGCTGGTCGGCTGTAAGCAGGTTTTTTTCGAGAAGGTAGGAATAGCGGCTGCTGCTCGAGGCCACGGGACGGGGGGTCAAGGCCTTGATGCGCTGCTCGATGCCCGGAAAATCGGGGTCCAGGATGCGCACCTTTTCGAAAATGGACCGCGCCTCATGGTGATTGTCTTGATGCAGGTAGATGAGTCCGGCCCGGAAGTAGAGCTTGGCCGCGACCTTGGGGGGATAATCGTTCTCGCCCAGAACCTTGAGCGTGACCTCGGCCTGCTCCTGGACCTTGCCGAGCTTGTTCAGGCTGTCGAGCATGAGCCGGACCATGTCGTAGCTGCGCACGCCATTGGCGTAACCGCTCCGGCAGATGTTCAGAACTCCGGCATAGTCGTCCTTGGCGAACAGGTTCCAGGCCTGGGAGAGGAGTTGCTCTTCGCTCTGCGGATTATCCATGCATATCGCTCGCGGGTTGAACCGGATTCGGGCGGCCGCGAGGACGGCCGCCCGACAGGATTATTTCTTCAGCCAGGCCATCATTTCACGCAGGCTGTCTCCGACCTGCTCGACCTGGTGCTCGTGGCTCTGACGCCTTCTGGCCAGGAAGAAAGGCAGATTGGCCTTGTTTTCCAGAATCCAGTTGCGGGCGAAGGTGCCGTCCTGAATCTCTTCGAGCACCTTCTGCATGGCCTTGCGGGACTCGTCGTTGATGACGCGGGGGCCGGTGACGTAGTCGCCGTATTCGGCCGTGTCGCTGATGGAGTGGTGCATTTTCTTGAATCCGCCCTCGTACAGCAGATCGACGATGAGCTTGAGTTCGTGCATGCACTCGAAGAAGGCGATTTCGGGCTGGTATCCGGCCTTGGTCAGGGTCTCGAAACCGGCGCGGATGAGTTCGCTCACCCCGCCGCACAGCACGGCCTGTTCGCCGAAGAGGTCCGTTTCGGTCTCTTCGCGGAAGGTGGTCTCAAGCACGCCCGAACGGGTTCCGCCCACGCCGGCGGCATAGGCCAGGGCCTTGGACAGGGCCTGCCCCGTGGCATCCTGGTGCACGGCCACCAGACACGGCACTCCGCCGCCCTTCTCGAATTCGCGGCGCACAAGGTGCCCGGGGCCCTTGGGCGCGATCATGACCACATCCACATCCTTGGGCGGGATGATCTGGTTGTAGTGGATGTTGAAGCCATGACCGAAGACCAGGGTCTTGCCGGGGGCGAGATTGGGCCGAATCTCTTCCTCGTAGACCTTGGGCTGGTACTGGTCCTGGACCAGGATCTGGATCAGATCGGCCTTCTTGGCCGCTTCGGCGGCGCTGACGGGCTCGAAGCCGTGCTCGCGCGCCAGCTGCCAGTTGGGTCCGCCGGGACGCTGGCCGATGATGACCTGCACGCCGGAGTCGCGCAGATTCTGCGCATGGGCGTGTCCCTGGCTACCATACCCGATAATGGCCACGACCTTGTCCTTGAGTATATTCAGATCGGCGTCCTTGTCGTAATAAACTTTCATAGCATCTCCTTCTCTCGTGAATATTGATACCCGCAAAACGGGTCCTCAGCCAATTGGTCCTCAGTCGGCAAGCTGCATGCTGCGGCGCATGGCCACGGTCCCGGCGCGGATGAACTCCTTGACGCCGAAACGCTGCAAGAGGGCCACCACGGCCTTTATCTTGCCCTGATCACCGGTGATTTCAAGAGTCAGCTCGTCGGGGCTGACGTCGACCACCTTACACCTGAAAATATCCGCTATGCGCAGCACTTCCGCGCGCTTGGAGTCCTCCGCGCCGACCTTCATGAGCACGATCTCTCGCTCCACCGCCTGCAGATGCGTCAGATCGACGACCTTGATGACGGTGATGAGCTTGTGCAGCTGCTTCATGATCTGCTCGATGATCTGTTCGTCGCCACTGGTGCAGATGGTGATATGGGAAACTCCCGTCTCCAGGGTCGGGCCGACGTTCAGGGATTCGATGTTGAATCCCCGGCCGCTGAACAGGCCGACCACGCGGGACAGGACTCCGGGTTCGTTCTCGACAAGTATGGATAAGACATGTCTCATGGCGGCCTCCTAAACCAGCAACATTTCCGACAGGGCCGCGCCTGCCGGGACCATGGGAGCGACGTTTTCCTCGGGCTCGACGCGCACGTCGACGATGACCGGACCCGGATAGGCGAAGGCCTCCTTCAGGGTCGCCTCGAGATCCTCGGGTCTCTCGACCAGAAATCCTCCCGCTCCGTAGGCCTTGGCCAGGGCCACGAAGTCGGGGTTGGTGTGCAGGCAGGTGGCGCAATAATTCTTCTTGTAGAACAGTTCCTGCCACTGCCGGACCATGCCCAGATACCCGTTGTTCAGGATGACGATCTTGACCGGCACCTGATAGCTGACCGCCGTGGCCAGCTCCTGGATGTTCATCTGGATGGAGCCGTCACCCGCGATGTCGACCACCAGCTTGTCCGGAAAGGCGAACTGGGCTCCGATGGCCGCCGGAAAGCCGTAGCCCATGGTGCCAAGGCCCCCGGAGGTCAAAAGGGTGCGCGGCTTGCGATAGGTGTAGAACTGCGCGGCCCACATCTGGTTCTGCCCCACCTCGGTGGCGATGATGGCCTCGCCCTTGGAGAGCTCGTGAATCTTCTCCACCACCCACTGCGGTTTGATGGTCCCGCCGTTCTTGGCGTAGCTGAGCGGATGGGAGGCGCGCATCTCAGCCAGGGAGGCGTTCCAGGCCTCGTGCTTGGCCTGCCAGTCCACGCCCGCGATCTTGTCCGTCTCCTCGATGAGTCCGGCCAGGCCCTGTTTGCAGTCCGCGACGATGGGCACGTCCACGACCACGTTCTTGCTGATGGAAGTGGGATCCACGTCGATATGGATGATCTTGGCCCGCGCGGCGAAGGAATTGATGCGTCCCGTGACGCGGTCATCGAACCGCGCGCCGACGGAGATCAGCAGGTCGCAGTTGTTGACGGCCATGTTGGCCGTGTACGTGCCATGCATGCCGAGCATGCCGAGCCAGCCGGGATGGTCGCCCGGAAAAGCGCCCAGCCCCATGAGCGTGGTGGTGACCGGAAGGTGGAACCGCTCGGCCAGCTGCCTAAGCTCGGCCGCGCTGTCCGAGGACACCACGCCGCCTCCGGCGTAGATCACGGGCTGCTTGCTGTGGGCGATGAGCTCCGCGGCCTTGCGCAGCTGCTTGCGGTTGGGGATGACGTTGGGATTGTAGCTGCGGATGCTGATGGTCTCCGGATAGGAAAATTTGGTCTTGGAGTTGACCACGTCCTTGGGCAGGTCGATGAGGACAGGCCCCGGCCTGCCGGTCCTGGCGATATAAAAAGCCTGCTTTATGGTCGCGGCCAGGTCGGCCACGTTTTTGACCAGATAGTTGTGCTTGGTGCAGGGCCGGGTGATGCCCACGATGTCGGCCTCCTGAAAGGCGTCGTTGCCGATCAGGTGCGTGGGCACCTGCCCCGTGATCACAACCATGGGAATGGAATCCATGTAGGCGGTGGCGATTCCGGTCACGGTGTTGGTCGCACCGGGGCCTGAAGTGACGAGACACACGCCCACCTTGCCCGATGCCCTCGCAAATCCGTCGGCGGCGTGGACCGCGGCCTGTTCGTGACGGACCAGAATGTGTCTGATCGGATGTTTGGGGAGCTCGTCATAAATGTCGATGACCGCACCGCCGGGAAACCCGAAAATGAGGTCGACCCCTTCCCGTTTCAAACACTCCATAAGAATCTGGGCACCGGTTAAGACCATGGCTTCCTATCCCTCCTGATGTTTGTATTTCTGAAGCAAAGCCTGGATCCTGGTCTTGCCGGCCAGCTTTTTCTTCTTGTATTCCTTCACTTCCAGCTCTTCCGCCGGGGAAAGCGCCGCTTTTCCCGAGTAGCGCTCCAGGATTTTTTCAAAGCCGACATGTTCCTCCCACAGACTCTTGAGTTCCTCGTCGTGACCCAAATTCGCCGCAATCAGTTCGAGGTCTTGCTGTTCCATAGGATGTCTCCTTAGCGTTATGGTTTGCCTAATGCCCTTTCTGAAAACCGATTCCAGTCGGGTTCTTCCTCCATGTCCAGCAGCAGGTTCTTTTGCCGGGACGCATGCCCGGACTCCATGACCACCTGCGAAGTCTTGATTCCCAGAATATCGGCCACAAATACGATCAACGCGTTGTTGGCCTTGTTGTCAACAGCCGGGGCCTGCAGACGGATCTTCAAATACTCCCCGTGCATGCCCGCGAGCTGTGTCTTCTTCGCTCCGGGCTGAACCCAGATTCCAAGCCGCCACCCGCCCTTGCGGGCCGGCCCTGCGTAAACCGGTCGATCCATGCCCATCAGGACTAGAACATCATCTGCGACATCAGTCGAGCCAAAAATACCTGCACGAACTTGATGCCCAGGACCACGACGAACGGCGAGAAGTCGATCCCGCTGATATACGTGAACGGCAGCCACTTGCGGATACGGTAGAAAACGGGCTCGGTCAGGGTCCGGATTCCGCGCACGATGGGGTTGTACGGATCGGGGTTGACCCAGGACATGACCACGGCGGCGATGACCACCCAGAAGTACAGGGACAGAATGCTGTCGGCCACATAGTAGACCGCGGCAAAAAGACTCGAAAAAACAGGCATCTAGCAATCCTCTTTGCAGGCGTGGGCGCGAATGCCCGGCGCCGTGTTTACAGACTAATCGATTATCTCGCAAAAACCCGTCTCAAAACATTGCCGCAGTTCATGGAAACTGTCCACATGGAGTTGGGCCCTCAAATCCCGGTTCCGGTAGGCCCAGAACGGGACTCCGGCCCGATCAGTGGTCTCCTGATCCACGGCCGAATCGCCCAGATAGGACATCTCCTCGGCGGCGAAGCCCCAGTCCTCGACAATGCGCCGCAGGCCTTCGGGGTCGGGCTTGGGACGGGCCACCTTGGCCGCGGTCATGACGGGATGGAAAAACCTGGTCAGTTCGAACCTGGCCAGGACCTTCTCCATGGAATTCTTGCGATTGGTGTTGACCGCCATGCGCACGCCCAGACCGTCCAAAGCCCCGAGCAGCTCGAACAGTCCCGGTTCCGGCGTCATGCGGTCGATGAAGTCGTCGTAGGTCATGTGCCCCTGCACGAGCGCCGCCTTGGCCCTCAGCTCCGCCGGGATGATGCGGGCCAGGGATGCGTCCACGGTGTGCATGAACACGTAGTCCTCATCCTCCCGGGTCATGGGCGCAAGGCCCAAAGCCAGGAGGATGTGGTTGTAATAATGACGGTTCACGTCGCGGGAGTCGAAAAGCACCCCGTCACAGTCAAAGACCACGCCCCGGATCCGGCGCAAGTCGAAACGGCGGGGCTGCCCCGCGTTTTTCGTCATGCCTACTCCATGGCCTCCGGAAAATACTGGCCCGCCAGTTCGCGCAGCTTGAATTTCTGGATCTTGCCGCTGGCCGTCATGGGGTATTCATCGAGAAAGACCACGTATTTCGGAATCTTGTAGCGTGAGATCTGGCCACGGCAGAAGTCGCGGATATCCTCGGTGGCGTAGTCGAAGCCTTCCTTCAGGATGACGAACGCCCCCACTTCCTCGCCGTACTTGCGGCTCGGCACGCCGACCACCTGCACGTCCTTGATGCCCTCCATGCGGTACAGGAACTCCTCGATCTCTCGCGGGTACACATTCTCGCCGCCGCGAATGATCATGTCCTTGAGGCGACCGGTGATGCTCAGGTAGCCGTCCTCGTCCATGACGCCCAGGTCGCCGGAATGCATCCAGCCGTCGGGATCGATGGCCTGGGCCGTGGCGTCGGGATTGTTGTAGTAGCCCTTCATGACGTTGTAGCCGCGGCAGCAGACCTCGCCCTGCACGCCGGGTGCGACGGGCTCGCCCGTCTCGGGGTCGACCACGCGCACCTCGATCTCGGGCATGGCGCGGCCCACGGTCTTGGTGCGCTGCTCGACTGAATCATTGACCCGGGTCTGGGTCATGACCGGAGAGGTTTCGGTCAGGCCGTAGCAGATGGTGATCTCCTTCATATTCATGACGTCCATGACCTTCTCCATGACCGGCGCCGGGCAGGGCGAGCCGGCCATGATGCCCGTGCGCAGCGACGACAGGTCGTAGCGCGGGAAGGAGCGGTGCTCGAGCACGGCGATGAACATGGTCGGCACGCCGTAGAGCGCGGTGCATTTTTCCTCCTCCACGGCGGCCAGGACCAAGAGCGGGCTGAAGCCCTCAAGGATGACCAGGGTGGCGGCGTGGCTCACGGCCGCCAGGACGCCCAGCACGCAGCCGAAGCAATGAAAGAGGGGCACGGGCAGGCAGACGCGGTCCTTGTGCGTGAACTTCTGGTTCTCGCCGATCCAGAACCCGTTGTTGCCGATGTTGTAGTGGGTCAGCATGACGCCCTTGGGGAACCCGGTGGTACCGGAGGTGTACTGCATGTTGACCACGTCGTGGGGATCGAGGGAAGCCTGCCGGGTCCGGTAGTCCTCTTCGGAGGTCACGCGGCCAAGGGCCAGCAGCTCAGGCATGGAGTACATGCCCCGGTGTTTTTCCTGGCCCAGGAAGAACACGCGCTTCAAATCCGGGAATTTCTCGCTGCGCAGATAGCCGCGCTCCTGGGTCTTGAGTTCGGACACCAGGTCGTACACCGTCTGCACGTAGTCGGTGTCCCGGAAGGAGTCGATGAGCAGCAGGTTCTCGCACTCGGACTGCTTGAGCAGGTATTCCAGCTCGGCCCTCTTGTAGAAGGTGTTGACCGTCAGCAGCACCGCGCCGATCTTGGCCGTGGCGAACTGAAAGGCCACCCAGTACGGCACGTTGGTGGCCCAGATGGCCACCTTCTCGCCCTTCCGCACGCCCATGGCCATGAGCCCCTTGGCCAGGTTGTCGACCAGTTCGCCGAACTCCCGGTAGGTCATGCGGAAATTGCGGTCCACATAGATCACGGCTTCATTGTCCGGGTGCTGCATGATGACTTCATCGAGCATCCGCCCCAGGGTAATTTCTCGCAACGCAGGCTTGTCCATGACTCCCCCTTTGAATGACACCGGACTATTCCGGAAAATAGAGCACCGCGTAAATGGAGGCCGGGGCGTTTCCGCCGGCCGACACGTGATGCGGAACGATGGAATTGAGATAGATGGAATCGCCCTTGCCCAGGGTCAGCACGTCGCGGCCATAGATGACTTCGATGGAGCCCTCGTGAACGACGATGAATTCCTCGCCCTCGTGGCTGGACAGTTTTTTCTCCCCGCAGGAGATGGGCATGAGCTCGACGAAAAACGGCTCCATGTGCCGGTCGGTCTTGCCCTTGCCCAGGGAATAGAACTTCATGTCCACGGAACAGCCCTTGCCGCCGAGCATGCTCAGGCCCTCTTCACGCTGTCCAAGGCGCACGATGAGCGGATCCTGCCCCAGCTCGTCGTCCAGGAACGTGCCCATGCGCACGCCGAGGCCGCGCGCGACCTTGAGCAGGGGACCCAGGGACGGGTAGACCGAATCGTCTTCCAGGGACCGGAGAAAGGAAATATCCAGGCCCGTGCGCTGAGCCAGGTCTTCAAGACTGATCTCGTTCATTTCCCGGAATCGTTTGATGCGTATGCCGAGTTGCTCTTTGCTCATAAACCGTTCTCGCTGGTTAAGGGTTCAGGGGGCGGGCCACAAGGGTGACGGGCGCGGGCAGTTCGACCCGGCGGCCGCAGATGCGCTCCACGGCCTCGGCATCTAGCAGGCAGCAGACCAGGCCGCCCGGCTCGTCCGCGCACGGTGAAAAATCCAGATCAAGAGCCGAAAGCTCGCGCGCGATGTCGTCATCGGAGACGAAAAGCCGCGCGTCCGAAGGCAGAAACATGAGCAGGGAAGGCAACAGCCCCTTCCACGGCAGCTCCGCGCCGGCCCTCGGGAAAAGCTCGTCGTCCGCGACGTCGAACTGCGCGAAGCTCTCCTCGTCGTCGAGGCCCAGCACCTGCGCAAAGCCTTCCCGCGCAGCGCCGAATCGTCCTTCCTGCTCGCGCATGGCGATGAACTGCTCCTCGCGGTACAGGGCCATGGCCAACAGCAGCTGGGCCTGTCTGCGCTGATCCGCAGGGTCGGTCTCTTTGGGAGACTCCATGCCGGTCAGCTGCGATTTGATGTCCATGGTCGTGTCGGTGTAGAAATTATCGATTCCGGCGGCCTGATAGGCCTGCATGTCGGTTGCGCGTGGAAAACGCTCGGCGAACTCCATGTAGCTTCTGAGCATGGCCCGGACCTGGGCCGGCGAAAACGGCAGATCGACTGACCGCCAGCGTGGGGCGTCTGTGTCCAGATCCACGCCCGGATCAAAAAACGCCACGCCTTCCGGAAGGGTCCCCTGACCCAGCCTGGGATGGAGCCAGGGAAAATGCACCACCATTTCAGTCATATGTATCTCCTTGTTCGCTGACAGCGTGATCCAGGCGTTCGTAGCGGCGGCAGCGGCCCGGGCAAGCGGGCATGCGCAAAAGGCAGACGCCTTCGAAAAAATGCCGGCACAAAGCTTCCTCCGCATCATCCTGCGGAACAGTGAAATTTGCACAGTCCAAGCCAATGTTCAAGGCTTTGGCCATGCGCTCTTCCCAGATGCGTCCGGCCTGCTCGGAGGAAAGGCCCAGAATCTCGCCGCGAACCACGAATTCATCGAAGTGATTCTCCAGGGCGGCCAGCGCGGTACAGGCGAATTCCCGGCACAGACCCGGATTGATCCGTTCCTCGTACAGGCAGCGTCCGCCTGCCAGAAAACGGCAGCCGTCTCCGGGCAGGCGCAGCACCGGATTCACGCAAACCTCCGCGACAATCTGGTCCGGCATTGCGAAAACAGTGTTCGGCTAATTGATAAATACATTCCATCCCTTCGGAAACCAAGGTTTTTCTTCCCCAAGGAAGAGTTGACCTGCGCGGAGCGCTATGTGTATATGAGGCCCAATATTTCCCGAGGAGGCATACATGTTCGGCATTGGTATCCCTGAGCTTCTGATAATCCTGGTCATCGTCCTGGTCATTTTCGGGGCCAACAAGTTGCCTGAAATCGGTTCAGGTATGGGTCGGGCCATAAAAAACTTCAAAAAAGCCACCAGCGAACCCGAAGAAATCGACGTGACCCCCAAGTCCGATTCCAAGGACTCTTCCGACAAGAAAGAATGAATTGTTAGACGTTCCACGAAAAAAATCCCGGCCCGACCGGGATTTTTTCGTGAGTCCTAGCGGATCTCCACCGCCAGTCCCTGGGTCTTGGCCGCGTCCCGGAGCCGACGGACCAGGGCTTCCCGGGAGCGGGCCTCGATCCTCCAGACTCCGACCATACCCGCGCCCTCCATCTCCACGCCGACCAGCGTCTTGCTCCCGATCTCCTCGTTCCAGGCATCCATGAGCCTGTCGAATTCCATGGGCCCCATGCTGGACAGCCACCCCGAAACACGGATCACCAGCTCCGACCCTGCCCCCGCCGCGACTCCCGGACGTGAAAAATAATCTTTCCAAACCGCCAGCCAGACCTCGTCCAGGGTCTTGGCCGTATGCGAGGTCCGCCACTCGCCAAGACTGAGCACCCCGGTCCAAGCGCCCAACTGTGAGAGCGAAAGAACCGGCACGTCCTGGGTGGCCGCGGCGACCGGCTTCAAGCCGGAGAGTTCCTGCAATGCGCCAAGCCTTTTGGTCCGCGACGGCTCCACCCCGGAAAGCCGAAGCACGTAGGGCAGGGGGTCCTTGCGCGGCGGCAGGACGCCCGCGCCGCGCAGGCGCGCCTTGAGCCCGGCGTCATGGATGCGCACGGTGATGGCGCGAGTGGGCGCCGTCGCATTGGCCGCGCCGGGCGTCCCCTCCTCGCTGTAGCCGAGGATGAGCGAATCACGCTCCCCAGACAAAATGTCCATGAGCGTTTTCCTGCGTGCAGGGGCGAGCGTGGTTCCCAGCAGCGCATCGATCTCTTGCGCGAGGGCCGTGTCGAAAACCCTATCCAGGAGAGCCTCGCGGCCTTCGCCCGCCTCCGCTGTCACGCTCACCCGCTGATCCGCGGCGACGGGCGGCGCCAACCACAGCAACACCATCAAACACAACGCATATCTGGACATGGGTTCTCCCCTGAAAAAGAAAATAGCGGTCCATGCCCCGGCGGGCCAGAGACCGAGCAGCCCGCCAATCAGGCGGCGGTTTCCGGTTTGAAGAAAAGCCGGGCCCTGGTCACCATGCCCTCCAGGTCGTCCGGATCGTGCCAGCAGATCTCATCATCGCGTTTGAACCAGGTCAATTGGCGTTTGGCGTAGGCGCGCGTGCTGCGCAGCCAGTCCCGTCGCGCCTGTTCCAGGTCCATGCCGTCCAGCAGCACCGCCAGAAGCTCCGGACAGCCGATACCCGAAAACCCCGGAGCGGACCGATCCGGACACGTGTCGTAGGCCCGCCGCACTTCCTCTTCCGCTCCGGCCTCAAGCATCAGGTCGATGCGCCGGGCCAGGCGCGGGGTCAGACCGGCCAGCTCAGCGGCGATCCCGATCTTGAGCACCCGAAGGCCCGCAGGGCGGCGGGTCCGGCCATGCCACCAGGTCAGGGTCCGCCCCGTGGCCGCGAACACTTCCAGGGCCCGGCAAATGCGCTGGGGATCGTTGGGATGGATTTTTGCTGCGTATTCGGGATCAATGAGCTGCAACCGGGCGTGCAGCACCTGCGATCCATGGGCCCGGCACTCGCCGACCACTTCTTCGCGCACGGCCGGATCGATGTCGGGAATGGGCGCCAGACCGTCGAGCAGGCTCTTCAGGTAAAGCCCGGTGCCCCCGACCAGGAGGGGCGCCAGTCCCCGGTCCCGATACGCCCGGGCCTGGGCCATGATCTCACCGGCAAAGGCTCCGGCGCGCACCGGGACATCGAGGGGGAGGTAGCCGTACAGGGCGTGGGGGCAGACGGCGCGCTCCGCCGCCGTGGGTTGGGCCGTGACAATGTCCAGCCCCGCGTAAACCTGCCGGGAGTCGAAATTGATCACGCCGCCGCCGAGCGCCCCGGCCAGGGCCAGGGCCGCGGCGGTCTTGCCCGTGCCCGTGGCGCCGACCAGACAAAGAAGCGAGATTTCCGTCATGCCTGCGTCGACGCTCCGCCGGAGGCCAGGGCCGCCTTGTCCCGCAGCTCGCTCATGCGCGCGTTCACGCGGGCCAGGATGGTCTCCGGCACAAGCCCCTCGATGACCCCGCCAAGCCGGGCCACGTCCTTGATGATGGTCGAACTGATGTACAACCAGCGGTAGTCAGTCATCATGAACACGGTGTGGATGCTGGGTTTGAGTTTGCGGTTCATGAGGGCCATCTGGAATTCATACTCGAAATCCGAAACCGCTCTGAGCCCGCGCAGGATCGTGTTGACCCCCTTGCTGGGCACATAGTCGACCAGAAGCCCTGAAAACCCTTCCACTTCCACGCGGTGCTGGCCGCGAAAAACCTCGCGGATCATCTCCACCCGCTCTTCGAGGTTGAAGAGCGGGTTCTTGCCCGAATCCTTGGCCACGGCCACGATGACCTTGTCGAAGACCTCCAGCCCACGGCGCACCAGGCTCAGGTGTCCGTTGGTGAAAGGGTCGAAGGTGCCTGGATAGACGGCCACGCGTTCTACTTTCTGCGCCATATGCAAATCCTTGTCTGCCCGTAGAGTTTGTCTCGAAGAAGAACCAGATCCGGTCGGGGCGGATTGTCGAAGGCCAGCCCCGACTCCACCTCGGCGCAGATCAGCCCGTCCGGCGCGAGCCCCTGCCGCTCCAGCAGCAGGCCCAGGGCGGGCAGCAGCAGATCCTTGCCATAGGGGGGATCGATGAAGACCAGGCCGAACGGCCCGCGCGCCCCGTCAAGCCAGCGCAGGGCATCGGCCTTGACCACGGCGTAGCGCTCCCTCTCGACCCCGAGCGTTTCCAGATTGGAACGGATCAGGGCCGCGGCCTGGGCGGCCTTTTCCACAAAGACGGCTTCCTGGCCGCCCCGGCTCAGGGCCTCGATGCCCAGGGACCCGCTGCCGGCGAAGATGTCCGCCACCCGGATCCGGCTCCAGTCGACGCCCAGGGACTCGAGCATGGAGAACACGGATTCCCGCACCTTGCCCGTGGCGGGCCGGTAGCCCGGCCCTTCGGTGGTGCGGATGCCGCGACCTCGGTATTCCCCGGCGATTATGCGCACGCCTAGTCCTTCCCGGACTGCTGTTTCTGCTCAAACATGAGTTCCGACATGATGGAGCTCAAACGCGAATTGATGGCCAGCAGGCTGCCCCGAATCTCGAC
Organism: Desulfomicrobium sp.; assembly: GCA_050252955.1. Lineage (GTDB taxonomy): Bacteria > Desulfobacterota > Desulfovibrionia > Desulfovibrionales > Desulfomicrobiaceae > Desulfomicrobium. Next base: position 61,965 of record JBFWJY010000002.1, read on the forward strand.
CTGGTTGGTCTGGCCCATGCGCTGCAAATAATTCACCCGTTCGCGGACCTGGGCCAGCTTGCCGGAAGTCTCTTCCAGCAGATAGTCCCAATCGATGCGCGGCGCGGCCAGGGAAGGCCTGGCGGTCAGCTCGAAGCGTCCGCCCTTCTCCAGCAGGCATTCGTCCAGATAATCCGGGATATGCACGGTGAGCTTGAATTTCTCCCGGATCAGCTCGGCCAGGATCTTCTGGCCCGAATGCTCGCCGTGCACCAGGTAGACCTGCACGTCGGGATTGCGGAAATTGGACAGCCAGTCCAGGATCTGGGTCTGCCCGGCATGACCGGAAAAACCGCCGATGGTGAAGACCTTGGCCTTGACCGACAGTTCCTCGCCCAGAATCCGGATGGTCTTGGCCCCGTCGACGATGCGCCGGCCCGGAGTACCCTCGGCCTGGAAGCCCACAAAGACGATGGACGCGCCCGGCTTCCAGATGTTGTGCCGCAGGTGGTGCTTGATGCGCCCCGCATTGGCCATGCCGCTGCCCGCGATGACGATGGCCGACTCCTGGGACACGTTGATGGCCCGGGACTCGTCGGACGAGAGCGTAAAGCGCAGATTGGGAAGTTCAAGGGGATTCTGGCCGTTTTTGACCAGTTCCTTGGTCTCTTGATCGTAGTAGTCCCAGTGGCGGCGAAAAATCTCCGTGGCCCTGATGGCCAGGGGGCTGTCCACGTAGACTGGCATGTCCTCCGGCAACCGGCCTTCCTGACGCAGGAGGTGGAGGCTGTACAGAAGCTCCTGGGTGCGCTCCACGGCAAAGGCGGGGATGATGACCTTCTCGCCGCGCTGGTAGCTGTAGGCGATGGCCTCGGCCAACTCTTCCCGGCTCTGGGTCTCGTTTTTGTGGTTGCGCGATCCGTAGGTTGACTCCAGAAAGAGGAAGTCCGCCGTCTCCACGGTCTGGGCGTTGGGAACAAGGAGCTGCCCCGGCCGTCCGAGGTCGCCGGAAAAGACCAGTTTGGTCTCCTCCTCCCCTTCCGTGATCCACAATTCGATAAAGGCCGAACCCAGGATATGGCCGGCATCGTTGAAAATGACGCGGATGCCCGGCGCGGGCTCGAAAACCTGATTGTAGTCCTGGATCTTGAGCTGCGTGAGGGCCTTCTGGGCATCCTCCACCGTGTACAGGGGTTCCACCGGGGGAGCGCCGACCCGCTGCTTCTTGGTGCTGCGCCACTGCGCTTCGGTCTCCTGGATGCGGGCGCTGTCCTCGAGCATGATGCCGAGCAGGTCCTTGGTCGGAGCCGTGGTGTAGACCGGGCCCTTGAAGCCCTGGGCCGCCAGGCGCGGAAGCAGGCCGGAATGGTCGATATGGGCATGCGTGAGCAGGATGAAATCGAGGACTTCGGGGCGGTACATGCCGTTTTCGTCCCAGTTGCGCGCCTCGATGCCCCGGTTGCCCTGATGCATGCCGCAATCGATGGCGAAACGGGCGCGCTCGCACTCAATCACATGGCAGGAGCCGGTCACCGTGCGCGCCGCGCCAAGAAAAGTTATCTTCATAAATTTCTCCCTGTATTCCAAATAGATAGATTTAAGGTAAAATATCAGGCCATTGCCCTGTTCCGACCGGTTGTGCTAGCGACTCACCAACACGAACACGGCGGAACCCGCGGCCGTGAAGCAACCCTTTTCCACCAAAGAACAAAGCATGATCAATCTTGAGAAACTCAGCGACCGCGACCTCCCGCCCTTGAAGCCCATGGTCCTGCGGCTCTGGCAGCTTTTGAACGCCCAGAACACCCGCTTGCAGGAAATCGTGGAGGCGATGAGCGCGGAGCCTGTGCTCTGCGCCCGCATCATGGCCATTTCCAACTCGCCCCTGTACCGGGGAATGGAAGAAATCAACAGCCCGCAAAAGGCGCTGGTGCGGCTGGGCTTAAACGAGGTCAAAGGGATCGTCTACTATCTGACTCTGTCCGATTCGGTGCGCCAGAACGCCTTTCCGCCCTCCTTTTCCGTGCGCCGGTTCTGGACCCACAGCCTGAGCACGGCGCTATTGTGCAAAAAACTCGCCCAGTTCTATCCGCATCTGTTCCCCATGACTCCGGAGGAGCAGGACAGCGCCTATCTGGCCGGCCTGCTGCACGACATCGGTTACGTGGTCATGGCCTCGCTCATGCCCGGAGAATTCACGACCATGACCAGACTCTGGGAAACCGGGGAAAACGCTCCCCTGGAGATCGAGGACGAGCTTTTCGGGGTCAGCCATCCGATCCTCAGCGCCAAAGCTCTCAAACTGTGGAAATTTCCGAAAAATGTCCAGCTGGCGGTCTACGCCCACCACCGCGCCATTTCCGATGATTCTCCGCCGCCGGACATCATGCTCCTGAAACTTGCGGACTACCTGGCCACCGACGCCGGATATCATTTCAACCCTTCGTTCACCGCGGAGCTCAAACGTCTGACCCTTCCCGTCTTCCTCCTGGAAAACGACTTCCAGCCCGTGATCGAGGAAGTGGCCCTCAAGGTGGAGATGCTTGTGAGTCAGGCCTTTGATTGACACTCGATGCGCGGCGAGAGCGTGGGGGCGAGTTCCAGATTGAGGTCCACCGAGCCGGTATAGCCCATGATCCCTTCCGACATGGGCTCGGCCATTTTCTCCCGCAGCCAGTTCCACAGAATATCGCCGGTGCGCCCGAACTGCCTGAAATCGCCCCGCACGCGCACGCACAGATACCGCGCCGCGAGGGCGACACGGGTGGAGGGCTCCGTGTCTTCCTGAAACTGGTATTCGCTGATGACCGAAGCCAACCGCGCCAGCAGAAACCGCGTGCCCTCCTCGTTCAGGTCCGGGGAGATGAGGCACAGGAATCCGCTGTCCATGGACGCCAGACGGTCATAATTGCGCAGCTGCCGCCTGAGCGACGACCAGATGCCGCTCGTGAACCACTCCAGCCAGTCCGATCCGTAGCTGACCCGCAAACCTCCCAAGCCGGGCACGGACAGGATGCTCATGGACAGCCATCCCTCTCGCCGGCCGATGCGGTTCACCTCCTCGTAGAGAAACGTGCGCAGCCCTTCCGGGGTCAACAGGCCCGTCTCCGTATCGAGAAGTCGTGAAGCGCCGAACTCGCGGCACAGCGACATGGCGCGCAGGGCCCGCTTGATCTTCCATTCGAGCTCGAGGTCCATCCAGGGGCCGAGCATATAGTCGTCTATGTCGTCGGAGCAGGTGAAAACGGAGACCAGGTCTTCCTCGGGACCGACCAGGATCATGTAGGCGGGAGGAAGCGAGCGCCTCGCCTCCCGGGCCCGGACCAGGGCGCACAGCTCAAGGCCCGAGATGTCGATGCCCCGGGACGCGATCAAGAGACAATCATAGTCGGTGTCTTCGCTCTGGGCCACGGCCTTGAGGTGGCCGCGCACATGGTCGGCCCGGATGCCGAGCCGCTCAAGCACGATCGTCATCTCCCGCGCGAGGTCCTCGTCCGGTTCGACGACCAGAAATCGAAATCGATCCATTTCCTGCTCTGATGCGATCATGCGGGTCTTCTCTGATTTGGACGGATGTGAATGAAGAATCGCCAGGATTTATCAAGTGTTCCGGGTAGCAGACGAGCGGGCTCCTTGTCCACAAACCCGGCGCGGGAGCCCAGCTTAAGATTTTGCCCTTGGCCGCATTATTGTGTATGGAGCCCTGACCACTGCGGAATCCATGCATGCATAATCCATTCAAATCCCTTGAGAAAGACCCGGCCGTGCGTTCCCGGCTGAAAAAAAGGGTTTCCAGAAAAACCACGGTTGCGGCCCAGGCCGCCGGGACGGCAAGTCCCGCTTCCGAGGAAGACCTTTTTTTGCATGCGTTCTCCGACGTCGAGCCCCTGACCAAGAAAGGCCGCGACATCGCCGGGGCCGCACGGCCCAGGGAAACGCCGCCTCCCGCGCCGCCGTCCTTCGCCCGCCTGCTTGAGGAAAACATCGAATTCGAGATGGAGTACACCCACGAATTCATGACCGGACAGATCCGGGGGCTTGACGCCAAGATATTCCGCAAGCTCAAGAACGGGGAGTTCAGCGTGCAGGGGCATCTGGACTTGCACGGCATGAACACGGATCAGGCCAAGCTCGCGGTGCTCGATTTTTTGCGGCGCAGCTACATGGAAGGCAAGCGCTGCGTGCTCCTGATCCCCGGTCGGGGACGCAATTCCCCCCTTGGCCAGGGGGTGCTGCGGCAGGAACTGACCACCTGGCTGACCCAGGCTCCGCTGAAGCGCATCGTCCTGGCCTTCACCACCGCCCTGCCCAGGCATGGCGGAAGCGGGGCAGTGTACCTGCTGCTGCGCCAGGTGCGCAAGGACCAGGGCAGAATCGCCTGGGAAAACATCTTTACCGACCTCGACGGCTGACTTTCAAACATCTCCACCAAGGACCTCGAACATGGGCTTTTTCTCACGCATAAAAAAATTCTGGGGAACGGACGCCGAGCCCCGCGATGCCGAGCTGCCGATCCAGACGCCGACCCAAACGCCGGACACCGAGCAAGAACCGCGAATCCACGCGCCGTCGGAGCAGGAGGCGCCCACGCGCCCCGAGCTGGCGCCCGCGACCGCACCGGCGGCAAAAACGGAGGCTCCCTCCGAGAACGCCGAAGAAAAAAAGGATGGCGGATGGCGCAGGCTGTTCGGCCTGGGCGGCAAGACCGAGGACAGAGAACCCGAGCCGGAACCCGGCCCGCAGGCAAAACTTCTTTTCCAGGAAAAACCGGTGGCCGCCGACGGGCTCGAGCCTTGGCAGAAATCGCTACGGCAGGCCCTGGGCGAAGCGGAACCCCGACTCTCGACCTGGATGGTCCACATCCTGGACGGGGTGGGCAGGCGCGGGGATGTGTTGTGGGAGCGGCTCCGGTTTCTCTTTGCCCAGCTGGAGGTGCCGGCCACGGAAGCGGAAGATTTCATCCGCCGCTTCGACAAATGGCTCCTGGACATGGACTACGACCATGTCGACGAATTCCGCTCCGAACTCCAGTACCGCATGGCCCTGGCCCTGGAACTCGAAGACGAGGAGGACGAGCGCAACCGCCTGTTCCTGAAGCTCTCCGCCGGGCTCGGCAAGACCCGCGAGCAGCTGACCATGCGCATCGACCAGCTCCTGGCCATGACCGGGAGCTACGACGACGCCTTCTGGGAAGAGCTGGAAGAAATCCTGCTCATGGCCGACGTGGGCGTAAGCGCCACCCAGGAACTTTCAAAACGCCTGAAACCCAAGCTGCGCCAGGCCGGCACGCGGGACGCGGCGGCCTTCAAGGCCCTCTTGAAAGCGGAGCTGGCCGAGGTCTTCATCGAACCCAAGACACCCACTGTGCCTCAGCCCCCGGAAGTGGTGCTCATGATCGGCGTCAACGGCGCGGGCAAGACCACGACCATCGCCAAGCTGGCCCACCGCGCCCAGATGCAGGGCCGCAAGGTTCTGGTGGCGGCCGGGGACACCTTCCGCGCCGCGGCCATCGAACAGTTGCAGGTCTGGTCCAAACGGGTCGGAGCGGGGTTCTATGCCAAGCCCCATGGCAGCGATCCGGCGGCGGTGGCCTTCGAGGCGGTGGATCACGCCATGAAGGAAGGCTACGACCTGGTCTTCGTGGACACGGCCGGACGGTTGCAGACCAAGCACAATCTCATGGAAGAACTGAAGAAGATCAACCGCGTGCTCGGCAAAAAGCTCGATGGCGCGCCGCACCGGACCATCCTGGTGCTCGATTCGACCACGGGCCAGAACGCCCTGTCCCAGGTCAAGCTCTTCTCCCAGGCCGCGCCCGTGGACGAGATCGTGCTGACCAAGCTCGACGGGACAGCCAAAGGCGGGATCATCGTGGCCATCGCCCTGGAGTTCAAGATTCCCATAAGCTTTGTGGGCCTGGGCGAAAAAATGGAAGACCTGCGCCCCTTCTCCGGCCAGGAATTCGCCAGCGCCCTTTTCGATTGACCGCGCGGGCAGGGACTCCTGCCCGCCTCCCCTACTTTCCGTCGCCCATCGCCGAGGCCTTTCGCAATCGTTCCACCCGGCGGCGGTTCGCTCCCAGGTCCCACCATCCGAGCCGTGACGCGGAGCGGACCTGCGCCATTATCCCGTCCCGGCGACACTCGAGATCGTCGACAAAGCCGAAAAGGCGCGACCGGAACGTCGCGTGCAGATAACCGTCGTCCTCGCGCTCGATGGTTCCGCCCTGGGCGATGATGGCCAGGCGCAAGCGCTTCCAGCCCTCTGCGCCCTGCAGGAAAAGGGGGGCGATGTTCGCGTCCCGCCCTTCCGAGACAACGCAGTTGGGAGATCCCGGACACGGCCTAAGGCGGCCGTCTTCAACCCCGGAACGCGTGGTCAGGGCGCAGGATGCCATGCCCAGGCAGACAAGAATGACCAGGCAGGATTTTTTCATGACATACACTCCACTTCTTTTCGCGGTTGCACTGTCCGGAGGACACCCGCCCGACCGGAGATGTCACATGGAATCAAATGCAGGCATGAGCGCCTCCGCCTCTCCGGCATCGATGCAAGGCCAGTCCGGCAGAAGGGAGGCCGTGAATCCGGGCAGATCAAGACGCCAGTGATGCAGGTAAAGCCCGCCCGGCTCCCCTGTCCCGTAAACCGGATCGCCAACCAGGGGATGGCCGGTATGGGCAAGATGGGCGCGGATCTGATGCCTGCGCCCTTTGAGGATTTTCACCAGAAGCAGGGTGTCGCCATCAACATGACGCACCGCCCTGGCCGTGGTCCAGCGCAGGGACGAATCCTGCTCCGGGATCACGCGCACCACGCGGCGCTTGTCGTCCAGAATCCTGTCCCTGACCTGCAAGACGTCCAGCGATCCATGGGCCAGGGCCAGATACCACTTGCAGACCCGGCCCTCGTCCTGCCAGGCTTTATATGCCGCCGCATCCGCCGCGCCCGCCGCGGCCAGGACCAGGCCGCTGGTCAGGCAGTCCAGGCGGTTCAGCAGTTCCCACCGCTCCAGACCGAGTTCAGGCAGGCAGGATTCAAGACTGGAGGCACCCCGGCCGGCCACGGTGTGCAGGCCGCCGGGTTTGGCCAGGGCCGCGAAGCGCTCGTCGCGGGCCACGATCCCGACACCGTCGCAGACCGGAACCACTTCCTCCGGGACCACGCCGACGCGCTGACCGGGATGGACCAAAACACCCTTGGCGCATCTTCTGCCGTCGACCAGGACGCGACCGTCGTCGATCAGGGTTCGACAACGCCTGAGCCCAAGCCCCAGCCGCCCGGCCAGGGCCTTGTCCAGCCGAACAGGCGGAAAATCTTCGGGATAGATGAAGGAATCTGTCATGCTACACCGTGAACCGGTCAAGGGAGCTCGGACCGTGACCGGGAACCATCGACGGCGAAACGACGCGGACGCGCGTCATTGCGGAGGGTAACCGGGCCGCTCCTGCTCGACAATGGACAGCCATGTCGAGGTCAGCTCCTTGTCCCACTGCGTACCGGCACCGCGGTCCAAAGCGTACATGACCTTGCTGAGCGGCAGGGATTGCCGGTAAGCCCGATTGGAGGTCATGGCCTCATAGCTGTCCGCCAGACAGATGATACGGGCCATGAAGGGCACGGCGTCGCCGGCCAGCCCGTCGGGATAGCCCTGGCCGTCAACGCGCTCGTGGTGGTGGTAGATGATCCGCGTGACGTCGTTCATGGCCCCGACCTGCCCCAGGATTTCCCGGCCCATGGAGCTGTGGCGCTTCATGGTTTCGTATTCCTCGTCGGTCAGGGCACCGGGCTTGTTCAGGATATGATCCGGGATGCCGATCTTGCCGATGTCGTGCAGCATGCCCGCGATGTGCAGACGGTCGAGCTCCTTGCTCCCCAGGCCCAAAGTCCGCCCCAGGCGGCAGGCATACTCGGCCACGCGCTCCGAATGCCCACGGGTGTAATAATCCTTGAGCTCAACCGCCTGGGCAAAAGAGCGGATCACATCCTGGTTCATGGTCCGCAGACGCGAGTAGAGATGAGAGTTTTGCAGGGCCGAAGCGGTGTGCGAGGCGAAAACGCCCAACAGTTGCAGATCCTGCTCGCAATAGAGGGGATTGTCCCGGTCGCGGACCAGGGTGATGACCCCGATGCGTTTTTGCGGAAGGTCCAGGGGCACGGCCATGACCGAATAGGGAAAGCCTTCTGGAAACAGGGCCGAATTGAAGGACGACTGCCGCAGGGTGAACTGGTCGAGAAGGTAGGACTTTCCTTGCTGCAGAATTCTGTCGCACAGCTTGGTCACGAAAACGCGCAGAACGCCATTGGTCTCAAGCAGGCGCCCCTGCATCAGGTTCGGCCCGCGTTCGAGCATTTCCGGCAGGAGCAGACAGATGGCGTCGGGGGAGAAATTCTCGCGCAGGTGGATCAAAAACTCTTCCACCACGGCCACATGGTTGAGCTGAGCGCCAAGACGCTTGCTCAGGCCCAGCATGCGCACCACGGCGGAGAGCTTTTCCTGCTCCTTGCGGCTTCTGCGCTGTTCGAGGATGGAACGCACCCGCAAGAGCAGATGCTTGATGTCGAAGGGCTTGGCAATGTAATCCGCCGCGCCGTTCTTCATGATGTCGACAGCGGTCTCCGTGGTCCCGTAGCCGGTCATGACCAGAAAATCCACGTCCAGCTGGCGCTTGCGGATCTGGCTGAGCAAGTCCTGACCGTTCATGTCGGGCATGCGCAGGTCGCTGATGACCAGATCAAATCCATGCGCCCCGAGCTTGCCCAGGGCATCCTGCCCGTTGCCGGCCAGAGTCACGTCGTAGCCCACCCCGGAAAGCGCCTCTTCACAGATCTCCCGGAGCGCAGGTTCGTCATCAACCACCAGCACGCGAAAAGCTGTCGTCATTTTCTCACCATCAGGGAAGATCGCCGACATGAGCTGCCCCCCGGAGTTCGTAAACATTTGTGAACCAATTCTTTTTAGTGAAAAAACAAAAGTCTGACAACACGAGGAAAAGCAAAAATAATCCTTGCCAACCAAAATCATCTTAGGTAGATGCCATTTCCTCAATCGGGATGTGGCTCAGGCTGGTAGAGCGCTGCGTTCGGGACGCAGAGACCGGAGGTTCAAATCCTCTCATCCCGACCATTAGAAAACAAGGGGTTAGATGTAAAAGTCTAACCCCTTTTTCTTTTCCTAAATATCTTGAGCAGTGGATAAACAGCGCCCTGGCTGTTGGTTGGTTGTAACGCGTCACTTAGTTTTGGACCAAGTGACGCTTAGTTTTGAATTTTGAAACAGGCCGCATTTTGTTCACCAGGGCACGGTCCAACACCATCAATTTTTCGCCTCGTAAACACCGCCTTGCTGAACAAAATTTCTGATCGTGTCCGCGGTCACTTGCCCCGCTGCCGCGGGGCAAGATCAGGGTTCTGGATCACAGGGAGTCACAGACGCCGCGCAGGCCGACAGTGCCATTCGCGTCCCACGGAATCGCATGCGTGTAGAGACAACGCGCGCCGCAGTACACGCCGGCGCTCCAATAGCCCCCGCCAATGAACGCACGCCAGGAAGCGTGGTACACGCCACCGCGCGGAATAGCGGCGTCCTTGCCGACGTTTACGGCCGCAGTGCTCCATACCCATGTTCCGCCAACATCATAATGATCATCGAGCCAGTCCCAGAGATTCCCCGCAGCGTCCACGACATTATACTGGCTGACAGCCTTGGCCACCGCCCCAGCGAGCGCCGGGCCCGTGTTGCTCGTATGCCCCCAGGCCGTGTCATTGCTCGAATTCGAGCCCTGAGGCGCTCCCTCTGCGTAGCGCAGAAACTCTTCCACCGTCGGGAGGCGCTTGCCCGCGTTGCTGATCAGCTGGTGGAAGTCGGACCGGCTGTAAATGTTGTCACGGATCAGCGCAGCCCCGTACCTACTCACGGGGATATTTTCTGGCCAAGTCCCGGGTCCTTCCGAGTTTAAATAGATATCCACCCAGAGGCGGCCGGGGACAACCTCGACCATTCCCGACGGGTCGCAGGACGGACGATGGTGTAAGTCCCAGCACGAATTCGGCACGATGCCGACAGGCGGGACGTATGTTGTATTGTATCTGTAGGCGATGCCACGAACGCGCCCGACATGAAACCCGCCAACCTTGCGGCTGGTCTCGGCAGACTGCCCGACCGGATATGTTGAATTCTTGGACGCCAGCCACGCAGCAACGCCGCTTGGATCCTGGATGGCATATATATAGATGTCGTCTCCAAGCGTGAGACTCGAAAAGGACCCATCGTTGTTACCCTCGGCAAGCGGATCCCACCCCAGGGCCTGGCGTAGGAGGTACCCCTTACCGTTGCCACCGATATTGACCATCCCCTCAGGGAGCGAAAGCACTTCGCCGCCTGGCTCCTTGGAAATAGATCCCAGCAAGCTAAAAAAACCGGCCGCCTGGGCCGGGATGATAAACAAATCTCCTGCAGCCATTTATACCTCCTGAAGCTCTGCAATTTTAGCTAACACTTCGCTTTCCGAATACCCTAGAATCTCAATGGTTGCGCCCTGGGCGAAGGCGCGGCGCTCCTGTCTGCGACGCCCATCTTCCTGTTCCAGAACGATATACTCCGGGGCCTCCCCATCGGGAGCCTCCCCCTCATCAAGATACCTGTCGAACTGGTAGTCCCACCGGCCCGACAAGAGACCCTCCAAGTGGCGGATGGCGGCCCGCCGATCCACTTCACCCACCAGGCCGGCGACGCAGATCCGCTCATAATCTTCGCGCGTCTGAAGGCGCGCAGGAACTCCGTGCATACTATCCCTCCTGGATGGCCAGACAGCCATCGATCGTAGATAGGTTGATAAAAGAGGCCGCCCTGACGGCAGCCACAAGGCCAGCTTCAAGCGCGTCCAAGTCCCCGTCGTCCAGCACGCCAGGCGCGTGCCTGTTCGCGATGAATTGAGCCACGCCGGCCGCAATGTGGGCGGCCTGCCTGTTGGCCCTATTCTGGATCTCCAGGCGGGCAAGCCCTGGCTGGTGCCCGCGAAGCCGGAGCGTGTGGGATGTGTAACTCGCCAACGACTCCAGCTCTCCGGCTGCCTCTGTCGCGTCCGGAGCGAACGGCAGGATCTCGCTTACGGCCCCTTCATTAAGTGGCATAGTCGCCTCCTTCTATAGGTATGAGTTTCTTGGCCCACGATCCCGAGCCCCACCCGGCAAGCGCCTCGGACTCGCAATTCCAGGCAAAGAGCGGCCCCGGCGATACGGCGACCGCAAAAAATTCCACTTCCACACCGGCAGGCTTGAGGGGGATGTATTGCTGCAGAAGCAGCTGCTGCATAATCGCGCTCATAGGCATTGCGGAAATGCCGACAATCATACTCATGTCCCCGGAATCCTCGATAAAAACCACGGATCCTTCCACCGAAAACGCCGACGCCCAAATCTCGTAAGCAGACGGGATGGTCCCGTCCCACGAGTTCGCCGCGATCTTGGCCTTGAGCAGAGTCCTGTAAACATCGTCCGGGAGGCTGACGACTCCCGTTTCCGGGTCGTACCGCCCCCGCCAGATCCCTTGGCCCCATCCCAGGCCGTCCACGTTCCAACTGAAATACACATCATCGAGCGGGGCCCTGACATTGCGGGAGCGGCCAACACGCACGCCTACAGCGTCGAGCTGAACGCCGACAGCCGTGTCCACATCAAAAGCGTGGCGCATGTCCTGCAGCAAGGCCTCCAAGTCGCAAAGCGGCTTGACCAGTGCCTCCACGGCAGCAGCAAAGCGCGGGCGCTGGCGATGCTGCGAAGTGATCAAATCAAGATATCGCTCAGGCACTCACCACCTCCAGCTCGACGTCATCAAGGGCGCAAGACGCGGCCGCGTTGAAGTCGATGGATAGGTTCTCAGCCGAGAGGGAATCCCCGATCCCGATCTGCAGCGAGAGCACATCGAAAGACCTCCGGTCGGCCACCGGCTCAGCGGCGTTGATCGGGGTGTACAGCTTGGACAGCATCACATCTTCGCCGATTTCGAGGGCGCTGATGTGGGTAGACAGGTTTTTGCGGATCGTCTCGCCAGTAGCCGAGACATAGCCGGAGAGGGGGCGGATCGACACGCGAACGGCCACGGCGACGGGCGTCGGGCGGAAAAACTTGATTACGCTCGCGGATCCGTAAACATCACGGAGCCCCACCTCCACATCGCCATGCGTCCCGCAGCCAGGCGTCTTCTTTAGGGCTATGGCCGTGGCGACAGCCTGCGCGTCACCGCCTTCGACAACTAGGGAGACGCTATGGGGCGGAAGACCATTACTGTCTTCCACCGAGGAGTCGTTTTCATAGCCCCGGCACCTGGTCACGCCAGAGACGGAAGAGACACCGCCCACAATCCCGTCAAAAACTGTCTGGGATGGAATGGCGGTGCTGATGCGCTGCCGCCCCCTAAGGTCCGCGTCCGTTTCCACTGCAGACCCGGGCACGGCCGCTTCTGCATTCGTCACCGCCTGCCAGCCATAGACAGGGGTCGCGATATTCGTGATCTCTCCGGCGGCGGCCCGGATCTCTCCCGGATCCTCGGCCAGGGCCGTGACGGTGATTTCGCCACCGACCGGGATCGTCAGGCCTGGCAGAAGCCAGCGCTGGTCTGCCGTGTCCGTGGCAACGCCGCCGGAGATAACGGTTCCCGGGCGGCCGATCACCCTCAGGTCCACCTGGCTATGAGACGCGCCACGACGACGCAGGCCGTTCACCTTCACCACGCTGGACAACCCTGCGCCCTGGGCAGTTTGGGGCGAAAACGCGTTGTACACGCTGGCCGCCAAGGTGTGGCAGTCGTGGATCCGCAGGGCGAAGATGGACAAGAGTTGGCCCTCCTGGGAGTCCGGCTCCAGGTAGACGTCCTGGCCGAAAATTCCCCGGAACTCCCCTTTCAGATCCTCCAGGATCTCGGAGTAGTCCGGGATGTGAACGCCGTGCTCATTGATATATGCTGTTGCCACTACATCACCTCCTGAACGGTTGTCGGGCCGTAAACAGTCTCAATGGTCAGGTTGACGGTCAGGCGCCGCGTTTCACCATCGAGAAAGCTCTCATAGCTCGTGATGGCGGCCACGCCTTCGGTTTCTCGAACCCGCTCCCGGATCACGAGGTCATAGCTCTCCTTGGTATGCTTCCCAAGGACCGCCGGGGCATACGGCGTGCCCTCGGCCAAATCGAGGAACCATTCCCCGCGAAGCAAGCGCAGGCGGGTCACGACGGCCTGAGCCACCGCCAAGGGAGTGTCCCGCAGGTAGTCGGCATCTCCATGGCCCATGATCATGTCCCCCTTGTCGTCGAGGCGGCGATACATCATTGCGGCACCCCCGTCGTTCCGCTGCCCGGCTGCGTGTCGCCGTGCCGGTGCCCCATCTGGCTGATCCCGCCGGCCACCTGGTCGCCGGTGCTCGAAATGCTGCCCGTAAAGCTCGCCTGGGAATCGCCGCCGCCAAGTCCGGACATGGACAGGCTATTCGCCTGGATGTTGACCACGGGAGCCGTCAAATTGATGCTTGTGGACGCCTCCATGGTCACGTCGCCGCCGGGGGAGAGCTCGACCTTCGCGGCCGGGTTCTGCGCAAGGATGGTATAGTCCGGGGCCATGGTGACGTGCGCCTGACCGTCATCGGTCCGCAGCTGCACGCGCTGCGTGTCCACGGCGGGGGAAAGAGTCTTGGCCCTAGCCCTGGGGCCGACCAGGGCGAATCCATCAGAAAGATCGTGCATGCGGCTGTCCGGGGCCTGGGCGACGCCGCCGCTTTGCCACCACCCGTCAATGCACCGACTCGCGAAGACGACCAGGCAGGCGTCCCCGGGCTTGATCGGGTGCGTCAGCGTGAACCCTCCCCCGGAAGGAAACACCACAGGGACGTCGACCAAAAGCGGGAGATTGACAGCCGAGGCTTTGCCAGTCTCGTCTTCCTGCATGCCCTGGATAGCTGGCTGCACGGCCACGGTCATGGCCTGAGGGTCAAATGATTCCACCAGCCCGGGCAGCGCCGTCCACATTTCTGCCTGCTTGCCGTCGAGGGCGGCCCGGAGGCCCTCAACCGGATCTTCGATTCGTTCTCTGCGGTCCATCAGCGCACCATGTCCAAGGGAAGGTAAGAGGTGTCATCCAGGCCGATACACAGGGCGTCGGCGTACCAGTCGTTTCCGCGCGTATCCCCCACAAAGTCCAAGCGCAGGATCCGATACAGCCCGTCATGATCCAGGCGCGGCGGGTAGACGGCGCGCATCTTCAGGTCTGTCTTGACCTGCTGCACGCTCTTGTTGTCGAGCTTGATCCGTCCGCCGATGCGCAGCGACGGGTTGAGCAGGCAGCGGACCTTGATTCCCTCGTTGGTCTGTTCCGGAGTTCCGATCAGGCCGGTCTCGTGCGTCAAAACCACGGCCTCCCCGGGAAGATACCCGGAGGCCTTCACGACCTGCACCTTGCCGTCCTGGAAGGACCATTCGCACCCAGAGTCACCGGCGGCATCCCGCATGTGTTTACGGGCCATCCCGTACATGACCTTTCCGCGCGGGAGCCCGTTGCCTCCCGGGTCTGTCATGTGGCCTTCCTGGACTCCTTTCTCGGAGAATGCGCCCTGGCAAACCTTCATGCGATCTGCCGGCGTGCTCCCGGCCGCCAAGGTGGCGTTGACCACTGCGTAATTGTAAGCCCAGTCCCCGTCCGCCGCGATGATTTCAAGCCAGGTGTCCGTGCCGTTTTCGCGGCCCCGGCGGACCTGCCTGATGTTGCCGGAAAAGATGATGCCGAAACCGCCCTGGTACCCGGCTTGAAGCACCACCTGGGAAAACTCTCTGCGGATGGAGTTGGCCGTGGTCTCGGAAGGATTGTAGACGCGGATCTCTGCGCTGTTCGGAGTCTCGACGGCCCCCTTCGACACCTTGAAAACCACGCGCAACTCGCCAAGCTCAAGGCCTTGCCCATTGCTCCCGGCGACAACCAGGGAGCATTCACGCAACCACTGGCGCCCAGCTTCGGGGGCTTTCTGTTCTGTCACGCTTCCTCCACAACAAAGACCAGGTCCGCGCCGTCGCCAAGGTTTTCAAGCGTAGGCGGGAGCGATGAATCCACCCAGAGCTCACCGCCAAGCCCCAAATAGGCGTGCTGTTCGAGCAGGTCGCAGCCGGTCGTAAGAGGGACCCCGGCCAGAATGGCAGAGGCCCCGTCTTGGCTCAAAATATCCAGGTGCCAGCCGCCTTCCTCTGCCTCGAACCATCGCACCCGCAGGCGGTATTCCGTTCCGGCGAGCGTGATGCCGAAGCTTTGCGGCTCCGGAGCCAAAGGGATCGTGTAGAAAGATCTTGCCATCAGCCCAGCCCTCCCTTGAGCATGCTTTGCCGCTTCTGGGGCTGCTTCTGGCCCTTATCCTCGGTTCCTCCCGTCTTGGAGGCAGAGCGTTGGCGGCTCCTCGGGACAGTGGCCACCCTTGTCTTGACGATGATCACCTCCCGGCACTCAGCCACGAACGCCAGAACCGCCTCGGAATCCGGGTCCGTGATCACGCTCAGGCGCTCCAGGAGCATGTTCTTGTACGCCCGCTTGCCGGTGATGATATCGAAGGGCTCGCGGCTGCGCTGCAACTCCAGGAGCTGCTCGTAAAACTCGACGCTTGGACGGCCGCCGCTGTCGGATTCACGGGCATCGGAGACACCGGCCCGGATCGTCACCTTTTCGGCCATCCGGAACGCGTGGTCATTGATGCTTGCGCCCTGTTCCACCGGGTGCTCCGTGATCTGCAGGCTGTCCTCGTGGGACTCCTCGACGACCACGTCAGGGAACAGTTCCCCCAGGGAGCGGCGGGGGCGGATCAGAACGGGCTCCTGGCTCTGCGACATGCTCATCTTGCCGCCCCTCTCATGTGGCGCACCATGTCAGCGTTGACCTGGCCCTGCTTTGCCGCCGCGCGCTCTCCGGCCACCACCGGGTCAGAGGTCGTAATGTGGATGTCCGTCTTGGCGTGCAGCTCCATGTTCCGGGCCGCTGCCCCCTCCATGGCCGCCGCCTGGGACGGGGCCGGGGCAAGGGCCGGGGCGCTGGTGGCCTGCACCGAAAGGGAGGCTTCGGCCATGGCCGAAAGTCCGGCTTTGTCCTTGACCCAGTCCGGCATCCACTCCATGAGCCCCGCGATCTTGCTTCGCACCCAGTCAACGGCCTGCCCCAGGATACCCGTGATGGACTGCGCAGCAGCGCTTGCCCACCCGGCGAAGTCGGGGAAGTTTTGCTCGACGCCCGACCACATGCCTTCGAAGATGGCGAGAACAGCGCCAGCCAAGCCCTGGAACGCACCAAACGCCGTGTCAGCAAGGTTCAAGAAGAGCGCCTTCCCGGACTCTATGGCCCCCGCCAGGTCGCCGTGAAACAAGGCGATCAGGATGTCCGCCAGAAGCTGGACGGACCGGATCACGCGCCCCAAGGTCTCGCGCATCGTCTCCAAGGCGGAAGCGATGGCCGCAATGGCGCCCTTGCCGAGTTCGAGCAGTAGGCCCGCCAGCGGCTTCAAAATTTGAACGACCTGGTCAATAGTTGCAGCCCAGGGAGACCAGTCGAAATAGCTTTCCCCGCCCTCCATGAAGGTCAGGTAGTCGTCCACAAGGGCGATGATCCCCAGGAGCCCGGTGATGATCATGCCCATAGGCGTGGCCAGAAAGCCAAGATTCAGGAGCTTCCAGACCGCAACCAGGCCCACCAGCCCAAGCACCAGGCGCTGCTGGCCATCGTCCAGGCGGTCGAACCAATCGACCAGGCCGGAGATTACCTTGACGGCGCGGTAAACAAAGGCGCTGATCACCGACGACACGCGAAGGACGATGCTGATCAAGAACTCCATCACCCGACGGATCCGCCCGAAGTTCTCGACCACGACCTTGCGCAGGTCCACCAGGTCGCGACGCATGCGCCCGATAAACGTCACGGCCACGGCCTTGGTCAGCATGGTGGCCACGGTTTTCAGCTTGGCCAATTCGGCTAGAAAGCCCTTCGATGCTTCCGCAGCCTGCTTGGCGTCCGTCCCGGCCACGGCGTACATCTTCCGGAATTCCTCCCGGAGCTCCGAGACATCCGACGTCAACATGGGGATCAGAGTCCGGTCGATCCCCATCCGGTCGGCAAAAAGCTTGCGCTGCACTTCGGACATGCCGCGCATGCGATTCCCGACAACCTCCAGCGCCTTGGCCGCGTCCTTGATCCGAGGATTACGGGAGACCAAGGCCTCCATGCTCCTGGTCACGGCGTCCAGGCTGGATCCGGACTGCTCGGCCACATAGCCCAGCTCTTCCAGCCTGTCCGTCGTGGTGCCGAGCTTTTCCGCCTGCAGGGCCATCTCAGACTCTGCCGTGGCCACCTTCACCATCCCGGCAAAGATCCCGGCCGCCGCGAGCTTCACAGCCACACCGAAAGCCGCGACTCTCGTCAGCGACGATTTCAGCGACTGCTCGTCAGCTCTGAAGCCCACGGAGGCTAGGAATTCGGCGATGACTCCGCCTGTGCTCATTGCGCTTGTCCTTTTTTGGAGGCCATGTAGCGGCGCTCGTTCTCGTGTCGTACGGCCAGGGCGTCATTCATCAGGGCGATGTCCCCCAGGGACACCGTCCCGTCCTTCAAGCTCTCGTATCTGCACATGCCTTCAAGCACCGGCCTCATTATCCAATCCTCTCCCCCGGGCAGGCTCACCCATGCGACACCTTCCGGAGCATCCCCCCCAGGCCGGAAAGGGAGGGCAGGTCGGCGAAAAAATCGGACAGATTCACCGCCATGACCTTGGCCGAGATGGTCAGCATTGCGGGCAAAGACAGGCTGTACATCGTCGCCCCGCCTTTTCGGACAGGAGCCCATCCGCCACCCGGGTTCTTGCATTCCGCAGCTTCAAGGCACGCGTTGATCACGTACTCCGCGTCCGCGTCGGACAATGCAGCCACGGCCTCGGCAAGCGAGGAGACAACCGGCCCGATGTCTCCGGCCACATCCACGACGTTCCCGGAATCATCCTTCTTGATCTCAAGATCACTTCCAGCCAGGCTGGCCAACTTGCCGAGGCAAGGGGCCAGCCTGCGCACCACGTGCAGCTGCTGAAAGGCATCCATCTTTCCGGCCCGGAAAACCCTATCCTTAACGCTAAATTCCATTGCTCACTCCTAGATGATTTCCGGCGTTCCAGAGCCAAGGACCGTGGAGATCTGGCCCGCGTGGAACGTCCACGCCAGCTTCCCGCCGTCCACCGCATAAGGGTTGGAAGGCATCTTGGCGAAGGCCACCTGCGTGCAGGTGACGGCGTCTCCGGACTGGGCATTGCGGATTGCAATCGTGTTCCGCCCATGATTCTGGCTGGATCCGGTCTGGTAGTTGTAGAGGTTCTGTAACTGGGCGTTGACCGGGGATGTCCGCAAAAGCGTAACCGTCACAGTGCCCGACTTGTCCCCGCGAAGGCTGTGCATCACCGAGCCATCCGCGCCCACGGTCATGATGTTCTTGTCGCCTGCGGGCTCGATGACGATGCCTTCTTCGGCATTGCCGGACCCGCTGCCAAGTTGAAACGATCCTCCAGGGCCTTCCAGGGCGGCCTGGACATCCAAAAAGCTGTACGCTCCCATGCTTCTTACTCCTTAACGGTTCACGTCCACCTGGACGTCGACAAAGTGCACCGCGCCGGCCAACTTGACCGCAACCTGGATGGGCGGGGCCTTGCGCTGTTCGCGCTCGGACTGAGGCTGCTCATCGATAGGCTGGGCGTAGATGTACCACCCGGCGGGCAAGTAATCCCCGCGCTGCAGCTGGCCAAAGCCATCCGCATTCCAGGTGCCCGGGGCTACCAGGCCATTGTTTACGGCTTCGGCCAAAACTTTGGAAATTGTGGTCACGATCTGATTCACACCGGCGTCGGTCTGCGGGATCTTCGTCTTGCTCTGGTACAAGAGGTTGTAGCACTCGTTTTGAATCGCGTTCTGCAGCCAGTCCAGGCCGTGGACTTCGTCGAAGAACGCGCCATTTGCCATGACGCCTTCCTGCAGAATGGCCGTATCGTTGTCGTACCGGACGAAGACGTTGCAGCGCTTCGAGACCAGCGCCTGAGCCTGGGTCTCGGTCAGTCCTTCGGCCACCACACCGGGTTCCTGTTTGAACTTGAGGGTGATGGTCGACCTGTTGGCGTTGAAATTGACCGTAAAGGCCCGGCCAGCGGCAGAGCAGGCAGCGTACTTGTTGCGGCTGTACTGGACGAAAGTGCGCAAGCGGGACAGCGCCTTCAGGCGAGAAGCAAGGTCATCTGTTACCGTGGTCGAAAGCACCCGACTATTCGTGATGGTCGTCATGTAGATCCTGCTCTTGGAGCTGGCCTCCACAAACCCGGCCACAGCCACGTGCTCATCATCGGTGATGGTTTCCGCGAAAGTCAGGCCGTACCAATCGCCAGAAGCGTCAGCCAGCGCCACGGCGCATTCCAGCGGGGTTTCCGCGTCCATCCCAGCCACCAGGGGCAAGGCGAGCTCTTCAGTCAGAGCCATGCGCGCGGACAGGTCCGTCCCGGTTCCGGTGGCTTGGGCGAATCCAATCGTCTGCCCGTCGCCAGCCGTGACCGAGGAGATGACGAAGCTGGCTCCCGTCCAGGCGCAGGCCGCGCCCTCCACGGCTAAAGCGGCAGAAATGACGGAAGCGACGCCGTTCATATTGGTCTGCCCGGTGAAGTCCAAACCCGTCACCGTCGCCCCGGTGCCATTGATCACCATCCCCAGGCTGCCGTTGGTGATCGTATTCCAGGCGCTGGCGTCCAGATCCGCGTCCGCAACCAGGCCGCCCTTGAGGTACGCCGGGCTCGGAGCCTTGACCCATCTTCCAATGGCCAGGATCGAAGGCTTGGGACTCTGCGAGAAGAACAGTTCGGCAGCCGCGTATTCGGGAGACTGCACCCCGAAGTCGTCGGCAATGCCGGAGATGCCGGTGTAGAGGCGGATTCTCTCGACGTGGTCAATGACGTCGCTTGCCCCCACGATACACAAGACGCCGAAGTTACGGCGGGCCGCCGCGAGCGGCTGCAGGTTGACCGTCACCTTGACGACGCGGTCCACGGATAATGCGTTTTGAGCCATGATTTTCTCCTGGGCGCTATTCGCCCGTGTTTTCTAGCCAGCAGGCCCTGGGGCAGGAGTCGCATCCCGTAGGCACGCTGATTCCCGGCGCGTAAACACGCCCTGAAACTTGTACGATGTTGAGCGTGGGGCATGTCCGCCTGGTCTCATACTGCAGGACCATGAGCAGATCAGAGCGGGCCAACCACTGGGCACGAACCACCTCGGGAACTTCTGTGATATCGCTTGCCCTGGTCAGCGCCAGCCCGTGGGGCCGCAAAAAAGCCCTGTTCTGCTCCAGGTGCGATCCGTCCCGCAGGGTCTCGGCCAGATCCATGGATTCGGGGCCGTAGAAGGACACGAGAACCGAAAGCTCCCTGGTCGAGACAATCTCATCTTGGCCGTCACCAACTGCAGCGTGCTTGATGACGGGCAGTCCGATCCGCCTATTGCCGACGATGCCGAAGGCGCACCAGCCAACCCCAGGCGCTGGAACGCGAGGAACCGCGGCTTGCCACCTCGGCCTCACCAGGTCCCCAGGCAGGCCCGCCACTCCGGCGATGAAGTCATGCAGGATGTCTTCAAGGGTGGCCCGACCAGGCCCCGGACTGACCGGGAGAAAACCGCCGGTTGCGCTCGTGTTCACGGCTGCACCTCCAGGACCGCCACGGCTTTGGTGAAGCCTGCGTGCTCCCGCCAAGCCTCAGCCGTTGCGACGCGGTACTTGCCGCCACGATAGTGCACCAGGTCTGCCTGGATGGACCCGCCGCCGGCGGACAGCTCGGCAGGCGTGAAGATGAGAATAGACTCCTTGGCCCGGTCGCCTTCGGGCAGAAGCTCGCGCTCCTTTCCCGGCGCGGGCTGGATATTCCCGTCGGCAGAGAGCAGGGCCGAGGAAGTCTCCGCCCTGCCTTTGGCGCTCACGGTTTCCGTGACGCGCTCGTAAACAAAGGCAGTCCCGCCCATGTCCGGGTCCATCAGGATGTCGAGAAGATCCACGCCCATCACCTCACCACCAGGGCAGAATTGCCCTTCTTGCGAACCACGTAAGTGTAGGCCTTGCGAAGCTGGCCCGTGTCGACCAGCGGATTGACCGCGCCGCGTTCGCGGCGGCTCTTGCCATAGGTGGCCACGGTCCGGCCGGACTTGCCCGTGCGCTCCCCGATCTTCTTTCGAGCGTCCAGGGTAGAGTCCGCCAAGGGTGGCCACTCGTTACTCACAAAACGAGCGCGGACAGCGTTCTGTCCGAGGATCCCGATCTTGTTGAGCGCCGTGTTTACGGCCGCCGCGTTGCCTATCAACGCCTGCCTGGCAGCGTCCTTTAGGATCTCGACCGCGTCCTTTTGGATGTCGCCGATGCCAGGCAAAAGAGAAGGGCGCGGGGGGAGCCCCCGCTCAGGAACGCCGAACTCATGCACGTAGGCCAGGAGCGCATTCGAAACCCCGGAGTCTCCGGCCGCCTCGCGGGAGGTCTTGTCTTCGGGGACGCCGATAAAGACGTCCTGGGAAGTCAAGGCCGCGAGCGCCTGCCGGACGGCAGACAGGTCCATGCTGACCTGCCGGACACTCATCTCCGGATTCATACGACCACGCCCCCAGCGCCCACGAGCTGCGCCATTTGCCAATACTGCTTCCCGTAGATGGTATCGTTCCAGTGGCCCGCCCCGATGTTACCGGTGGCCGCAGCCCCGGCCCGTGACTCGCTCTTGGACACGCCGCCCACGGACTTGCTGACCGAGACAACAGGGCCGGCGGCCGCGTCCATGCCGCCGGTCCCGTCCTGTGACTTTATCGCCGCCCGCTCCAGGGTCAGGTGATGGGCCGCATGCAGACAGCACCCGTCAGCCCACCAATCCCCCCAGCGCTCCGCAGAAAGCTGCTTCTCGGCCAAGGCCAAGGCAAACAGCACGCGGCCATCCG
This sequence comes from Desulfomicrobium sp., assembly GCA_050252955.1. Classification (GTDB taxonomy): domain Bacteria; phylum Desulfobacterota; class Desulfovibrionia; order Desulfovibrionales; family Desulfomicrobiaceae; genus Desulfomicrobium. The sequence continues at coordinate 83,937 of JBFWJY010000002.1, forward strand.
GGAACAGCTCCACGGTGAACTGGGGAAACGATTCTCTGAATTCCTGTACGGTCGGCACGGTTAATTCTCCTCGGGTTCGGTCTTGGCTTCGGCGTCAGGGTCGACGTCACCGGCGGGCGCGTCGGGGCCTTTGTCCTTGTCGCCATCCGGATCCTGGTCGCCCTCCTCGGCCTGATCCGCTTCAAGGATCATGGCGACCAGCGCGTCTTTTTTCGGGGAGCCCTGCACCTCGACGCCCATTTCTGCAGCCATCTTCTTCAGGCTGGAAACGGTCATCGAACGCAGCTTGTCTTCCGAAAGCCCGGTTTCATCGGCATCATCCGGAAGGACCGCAGCGCGGCCCTCCCGAATGCATCCCTGGACAAACCAGTTCCCAAGCTCTTCTTCAGAGAGTTCATGCACACCAGGCGTAAACACCCGCAGCTTCTTCCCCGAGGCAAAGCGAACCGAGAACGTGGACGAAACAGAGATCTTTTTCATGGTTTAATCCCCGTCCTGGTAGGCCAAGGTTTCAGGGTAGACGAATTCCACATGGCCGATCTTGCCGAAGTAGACGGTCAGCTGGCTGATGCCGCGATGCTCAAGCGGGGTCTTCTGCAGGGGCACCAGGGGGAAGCGGACGTATTCGGGGCGGCGGCTGTAGACCACGGTGCGATCTTTGCCAGCAGCGCCTCGGCCGGTCAGCCACTTGAGCGGGTGGATTTCCAGGGGCCGTCCGTTCTGGGCGTTGGAAATGCACTCTTCGGCGATGTAGCGCAGAAGGCTCTTGCTTCCGGCCGCGCTCACCGGCTTGACCAGGCGGGCGAACTTGCGCGGCGAAAGCCGAAGCTGGTCCGGGACGACAGCGTACCCGCTGCGCTCCCACGCCGTATTGATCAGGTCGTTGATGTCATCCAGGATCATATTCGGAGTGGTCGTTTCGGCATCCCAGTCCAGGGTGGAGTTTTCAGCATGGACCGCAGGGTTCGTGCACAGGCCCACGGCGCCGACCTGGTCGTCACCGATGTAGATCTGCTCATCCACGTCCATGTTGTACTTGATCTTCATGCCCTCGTACTTCTGGGAATCGAGGGGACGACCAATCTTCTGAGCTGCCTCCAGCTCCACCAGGCTCCACCCGAGCTCCATGGCCCACAAGTGCAGAGGAGAGGGCGTCTTGCCGATGTCGACCGCGATGCCGGGAATGGCCGTGGTTTTCTGGCCGACCCAGTTCTTGCCGTTCGGGGAAATGCCACCGGCGGCCGCGAACGTGGTCACGGTGAAGGAAGAGGATTCATCAGCCATGGTCACGTCTTCGCGCAAATCGATGTCGCGGGGCCACGTGACCGAATGCAGGGGGAGGTGCAGCGTTTGGTCGAGGCGCTCAAGCTCTCCGACCAGGAAGGCCCCGGCTGCATCTACAGTGCGTCTGTCATAGGTAAACATTTTCGCTCCTTAGATGTTGAAGGCGATTTCGACATTGCCCGAAGCATCGGGCGCGCCCATGAAGATGCACCCGGGCACAGCCACGCCCTGGGACATGGCGATATCCCCGACGACAAAGCTTCCCGTAGCCGTAAACACGACCTTGACGGGCGTGCCCTTGACCGGCGTCGAAGTCTCGGCAGCGGACATTTTCACGGACATGTAGCCGGAGCGCATCACGTCTCCGATCTGTCCGGCCTCGATGCCACCGCCACCCAGGACGTTGTCGGCAAGCGCACGGGCCTGGAAGGGGAACGGGCGGGCCAAGAAGCCGTAAACGCCTTTGGCCTCGACAGTGGCCGCCACGATCTTTCCGGCAGCGTCCAGCTGGACAGGGCCGCCGAAGGCAATGGCGGAAGCGGCCACGGCCGGCTCGACCTGGGCGTCCGCCTGGCGGGAGATGTTGCCGGGGAATCCGGCGGGCATACGTTCAGTAAATACGGGCATGTTGCCTCCTATTTCCCGGTCAGGGAATCACGGAATTTGCGGTTAAGGGCGTTGATGTCCGCCGGGGTGACGGCCTTTTTCGCGTCCGCCGTCTTGCGCTTACCGGCAAGGGCTTCCGCCGTGCGGTCGTTATTGCGGGCGGCGACGACCTCGGACGCGGCCATGAACGCGGCGTCAAGGGTCAGGCAGTCAGCCTTTCCGATGGCGGTTCCTCGCAGGCATCCGTCCACGACCCTGGCGACAGCTTCGTCCTTCATGGCGCTGCGCAAGGACATGCGCTTGACCGTGCAGGCCGAATCGCTCGTATTGAAGCGCAGGCCCGGAGCCAGGAGCCCGGCACGGCGCACAATGGCGGCGTCTGCGGTCTTGCGCTTCGAGGCGCTGTCCTTGGCCTTGGCCGGGTCGTCTTCATCGGCGGCCGGATCTTCATCCGCGGCCTCTTCATCACCCAGGGGGTCTTCGTCCTCGCCAGCCTCGGGATCTTCATCCTCGTTCTTGGGCGGGATACGTTCCACCAGGGTGCGCAGCAGGACCAGGATTTCGTCCAGCTTCTCATCGCTGTCCGTGGCGGTCTGCTGTTGCTCTTCGGGGGCCTCTTCTTCGTCCTTGGCCACCTCTTCAGCTGCCTCGTCGAGAGCGGCCTTCACCTTGGGGTTCTTGAACAGACGGTCCAGGAAGCCCGACTTCTTTTTCTTCGGCATGTGAGACTCCTTGTCTTGAATTGCGCAGCGGCTACCGCACCGTCCGTGCGGCACCAACGCGATATGATTGCCAACAATGGCGAACTGCCGCCCAACGCCCGGCGCCATCTCTTCGTATTCGGCGTCATAGCCACACGACACTTCCCGCAAGGGCTTGTCTTCGGGCTTCCCGCCTTGCTTGGGCGCGATCAGGAAAATAGCCTCCTGGTCCGTGATCAGCAGATCCGCGAGCAGCAGATCCGAGGCCTCTCCCTCCCCACGCCGGACATTCTGAGCATGGCCACAGGTCAGCTCTTTCCAGTTGTCGGGAGTCACAAAGTCTTCGGGGTGGCCGACGGTCACGGGCTTGCCCTCGAACGACGCTACGGTCTCGGGGGCAAAGACGTCTTCGGGCTGCCGATACACCAGCACCGTTTCTTCGGTCGCATGCGCGGCAATCTCTTCCGGGAGCTCTTCAGGCAGGTAGTGCATGACCCCAGTCCGGGCGATGGGCACGTCCAGGCACAGAAGATAGCCTTCTGGCGTGATCCGGATATTCTCGGAAAGGGCGCTGGTAGTATGGTAACGCATGAGGCCAACGCTATGCGCGCCGGCCTCTTGGGGTCAGTCGGAATGAATTCAGCGTGAGGAAGGTGGGTTTGTAAGAGCGAGCGAACCTAGCAGGACGCTCTGTAAACGGCCCGTAAACGGGCTAGAATCGATCGGATGGGAAAAACCGGGGCGTTGTTCGGTTCTGAGGCTTGAACGCCTCTCAGGGCAAATATGGACGTTTTCACGCCGTGGGCTCCAAGGCGGGCTCACACTGGTCGAGTTTTACCGCTCCGGAGGCCCACGTGTGCTCCCCGTCAACGTCGCCGATCAGGAACTCGGTTTCATAGGCGCGGCCGCCAAGCAGGTCGATTACCCGGCCCGTCGTACCGATCGGAAGCCGATGAACGACCGAATGGTCAAAAACGTCTTCGACGTCCAGCGGCGTGACCAGGCGGATAGTGCCCCCTTCGCGGATCATGTCGTGCTCCTCTTCTTCGGAATGTAGCAGCTTGTCAGACGCGGGACGGTCGAAATGTTCCGGCCCGATTTGTCCCTGTCGTAAATCCAGGCGCTGAGCACGTCAACGGTCGTTCCGTTTGGACCCGTAACCGGCGTCAGAATTTCGAAGCGCTCCCCATGCTCATCGGCCTTCCCTCGCTTGGCCGGGAGGTGCGGGGCCAAGGACATGATCTGGCTCTCGATCAGATCCGCATGGCTCGGATCAGCCCCGAGCAACTTCTTGAACAGGACCGCCTTGGCCCGTCCGCGCGGATCCGCAGCCTCAGGATCCAGGGAATACGCCGTCAGCTTGCGTCGGTCGAACTTGGCCCGTTCCACGTTGACCAGGGGAGACTCCGGCACGTGCGGGATGACGTGGCTTGTGGACTGCTTTTCCCATTGCGACAGAGCGGACTTGGTCCCGGTCTCCATCTCTGTTTCCTGCGTGGGCATCGGTGACGCGTAAACGCCACCCGTTTCCCTCGGGATAACCGGCTCAGGATAGCACCGGCAATTCGGGAACTCCCCAGCATGGCCCGTCATCCTGTCGATCGTGGGCGGGTTGTCCCATTCCACGAACTTGCCTTCCATGGCCCGGTGGCTTTCGCGCGTGTCCCCGTCCCTGGTTGTCCGCCAAATGTAGCCCGTCGATCCAACGGACCGGGCGCGGGCCGTGGTCAATGCGGTTCCGGCCTTGCTGACTTCCGTCCTGGCGATGGTCAAGGCTCGCGACTGATTGACTTCGCCCACGCGTTCGATGCGCTTGGCCAGATCCTCGGCCCTGGACCCGGCCGCCATGTTCTCGCGCACAATGCCGCCCACCTGGTCGGCCGCGCCGATGACCATGGACCGAATCAGACTGGCGTTCTCCTCGATGCGCTCACGGACGGCATCGCCCACCTCTCCCGAAGACAGAAGGGTGCGGACGTCCAGGCCCATGCGCCCAGCCAGGGAGCGCCACGCCTGGTCATTCTTGCGGCGTACGCCCGTCACCATACTGGCCGCCGCCTGCCTGGCCCACGGGTCGATCACTTCGGCATATTCGCGCAGCGCCTGCTCAGCCTTCTGGGGGTCCCGGCGGGCCACCTCGGCAATCTTGGACGCGACAGCGGTCAGCTGCCGGGCATAGCGCTTCGTAGCCACCTTGGACGGCGCAAAAGACGACGAATTGTCAGCGTCGCCCCATCCCCATGACCGCCCCTGGATCGGGCGGTCCCATTTACTGCCCGGCACCAGGCCACCCTCCGGCAAGCTCTTCAGGAAGACGCCCCTCAGGCAGCGGCGGCACCGAATCTTCTTTCTTGGCCTCTTCGATGTCCTGGTCCGTGATGCCTTCGAATCTGCCGGAAGTCCGGCTGGAATCTCGCAGCTCGGACAAGGCATGGGCGCGGGTGATGACGCCGCCGGCGTAGAGCGCTGAAACAGCTTGCGCGTCTGCCGTGGCGATTTGCGAGCGCTCCATTTCCGTCGGGCGGTACAAGGACCGGAAAACGAAGTCGAAGCCGTCAGGCAGGGGTCTGCCCCATATCGATTGCGACAAGATGGCAAAAAGCGCCTCCATCGGCGCGTGCAGGTCATCTTCCTGCTTGGTGCTGATCGTGTCGTAATAGGTCCGAAGGTCGGATTCGCCTGTGCTAAAGCCCTTGGAAGACTGCCCCAAGAGTCGCACCAGGGGAATGCCCGTGGCCCCGGATATCTGCTCCGAAAAGGCCTGCAGGGCGTCGTAGATGCCCGCGAACGTCCATCCGTGGGTCGTAAACGTATCGTTCTTGTCCAGCAGCGTGATGCCCTCGTTGGACTGCATTTGGCGCACCATCGTAAACATCTTGAGAAGCGCAGCCTCGGCTTTGCCCCCGGTGGCCAGGATTTCGCGCAGCCGGTCAACGCCGATCACCCGCAGAAACGAGCGATACAGCATGTTCGCGGCTCCATGGGTGGCGCTGTCCAAGGCAAGGATCCGGTCATAGGCGCGGTCGACCATGCTCCCGCCCCAATACTGCTCAGAACGGCGGGCCTCGTCTGGGAGCTCCACGCCCACGAACCGAATGGCCCGGCTATGGTGGATCGTCTGTCCACGCAGCGCCTGGGCATGCACCCGGTACCCGACAGGATACCCCAGCATCGGCCCCAGCTCGGTGATGCCTTCGTCCAGGGGGGTGACCTGGTGCCGGTCCAGCACGTAGAGCCCACGGAATGCGCCCTTGGCCACCGCAGAGACGTCCAGGGGGGTCGACAAGTCTTCACCGTCGATCAAGATCACGGCGATGGCCCCGCCATAGAGCCCGGCCCACTTGATGGCGTCCGTCAGCCGGGCATGGACCCCTGTCCGGCGCATCTGCCGCAAAAGCTCTTCCTTGTCGCCTGGGTCCATCTGAGAGCGTATCTCCACGCCACCGCTGATCATGTCCTCGGCAACGACGTCGATCATGCGACCCACGACCCAGCTGCTGCGGTACATGTCGTCAAGCTCGACTCGGCTCCTGGTCGCATAACGCCCAGGGGTGTACCCGCTGGCCGCCAGCATGTTGTCTTGGCCCATGCCCAGGCGTCCCGTGAAATTGTCGAAACCGTCCGCGGTGAACTTCTTCCCGCCCGGCTTGTGGTCCCGTCGTCTACCCATTCGCCAATGCCTCCCACACGGACAGTCCGTGCGATTTCAAGTATCTTAGCGCCTGTGTCGTGGCGTCCACCTGGTCATCGTGCCCCGCAGCGGGAAAACTGATGAGTTCCTGAACATAGTCCCGCACCCAATGGAACATGTCGTCCTCGGGGATAAACACGTTCCCGGCGGCCCACAGAGGCGTCACGGCATACGCGCGGGACACCTTCGAGCCATCCGGCTCAACCGGCACAAGCCCGGCAATCTCATCCCGCAGGGCGTCCATCACCGCCGGGCCGTTGGCCTTGTCTTCCACCAGCACCGCAGTGGCCTGGGGGTACTGGGCGGCCATGGTGCACACCGAGCTTTTCGAGGCCGTGAACCCCATTCTGGAACGCACCTGGTGCAGCAGGAAATACTGCACGCCCTTGCGCCCCCAGACCTGCCCGACAACGAAGTCCGACCCGTCCGTGTCCTTGAACGTCATGTCCCAGGAGCAGATCACTTCATCGAAGGCATCCGGAAGGTTCCCGATGTTCCAGCGCCGGATCCAGTCTTCCTGGAAGATGTTGCCGCCTTCCTGCACCGGGTTCTGCTGGTACAGCGCGCTCCACTGCGCAGGGGACAGCATGGATTTGGTCTCTTGCAGCTTCTCAAGAGGGTGCAGCTCTGGCACCAGGGCGCGGCCGTCGGCATCGATAGCCGGAAATTTGAGATGCCTCGCCCTGGGATTGTTCTTGGCTACGGTGGCCACCAGGTCGTCTGTCGCCCAGCTTGTGGCCATGATGATGTGCCCGGAATGCTTGGATAGACGTGTCAGAAAAACCGTCTCGTACCAACGCTGAATGGTCCGCTTGATGGTCGAAGAGCGGGCCTCTTCCTCGTTCTTGATCGGGTCGTCTATGATCCCGATGTCCACGGACTTACCCGTGAGAGGGCCGCCCACGCCTGCGCATACGTAATATCCCCGGCGCCCGGGGATATCGAATCGATCGGAGTTCCGCAGGCTTTGCCCCTCCATCGTCACAACCCGCTTGGGGTTGAGCGATATCTCCGGGAAAAGCATCCTGTAGGCGTCATCCATCATCAGCCGCTGAACATCCCTGTTCATGTCCCGAGCAAGGTCTGCGGCATACGAGCACGCCGCCAGCCTGGAATCCGGATAACGTCCGAAGACAAACGGCGGGAAGCTCCTCGACACCAGCTGGCTTTTCCCATGCTGCGGCGGGGCCTGCAGAAGCAGGACAGGCCGCCGGCCTGCTGCCACATCCTCCAGGAACTCATCTAGGGCCGCGCATACGGTCGTTGAGAACACGCTATGGTGATACCCGGGGAACGTGTAGGAAACAAAAGACGCCATAGTCCTACGGGCGCGTTCGGCCTGAAGCCGACGCAATTCCCGCTCACGGACGGCGTCTTCAAGCCTGGGCTGCTGCAAGTTCCGAGATTTTGCGTTCAAGTTCTTCATCCGTTAGTTTCCTCAAGTCCTGTGCACTACCAAGGGCCTGCACGCGCCCGCGGACTTCCTCTTCCACCTTGCGCCGCTCTTCCTCCCGGATCCTCTTGGCGAAGTCCTGTTCCAAATGCATGGCGTGGGACAGATCCTTGAGCGAGCGGGCGATCTTGGCCACTTCCGCCGCGTCGAACTTCGCGTCCGGATCGGCCGCGCGTTGCTGCATCGCCTGAAAAACAAGCCCTCTCAGGATCTCGACCAGGAGGCGGCCCTGTTCGCCCTCCAGGCTCTCCGGGCCAAGCTCTTGAGCCAGGGCTCTAGCCATCTCCCTATTCTCGCGCATGGCCTTGGCCGTCTCGTTGAACTTGGCGGCATACCGACCAATGGCGCTACGGGAAGGGGCCTCCTCGCCAGGGGCGCAGCATTCCGCGATAAACGCGTGCAGCTGGTCAATCGTCATCTCCCCACGCATCAAGGCGCGGTCCAACTGTTTACGGGTCGACACAGGGAGCTTCATCACAGTGCTATGGCGCGGCATCACATCCTCCTAGTCCAGCGGCGGGCGCTGGATCCCTTCCACCCGCCTGGTCCCGCGCACGACTTCGACACCCGAAGCGGTCAGGGTCAACGCCGGCAGAGCGCCGATGTGGTTTAGAGTTACAAGCCCGGCGCCACGCAGGAACTCCGCGTCCTGTGTGACAACGTCCCTGGACACAGGAAGCAGATAGCTTTCCAGGGCAGCCCCCATCAGGCTTACGCTCATCCTGCGGTCCGGCTCCTCGTTTAAGAAGCAAAGCATGGCCAGCCGGCGCTTTTCGGCCACCTTGCGCTGAAATTCCTCAATGTGATTCATCCCTTATTCCCCATGTGGACTTCGGTTAGCAGATCGACAGCCTTTTCCATTCGCTCCGTGGCCCTGGCTTGGCCGTTGACCTTTTGGGCCAGACCCTTGATGTCGCCCTCGATCTCCTTGAGGCTCAGGGCCAATATCTGCATGTCCTGGCTTGTCGGCAGAGACTTGAGCGCCTGCTCCAAGGCTTTCTTCGCGGCCTCGCTGTCCCTCTGCTGGGCAGCCAGGGCCTCAATGCGCCCGTCAAAACCTGCCCGGCAGATCTCGCACTCCTCTTGGCGGACAAAGATCCGCTTCATGGACCACCAGGCCCACAAAACCAGCGCCCAGCCCAATGTTTGCAGCAACCCGGGCAGATACCTGAGCAGCTCCAGGGTTATTTCGTTCATCTCCAGGTATCTCCTCGTTCATGTTCCTCTTGGCATTCCAGGCACCGGCAGCAGTTTGGGACGGCCAGGCGTCTCTTCTCCGGGATCTCTTCCTCGCAATCCACGCAGTGGGTCAGGCTCTCCCGTGCGGCTGTCTTCGGTCGCCGCATGCTCGCGAGCGCTCCTTCCCGGAATAAGCGCTCGGCCTTTTGGGCCGCGTCAATTTCGTCCACTGTCGCCTCCAGTCTGGGCCCCGTAACACTTCACGCAGTCTTCCAGGGCCTTGGCGTACGACCGAAAAATGTCGTCTCGCTCCAAGAAAATTTCCACGTTCAGCGCGTGGTCGAACGGCAGGGCCGGATCCAAGGCCGGGATGTCCGGGCGGGCTGGAGCCGGGCACTCTGCCACGGGCAAGGCCACGACAACGGGAGCGGCAGGGGCGACGGGGGCCTTTGCCCCGCACCCGGCACTACCAAGGGCGATTAAGGCGAGTAGCAGCACTGTGACGTGTCGCATCGTCCACCACCTCCTTGGCCTCTGCTTCCGTGCGCTCGCGCGTCCGCATGGCCGAAATGATTGCTTTCCTGGCCTCGGCGTCCGCGCGGGCCTGGGCTTCCCTGACAAGAGCCGCGCGGACATTGCCCTGCAGGGCCTCGGTGGCGTTTCGCGCCTGATCCAGGGCAACCCGAAGCCCGGCCGCCTCTCTTCTGGACTCGGCCAGCTCCGACCTGGTCGCGGCGTGCTGGGCTTCCTGGGCTGCGAGCTCTCCGCCAAGGGCCGAAACCTTCACATCGTGGCGCAAGTCCTGAATGTAGAGCGCTGCCACGAGCCCAAGCAGAAGCACGGCCACCCAAAGCCACTTAGAGCCAAGGACCCGTCCGGCCAGAGGGAGTAGGCTACCGAGCATCACAGCCCCCAAGCCCCCATCCGGCGGCCTGATAAAGGGGCCCCCAGCGGTTCAGGATCCGCTCTGGGTAGCCCCTGTTTTCCTTGAAATTTGCGGCGGAACGCCCGGAGTTGAACCGGGTAACATCGTTCCAGCTTAGTGGATCCATCCCCTTGGATGCGGCCAGGCGCTGGTCTCGCTGCACCCACCCCAGGCCCCCATTGTACGCCGAAAGCGTAAACGCCCACCGGTCGCAGTCCGAGGCCGCCCGGACCCGGTTCCAGATCCATTTGTCGTAAACAATCATCGCCCTGATGGACCACGAAGCAGAGAACGGCATGGGCTGCCCGGTCTGCGGTGCTACCTCGGGCAACCAGCGCGATGTCGCAGGCATGAACTGAGCCAAACCCTGCGCGCCCACTGGCGACACGGCCCGCTCGTTCCACCTGGACTCTTGGTGGATCTGACCCGCGAACGTGGCTACGGGAGCATTAAGCCCCCACTGAGCTCTCGCCTCGCGAATCAGAAGGGCACGGTGCTGTTTGGCCTGGGCGGGAATGAGAGGGGAGGCCACAGCCTCCCAGACGCCCCACCAGAAGAGCGCGCAAAAGGCCAGGACGGCCAGCAGGCCCCAATTCGGCCTCATAGCCCAAGCCCCACGGCCAGCATGCCGACAGTGAAGGCCAGGGCCAGACAGACCACGCACACGCTGAAAATCCGCTCGTAGCCGTCGGCAATCTCAAAGTCCGCGCCGCCCTTGACGTCTGCGTCCGGATCCTCGCGCCAATCCGTCGCCAGGTAGCGCGACGGGTTCGCAATGGGCACCAGGGCCAGCCAGACGCACCCACCGACGACGCCGCCAAGCGGGGCCAGTAGGAGCTTGTAGAGCACCACCGGGAGCTGCTGCGGGCTATACAACCACACCACGCCACACAGGGCCACGATAGCGATCAGGCAGTACACGATCTGGAACCTGGTTGTGCTCAAAAGGCCATCCAGACTCTTGGTCACAAGCGGCAGCAGGGAGCCCTGGAAGAGACTTGCAGCCTTTTCCTTGATCCCGCCGATGCCCTTGGCGACAAGGCCCCGGAAAAAATTCAATGCATTCTTGAACATAAAAAAGCCCTCCTAGAGCTGGTGATACTCTTGGAGGGCTTGGCGGGATAAGACGAAATGTTTCGGGGTGAAAAGTCCTTCTTCTGCCTATCGCTTACTTCGTTTCAGGGTGATCGACAAGAGTGTTTGCCGATTTGATCGGCAGGGGAAGCTGCTTGGCCCCCGCCGTCGCGCTGGACAAGATATACACATAGCGGTCCGTGACGCCGCATTGCTCTGCTATCTCAGCCTTTGTCAGCCCTTCATCGAGCAGCTGAAGCACCTTGGCTTTGCAGTGTTCGCGGCGGCCGTTCGGGACCACGATATCTTCCCCCGGATAGGCCGCGCAAAGCGCCTCCATCCCATCCACGCCGACCAGCTTGGCCAGCCAGTGGTCCGGGCTCGCCTGGCGCGGGACATAGAACTTGATGCCGCCCTTGCCCCTGGTCAGCACCAGGGCCATGTCATCACCGAGAATGCTCACGAGCTCAGGATAGCTGACCCACATTACTGAACCCTCCGCCCGTGTTTATGAGCGTCCCGGATCAGGGCCACGATCACGCCGCGCAGCTCCATGGCAGAGGCATCCTCGAAGCTCTTCACCTTGCCGCCGGTCTGGCGTTTCAAGATGGCCATGGCGTACCCCCATGGGACGTCCGTACCCTCGACGCGGCCCTTCTCTGATAGCAGCGCCTCGATCTTGCGGATCTGCGCATCAACGTCATAGGGGTCTGCGCTTTTGCGGCGCGGCGTCGGCTGGAAGCCCAAGCGCTGAAGGTGCAGAAGCAGATCGTTCAGGCCGGTCATATCCAGATCCTTGCTCGAATCCACGCCGAAGCGCTCCGACAGGATACCCCTGTAGATTTCATCATCCAGCCCCAGGCGCTGCTTGGCGATATGCACCTTGGCCAGCATCGCCTTCTGGTTCTCGCGCTGCAGCCCGCCGCGTTTACGGGGCGCGACCTTGGCCGGGTCCTGTTTACGGGCCGGGGCCTTGGCCAGCGTCGCTGGATCCACGGGCTTTCCGGTGAAAATCGATAGAACGGTCATCTTGACTCCTCGGCTGCTCATCAGGCCCGGGCCGCCACGCCCGGACGACCTCCCGCAGGAGGTTTCGCTTATCGTCTGCTTGCCGTCCCGTATTCCTCAAGAGGCATGTCCAAACCCTTGCGGACGGCGGTCCAGCATTCCGGGCAGCGCCTCCAGTAGCCAGCCGGCATCGGCTGCCCGCAATCTGCGCAGCGCTTCCCGCTGGACTGCTTGGAACGCCATGAGGCCCGTTCAGGGCGGGGTGCTCGCTTCAGCTTAGCGGCGGACCTGGCGTTTGATTTCTCCGCCATAACGTCGCCCCTGACTTTCTCAACCCACGCCATGGTGGGCTCAAATTCGACTCCCCACACCTTCAACATGGTTGTGCGGATGACCACGGCCTTGCACCTGCCCTCAGCGGGAAACCTGATCATATACATGGCAGAGAGTGCGGTTTTGTTGGACTGAACATAAGGCATCCGCATCCCCCGAGGGCCGCGCAGCCTGCCGTCAATGCTCAGTTCATATTCCGGATTCTCCGGGAGCACCTTCCAGCTCATGGCCTTTCCTCCCTCGCAACGATGTCCTCAGCGGCGACGTACCGCGTTCCACCGTAGACCGTCACAGGCACCATCCAGCGGCCGTCATGGGCCAGGATGAACGGCCCAACCGTAAACCCGCCCTCGACCCGTGTGCGCCCTTCATCCTCGATTCGCACGCTGATCCTTGACCCCCTTCGAAGGCTTGGGCGCGGTGCCGGAGCACCCACTGTTCCCAGCGCAGCCGAAGCGACCAGGTGGGCGAGGCCGTCACGATCCAGAAAGAGCACTTCGCCCTCGGGGCCATCATGCCAGCGACGGTCGACTCGGACACGGAAAAGGCCCTCGGGGCCTCCGTGGATCTCCGCCGGGGACAGTTCAAAGCGGGTTCGCTTCGTGCCCATCCTGACACTAAAGCCGCCTGTAAAAATGCGATTATCCATGCAAAGCTCCTCTAAACCCGGTCGCCCATGAACAAGGCGAGAAACACGAAAAGAACCGAAGCGGCATTGTGCTCCAAGGCCAAGATGAAGGCGATAACTACACAGACCGCCCTCATGCCTGTCGACACTCCACAGCATGGGCGTCACGATAGTGCGAAAGAATCTCCCTGATGCGGTCAAAGTCTTCCGCCACGACAGTGCAGCCAAGGCTTTCAAGCATGGTCTCAGCAGGCCCCATGATGATTGACGCCCGGCGCTCAGCATCATCCCATGACAGGAGTGGGGCCAGCGCCACTTCCAATGCTTCCAAATTCTTGCGTGCATACAGCAGCTTCTTGTTCTGCGTCGTCAGGATCTGCCGGTGGCGTTCGCTTTCGGCCAGCTCGGACCCAAGCCCACGAAGCTGCTCTTCCTGGATCGACAAGGTGCCAAGGGCCGACCGAAGATGTGCGTCTTGTTCTTCCAAGCGGTCCGCAATGGCCTGCAGCACCCGGTGGCTGAGTGTCTGGTTGTTGGCGCGGATCAGGTTGACCATCTGTTCAGTTGTCATTCTTCCCCCCTCTGTATCCCAAGCCGCTCCCGCCACCCCTTAATCCCTTCGGACAGGGGCACGATGGGCTTGTCGTCATGCTCCGGGTCCCGGCGGCGCTGTTGCGGTTCCTGGGGCCTGAATTTCGCTTCATTTTCCTTCTTCACATTGCCCTGGTGCCAAGCCTTTTCAGCGACCTCGTAAACAACCGCCCTGAGATAATTGTGACCGTCGAGCGGCCGCTCCAGCTTGCCCTGGGCGTCCCGGTCCAGCATCGTCTGAATGCCCTGAACCCAGAACTCCGGACGGCTCGGCACCACGCGCTGGCCCTTCCAACTCATGTCCTTTTCGGCCACCAGGTCGCTCAGCTCCGCCACGATCCGGCCCACGCGCTCCCAGGTCAAAACCCTGGCTGACGCTGGCTTGCGGAACATGCCGAGGTACGCCCAGCAGAGGCGAGGCAGGTCGCCGGGCAGCTTGCCGACAGCCACCACGGCCCGCTTGGCATCGTCGTCCACCAGGAAGGATTCCAGGGGGCCATAACCCCCGCAGACTGGGCAGGTGGCTTTCATGCTTCCACCAACTCGATGGATTTGAAGGTCTTTTCGTAGTGAGTGCGGACGGCGCGAACTGATGGGAAGTACGAATAAAAACACACGAATTTTTTATCCATATCCCCAAGATACTTCTTTGCTTCACGCTTTCCGAAGCGCTTTGCGAACTTCGCGGCTCCATCCCGCTCTTTTTTTGGCCAAAGATAACGTTCGTGACGCCTCATGTAAGCCTGTTCTGGGCAGGGTTTCGTGACATCAAGCCACGCACCTTTCGCCCAGCCATCAACAAACACTAGGATTACCATCTTCATTTTGTCAGTACGGACTGCCAGCTCCACGTCCCTGCCATCCACACGCAGGGACATCTTGGCACCCGGAAAGCACAGCCTATCTTCAACCTTCTTCCAATCTTCGCGATTCATGCCGCCGCCTGCCGACCGGCTTCCTTCAGACGCTGTCCGGCCTCGCGCACCAGCCCCAAAAGTTCGTCACCGAACCCTTCGAGCTCCAAAACAGCGTCCACCGCGCGGTCTTGCTCGTAACGATCCTCGAAGTTGCAGCGGTCTTGGAGGGTGCGAACAACGCGCTTCACGCTGCCAAGATGCTCCTTTGACTTCTGTTCGACTTCTGAGAGTAGCCAGCTCAGGACTTCTTCAGCTTCGCACATAGACTCATCTTCTCCTTGATTCGTTTCCATTCCCATGCGCAGTATCTCTTCCCGTCCGCAGCGGGCGGGAACACTGTTTTGCCGCAATAGCTGTCATCCCGCCCATTTCGAAGCTTTCGCTTGTTCCATGCGCAGCAAAATTCCTTACAGAAGCTGCGGGGCACTTCGTCGATCGTTGGGGTGTTTTCCCTGGTGATTACTTCTGTTCCGCCCACTTAAAACCTCCTCGCTGATTCGATGGTGGCGACGAACCCCAACGGTTCGCCGCCACTCTTGATTCAGCCACCCGTCTCGTGGGTGCTACGGTGCGGTCACGGCCAGGAGGGACCGCCCGCGCTGCAGGTGTTGCCGAGGTGTATGTGTCCCGACAGGGGCACCGCCTGCTGGGCCGATATCGTGACGGCGAGAGACCTCGCCGCCACTCGGGGCCAACAGGCTAGACCGATGCCATATCCAGCGGAACGGCCGTGTAGCGATCCCCAGCGACGCGCTCGTACAACCTGAAGTAGGCCGTAGTTCCCGTCACCTGCAGGCTGTCGGAGATGGCCTCCATGGCCCTCAGCCATCGGTCGTCGTCGATGTTCAAGCGGCGCAAGCCCAAGATGCGGCCCGTATTGATCTTCCCCTCTCGGTCGACCTGGAAGGCGTCATTTATGAGCGCCTGCAGCTCCGTGCGGCTGCCCTTCGTCCACTCCCTGATGCATTCGTCGATCAGGGCCTTGGCCGCCTGCAGCCGTTCGTCAAAACTCAGGTTCTCGGAGATCTGGCGGCGCAGCTTGAAGCGGCCGTCAAAGCTCATCAGCGTCACATTGCCTTTCTGCCCGCCCACCTGGGCGTCGTACTTTTGGGCGGCCAGGGACACGAAAGCCTCAATGTCGCCCATGATCTCCGCCTTGAGCTTGCGTATCATCTCTTGCGCGGCCTTGATCTTCTCCGCCTTCTCCACGACCAGCTCATCCCGAGCCAGGTCGATGGGCTGGATCTGCTCCAATGGCACCAGGTGCCCGGCAGCGTTCTTCTTGTAACCTTCCATCACATTGCCTCCTTGAACTCGTTCTCTTCGATCACTTCGACCACTTCGGGCTCTTCTGCCGTTGCCTGTGCTGCGGGGCGTGGCACCACAAGGTTCCGCTCCATCTCTTCCGCCGTGTCCGCAGCGGCGGCCAAGTTGGAGCGCACAATGCGGATCAGCGCCGCCTGCTCGTTGCTTACTTGGTGCATCAGAGTGCCCAGGGCCGCCGCGTTGTTTCTGATTTCGTTACTGACCATTGTTCCCTCCGTGGGGGCATTCGCCACGGCAGGCCCGGAACAGCCTGACCGCGAGCGGGTTGATTGATGAAAAAGGTTGATCTTGATTTTGACGACAGCGCTCAGCGCTGATGTGGCCAAGGACGGGGCATTCAACGCCGCCCAGGACGGCCTCCACGCGGGCTTGGATGAAGTCCAGACGGGCGTGGTGGGCATTGCGAATCGCCAGCGACACCAGGGCCGGGGAAACGCCCAGTGAGGCGGCTACGGTGCGCATACTGGATCTGTCGCAGGCCTCGGCAAGCGTCACCACCCACTCCGGCAGGTACATGGGCAGGACTTCGCCCCACCCCGAAAGGGCCAATTTCATTGCGCTTTGCCGTTTCACAGGTCGTCCCTGCCTTCCGGGTCAGCGGCGTAAACAACCTTGTCCGTGTTCGGGTCGAAGAGCTGCTTTACGCGCAGGATCTGCGGGGCCTTGCACCCGGTGAAGCGGGCGCGAATGAAGCGGAACCGCTCCCCGGACTGAACCAGGTAGCCGCCACGAGCCAGCCAACCGCAATAAGTCTTGGCCTCGGAGTGGGCGACGGCAGCGCCGGGGATGCTGGCCGCGTGCATGAGCTCCCTGGGGGAGAATTCGCCCAGGATCTGCATGGCCTTCCACATCCGGTTGCGTCCAGATTCGGGCAGCATGGTCCCGTCCTTGCGGACGCGCGGGGCGCGCACGCCAGTGTCGTTGATCAGTTCGAATCGCATCGGCTCGAACCGAACGGCCAGCCCCTTGCCCACGATCCCGGCCCGGACCAGGCCGACCAGGTAGTCCTTGGCCTTGCTGTCCGAAATGGCGGCGTCGCGGTCCTTGCCGGTGTTTACGGCGCGGCACAGGTCGCGGATTGTAAACACTCGAAGATCCCGCATCGCCGCCCACAACCGTTCCCGGTCGGTCAGCACTCCCGCCGGGGAGCAATGCCTTGCGGGTGCCTGACTCATGCGCTCCTCCGGCGGCTCGGGGCCTCCCCTGTGTACAGTTCGCGGGAGCCCCAGGTGGTCAAGTCCATCACGTCCCGGCCTTCCACCTGAGCCTGCTCTTCGATCCGCGAGATGTTCACGCAGATCCGCCGCACCGATCCCCCGGCCACGTCGTGAATCTTGGCCAGCAGGTCGTCCGCAATCTGCACCTTGGTGGAGTGCAGTTCGGACAAGGTCTTGCAGTCTTCAAGGCTCGCTGGTTGAGCAGGCGCCCAGTCCAGCACGCGGCCGTGGAAGCGCTCCCAGCGCTTCAGCTTGCCCGGAAGGCCCTCTTCGCCGATGAGCATCACCGGGGCCTGGCTGGCTTCGTATAAGTCCCTGATGATCTCAATCGTGCCCCTTTCGAGCAGGTAGTCCACTTCGTCGACGATCAGGGGGCGCTTGCTCAGAGCCAGCTCCTCGGCAATCTGGTCGCTCATCTCGGCCACGGTTTTGGCCGGGAGAACGCCCAGGCCTTTCAAGATGGCCTGGTGGGCTGCCTTGCGGGTCCAAGAGGAGCGGGCCTGCACATACACGGCATCACAGTGGATGGTTGCCACCGTGGCGGCCGTGGACTTGCCGTATCCGGACGGTCCGTAGAACACGACGATCCCAGGCAGGTGCGCAGGGCGCGTGATGGCTCGTCTCAGAGTGGACAGGCACATGGCGACATTTCCAAGCGGTGCTACCCCGGGGCCGGGGTTGGGGACTAGGGACATGACAGGTTCTCCTTGAAGGTTGTGGTTTAGGGCCTTGCGGCCCTGGTCGATAATTCTGAAATTTTAACCGTTTACCGCGCAAATCTGGTACATTTGACGAAACCCATCAGCCTCATTGCTGGCCGCGTAAATGCGGGCCCACTTGGCCTCCGCTTCGGTCAGGTCCTCGCGCGCCTGAAGGACCAGCAGCAGCTTGTAGCGCTGCTGGGCAGTCGCCGGGGGCACAAAGCCCGGCACGATCTCACGTGCCTGCTCGGTGACGGCCACGGCGGGGATGTGGGCGTTTACGGCATCGGCGGCGGCTTCGAGTTCCGGGGTGGTGTAGACGGTGGAGCGCTGGTCAACGCCCTTGGCGCGAATGGCCTCTGCGCGCTTGCGGTGGTGCTCGCGGATCACGGGCATGGCCTGGCCAGCCTCGGTCAGCTTGGCCATGGCGCGCATCTCCTTGGACACGGCCTTTGGAGCCGCCTGGCTGACGCGCCGCATGGCCTTGGCCTCTTCGCGCATCTGGTCAGCGCTCAGGGCGTCTGTCCGCGATGCCTTGCACATAAAGTTGCCGTCATCGTCGAACACATACGCCCAGGACAGGTCCGCAGGATCCATTCGGACCTGCACGCGGTGGCCGACCAGCCCGCCCAGCTCCGGCGCGACATAGAGGCCGGAGGCGCAGCGCAGGCCCTTCTTGCCCACATCTCGGAACCCGCCGCCGCTGGCCAGGGGCACCAGCAGGACGTCCAGGGCGCGTTCATTTTCAATCCGCCTGACCGGCATGATCCATTCCTGGGCAACTTCCCAGGGCGTGCGGCCGCCCAGCCCTGCATGGGGGCGGTGGGCATAGGTGTTTTCGCACCAGTCGTCGCAAAAGGCCTGCAACTCCTGGGGGGAGAAGGCCATGGACAGCTCCTGGGGGTTCTTGCGATCCATGAGGCGCTTGGCGAAGGCCTCGCGCTCTCGGATCTCCTGGCGTGTGGCCACATTGTGGCCCACATAGCAGGGGCAGATCGTCAAAAGATGGTGCGAGAAGGTCCGGAACGCGCGTTCGATCCCCGGTTTCAAATCGGGCCGGAACGGGGGCAGGATGGTCTGCAGGACGCCCAGCGAATGGAAGACCTGCTGCAGGTAGCTGGCAACAAAATCCTTGCCGTTGTCGGTCACGACTTCCTCGGGAGCGCCCCAATCAATGAGGCAGCGACGTGTCAAAGCTGCCACATCGCGGGCCGTGGACGTGGGCACCACTTCCAGCTTCAGGCGACGGTCGAAAATATTGATTACGCCGATGATTGCGTAGCGCTTTCCGTCGGAAAGCATGATGTCCGAGGGGGTGCCGTCATACTCCCAAAGCTGGTTTTGCCTGACAATCAGCTCGTAGGCGTCGCCACAGGCGGCCATGAAGCGGCTCCGCCACTTGTCCGGCGCCTGGACATACATCCATTCGCCCGGGTGGGCCTTCTTCCACTCGGAAACCCACGCCTGTAGGCGGCGCAAAGACGGGACTTTCTGAAATTTTGCTTCAAGCCATTCGCGGATGAGCTGAGTCGAGGCATTGGGGTGCTCGGCCAGCATGCCCAGGATGGATTCGCGCATCAGGGGGGTGCTTTCGATGATGCCCGTTCCCTTGCGGTGTTTACCAAACTTCCCGCCAAGCGCGGCAGGTCCTTCTTTCTCCTCGGCTTCGAGCCAGTTCTTCACAGAGTTCGGGCTGAAACTCGGGAGCTCCTCACGCAGCCAGGACTCCGCCTCAATCTCGCCCGCAGCCCACCGCACTGCGAAGGCCTCGCGACACGGAGTGTCCGCAAGGTTGGCCCTGGCCGCGAACGATTTGTAAAGGGCGATGATCGCAGTTCTTGTCGCGAACCTGATCTTTTTCTTGCCCTTCAGCTTCATAATATCGGCCAGGCCCGCTTCTTTGGCCGGGGTGATGGCAGGCGGGGTGTAGGGGCACGACTTGGTGGCGATGCGCACGCTCACGTCTTTGGGTAGGCCTGCGACTGGAAACAGCTTGGCCCTCCCTTCCCATATTGCCGGCCATCCTCCTTTTTTTGCCATCTTATCTACAGCCTGCCTGGAGCAACCCAGGATTTGCCCGATGTCTGCGGCAGAGAGCGCCTCTTTTTCGCTGATGGGCTGATCTACTTTGGCCATCAGGCAGCCCTCCGCGCTTCAGTCCGACCCACAAAATACTCCCTGGGACAGCCAAGGTTGATGAAATATTCGTACACCCTGGTGCTGGTGCTGTGCCCGGTGATAAAGCGCTGGATCATTGTTCTGGACAGGCCCATTTCCCTGGCTATGTCGGCTTGCCTGACGCCATTCAGCGTCATCCACGCCTTGATCCGGCGTGCATTTTTTTCGCTCATCATCATGCTCCCAGCCTTTCTAATAGGGCGCGCTTCTTGGAGGAGCGTTTACGCTCTTCAATTAGGATCTGGCCGTATTCGGCCAGGACCATGGTCCCTTCGTCCGCCAACCCATGCCCCGTTCCATCGAGGATGGCCGAAATCATGCCGAAGTCCTGGGTGATCATGCAAAACGCAGTGGCCAGTTCCAGCGGGAACCTCCATTCGCGCTTTCCGCCCGAGCACCAGTTGTGAATATGATTCACTGAAACGGCCTCTCCGGTCAGCCTGGTCAGTTCCTGCGCCACCTCCTCCCTGGAGAGCTGGCAAGCCGCCAGTGCCTGTGTCAGCGCCTCGCGAATAGCCTCTTTTCGGCATAACCGACCGGCACGAATGGAGTTTGTGCCGCCGGAATGCAGGGGGAGGAGGAGCTGCCTTGGAGCAGTGTCCGAGGTCGTGCGTTTTTTTGTCATTGCTCGTAACAACGCTGCTTGTTAGAGGTTGTTAAATTAAGTTTTTTTGTAAACTTCATGGGAAGAGGAATAACCATCTGAAATGGTCATTGTCAATGGTCAATAGTGGTTGCTCGTGAAAAATAATTGTCTACGGTGCAAAAATTGAAGAAAAATAAACAATCTGAAGTGGTTAACGCTAGCGCAACTCCGCACGAAGCGGTTGCTCAAGTGGTTGCTCAAGATGTTAAAAGTGGAGCAACCACGGTTGATGCTATTTTGGGCAGGATGAAGCTTGCCGTTGGTGTCAAAAGCGACACGGCATTCGCGAAAGCGATGGGCTTGAATCAATCTTCAGTGTCTGGGGCAAAAGAGCGGCAAAGCGTTCCGCCTGCCTGGTACGTGGCGGTCTCCGAAAATTTCGGGGCATCCATGGACTGGCTACGGACAGGTGAAGGGGAGATGAAGCGAGGCGGGGCGCAGTTCGCCAAGATTCGACCAGGTGAGAGGTGGGACGACCCGCGCCCTGGCAGCGAAGACGGCCCGCTCTGGAAGGCAGGCCTGTACCAAAGGCACAAAGAAGAGCCAGAGCCCCAGGCGTCCATATATAATGATAGCGAGGGAGAGGATTTCGATCTGGCCGAGGTGCTGGCCCAAACCTTGGACATCCTCAAATCAAAGACCGTTTACACGACGGCTATTGTAAGCAATATCAAGGCCTTTCATAAGGCCATCACCACCGAAAAGAAGATCGACGAAATGCAAGGGCAGCTGAACCAGGCCCTTTCGTCCTTCCAGGACCAGCTCGACAAGACGAACCAGCTCGTTCAAGGTCTACAGTCCGAGAACGCCCAGCTCCGGCACGACCTGGAAGAATCCCGCGCTGCATCAGCAGTTCGGGACACGGGTTAGGCTACACCACCATAGCCTCCTGATGCTACGGGCCGTCGAGAAGATCGGAAACGTGATCGACGCGCGGAAGCTTTGGGAGGAAGTAGGGCGGGCGAAAGACGGGCACACACCAGCAAAGGCCGCCTGATGTCATACATTTTAAATAGATACACAAACGAAGGGAGTATTTTTCGCTATGGGAAATGTCATCATCCAGTCAGTTGACGATCTATTCGGATTCATGGCGTTAACTTTGACTGGAGAAGCGAGATGGGATGAGGTAGATCTTGATCGACTTCATGTGACTATCCCTGTGCGTGTTTACGGCCCTACTCGGGACGGCAGGATTGACCCTCCAGGCGCGCAGCTTATCCAGGATCTGCAACGACATGCCGTAAAGGCTTTTCGAGAAATTGGAGATACTACAACTGGCGGGAGAAGCACGCAACTTCGCGTCTCTGTTCAAGAAAATTGCGATTTTTGGGACATCGATGCTACTGCACTTATCAAAGAGGCAATACTCAAAATGTCTGGAGATCAAATTACAGCTGCCATATTTTTCTTTTTAATACTTGGTGCTGGATATTTTGTTTTTAAAAAGCACCAAGATACAAAATTAGAAATTATGAAATTGCAAATTGCTTCTGATGAAAAGAAAGCGCTATACGAGCATGAAGAAAAAATGATTACAGGACTTTCTGAATTACGCGAAAAATCAGAAGAAAAAAACGGCATAGCGTTGCAAGCATTAGAGGTTTCCAAGGAGTCGCTTGCCGTTGCGCACGACTTTGCATATAAGATGATCCAAAATGCAAATTTAAGCGGAGATGATGCACAGCGGCCTATTAGAAGGTTTTCGAAAACACTTCGAAAGAATGAGACATTATCAATCGGTGGAGAAGAAAGACTTACAAAGAGAGAGGCATTAGAAGCAATTGGAAATATTAAAAAAGATGATTCACTTTATTATACACATGCAGATGAGACCTACGGTATTGCCGGATTAATTTTTAGCGGTGAATCTCAAGGGCTGCGAGTAATTTTTGAAGGGCAAGAATCATTTGCGATTTTGGAAAGGCTTGATGCAGACATAAAAAGTAAAATTTTAGAAATAGCCGACGAAAGTATGGAAATGAAAAGCGTTCGAAACATGCCTTTGCAGATGGATATATATTTTAAATCAAGCGGAATTAAATACGGTGTAGTTATTGGGGTTGGCCCAAAGCGTCCAAAATTAAATCACTATACTTTATCCCAGATCCCTGGAGGAGTCCCAGCAGCCGACTGGATCATCCCTGGAACAAGAGCCATTTCATAATAGACGCGGGGATCTTATGTCAGCGGTTCTGACATAAGATCCCCTATTTCAAAATTCAAAACTAAGTGGCGCAAACCCAAAAACGCCAAAATTTAAGTGGCGCGACCACCCGCGCCGCCCGCAACCAAAACTTCCCACTCAGACGCCCGCCAACCCGCTCCACTCCTCAACATCCATCCCACTATATTCCTCTATTACTCGGTGTATCTCGATTCAAAACTATCTGTCGCTGCACAACCATGGCTACGCACCGAACTAGCATCCTGGCTTGGTACGACCTTCCCATATCCTCTGGGCCCATGGAAGGAACCAACAACAAGATCAAGATGCTCAAAAGACCGGCGTACGGCTACCGGGATCAGGAGTTCTTCAAACTCAGAATTCTGGGGATCATGAAACCAATTACGCTTTAACCGGATGAACCAGATTTCTTCAGCTTGCATGGCAGTCCTTCTGATTGAGCTCGGTCAATTCCACATCAAACGACGAAGAACCAGAATTAAGTGATCCGAAGTTTTCCGGCAGGTCAGAACACGGTTGCACCCCGCCCTTGCCTTGAAGGGCGTGAGATCGTAGAAACACGGCCACGTACCCAGGAGCACTACATGAAGCCACCCATTTCTTTTGGAATAAAAACCGCGATCATCCTAGCCATTTCCGTCGGATTGGCGCTGGCCTTCAACGCCACGCGCCCGGACAGACTGCCTCTGGTCCATGATCCGGACAGCATTGCGCAAGCCGCAGCCCTACGCGGGGAAATATCGCTTACAGACGCGGCCCTTCTTTTTGAATCCGGAAAGACGGTTTTTATCGATGCGCGGGAAGCAGGCGAATTCGCCCTTGGGCATATCGAGGGAGCGTTTTCTCTTGATCCCATGATGTTTGAACAGCAATTTCCAGAACTGCGGGAGCACTTGGAGGGGGCGGCGACAATCGTCACCTATTGCGACGGGGAATTCTGCGAACTGAGCCATGAACTGGCCGAACAGCTCAGAGGCATGGGATTGCAGGATGTTCGCGTGCTCAAAAACGGCTGGACCTTGTGGCGGGAGCAAGGCCTGCCCACCGCTGTGGGCGATCAGACCGAGACGCCAAGCCCACAACTCAACGCCACCGATACAGAGCCGGTGGACTCGGAAGCGGGTGAAGCGCCGGGCCAGGCAGGAATGGCTCCCGAACCTGCGGACATGCCGCAATTGCCCCAGCCGCGTGAAAATGCACCAAATCAGACCGAACCGAACGGGACGGGACAGATGACCCAGCCCCCAGCGCCCTTGGAGCACCCGGACTCGGAAGCCCTGCATCCGGCACCTCTGGAGCCGGCACCGCAGGAACCGGGACTGCCGGAGCCGACGCCGCTCCAACCCACTCCCCTGGAAATGCCGTCCGAGGAACCGCAGATGCACGACGCAAACCAGCCCGATCCTGAAGCCCAGGGAGAAAAATCATGAACGCAGCGTCCCTTGCACGGGGGTCCCGCCTGGTCCTGGCCCTGGTCTTCCTGGCCGCCGCCCCGCAAAAAATCATGGCTCCCGCCGAATTCGCCGCCAGCGTGGCCAGCTACCTCATCCTGCCGGACGCACTCATCAATTTCACGGCCCTGACCCTGCCCTGGCTGGAAATCGTCGTGGGCGTCCTGCTCGTGTTCCGCGTCTGGACAGGACAAGCCCTGCTCCTGGCCAACGCCATGCTGATCGTCTTTCTGGGCGCGATAGCAAGCGCGTATTTCCGGGGCATCGACCTGAACTGCGGATGCTTCTCAAGCTCGCCCGAAGCTACCGCGGACATGCTTTTCTACATCGTCCGCGACATCGTCTTCGTGGCCATCGGCCTGACGGCGGCTTGGCTCTACCGGCGCGGACACGATTCCGATTAAGGTCTGCCCGCCCCTGAATCGACCAGGACGCACTCTCGCCAGCCCCGCACGGAATTGACCAGCCACAATCCCGTGCAGCGGGGCAGATCGTCCTTGCGCACCACCCCCTCCTTGACGCGGCCCTCACGCACCAATCTGGCGCGCAGAGTGCCCGGCAAAAGACCGCAGGCCATGGGCGGCGTGCGCAATTCTCCATCCAGTTCGACGACCAGATTGGCGATGGTCGATTCCGTCATCTCTCCCCGCCCGTTCCAGAGCAGCACATCGTCCACCTCCGGCGCTTGCCTCCTGGCACGATCGTAAACCTCCCGCCGCGTGGTCTTGTGGAAAAGAAACGGATCGTCCGCATCCACCGCCGTCAACGCCAGCGCCACCCGGCACGGCGACGTCGCGGGCAACGGGCGGCGCTCCAGACTCCAGGCTCCGGATCTGTCCAGGGTCAGACGCAACACCCCCTCCACGCCATCGGCCCCCAGGACCTCCGCTTCAAGCGCGTCCAGCAAGGTCGGCAGGTCCAGCTTGAAATCGAAATACGCAGCACTGCCTTGCAAACGCCGGCAATGCTCATCAAGAAGAAAAATCCCCTCGCCTTTTGTCCAGCGCATGGTTTCCAGCAGCAAAAACTCCGGGGCCGGAGCGCTGAGCACGCGGGCCTTGATCCGCGTCTCGCGGAACTCCGCCCCTGGGTCCGAATCCCAGACAATGCCCCCACCCACCCCGTACTCGGCCGTGCCCAAAAGCTTATCAACCAGCACCGTGCGGATGGCCACGTTGAAACGCGCCTTGCGGCCAGGGCTCATCACCCCGATGCTCCCGGTGTAGATGCGGCGCGGCGAGAGTTCGAGCTCATGAATGATACCCATGGTCCGGACCTTGGGCGCGCCGGTGATGGACGCGGCCGGAAACAGGGCCTCCATGACCCTCGCCGTCGGCTCCAGCGTGCGACCACGCACCAGGGAGGTGAGCTGCCAGAGCGTCGGATAACGCTCCACGCGGAAAAGTTCGGGCACGTGCACGCACCCGGGAAGGCAGACCCGGCCTAGGTCGTTTCTGACCATATCGACGATCATCACATTTTCCGCCCGCTCTTTTTCCGAAACCTCCAGCGCCCGGGCCAAAGCCTGATCCTCTTCGGGCCAGCGTCCTCTCGGAGCCGTGCCTTTCATGGGGCGGGACCAGACATCCTCTCCCTCCCGTTCAAAAAACATCTCCGACGATGCGCTGCAGACGGCGAAATCGGCAGTCTCGATGAACGCCGCGTACGGCGAAGGCTGGCGGCGGACGAGGCCCAGGAAGAGATCCCAGGGAGCCTCGCCAAAACGGGCGCGCAGTCGATGCGTGAAGTTTACTTGATAGGTCTCGCCCCGGGCCAGATACTCGTGGATGCGTTTCAGGGCGCGGCCATGGGCGCAGGCGTCCAGTTCCGAAACCCAATCCAGGTCGGCGACGGAAGTCGCAGTCCCTGGCGTCACGAGGACGGGGTCGTCGAACAGTCCGAACCAAGCCAGGGGAAACGCCCCGCAGGACGAGTCGGGCATGGCCGGATCAAAGGCGCGTCCCGCCTCATAGGCCAAAAATCCCACGGCATGAAGCCCGCGTCTTTCCGCTTCCGCTTCCAGGTGGGCGATGAGCGAAGGCACTTCGTCATGCCTGTGGGCCACAAAAATGGCCCGGGGACGCTCATAGCGCACCCAGGCCGAATGTTCAGCGGAATATAAGACTGCGACGGGCATGGACAAGCCCTATCTTGCGCCCCGACGCAGCGCAACAGGGCAGGAAATCAGCGGTTGTTGGTCAGGCGCTTGAGCAGCCCGGGTTGGCCGCCGCTTGGCCTGCTGAAAAAGCGGCACAAGGAAAAAAACCACGACCGGAAGGCGCCAGTTCCTCCCGGTCGTGGATACGCGAAAGCCGGACCATCCGGAGTCAGGCAATCACGAAGGCCACAAGCTGCCCCATGAACTGCACGACATCGGAAACCTGATTCATAAGTGTATCGCTCCAGCCATAAGCAACAAGAGTCGCCATCCCTGCTAGCCAGAAAAGGTAACATATCTGCTTCATGACATTTCCCCCTCGAAAATCTTGATAAGCCTGGCGCCATTGCCGGGCCTTGGACTTTCCCATGAGCAAGGGCCGTGCCTGAGCGATCATCGAGGGCAACATATTGTCCTGACAGGAATTTTCAGCCTTGTGCCCGAATTATGAGTATTTTGATCAAAAAGCCTTGCGCAAAGACCGTACGGAGTGCGCAAAACTTCTCTCACTACCCAGACATTTCAAACGGACTTGGCAAAAAATTCTTCCGAAACTTACCTCCTCCATGGAAAAATATTGCAAAAACTCATTATATTCAGATCGACTGGCCATACATATCAGACGTCATTTTTTTGCGTCGGCCCGCTCGCTCAACAATTCATCCAAAAGCTGTCCCAAACGCTCGAGATGTGACTTTTCCTCGCTGGCGATCTGTTCGAGAATGCTTCGATTCTGGTCGTTTTGGGTCCAGGCGGCGGAACGCATGTACAGATCCAGGGCCTGGGCCTCGATGGACATGGCCATGGACACGACGTCCACGGGACTGTCCATGTCGGGCTTGAAGCGCTCCAGGTATTCCTGGGTGGTCATCCCCCCCTCCATGAGCGGAGTGACGAACTGGCATTCGAAAGCGCCGCGATCGTCCTTGCCGGTCAGCCTGGTGTACTCGGCGAAAAGACGGTCCTTGTGCTTGATTTCGATGTCGGCCAGCAGCTTGAAGACGCTTTTGATCTTCTCGTCGTAGGCACGATTGACCATGCGCAAATAAAAATCGCGCAGCCCGTCTTCCAGGGAATAGGCCGTGGCCAGGATCGATTCCGCGCTGTCCAGTTCCGCGAAGAGGTCGATTCCCTCCTCTTCCGCGCCAAAGGCAGCCTGGCCGGTCCAGGCCTTGAAACCGCCTGAAATGTTGATGACCTGGTCGTATCCCTTGCCGGCCAGGGTCTGGGCGGCGATGCGGCTGCGGCCGCCGATGGCGCAGTAGACGAGCACCGGCTTGGAACGGTCGATCTCGGCCAGGGAATCCGTCAGCGCGGCCATGGGGATGAGCTTGGCGCCGGGTATGTGCCCCTCCTCGTATTCACCGGGCTGACGCACGTCGAGGATTGTCACGTCCTGTAAAGTCTTGTCGGACAGATAATCCCGGGCCTCGTCCGGACTCATGGACTGAACCGGAGTGAAGAATTGCTTCCAGCGCATAGTGAACCTCCTCAATTTTTGTATCGTTTCACCATGCCCCTTGATCAGGAAAAACTCAATACGACCGGCGCATTGACAACGCCTCAGCAATATCGTATTTTTACGATATACGATACATCAAACGGAAACAACACCATGACCCATGACCAAACCTTGGCCGCCCTCTGCAAGGCCCTCGGGCACCCCGCGCGAGTGGCGATTCTCAAGCATCTCTTGCAGGTTGACAGCTGCATCTGCGGCGAAATCGTGAACATCCTGCCCCTGGCCCAGT
The DNA here is from genome assembly GCA_050252955.1 of Desulfomicrobium sp. Classification (GTDB taxonomy): domain Bacteria; phylum Desulfobacterota; class Desulfovibrionia; order Desulfovibrionales; family Desulfomicrobiaceae; genus Desulfomicrobium. Next base: position 111,943 of record JBFWJY010000002.1, read on the forward strand.
CCACGGTCAGCCAGCATCTGAAGCAGCTCAAGGAAGCGGGCCTGATCCGTGGCGAGATAGAGGGCCCGCGCATCTGCTACTGCGCGGACAAGGACAAGCTGGCCGAGCTCAAAAAACTCATCTCTTCCCTGTAGGCGTGACATGAAACCACTCCATCCCTTTCCCATGGCCCCTTCCGGCCCGTGTTCAGGTCCGTGCGCCCCTGACGCGGCCTCCAGCCCTCCTGCCCCGGCACCGGGAGCGTGCTGAGGCCCGCCGCCGGCCCCTGGTGCAGGGGTGGACGATCTTCCGGGCTACAGCATCGAACACTACGTCGAAGCCTTCTTGCCCTCCGCCGCAGGGCGCATCCCGCGCCTGCGGACCAGCCCCACGGCGCTGGACCGGCTCGGGACCTGCCGGGCCCGGCTCGGCCTTGACCGCAACCACTACACCGTCAACCCCGGCCTCTACGCCGTCGGCGCTCCCGACCCAGGCTCCCCGGTGGTCGTCACGGCCAACTACAAGCTGACCTTCGACACGGTCCGCTTCGCCCTGGCCGGACGCGACGTCTGGCTGCTGGTGGTCGACACGCGCGGCATCAACGTCTGGTGCGCGGGCGGCAAGGGCACCTTCAGCGCGGCCGGCGTCAGTGAGCAGGTCAATAAGACCGGGCTCGACCGCGTCGTGTCCCATCGCCGCCTGATCCTGCCCCAGCTCGGCGCCAACGGGGTGCGGGCCCGCGACCTGCGCAAGGCCTGCGGGTTCGAGGCCGTGTTCGGGCCCGTCCGGGCCGAGGATCTGCCCCGCTACCTCGACCTCGGCATCGACGAGGCCATGCGCGAGGTGACCTTCACCCTGAGGGAGCGCGCCGCCGTCATCCCCGTGGAACTGGTGCTGGGCTGGAAGCCCATCGTGGGCGCTTTCGCCGTGGCGGCGGTCCTGAGCCTCATGGGGCAGGGCTTCTCCCTCGCGGCCATCTGGAGCCGCTGGCTGGTGGCGGCGGTCGGCACCCTGCTGGGCCTTTTCTGCGGCTCGGTCCTGTTCCCGCTCCTCCTGCCGCGACTGCCGCGCGTCTTTTCCCTGGGCGGGGCCGGGCTTGGGCTGGCCGGCGCCCTGGCGCTGCCGCTTCTCTTCCCGCACGCCGCCTGGCCGACCCTGGCCGGGGCCGGGCTGTGGGCCGCCGTTCTCTCGTCATGGCTTGGCCTCAACTTCACGGGCTCCACGCCATACACCTCGCCTTCGGGCGTGGAGAGGGAGATGCGCCGGGCCATCCCCGTCCTGGCGGCCTGCACCCTGCTGGCCGCGATCCTGTTCGTGGTCGGAAACTTCGCCGGAGGGACCGCATGAAACGCTACCGACACCTCGAAAACGTGGCCACCCTGGCCTACGACCGCGAGAAATGCGTGGGCTGCGGCCTGTGCGCCACGGTCTGCCCGCACCGCATCTTCGCCGTGCGGAACGGCAAGGCCGAAGTGTTGGACCGCGAGGCCTGCATGGAGTGCGGGGCCTGCGCCCTGAACTGCCCCACCGCGGCCGTCACCGTCACGCCCGGCGTGGGCTGCGCGCAGTACATCATCCAGACCTGGCTGCCGGGCAAACGCGGGACTTCCTGCTGCTGAATCCTTGACCGCGGCGCGGAAATGCAGGAATTCTCCGACTTCCAAACCACGGAGGAAACATGCTCGACCGCACCGAAGCCCTGGCCATGATCAAGGCCACCGCCCCCGACCACCTCATCGTTCACGCCCTGGAGACCGAAGCCGTCATGCGCGCCCTGGCCGCCCGCCTGGGCCAAGACCCCGAAACCTGGGGCCTGGCCGGCCTGCTGCACGACCTCGACTACCCCGAGACCAAGGATACCCCCGAAAAGCACGGCCTGCTGACCGCCGAAACCCTGGCCGGCAAGCTGCCCGAGGAAGCCGTGCACGCCATCGCCCGCCACAACGAGATGAACGGCAACCTGCCGCAGTCTGACTTCGATTTCGCCCTGCGCTGCGGCGAGACCGTGACCGGCCTCATCCACACCGCAGCCCTGGTCCGCCCCACCCGCATGCAGGGCATGGAGGCCAAGAGCCTGAAGAAAAAGATGAAGGACAAGGCCTTCGCCGCCTCGGTCTGCCGCGAGACCATCAAGGAATGCGAAAAGATCGGCCTGGAGCTGGGCGACTTCCTGACGCTCTCCATCGCGGCCATCACGGGCATTGAGCACGAAGTAGGGCTGGCGGCGTCCTGAGCTTCATGGAAGGCTTCCTCCTCCACGCCTCAAACCGCCTGGAAAACCTGGCCGAACTGCTGGCCGAGGTTCTGAAAGCTCCGCTGGACCCCATGGAGCCCGAGACCATTATGGTCCAGTCCGGCGGTATGCAGCGCTGGGTCTCCATGCAGCTGGCCCGCCGTCATGGAGTCTGCGCGGGCGTGCGCTTCCCGTTTCCCGTCGGTTTCGCCTACGAACTCTGCCGGGACCTGCGGGCCGACCTGCCCCTCGAATACCCCTTGAGCCAGGAGCGCATGCTCTGGCGCATCACGCACCTGCTGCGCGGCCTGCTGGACGAGCCGGAGTTCGCGCCGCTGGCGCGCTACGTGCGCGAGGATTCGGAACTCAAGTCCGTGCAACTGGCCGAGCGCATCGCCTATCATTTCGACCAGTATCTCATCTTTCGGCCGGAGTGGGCCGCACGCTGGGAGAACCATGAACCGAGCGGGAACTTCCTCCTGCCCGGCCACATCGCCAGCGAAGCCTGGCAGGCCCGGCTATGGCGGGAACTGATCCGGGACATGGGAGGGGAGCATCGCGCGGCGCTGCTGCGACGGACCATCACCAAGCTGGAAAAAGGCTCGTCCCTGCCAGAACTCCCCACCCGCGTCTGCGTCTTCGGCATCCCGACCCTGCCTCCGGTCTATCTCGATCTTTTGAAAGCCCTGTCCAGGCACAGCCAGGTGCACGTCTTTTTGCTCAGCCCCTGCCGAAAGTACAGGGGCGATCTTCTGACGCATCGGGAACGTCGGCGCGCCTACCGCGCGGGAGAACACGCCTCCCCGGAACGACCCGAGGACGCAATGCCGCTGGCGGGTCTCGGCGCGGTAGGGAAAGACTTTCTGGAACTGCTGATGGACCGGGACGCGCTGGAAACGGGGCTTTACGAGGAGCCCGACGCGGATACCATGCTCGGACAGCTCCAGGCCGACATTCTCGACCTGAACATACGCGACGAAAAGACGGATTTCTCCGACGACTCCATCCAGATCCACTGCTGCCACAGTCCCCTGCGCGAAATGGAGGTCCTGAAGGACCTGATCCTCGACCTCCTGTCCAATGACCCGTCCCTCACCCCTCAGGACATCCTGGTCATGAACCCGGACATCGAGGCCTACGCGCCGGTCATCCAAGCCGTGTTCGGGACTCCCGGCGAGGACGCCGTTCCCTACTCCATCTCCGACCGCAAGCCCACCAGGGCTGCCGAAACCATCCGCCTCTTCCTGGAACTCCTGGAGTTCGGCCAGCACCGTTTCGAGGCCTCGCGCGTCTGCGCCCTGCTCGAAGCCCCGCCAGTGCGGCAGCGCCTGGGCCTGGATGCGTCCGACACGCAGCGCGTGCTGGAGTGGGTGCGCGCATCCGGCGTGCGCTGGGGACTCGATCGGAATTTCCGCAGGAATGCGGGGCTGGGGGATTTCGGCCAGAACACGTGGGAGAGCGGCCTTTCGCGCCTGTACCTCGGGTACATGACCGGCGTGGCGGACCCGCTGGGCGGCATCGCCCCGCTGGCGCTGCGCGGCTCGGTCGAACAGGAGCTGCTGGGCCGCGTGACCGCCTGGATCGACGAACTTGCCACCCTGTGGTCCAGGCTGCATGACACGCGCACGCCTTCCGCCTGGCGGGACTGCCTGCTCTGGATCCTGGACGCCTTCTTCCCCCAGGACCCCGCCCAGGCCGAGCATCTGCTGGCCATCCGCAGGACCGTGACCGACCTGGCCGGCGAGATGGACGACTTCGAGGCCGACGCCCGGACCATGCTCCATCTCATCCGCAAACGCCTGGACGAGAGCGGCGGCGAGTCGGGATTTCTGGCCGCAGGCCTGACTTTCTGCGGCCTGAGGCCCATGCGCTCCATTCCCTTCCGGGTCATCTGCCTGACGGGCCTGACCAGCACGGCCTTCCCGCGCCAGGACACGCCCCCGGGCTTCGACCTCATGGCCGCCCGCCCGAGGCCCGGCGACCGGTCCTTGCGCGAGGACGACCGCTACCTGTTCCTGGAGAGCATCATCTCGGCCCGGGACAGCGTCATCCTGACCTACCCCGGCCTGTCACAGTCCGACAACGCCGAGGCGCCGCCCTCGGTCCTGGTCTCGGAACTGCTCGATTTCCTGGACAAAGGGTGCACGGTTGACGGCCGAAAACCCTCGGAGGCCATTGTTTTCAAACACAAGCTGCAGGCCTTCCATCCGGACTATTTCAGCGCAGGGTCGCACCTTTTCTCCTACTCTGCCCAGAACCGCGACGCGGCGCTGGCACTGTTTGCCGAGCACCGGTCCAGGCAATTCTTCCCCGCGACCGATGCTCCCGAAGATGCACAGGCGGAGCGTGACATCGAAATCGACATCGAAGAGCTGACCCGCTTCCTGACCCATCCCTGCCGCCATCTGCTGCGCGGCCTGCGCATCGACCCAGGCAGAGGCGAGGACGATTTTCTGGACGAGGAGCCCCTGGCCGCGCCCACGGGCCTCGAAGCCTACGGCCCCTTGCAGGACCTCCTGCGCACGGCCCTGGACGAGCCCGCCGCCAATCTGGAGGGTCTGCTCCTGGCCTGGCAGCTCCTGCCGCCGGGCCAGGCCGGGACCGACGCGAGCCGGAAACTCTGCTCCCAGATCCGTGCCCTGGCCGACCAGGCCCGGGCCGTCATCGGCGACGAAAAGGCCGCGCGCCTCGACCTGAAGCTGCCACTGGGCAGGGTCACGCTCACAGGCCGCCTCGACCTCCACGGCGACCGCATCGTGACCTGCCGCCCGGCCAAGACCAAAAGCTCGGACATGCTCCGCGTGTGGGTCCGCCATCTGGCCGCATCGGCCACGGGCCTTGCCGCCCAATCCATGCACATCGGCACCGATGAATGCTTCCCCGCACCCGAGGCACCGGACGCCCGGAACCTCCTCGAACGGTTACTGCGGATCTATACGCAGGGAATGCGCGCCCCCATCCCTCTTTTTCCCCGGACGTCCCTGGCCTTCGCCGAGGCCCGCTTCAAGGGCCGCAAGCCCAAGGAGCGCCCCGAGGCTTTGGTGCAGGCCATGCGCCAATGGGAAGGCGGCTACATGGTCAACCCCGAGCGCGACGACCCGCATCTGGCCTTCCTCTTCCGCGACGCCGAACCGGACTGGGAGCGCTTCGCGGACGTGGCCGAGGAAATCTACGGCCCCATTCTGGGAGGCGCCCAGTGATGGAGCCCATGAACCTCTGCACCGCTCCCCTGGACGGCACGACCCTCATCGAGGCCAGCGCCGGCACCGGCAAGACCTACACCCTGACCGGCCTCTTCGTGCGCCTGCTGCTGGAGAAGGGTCTGACCGTGGACCAGATCCTGGTGGTGACCTTCACGGACGCGGCCACCCAGGAACTGCGCGGGCGGATTCGCGAACGTCTGACGGAAATTCTGCAAGTGCTGCAGAGAGCACGCGCGCCCAAAAACAAAGATGCGCTGGAATCCTTCGTGTCCCAGATGACCGATCCGGTCGCCGTCCGCCAGATCGAACTCGCCCTGCGCAACTTCGACCTGGCCCAGGTCTTCACCATCCACGGCTTCTGCCAGCGCATGCTCGTGCGCAACGGCTTCGAGTGCTCGGCCCTCTTCGACACGCAGCTCGAACCTGACCTCTCGGACCTGCGCCGCCAGGTCTGCGTGGATTTCTGGCGCAGTCGCATCCTGCCCCTTGACGGCCTGACCGGCACGGAAGTGCGCAAGCAGCTGCCCCCGGACCATCTCACGGAACTGTCCGGCCTGCCCTTCCTGGCCCAGCGCATCCGCATCGTGCCGGACAGCCCCGCGCCGGACCCCGCGCCCCTGGACCGGGCGGTGCGTGAGGCATGCGAAAGGCTCATGGCGTCCTGGCCGGTTACGGAATCGGAGGTCCGAACGCTCCTTCTGGCCCGGACGGACAATTTCAACGCCCGCCAATTTTCGCCGCAGAAGCTGGATCAGCGTCTGAAAGGGGCGCGCGACTTCCTGAACGATCCGAGGCTCGATGCCAAGGAGCAGCTCAAGGCCCTCGGCGAACTGACCTCGACGTACGTGCGGGGCATGACCAAAAAGGCCTTCACCGCCCCGGAGCACCCGCTGTTCGACGAGATCCAGGATATCCTGGACCGTGTCGAGGCCCTGCGGCAGGCGCTGGGGCCCTTCGTGGTCCACCTGCGCCACGATTTCCTCTCGGGCGTGACGGCGCGCCTGGACGACCTCAAGCGGCGGCGCAACGTGCTGGGTTTCGACGACCTGCTGCGGAACATGCACGCCGCCCTGGCCAGCCCCGAGCTGGTCGCGGCGGCTCGGACCCAGTACCGGGCGGCCCTCATCGACGAGTTCCAGGACACCGACGGCCTGCAGTACGACATCTTCCGCACCCTCTTCGCCACCGGCGACGGGGAGAACAGCCTGTTTCTCATCGGCGACCCCAAGCAGGCCATCTACTCCTTCCGGGGCGCGGACCTGCACACGTACCTTACCGCGGCCGAAAGCTGCGAGCGCGGCATGACGCTGGGCGTCAACTACCGCTCCACGCCGGAGCTCATCAACGCCGTGAACCGGCTGTTTTTCAGACCAGACAACCCAAAGCCCTTCCTGGACCCGAAAATCGGCTACCAGCCCGTGAGCGCCCCGGACGAAGAGCGGGACCGCTTCCGCGAAGACGGGCATACACCCGCGCCCATGGTCCTCTGGCAGGTCAAGAGCGCGGACAAGCCCCTGGCCAAGGGGGCCCTTGCCCCGCGCATCTGCCGGGCCGTGGCCGCCGAGATCAGCCGCCTGCTGCGGGGCGCGGGCGCAGGGCGCATCCGCATCGGCGAGGCGCCGCTCCTGCCCGGAGACATCGCCGTTCTGGTCGAGACCCACGCCCAGGGCGAGGCCGTCCACCAAGCCCTTGGCACGCTGCACATCCCGAGCGTCGTGACCCACACCTCGTCGGTCTTTGCCAGCCCCGAGGCGGCGGAGCTCCTGTCCGTGCTGCGCGGCATGGCCGAATGCCAGCGCCCGGCGGCCCTGCGCACGGCCCTGGCCGCGCCCATGATCGGCCTGACGGCCCCGGACCTCGCGCTCATCGACGAGGACGGCGAAAAACTCGAGGCGTGGTTCGATCGCTTCCTCGCCTGCCGCGAACTGTGGGACCGCCGGGGTGTCATGGCCGCCGCGCGCCGACTCTTCGCAGGCCAGGATGTGCGAGGGCGCCTTGTCTCCCTGCCGGACGGCGAACGGCGCATGACCAACGTCCTGCACTGTCTGGAACTGCTCCACAGCCGGGAACGCGAGTCGGGCGCGTCCATGCACGCCCTGCTGACATGGTTCGCCCGGCGGCTCGGCACCGACAGCACCGAGGAATCCCAGCTCCGCCTGGACACGGACCGCGACGCGGTGCAGATCGTGACCATTCACAAGAGCAAGGGGCTCCAATACCCGGTGGTCTTCTGTCCCTTCATCTTTGGCCGGGCCAGATGCCCCGAGGACCGGGCCCTGATCCACGAAGGCGGGTTGCTCCTCGACCTGGGCACGGAGGAGCTGCCAAGGCGCATAGGCCAGGCCCTGTCCGAGGCCCAGGCCGAGCGCGTGCGACTGCTGTACGTGGCCCTGACCCGCGCCAAGTGCCGCTGCTACGCGATCTGGGGCCGCATCAACGAGGCCGAGACCTCGGGCGCGGCCTGGCTGTTCCACGGGCACCGCGCCGGCGAAAACAGCTCCCTGAACTGGGAAGACGTCGATGAGGAGATGGTTAGCGAGGACCTGCTCGAACTGGCGGGCGACGACATTGAGGTCGCGGAACTGCCAGGCGCCGAACCCGAGGCGGGTCCGCCGCAGTTCACCCATGCCCCTGACCTGCGATGCCGGGACTGGGACCGCGTTCTGGGCTCCGGCTTCGGGCTGGCGAGCTTCACCGGCCTGACCCGTGGCATGGAACACGGGACGCGGCCGGGCCTGGATGAGACTGATGCGTCAGGCACCGCTTCGGACGAATGGTCCATGGCGAATTTCCCGCGCGGCGCAGCCGCCGGCTCGTGCCTGCACAGGGTTTTCGAACGCATCGATTTCGCGGACGAGAGCACCGTCCCCACCGCCGTGACCGAGGCGCTGGCCGCTTACGGCTTCGCCCCGGACTGGCATCAAACTGTCCATGACATGGTCAAACGGGTCCTGCACGCGGATCTGGGAGATGCGCTGCGTTTGAGAGGCATCGAACAGAAGAACAAGCTGGTCGAGCTGGAATTCCTCTTCCCCCTGCGCCCCGTGACCCGCGAGGCCCTGGCCGCCGTGTACCGGGACGCCGCCGGGCTCCTGCCGCCCGACCTGCCGGAACGCATGGGCAACCTGCGTTTCGAGCCGCGCCGGGGCTTCATGACCGGGTTCATGGATCTGGTCGTGCGCAGCGGTGAAAAATATTACCTCCTCGATTGGAAATCCAACTGGCTCGGGCCCACTCCCGGCCACTACACCCAGGACGCCCTGCACGCGGCCATGGCCGACAGCCACTACTTCCTGCAGTACCACCTCTACTGCCTGGCCCTGAAGCGCCACCTGGCCCTGCGCAATCCAAAGTTCGACTACGCGGAGCACTTCGGTGGTGTGCGCTACGTCTTCCTGCGCGGCGTGGACCCGCAGCGGCCGGGCCAGGGCGTGCATCAGGACCGCCCGGACCCGCGCTTCCTCGATGCGTTGGACAAGGCCCTCATCGACATGGAGACCCGCTGATGTTCGCCAGCCCCGCCATCCTGCCCCGCCTCGTTGCCAGCACCTTCTTCACCGAGGCCGACCTCTACCAGGCCCGCTTTGCCGCCTCCCTGGCCCGGCCGGGACACGCCGATCTCGCGGCAGGTCTGACGGCGCTGGTCTCCCTGGCCGTGCGCGAGGGGCACGTCTGCCTGCGCCTCGGCGACGAAGACGTGCGCGGGCGCCTGGCCACCCTAGGCCTGGACGGTCTGGAAGGCTGCCTGGACACGGGGATGATCGGCGCGCCCGACTCCGACCTGCCGCTCATCCTTGACGGAGAGCGGCTGTACTTCGCCCGCTTCTTCCGCGACGAGGCGGCCCTGGCCCGCGCCTTCCTGAGCCTGGCCGCGGCGCCGCCCCGGGACATTCCGGCGGAACTGCTGCCCGACATTTTCAGGTCCAGCGGAAGTGAAACCGACTGGCAGGACGTGGCCTGCTTCGCGGCCCTGCGCAGCCGCTTCTGCGTCATCTCGGGCGGACCCGGCACAGGCAAGACCACGACCGTGGCCCGCATCCTGGCCCTTGCGGTCCGCATGCACGCCGGCACGCCCTTCCGCATCCGCCTGGCCGCGCCCACGGGCAAGGCAGCTTCGCGCATGTCCGAAGCCCTGGCCGCGACCTTTCCGGGAGGAAGCCTGCCCCCGGAGCTCGACGCATGTCTGACGCAGGGCGCCCAGACCGTGCACCGCCTGCTCGGCTGGGGCGCCGGAGGCTTCCGCCACCACCAAGGCAACCCCCTGCCGCTCGACATGCTTGTGGTGGACGAAGCGTCCATGCTGGATCTCGAACTGTCGGCCCGCCTGCTGGATGCGCTGCCCGAACACGCCTCCCTGGTGCTGCTGGGCGACCGCAACCAGCTCGCCTCGGTGGAGGCAGGGGCGGTGCTTGGCAACCTCTGCCGCGAGGACGCCGTCAACGCCTTCTCGACGGCCTTCGCGGCCGACGCCGCCAGGGCAGGGGCAAGCCTGCCCGAGGCATCACGCGTCTCGGCCCTGACAGACCATGTCGTCGAATTGAAGAAGAGCTGGCGATTCGGCGCGGACAGCGGCATCGCCGCCCTGGCCGCGTGTATCGTGGCCGGAGAGGCCGGGAAGGCGGCGGAACTGCTTTCGCAGCCCCATGATGACCTGGAAATGAAGGAGTGTTCCGGGAAAACGGCCCTGACTGCGGAACTCGGTCCGCTTGTTCGGGCGGCGTTCAGGGGGCTGGGCACGGAAACGGACCCCGCGCACGCCTTCGAGACGTTCGGAACCCTGCGTCTGCTGTCACCGGTTCGCCAAGGCCCGCGCGGCACCGAGGCCCTGAACCGCCTGGCCCGCGAGGCCCTCGGAGCGCCGACGGGAGATGGCTGGTATCAGGGTCGCCCGGTCATGATCCTGGAGAACGACTACAGCTTGGGGCTCTTCAACGGTGACACGGGCATCGCCCTGCCCGTCGGCGACTCCCTGCGTGTCTTCTTCCCGAAGGAGAACGGGTTCGCCACCTTCGCCCCCCCCCGCCTGCCCCGGCACGAGACCTGCTACGCCATGACCGTGCACAAGAGCCAGGGCTCGGAGTTCGGACACACCGTACTTGTCTTGCCCGAAGAACCCTGTCAGATACAGGGCCGGGAACTCCTCTACACGGCCCTGACGCGGACGAAAAAGCAATTTACCCTGATGGGAACGCCGCAACAGATCAAAGAAGCAGTGGAAAACCCGACCCGCCGGGATTCGGGCTTGGGCGAAATGCTGGCAGACGCGTGAAGCCGCCCGCAGTCCTCACGCAAAAGAGGACATGAGACAAACGAACGTATTGACTTCGCAGGCAATAAGAAAAACAATGTTTGCAAGAAAATTGGGCTGACGGTCACGAGTTCTTTCTACTGGATAATGCTCTCTTTGCGATGAAGAATCTTCATTGACCCATACGCTTACGCCAGTCCAACCATTCATATTCATTACTTTTTTGATGCTTTCCGAGAAAGCTATGCCGGCCCCACAGAAAATATCTAAATTATCTAATTTTATTAAAAAAGGATACATAATGTTTAATGAAAAGAGCATTCTTATAACTGGAGGTACGGGATCTTTTGGAAATTCTTTTGTTCCTATGACTCTGAGCAAATTTAATCCCAAAAAAATTATAGTATTTTCACGCGACGAGATGAAGCAATGGGAGATGGCAAAGAAATTTCATGGCGATTCAAGAGTTCGATTTTTCATTGGAGACATTCGTGATAAAGAAAGATTGCAAAGGGCTCTGGATGGAGTTGATTTTGTAGTTCACGCAGCAGCGACAAAGATAGTTCCAACAGCTGAGTACAATCCATTCGAATGTGTAAAAACAAACATTAATGGCGCCATGAACCTTATCGATGCCTGTATCGACAAAGGTGTCAAGCGGGTAGTCGCTCTTTCAACGGATAAAGCCAGCAGCCCCGTAAACCTGTATGGAGCGACCAAGCTCGCTTCAGACAAACTTTTTGTGGCTGGAAATTCCTACTCTGGTGGGCATGGAACTCGTTTTGCAGTGGTACGCTACGGCAATGTCATGGGGTCACGCGGCTCGGTCATTCCCTTCTTTCTCTCCATCAAAGACAAGGGAGTTTTGCCAATAACCGATGAACGCATGACACGATTCATGATTTCGTTGGAACAAGGTGTCGAACTGGTCTGGCATGCTTTCGAGGACATGGAGGGTGGCGAAATATACGTCAAAAAGATTCCATCCATGAAGGTCACCGATCTCGCCCTAGCCGTTGCTCCCGAGGCCAAGCTTGAGTTCGTAGGCATCCGACCGGGTGAAAAGCTGCACGAGCAGATGATCGGTGAGGACGACTCATACTACACGTACGACTACTCAGAACATTACAAGATTCTTCCCGCCATCAACAATTGGTCGAACTGCAGCAAACGGATCAAGGACGGCAAAAAAGTCCCAGAAGGTTTCAGCTACACCAGCAACAACAATTCCGAATGGATGACTCCTTCTGAATTAAAATCGTGGATCGAAGCCAACCACAACATAATTGGAAAGATCTAATCATGATTCCCTACGGTCGCCAACAAATCTGCCAAGCTGATATTGACGCGGTAGTTACCGTCCTACGTTCGGATTTCCTTACGCAAGGTCCAGTGGTTCCATGTTTCGAGCAGGCAGTCGCAGGCCATGTCGGAGCCGGGCACGGAGTTGCGGTAAACAGCGCTACCTCGGCTCTACACATCGCCTGTCTGGCACTGGGGCTGGGACCTGGGGAGTGGCTTTGGACAAGCCCAATCACCTTTGTGGCTTCGGCAAACTGCGGGTTATACTGTGGAGCTAAAGTCGACTTTGTTGACATTGATCCGCGTACGTACAATCTGTGTCCTAACGCCTTGGCGAAAAAACTCGAACATGCGGAGCGTGAGGGTCGCCTGCCCAAGATCGTGGTCCCGGTCCATCTTTGCGGCCAACCCAGCGACATGGCGGCCATCCATAACTTAGGAAAACGTTACGGATTCAGAATCATTGAGGACGCATCTCATGCGATTGGCGGTAAATATAGAGGAGAATTCATCGGCAACTGCCGGTATAGTGACATTACAATTTTCAGTTTCCATCCCGTCAAAATCATCACAACCGCCGAAGGCGGCATGGCGACAACCAATGATCCTGATTTGGCTGAACGGATGTCCCTCCTGCGGAGTCATGGCATCACCCGCGATCCAAGCGTGATGATACATGAACCCGACGGCCCCTGGTATTACCAGCAGATCGATCTCGGATACAATTACCGCATGACCGAACTGCAGGCCGCCCTAGGCGTCAGCCAGATGAAAAGGCTTGACGAATTCGTCTCGCGTCGCCACTCGCTGGCGCGGCGCTATGACAAAATGCTGGCCGATTATCCTGTGATTACGCCTTGGCAGCATCCCGACTCGTATTCTGGCCTTCACCTGTACGTAATCCGTCTGAACCCGAACCAGACTGACAGGCCTCGGTTCAAGGTCTTCGAAAGCCTGCGCAGGCAAGGTATCGGCGTGAATGTACATTACATCCCTGTTCACACTCAGCCCTACTACCGCAAGTTGGGCTTCAAGCCTGGAGATTTTCCGCAGGCGGAGAACTATTATGCCGAGGCCATCAGTTTACCCATGTTCCACGCCATGACAGATACTCAGCAAGACTCTGTCGTGGAGGCCCTTGGCAAGGCGGTGAGAGAATGAAATTAGCTGTGATTCCGGCAAGAGGAGGTAGCAAGCGCATTCCTCGCAAGAACATCAAGACATTCTGCGGCAGACCCATGATTGCCTGGACAATCGAGGCGACACGGCAGAGCGACTGCTTCGACAGGATCATCGTCTCAACCGACGATCTCGAAATTGCAGAAATTGCTAGGCAATATGGTGCGGAAACCCCGTTTATCCGTCCTGCAGAGCTTTCCGATGATCACACAGGAACAATCACTGTCGTGGCGCACACGGTAGACTGGTGTCTGAGGAACGGCCCAGAGAAACCGGATGAAGTGTGTTGCGTGTATGCCACTGCCCCATTCATTCGACCAGAAGATTTGCGTCAAGGGTGCGAAGCACTGCTTCGCCATGGTTGCGACTATGTATTTTCTGCAACCAGTTTCCCGTTTACGATTCAGAGAGCAATCCGAATCAAAAAAAACGGTCGGGTCGAGATGTTTCATCCAGAGCACTTCAATACCCGCTCACAGGACCTGGAAGAAGCTTATCACGATGCGGGCCAATTTTATTGGGGCCGAGCGCAGGCGTGGCTTGAAAGAAGACCAATATTCAATTCCGACGCAGTCCCGATCCTCCTCCCACGCCACCGGGTCCAGGACATCGACACCATCGAAGACTGGTTGCGAGCGGAATTAATGTTCAGGGCCCTGACTCAGATTGAGAAAAAGACATGACCCCAAAGATTATCGTATTTCGCGTCGATGCCTCACTGGAAATAGGTACAGGCCATGTCATGCGATGCCTGACTCTGGCCAGCGCCTTGCGCGATCAAGGTTGCGATTGCCACTTCATATGCAGGGAGCATCCCGGCAACCTGAGCAACCTGATCAGCGAACGCGGGTTCAAGGTATACAGACTCCCCGTGGACAATATGCCGGCGGAATTCAGCCCAAGCCCCGATTCGTCAGAATATGCTCCATGGCTTGGGTCAGATTGGCGAACAGACGCGACTCAGGTTCGTTCAACCATATGCGATCTGACCGTTGAATGGCTAGTTGTCGATCATTATGCCATTGGTTTTCGCTGGGAAAAAGAATTGCGACCGTTTTGCGGCAAGTTGATGGTCATAGACGACCTGGCTGACCGCGAGCATGATTGCGACCTGCTGCTGGATCAGAATCTGGTCGAAGGCTGGCAGGAACGCTATCGCGGAAAAGTGCCCACCAATTGCGGCTTGATGCTCGGTCCCGAATATGCCCTCTTGCAACCCTTGTACTCTGAACTGCACGACAGGACCCCCCCCCGGGAAGGCCTTGTTCGTAGGATAATGGTGTACTTTGGAGGAGCGGATGCCGACAACCTGACGGGGATAACCATCTCTGCCTTTACGTCACTCCAGACCGAAGACATCGCAATGGATGTCGTCATCAACCCATCAAGCCCGCATGCCACATCCGTCCGGCACCAAGCAAAAAAAGACCGGCGAATCATTTTGCACGAAAATCTCCCGAGCCTCGCCCCGTTGATGGTTAAAGCCGACCTCGCTATTGGTGCTGCGGGAGCCACATCCTGGGAGCGATGTTGTCTCGGCTTGCCTAGCCTGGTGATCACGATGGCTAAAAACCAGGAACCCATTGCCAAACAGTCAGACAAGACTGGATTAGTCCATTGGATTGGGCAGAAGAATAACGTTGATATGCCCAAATTGGCCCAAGCACTCCAGAGGGTGATCAAAACAGGGCTATCAAGCGAATGGTCGCAACGCTGCGCCTCCCTTGTCGATGGACAGGGGATAAAGCGAGTTACAGCCTTAACGCTTCTAAACGCGCAGACACATTTAAGGGCAAGGCTTGCCCGCCTTAAAGATGAGTCCAAGATTTTACAATGGGCCAATGACCCGCTTGTCCGGCTGAATGCGTTTCAACCGCAATCAATTGACCCAGCCACCCACCGCAAATGGTTCTATGGTCGATTGCGTGATATCGACAACTGTCAACTCTATATTGTTGAAACAGAGAACGGGATACCCATTGGTCAAGTTCGCTTTGAAAAAAAAGTAGACATGTGGGAGCTTAGCTATGCATTAGATTCTTGCGCCAGAAGTCGAGGGTTGGGAAAACGATTACTTCAAACCGGTATTTCAGCTTTTCGAGCAAGCATAAAACGAGCAAAAATTATGGCTAGAGTAAAAAAAGGAAATATACGCTCCTGCAAGGTGCTAAGCGATATTAATTTCCAGCTCGAAAACATAACTGACGGTATAATAACGTATAGCATAGAAATTGTGCAGCAATTCTAACACAACAACTTATACAAAACTTTACACATAAAATAATTGAAATAAACAAATTTTTCAACAATAAGGTTTTTAAAAAATGACTATTTACATTGATAATCGTCCCATTGGGCCTGATCATCCGCCATATATAATTGCAGAGCTTTCAGCCAATCACAACGGTTCATTAGAAAAAGCACTCAAAACCATTGAAATTGCACACCAGTGCGGTGCGAATGCTATCAAGTTACAATCTTACACACCGGACACACTGACCATCGATTGCGATGCCCCAGACTTCGTCATCAAGGGTGGACTGTGGGATGGCTTCAAGCTTTATGATCTCTACAAGTGGGCGCAAACCCCTTATGAATGGCACAAGCCGATGTTCGACCATGCCCGGAAAATCGGCATAACCATTTTTTCAACTCCTTTCGACGAAACCGCAGTGGACCTATTGGAAGATCTTGGCTCCCCGGCTTACAAAATAGCATCCTTTGAAATCGTAGATATCCCACTCATCCGTTATGCGGCCAGTACCGGCAAGCCCTTGATCATGTCGACAGGCATGACGAGCGAGGAAGAAGTCGAAGAAGCGGTTAACGCCGCGCAGGAAGCAGGTTGCGAGAATATAATCTTGCTTCATTGCGTCAGCAGTTATCCGGCAACAATGGCACAGGCAAATTTGCGTCAAATTCCAGAGTTGTCCAAAAGATTTCACGTTATCAGCGGATTATCCGATCATACTCTTGGAACAACCGCATCGATTACATCTATAGCCCTTGGGGCATGCGTTATTGAAAAACATTTCACACTCAGTAGAAATGAAAAAGGGCCAGATAGTGAATTTTCTATAGAACCAAAAGAACTAGAAAAGCTTTGCATAGAAACAAAAAACGCATGGATTTCTCTAGGAAAAAAGGGATATGAAAGAAGCGAAGAAGAACAAAAATCAAAAATTTTCCGTCGTTCGATTTATTTCACAAGAGATATCCCAGCAGGAACAAAAATTACAAAGGAAGACATTCGACGCATTCGACCTGGAATGGGCCTTGCACCAAAATATTTTGACATAATTATTGGAAATAAAACAAAAGTCGACATCAAAAAAGGAACAGCAACATCATGGGACAAAATTATCACTTAAAAGCACAAGCATGTTCCTAGATCGCTGTTGCCCAAATCTCTCTTAACTATTTTCGAATACGGAAACAGTCATAGTAAGCAACATCTACATCCAAATTTTTAAAATTACTATTATAAAAACCGTAGCCTCGAACAATGTCTGTAAACTTCTCAAGTGAGCACGGAACCCATTTTGAATTAAGCCTTGTTTCACGTCTTTTATATTTCTTAAAAAGGGCGAACCGAATAACGCGCCAAATATGATTGACATACCCTACACATCTCAAAATACTTGACACAAAAATATTACGTTTTGCCTTTTTTCTAGAAAGTTCAACCAATCCATCTATAATTATTTCAATTGATTTTTTCCCAGATATAGAAAATATGTATTTCTTCAAAATGCTTTTCCATTCTTCTTTTTTACTTAAAGTAATATAATCATAAGGTCTTTCTACAAATCTGCAAAGACTATCCATGTCGTACACATTATAAGAAACAGAATTAGGCAATACTACATCACACTCTTCAGACAAAATTGGTCTATAACAGACACATGGCACATCCAGCAATAACGCTTCGATAGCAGTTGAGCAGCCATTATGTATTAACAAATCGCTTGCAAGAATCCATGGATGCACATTTCCTTCACGGACAACTTTCACATTTTCTAAATTATGCAAAGCCGTTTGCCATCGTTCTATGCTTTCTGAAGGATGGGGCCGGAGGATTATCTTGCGGCTCGGATACCGGCGACTCAACAATTCCGTCATTTTCAGAAATTCATCCCACAGCGCCTCCTCAAAATCATAGAAGTTAAGCAAGTAATCGACTTTTTCCCCAAGTTCACCACGCAATATCCTTTTCTTGAATTCTTCCCCGCCAATCACGTTATTTGAAAAGCCGTAGCGGGTATTAACAAGAATAAAATCGCCATATTCCTTTTTTATTTCTTGAACTTTAGAATCAAAAACACGGCGTAGGTCTGCACCAAGAATATCCATCCTTGGATTCCCTGCCTCAATAACTGAACCAGCATAGCCAGGCATTGCTTTGTAGATTACCTGTCGATGCATTCCACCCCACGCAAAAATCATATCCACAGTTTCAGCAACTCCCTCCCCCACTCCAAACTTACAATACTGATCAAAGTCGCCAGCAAGACCCTCTTCATCGCTTACAGCTATTAAATAGCCCATTTTTTTTAGCTGTTTAAACAAGACAGGATACTCTGAATGAAGACTCTTATCCAAAAAGATACCTGGCTCTGAAAACCTACATAACCGTCGAACCATATCTTCAAGACCGATAACGACGTCAAAACCTGCTTCCGCTGCACAGCACGCCAGCAAAGTCTTTGCATCCAGTTCACGTGATGTCGTTTCAACTGTTATATAAAGTTTCATTAAAATCCTCGAATCTTAGATGTTGAGTCAGACTGAACTTTGCAAGACCGGGCAGCATCATTTTCCGCAAATCCGGCGGCAACCGTCTGCCCGATATTCCAACCCAAGCCTTGCCAAATACCTAAATACGACTGTATCTATACCAAAACGGAGCACAGTATTATGACCATCCGAAAAATCTGGAAAAACCTGATCTGGTGGCAAAAATCCCTAGCCATAACAACCTGCTGCGTGGCCCTTTATGCCGCCTTCGGGTTTCTTCTTCTGCCGCGCATTGCAGGCTACGTGCTGGTCGAAAAAGTTTCTCCGGCCTTGAGCCGTCAGATCAGCGTCGGGGAGATCCGGATCAATCCCTTTGCCATGACCGCCGATGTCTCGGATTTCGCCATCAGCGAGCCTGACGGCAGCGGCGAGTTTGTCGCCTTTGACAGGCTCCACGCCAATCTCGAACTCTCCTCCATCCCACGGCTGGCCCTGGTCGTTCGAGAGGCCCGGGTGGACGGTCCGCGCATTCATATCCGGCTAGACGCGGACGGGCAAACCAATTTTTCCGACCTGACCGCAGCACCGGGGGAGCCGAAGCCCGACAAACCGGGCGAGCCCATGCTTTTGCCGCTTATCGTCGAGCCCTTCACCGTCGGCAACGGCACTCTGACCTTCGAGGACCAAGCAAAGGGCGTCAGTCATGTCGTGGACCAGATCCAGTTCAACCTGCCCCGGTTCTCCTCGCGCAAGAAGGACTGGGAAACCTTCATGACGCCGACCTTGTCCTTTCGGGTCAACGGCGCGCCATTCAATCTCGAAGGGCAGACCATCCCCTTTTCCGATTCCCTCAAGACCGAGTTCGACCTGAACGTCATCGATCTCGCGCTGCCCCAATACTGGGCCTATGCCATGGCCAGCGAAAATCTTGAACTCGCCCAGGGCTTCCTCAATCTGGAGAGCAAGCTGTCCTTCGAACAGCATGAAGACTCCCTGCCGACCTTTTCCTTGCAAGGCACCATCACGGGACACGACATCGAGTTGACGGATCAAGGCGAACCGGTGCTCTCCGCGGCCAGGACCGAGATTGTCATGGACGACATTTCCATACTGAACCTGCGGCTCGGATTGCGTTCCGTGCTCCTGGAGCGCCCATTCCTGAAGGTCGTGCGCGAAAAGGACGGAAGCCTGAACTGGATGCACTACTTCGCGCGCGAGGATTCGGCGCAACCCCCATCCGTGCACAACGCAACCACCCCGGATGCGAACGAGGCGGGCAACTCCACGACAAGCGAAACCGCGCACGCCGACGGGGCCAACGCGACCCTCTCCGCCGATGCCGCACACGGCGCCGACCCCAACGCAACCCGCTCCGCCAGCTCTCAAAACGCCACGACAACCGAAATTTCGGAAGTCGACCACGATACGGCATCCAAACGGAAAACCGCGAAAACCCTGCTTTTGAGGGCTCCCAAAATCAGATTGACCGACGGGCGAGTCCTTTTTCGAGACGAGACGACCTCTTTCACCAAGGAAATCGAATCGCTGAACCTGACCATCACGGATCTGGACACCTCCCTCAACGCCACCAGCCTGAGCGGATTGCGGATACGCACAGCGGACGGTGAAGCCCTCGACGTGAATGCGACCTTTTCCGTCGCGCCCTTCCGCGTACAGGCCCGCATTGACGCCCGCGACCTCAACGTTCCGTCCTACGCCCCGTACTACAGGGACGCGCTTCCGCTGGCCCTGGCCACGGCCAAGGCCACGGCCCGCATCCACTTCGCCATCGACGGTGAAAACAAGGCCCCTCGCCTGGAGGATTCTTCCCTGGAAATCCGCGACCTGGCCCTGAAGGCACCCGACGGGGCCGGAGAAATCCGCCTTGGCCGAGCGGCCCTGGACAAGATTTTTCTGAACGTGGCGAATCAAAGCGTCCAGACCGGCGCGCTCACCCTTGAAAAGGCGGCGATCTCCACCGCCGTGGACAAGCAGGGCGGGGCCAGACTCATTCCCGCGCTGCAAGGTCCTGCGCCCAGGAAAACGGAAAAAACCGCACAGCCTCCTCAAACCGCCCCCCCGGCCTGGACTGTCGCCATGGCCGGAGCGACCGTGACCGCCTTGAACCTCGAGACCACGGGAGCGGACGCCTCCACTCCGATCAAAGTCGAAACCCTGGGCGTCGGCCCGGTGAAGGTAGACACAGCCGCCCAATCCGTGAACATCGGCCCCGTGGAACTGCGTCTTGCCACGTCCCTTGTCCGGGAACGGACGGGGGACATCAATCTGGCCAGACTCTTCGGCTCCGCACCGGAAGGCTCCGGCAAGAAGCCGGCTCCCGCCAAGACATCGCCATCCCCATGGGCCGTCGCCGTCGAAAGCTTCTCCCTCGCCGGAAGCAGCCTCTCGTTCGCTGACCAGACCCTGGCCAAGCCGGTGCGTCTGGACGTGGACCAGATCGCCCTTTCGGCCAGAAACCTCTCTGCGGACCTGAGCAAAAGCGTCCCCCTGACCCTGTCCTGCCGAGTGGAGGAGACGGGATCCATCAAGGCCGCCGGCGACATCGTTCCGGCCTCCATGGTCACCAAAGGCTCCCTGAGCCTGGCCCGGATTCCCCTGGCCCTGGCCGCTGCCTACGTGGCGGACGTGGCCGCCATCGACATTCCAGCTGGCAGACTCGGGGGCAAGCTCGAATGGCGGATGGGCGGCAAGACGCGCGATCAGATTTCCGGTTCATTGCAGGTCGATGGCCTGCGGGTCACGGAAGGCCGTTCCAAAAATGAGATATTCGGCCTCAAGAGCCTGGGCGTAAACCGCGTCGTCCTGCGCCTCTCCCCCCTTGCGTTGAGCATTGCCCAAGTCGATCTGGTCGAACCCAGGGGCAGCTACGTCATCGACGCTCAAGGCAGGACCAGCCTGGACCGCATCGCCCCGACCGCTTCCAAGAAGGCTCCGGCCCAAAAACGTTCGGAAAAAAGTCCCGATTCCGGAGGGCTCACGGCCCTGGAAATCGGCGCGGTCAATCTCAAAAAGGGTCGGTTTTCCTTTGCCGACAAGACCCTGTCGCCGCAATTCCAATCCGTCATTTCACCCCTGGATCTGACCGTGACCGGTTTCTCCCTGGACCCGGCCAAGCGCACGGAACTGGACCTGACCGCCATCATCGACGGCTCCGCGCCCATCACCGCCAAGGGTTGGGTCTCGCCGCTCAAGAACCCCGTGGAAGCCAACAGCACCGTGACCCTGCGCAACCTGGACCTGGTCACGCTGTCCTCATATTCCTCGAAGTTCATCGCCTATCCCGTCACGCGCGGGCAACTGGACTGGGACCTGAAGGTGAACACCGGCGACAACAAGCTGTCCATGGGCAACGCCATCAAGGCACGGCAGCTTGAGCTCGGCGACAAGGTCGACGCGCCGGAGGCGGCCGACGTGCCGGTCAAACTGGGCCTGGCCCTGCTGCGCGACATGTCCGGCAACATCTCCATCAACCTCCCGGTCAAGGGCGACCTGACCGATCCCAAATTCAGCATCGGCGGCATTGTCCTCCAGGCCTTCCTGGGCCTGATCGTCAAGGCCATCGCCTCTCCCTTCTCCCTGCTGGCCAGCCTCGTCCCCGATGGAGGCGGCGAGGACCTGAACAAGCTCCCCTTCCCGCCCGGCCTGTCGGCGCCGGCTCCGGAAGCCCTGCAGAACATGCAGGCCCTGGCGGACATCCTGGCCCAGCGGCCCGGAATCAAAATCTCCATCCTTGGCCACGCCGACCCTGCGACCGACCGGCAGGCCATGGCCGACCAGCAGTTCCTGCGCAAATTGCAGGTCATCAAGTTCGACGACCTGTCGCGCAAGGAACGGGAACAAACAGCGCCGGAAAAGCTGGAAATCACGGACGAGGAATACCCGGACCTGCTCTGGGAAGCCTACAAGGACGAACCGGTGGAAAAGGAAAAGAACGCCATCGGCATGCACAAGGAAGTGTCCCGCGAAGTGCAGGAAGCCAAGCTGCGGGAGCTGATCCGCGTCACCGACGACGACCTGGTCCGCCTGGCCGCCAGCCGCGCGGAATTCGTGAAAAACCACCTTGTGCAGGAACTCAAGGTGGACGCGGGGCGGGTCTTCATGGGCAAGACCGGCCCCCAGGCCCTGTCCGGAACCCATGAGGCGACGGTGGAAATCCAGCAGTAGAAGCACGAGGGGCTGCCCGGCAGCTCCCCGTGCCTGCTTGAAAACAAAACTCCGGCGCGGCCCTGAAAGATCACCCTTCGAGAATGACCATGGCCACCGCGTTTTCCCGGCTGTGGGACAAGCTCAGGTGCGCGGCCTTGACCTGCATGGCCAGACATCTGGACTGCGCTTCGTTGTGAAAAAAAATCAGGGGCTTGCCGAGCCGATCCGAACGAACTTCAATATCCTGGAACGTAATTCCCGCGCTGAATCCCGTGCCCAGCGCCTTGACCGCGGCCTCCTTGGCCGCGAAACGCGAGGCCAGAAACGCGACCGCGTTGGCCGGAACCAGGCCCCTCTCCTCCGGGGTCAGGATTTTCGCGCTGAATTTCTCGCCGAAGCGTGAAAACGCGCTTCCGATCCGCCCCAACTCCGCAATATCGACGCCGACTCCGATGATCATCTCTCGCACACCTCTTTGCGGCCCAAACTCTGAGACCGTCTGACCAAACATCGTGAAAAGCCGCATCCCGCACGTTCGCGTGCCTCATGCCGAAGCGCGGAAAACGCGGGGTTGCCGCCCACCGCCCGTCCCTTGAATCCGGC
This sequence comes from Desulfomicrobium sp., assembly GCA_050252955.1. Lineage (GTDB taxonomy): Bacteria > Desulfobacterota > Desulfovibrionia > Desulfovibrionales > Desulfomicrobiaceae > Desulfomicrobium. The sequence goes on from JBFWJY010000002.1 coordinate 134,594, forward strand.
GGCGCCTTCGTCAATTCCTCCAGCGCTGCCAGGAAAGCCAGTATCCAAACAGCGTCTTCACAAACGGGGTCAGCCGGCTCCTGTTGTAGGCGTCGGCGACCTGCCGGATGGCCTCGCCCTGGGTCGGATAGGGGTGAATGACACTGGCGATCTTTCCCAGACCCAGACCGGCGGTCATGGCCAGAGAAATCTCGGAGATCATGTCCCCGGCGTTGGCGGCCACCACCGTCGCTCCCACGATCGCGTCGGTGCCCTTGCGCACATGCACGCGCACCAGTCCGTCGGTCCGGCCGTCAAGAATGGCCCGGTCGACCTCGCGCAACTCGCGGGTGAAGGTGTCCACGGCTATCCCCCGCTCCGCCGCATCCTTCTCCGTAAGGCCCACATGGGCGATCTCCGGCTCCGTGTAGGTGCACCAGGGGATGGTCAGGGCGCTGGCCTTGGCCCGGCCCTTGAACAGGGCGTTGCGCAGGACCGTGCGGGCCATGAAGTCCGCTGCGTGCGTGAACTGGAACGGCGAACAGATGTCCCCGGCGGCGAAAATGTCGGGATTCGACGTGCGCAGGGTGTCGTCGACCTGCACTCCCTTGGGCGAAAAGGCAACCCCGGCCTCGTCCAGCCCCAATCCCTCGACATTGGGCCTGCGGCCCACGGCGATGAGCAGTTCGTCGACGACTTCGTCGTAGCTTTCCGCCTTGGAGCTGGCCACAAGACGAATCCTGCCGTCGTCGGCCTTGGAGACCTTGACCTCCCTGCCGCAGCACAAAATCCGCACGCCGTCCTTGAGCAACGCCTGTCGGACAAACTCCGCGGCCTCCCGGTCCTCCTTGGGCAGGATGCCGCGCGCGGACTCGATCAAAAGCACCTCGGACCCGAAACGCGCGAAAGCCTGGGCCATCTCGCAACCCACGGGCCCCGTCCCGATCACGGCCAGACGCCTGGGCAGCTCGGTCAGGGAGAAAAGCGTCTCGTTGGTCAGATACCGCACCTGCTCAAGCCCCTCGATGGGCGGCGCGGCGGCGCGCGCGCCGGTGGCGATGACCGCTTTGACGAAATTCAGCCGCGTCCCGCCGACCTCCACGGCACGCCGCCCAACAAAGCGCCCCGCGCCAAGAAACACGTCCACCCCGAGATCTCTGAAGCGCCGGGCCGAGTCGTTGGACGCGATGGCGGCCCGCAGCCTGCGCATGCGCTCCATGACCTGTCCGAAGTCGACGCGCACCCCATCCGGCACGTGCACGCCGAACTCCCCGGCATCGCGCACCGCCGCCGCTGCCCGTCCGGCCCGAAGCAGCGCCTTGGATGGAACGCACCCGAAATTCAGGCAGTCGCCGCCAAGAAAATCCCGTTCGACGAGGGCCACTTTCGCTCCCAGGCCGGCGGCCCCGGCCGCGCAGACAAGGCCAGCCGTCCCCGCGCCGACGACCACCAGGTTGTATCGGGACCGTGGCCTGGGATTGGTCCACCGTGGCGGATGGACATGGGACACGAGATCCTCGTTGTACGCGTCCCAAGGTTCGACCTTGAGGGAATGATCGGTTCGTTCGGACACTCTGGAACTCCTTGCGATGAAATTTTCGACCGGCGACCGTGCCGCCCTTGCCCGACGAAAGCCCGTATCGATCAAGCCCGGCAGGGCTTTCCGCCATGCCCGAAACTGCATGCCGGACAAAGGCGCCACGCGATGAACGCAGCCCCACCATTCCTCAGGACCAAAAAAAAGAGAAGGCCGAAACCTTCCCTTCTCTTATTTACAGTTTATAAAACGGTATTCGCTAAAAAGGGGCGTCATCCATTCCGCTGGCCTCGGAGGGGAAGGCGGGGCCGAGATCGTCTTCGTAACCCGCGCCTGCGCCCTGGGGCGCGGACTGGTTTTTCTGGTACTGTTGCGGAGCAGGGGCGTAGCCGCCTTCGGACTGGCGGGAATCGAGTCCGACCACGCGGTCGGCCTTGATCTCGGTGGTGTACTTTTCCACGCCGTCCTTGTCCGTCCATTTGCGGGTTTCGATCTTGCCCTCGATATAGACCAGACGGCCCTTGGAAAGGTAATTTCCGCAGAATTCCGCCTGCTTGCCCCAAACAACGATGCGGTGCCACTCGGTCTTTTCGACCTTCTGGCCGTCCTTGCCCGTGTATGTCTCATCCGTGGCGATGGAAAAATTGGCCACCGGTTGCCCGGACGGCGTGTAGCGCATCTCCGGATCACGACCCAAACGGCCGATCAAGATTGCTTTGTTCAGACTACCTGCCATGTCGTCTCCTCGTGTATGTTGATGCGGTCATGGATTGGCCACGCGTTTTTCCAGCTCGCCAAGCCCCTCCTCGATGCGGTCGGAGGCCTGGTTGGCGGCCTGCGGATTCCAGTCGGCAAGGTGCCGCTGCAATTCCGCCACCGTCGTCACGACCGCGGGCAGGCCCGTGGCCAAAACTGCGCGGACGGCCTCCGGCACGACTCCGAACTGATACAGGTCATCAAGCGCCCTGACAAGCTCAAGCACCCCCGCCATCTCGTAGGGAAATCCGGGCTTGGACTCCTCGAAGGCCAGACTCCAGAGCCGGGGCCAGGTCTTGCGGACCTCGGCCTCGTCGTAGGTGTAGGCATACACGCGGACCTGCAACACCTTGCCCATCAGTCCCTCTCCTCCCAGTCGCTCTGAACGCGGCTGACGACTTCCTGGATCTGGCCGAGCTGGTCTTCGGGACAGACTCCGATGAGCGGGCTGTCCCGATCCACGGAGTCGTTGGTCTCGAAATACACGGCATAGATGATGCCCGCGGGCCCGCTGTAGCGGATGGAGGTCTCTCGCTTCATGCGCGAGAGGATGAAGAGCTCCATCCCATCCTCGATGTGCACGCTCTGGCTGCCCTTGGTCTTGATCTTGATGTCCACGTCGGGAAAAAAGTAGTACTTGCCTTTTTCCGGGGCCAGAAACAGGGACAGGGAGCGGCGCAGGATGCGGGCGATGACCTCTTCGCGGGTCAGGTAGTGCCGGATGGTCATAAGCTCCTGCCCGGCCTGCACGAACTGACCGTCGCCGACCTCGCCCAGGGACATGACCTCGCCCTTCTGGGGGGCAAAGAGGGGCTTCTTGACGTTCTCGCGCTCCATCCTGGCCAACAGGGTTCCGGGCACTTCCTTCCAGGTGCCGCTGGGGCCGACGACCCGCACTCCCGGCTCCTTGGCCACGAACTCCACTTTTCCGCTATGGGGAGCCCGGATGGAGATTTTCTCGTAAGGCTCCTCGCGCAGCTCCCGCAACAATTCTTTAACGTCGATCACTGGTGACTCCTAACGGTAATAAAGGTTGCGGCCGCCCATGGTCTGCAGGGACTGGACCAGGTTGCCCCGGATTTCCCGGCGATCCCAGATGCCCTGGATATGCCCGCGCGACAGCGCCTGGTAGGCGTTGTGGTAGTTGGGCGGAATATCCATGCCCGTGGTCTCCTTGATGACCCCGGGACCGGCGAAACCGATATTGGCCGACCTGACCGCGAACTGGTACGGCGAGCAGCCCAGGAAGCTGGCCACCGGGCCGGCGTAGGAATTGGTGTCGTAGAGCACCAGATACAGGCCGCCCGCCTCCGTGTAGCGGCGCACGGCCATGGTGCAGCGCGGCATCTGGATGACGCCGTTGACGCCTTCCTGGATGCGGATGCCCGCCGTGCCGTGCACATAGGACAGGAAAGGCAGCTGCTTCTTGCGCGCTCGCTCCATGGCCCGGATGAACTTCTCCCCTTCTGCCGCGCCCACGCTGCCGCCGCGAAACGCACCCATGAACATGGCGACCATGACCGAGGTGCCCTCGATGCGGGCCTCGAAGGTCATGCACCCGCACTTGTGGCCGGTCTTGCGCTTGGCCTCGTCGAGCTTGAGGTCGAATCCGTCGAACTTGAGGGGGTTGGTGGACTCGATCTCGGAAAAGACCTCGTAGATGGAGCCCGGATCAAAGATGTTATGCAGATACCACTGGTATTCCATGGGAAAGTGGTGCCCGCAGAAGCTGCACACCCCGGCCCATTCCCCGAAAAGGTCCGGGGCCCACTGATCCAGACAGCCGTGCACGGCGGTGTTCGGGCAGATCACGGCCCGGTCCGATTTGGCCTGGGGGCTCACGTACTGCCACTTGCCGCTGTTCTGCGCGCCGTCGTCCCAGGCCGAGAGCGATGTCAGCCCGGCCTTGTCCACGTCCTTCTTGTCCTTGCCGAAGGACAGCCTGGCCATGATGTTCTTCCAGTACCTGGAGGAGCGCCCGACCACGACCTGCATCTCCGCATGCATGTCCTCGGCCAGTTCCGTGACCTTCTTGTGCTGCTTGCCGAAAAGGTCGTAGCGGAAATAGGAGTACAGGGAGGAAAAGAACTCGCTGGTCCATTCACTGCCCCGGCTGAACCAGTGCCGCTTGTCCAGGTAGGCGTCCTGGGCCATGCGGCGGAACTTCATGTAGCGGGTCCAGAGCAGGCGCTCCTTGGCCCGGCTGTCGAGGCTCCAGCGCACGTACACGTCGGCGCCCTTGTGCCGGCGCAGGGCGAACGACCGGAAAAGGCGCATGCCCCGGACGTTCAGGACGATCTCGTCGGTGGACGAAATCACGGATTTGCGCAGCTTGCGAAAGAAGTCGTAGTGTTCGGGACGGGCGCCAAGCTCGGGTTCATTGATCTTCCAATCCACGAAACCCATGGCACGGTTGTCGTCGGCGGTCATTTTAAGCTGCTTGGCGCAGTGCTCGATGAGCCTGGGCTCGGCCCGCTGCCCCCCGCGCAGGCGGCCTTCGATGGCGGCGGCGCCCTCGGGGGAGATGACCGAGTAATAGCCGTGCGACATCATGATGCGCGTATCGGCCAGGCCGATGGCCTCGGCTCCGCCGGAACCGCCCTCGGAGATGACGGCCACCACGGGCACTTTGAGCCCGGCCATTTCGTAGAGGTTCTTGGCGATTTGCTGCGCCGCGCCCGGATAGTCCTCGATGGGATAGGAACCGGGGGTGAATATGTATGTATGGATCGGGATGTTTTCCGTCTCCGCGACCTTCATGTAGTGCAGGGCCTTGGCGTTGCCCCAGGGCTTGACCGATCCGCCGTTGCGGAACTCCTGCCCGTGCCCCTTCTCCTGGCCGATGACCATGACGGCCTGGTTGTGGACCTTCTTGCCGCGCCTGCGGGTGATGTAGGCCCGGGCGATGAGCATGCTGGGGTCGATGCTGTAGTCGTCCTGGCCGCCGATCTCGGTGTAGTTGTCGTAGACGTTCTCGAGGATGTCCTTGAGGCAGATGCGCTGGGGGTGGCGCACGATGCGCACCTTGTTCATGGGGGTCAGCTCGCGTTCGAGCTTCTTCTCCAGGAACTTGAACAGCTCCTCCAGGGTCTCCAGTTGCCGGATGGCTTCCTGCTTGGGCAGGCCGGGCTCGCGCGCGACGTACTCGCCGAGCTTGGCCTCAAGCATGATGACGTTGGTATTCTCATCGGGCCCGAAGATGTCCAGAATGTATTTCAGGCGGTCCCGAAGTTCTTGTATGCGTTTTTCGATGTCCATAAGAGTGAGCGTTTGCCTCGCAGGCTTGGGTTATCAGTCTGCCCCGGAACGGCCGATCCGCGTTGTCACCGCAAAAAGCCCAAGTCTCCGCGCATGCGCGAACACCCTCGCGGGCACGCGTACGCTTCGGACTTGGATTTTTTTTGTTCCCCGCATTTCACCATTTTCGAGCAGCCTGAACATGGGTGATTATTCACTGTTGGACCGGGTTTCCCGGCGTAGCTTGAGCGCTTAATCAATGCTCGGCGCGGAAGTGTTCCCGGAGCCGACGGGCATGCTAGAAAGCCAGAATGCCCTCTGTCTTGCGCTTCAGGAATTCGACGTTGGACCTCATCGCCTCGCCGGACGCGTTTTCGCCCTGCAAGGTCAGGGAATCCAGGAACTCCACGCCTCTGGCCTTGGCCTCGGCCAGGTCCTTGCCCCAGATGATGGCCAGAGCCAGATTCGGATCGAAATCCGTCGGGATTTCGTATTCCCGGTCGGTGGGCACCTGGCTGTGCAGTTTGAGCCAATCCTGCTTCGGCCAGTCGAAGGAGGTGATGCGGCCCACCCAGGGGGCGAACTTGTTGTCCGTGTCCTCGGCGATGATGCGGTATTCGATGCCCACGCCGTCCAGGGTGATGTCCTTCTGGGTGTAGCCCAGCGGCGCGCCCAGGCCCACGCGGATCTGCTCCGCGATGAGGTCCACGTCCCCCTTGCCCTTGATGGCCGCGATGCGGGCCGAAACCCCGTTCTCGACCTGGATGCGGGTGTTGACCTCCATCAGAAACGGCTGGCCCGTGGGGCTGACGATCCATTCCCAGGTCCCGACGTTGTCGTAGCCTGCTTCGCGAGCCATGCGCAGGGAGTATTCGGTGATGTCTTCAAGCACCTTCCTGGCGTCGAAGGCGTAGCGCAGGGAGGATGGGTCGAAACCGGGCGCGACCTCGATACGCTTCTGGTGCCCGGGGGACTGCACCGAGCAGTTGCGGGTGCCGAAATGAACGGGGTTCTGGCCCGTGCGGTCGGACACGACCTGCACTTCCAGATGGTTGAAGTCGAAAATGCGCTGCTCGATGAGCACGCCCTCGTCGCGGAACTGGCGCTTGGCGTAGTTCTTGATGCGGCGCAGGGTGCTGCGGAACTTGTCCAGGTCGTCCACTTCCTCGATGCCCATGCCCCCGCCTCCGGCCGAAGCCTTGATCAGGATCACGGGGTTGCCCACTCCCTGCTCCTTTTGGAAGTCGAACAGGGACCTGGCGATGTGCTCGGCTTCGAGGTCGTCGGTCACGGGCTTGTCCGAGCCGGGCACGGTGGGCACGCCGAGCTTGCGGGCCAGGCGCTTGGTGTTGATCTTGTCACCCAGTTCGCGGATGACCTGCCAGGATGGTCCGATGAAAATGAGCTTGCGCTCGCGCTGGGCCACGCGGCGGGCGAAGCGGTAATCCTCGGCGAAGAAGCCGTATCCGGGATGGATGGCCGTGGCTCCGGCCTGGTCGGCCACGGCGAAGATTTCATTGGCGTCGAGATAGGAGCTGACCCGGAACAGGGAATCCTCTCCGCCAAGCGTGCGCGCCAGGACACAGTGTTCGCTGTGCCTGTCCGGCTCGGTGAAGAGCGCCACGAACGCATGGCCCAGCTTGCGGCAGGCCTGCATGATGCGGATGGCGATCTCACCACGGTTGGCGATGAGTATCTTATGTTTCTTGGATTCGATGGGGTTCTTCATGTCTAAAAGAGCCTTTCCTTTGATGAGCTGTTGGGCGTTTAAAAAAAAGAATTTCCTTCATAAAGCCGGACCCGCTTATATCCTTAATCGACTCGGGGCAAGCCCGCCGGGCCGCCCCCTCCGGGTGAAAAAAGAAATAACCGCTGTGGAATCCTTGCCAAAAGCGAAACAATCCGCAAGAAAGATGAAATATAAGCCCGGTTTCTCCCGCGCCTGTCCCCCTTCCGCGAAGAAGACAAGGCGGGCCTGGGACAACCGTATAACAGCGATCGGAGCGCTGTCCAGATTACGAACGGACGCGCTCGTCCCAAACACGCAAGGAAAGTGTCCGATATGCAAAAAAGAGCTGAAGCCGCCGCCGAATGGATCAGGAAAAACTGCCCCCGCCTCCCCGAAACAGCCCTGGTCCTCGGCAGCGGGCTGGAAAAATGGATCGGGCCCGACGCCATAAAACAGAGCATTCCCTACGCGGACATCCCCGGATTTCCGGTCTCCACCGTGGAAGGGCACGCCGGAGCGCTGCTCGTGGCCGAGATCGAGGGCGCGCCTGTCTTCGTCTTTTCCGGCCGTTTCCACCTCTATGAGGGCTACCGGCCACAGGAAGTGACCCTGCCCGTTGTCTGCCTGGGGCTGCTTGGAGCCCGCAACCTGATCCTGACCAACGCCGCCGGGGCCCTCAATCCCCTTTTCGCCACCGGCGGACTCATGCTGCTGACCGATCACATCAACATGACCGGCCACAATCCCCTGACCGGCCCCAACGTCGAGGCCTGGGGGCCCAGATTTCCGGACATGTCCCAGGTCTATTGCCCCGAACTGCGCGAGCAGGCCATGAGGGCCGCCATGCGTTGCGGGCAGCGCCTGGAACAGGGCGTCTACGTGGCCGTGGCGGGCCCCAGCCTTGAAACTCCGGCCGAAACGCGCATGTACCGCATCATGGGGGCCGACGCCATCGGCATGTCCACGGTGCCCGAGGCCATCGCCGCCCACCACATGGGCGTGAAGGTGCTCGGCATCTCCTGCCTGACCAACAAGAACCTCCCCGACTGCATGGCCGCCACCTCCCACGAGGAGATCCTGCGCCAGGCCAACGCGTCCGCGGAAGCTCTGGGGTCCCTGCTTTCCGTCCTCATCCCCAACCTGGGAGGCCACCATGGCTGATCATGCCCATCTGCTCGCCGAGATCAAGGACAACATCCGCAGCCAGGACCCCATCAAGGCCCGTCTGGTGCTGGGCTACCTGGAAAACATGGATAAAAACATCCGGGAGCAGGTGCTCGCCGCCTTCCGCGACGCCGCGCCGGAATTTGCCGTGCCGGTTTTGTGCAGGTTCGTTTCGGAACACAAGGACATGGTCGAAGGCCTGCCCCTGGTGCGCGAAATCCTCGCGGTGAAGATCCTGGCCAAGCCGGAACTGATCGCCAAGGCCATAAACGCCCCCCGGACCCCCTGCCGCGACATGTACATTTCCATGGCCGGGGAGCTGCGACTGGAGGACGTGGTCGACGACCTGATCGAAGCCCTGCTCGCCGCCTCGGACGTCGATGAAATCGACATGATCATCGCCACCCTGGGCGAGATCGGCGATCCGCAGGCCACCAACGCCGTGAGCGAATTCATGTACTCCGGCAACCGGCCCCTGATCATCGCCGCCACCAGGGCCCTGGGGAAGCTGGGCACGCCCACCGCCATGCTGCGCCTGGCCGAGCGCATGGGCACGGACAGCCAGCTCGACCTCCTGATCCTCGACATCTTCGCCAAGGTCCAGGACTCCATCTCCCTGGACAAGCTCAACGAGGCCATGCGTTCCCACTACGCCCACCTGCGCACCTATGCCAAGAAGACCCTGGTCGGCATCGGCCCCAAGGCCGTACCCATCCTGACCGAGAATCTGCTTTTCGACGACGCGGACCTGCGCATCCATACATTGAATGTGCTGGGCGACATCGGCGATCCGGCGGCCATCGCGCCCATCCGCAAACTGCTGCACAGCCACCCGGCCAACGCCAACGTGCGCTTCGCCGCCTACGAAGCCCTGGGCCTCCTGCCGCTGGACCGGGGAGCCTACGTCCTGACCCATGGCCTGGCCGATCCCGTGGAGCATGTCTGCATCGCGGCCGCCAAAGCCATCGACCGCAACTTCAATGAAATCATGGCCGCCGGAATCAAGAACCTGGCCAGCGAAAGGGAAGAGGACGCCCATCGCATCCTCAAGACCGCCATCAACGCCCAGGCCAGGCACATATTCCTGAGTCTCATGGAGGAGGAGCGCTTCCAGTCCATGGCCCTCGGCCACCTGGCCGCAGCCCATCAGGACATCCGCGACTTCTTCTACGCCATCCTCAAGGAGCACGGCTATTCGGGCCTGGCCCTGAAACTTCTGACCCCGGAAGACAGGAAGACCGCCCGCAAGCGCATCTGCGCAGTGGACGATTCGCGCATGATCTTGAGCATCTACAAATCGACCCTGCACGAACTGGGATTCGAGCCCGTGCTTTTCGAATTCCCGGCCAGCGCCCTGGAATGGCTGCAATCGAACACTGCGGAAATGGTCCTGACCGACCTCAACATGCCCGACATCACCGGCATCGACCTGGCCAGGGAAATCCGCAAATCCTTTTCCAAAAAGGAACTGCCGGTGGTCATGGTCACCACCCAGGACGAGGCCAACGACAACAAGGCCGCCCTTGAAGCCGGGGTCAATGACATCCTGCGCAAGCCCTTCACGGCGGAGAGTTTGCAGGCGGTGTTCAAGAAGTTCCTGTAGGCATTCCGGATCGTGACCGCTCTGCGGCACCTCGAAGGATGCAAGACATGGAGCAAGAGGCAACCACCCCGCCCTGCGGGCACCCCTCCTTGGCAGGAGGGGAGTCGGAACAGCTACCGGCGAATCTTGTCACGCCACGCTAGCAATGTCGGATGTGGAATAGGAGCATGGCGAGGAGTCTTCGACGCGGCAATCCACCTTCATTCTTCGAGTCACAAAAAAACACGAAAGACACGGATATTGAATCTCCCCCTGCCAAGGGGGAATTCCTGTAGGCAGACATGCATCAAGAGGCGACCACCCCGCCCTGCGGGCACCCCTCCTTGGCAGGAGGGGAGTCGGAGCAGCTACCGGCGAATCTTGTCACGCCACGCTAGCAATGTCGGATGTGGAATAAGAGCATGGCGAAGAGTCTTCGACACGGCAATCCACCTTCATTCTTCGAATCACAAAAAAAACACGAAAGACACGGATCTTGAATCTCCCCCTGCCAAGGGGGAGTACCCGAAGGGGGAGGGGGTATTCCCCTTTGACCTGCGCAGCACGAGCGGCCCAACCCGGAACGCGGCCGCACGGAGATGTCTTTAAGAATACATCAGAAGATGAGTCCCCGCCTTCGCGGGGATGACGGTTCCATGCAACGGCTTATCGCAGCGCGAACCACACTACCCCAAACCCAGGCGCTTCAACTTCTCCCTGAGCGTCTTGCGGTCGATGCCCAGGATTTCGGCGGCGCGGGTCTTGTTGTCCCCGGTGCGGGCCAGGACGGCGCGGATGTGCTCCGCTTCGACCTCGGCCAGCGTCTTGTCCCCGTGGCGGCCGCGAGTGATGGAAAAACGCATGGACTCGGGCAGGTCGGTGATGTCGATGACCGGCCCGTCACCCACAATGACCAGGCGCTGCAGCAGATTCTCAAGCTCCCGGACGTTGCCCGGCCAGGCATACTGGGCCAGGGCGTCCAGGGCCTCGTCGGTTATGCGCGGCACCTCGCGATTCATGTCGTGGGCGAATTTCCGCAAGAAATGGTTGGTCAGCATCAGAATGTCGTCACCGCGCTCGGCCAGGGAAGGCAGGCGGATTTCAACGACGTGAATGCGGTAATACAGGTCTTCCCGAAACTGCCCCTGCTCCACCAGGCGCTTCAGATCCTTGTGCGTGGCGGCGATGATGCGCGTGTCCACGGTGCGGGTGCGCGACGACCCGACCATGCAGAATTCCTTGCTTTGCATGACCCGGAGCAGCTTGGCCTGCAAGTTGGGGCTGGCGTCTCCGATCTCGTCCAGGAAGATGGTGCCGCCGTTGGCGATCTCGAAAAAGCCGGCCCGGCTGTCCTTGGCCCCGGTGAACGCGCCCTTGACGTGGCCGAAGAGTTCGCTTTCGAGCAGCGTATCGGGAATGGCCGAACAATTGACCGGCACGAAGGCCGAGGCCCTGCGGTCACTGTTGTAGTGCACGGCCCTGGCCACCAGCTCCTTGCCCGTGCCCGACTCGCCGGAAATGAACACGTTGGCGCTGGTCCGGGCGGCCTTGCGGATCAGTGCGTAAACGGCATGCATCTCCGGACAGTTCCCGATGATCCCGAAAGCGCTGAGTTCCTGATTCTCGGCGTGCGCCGCGCGCCTTCGGTCCTGCTTCTCCAGGATCCGCCGCACCACGGACAGCAGCTCCTCACCGGTGAACGGCTTGGCCAGATACTCCCCGGCCCCGTCGCGCATGGCCTCCACCGCCCCGCTAATGGACGGAAAACCGGTGATCATCATGATCTCCGTGTCCTTGAAATTGTCCCGCACGTACTTGATGAGCTCCAGGCCATTGGCCCGGGGCATCTTGTAATCGGTGATGATCAGATCCACGGCATTGTCGTCCAGAAACGATCCGGCCTCCTCGACGCTGCCGCAGCCGTGGACCACATACCCCGCCCCGCTCAGATGGCGCGAGATGACTTCCAGGGTCGCGGGGCTGTCGTCGACAGCCAGGATCGTCGTCGCCTTGTCCTGCATGTTCCTGCTTCCTTATTTGTCGTCGCTGTCCTGGTTCTCCGGCAGACCGTGGCCGCACGGGAAAGTGATCTCGAAGCGGGTGCCCCGTCCGATCTCGCTCTCCACCTCGATGATCCCGCCATGGGCGTGGACAATGCCGTGGACCACGGCCAGTCCCAGGCCTGTGCCCTGGTCCACGTCCTTGGTGGTGAAGAACGGATTGAAAATCTGGCGCAAAACCTCCGGGGCCATGCCGACGCCGGTGTCGCTGACCAGGAGATAGACGTCATCATTGAAGGACTGGGTTTGCATGGTCAAGACTCCGCCCCCCGGCATGGCGTGGATGCCGTTGACCACCAGATTGACGATGACCTGCTTCAGATGCTGCGGATCGGCCATGATCGCGGGCAGGCTTTCCGCCAGCTCGGTCCGCACCTCGACCTTGCCCCGGGAGGCGCTCATCTCGATGAAATACAGGGAGTCGCGGATGACCTGATTCAGGTCGACAAGCGTTTTCCGCAGGGGGACCTGGCGGCCGAATATCATCAGTTTCTTGATGACCTCGCGGCTGTGCAGGGCCGCCTTGATGATGCTGTCCAAATCCTTGCGCACCTGCTCCGCAAGCCCCGGCGTCTGCTCGGCCAACTGGGCGAACCCCAGGATGTTGGCCAGGGGCTCGTTCAGCTCGTGCGCCACTCCGGCCGCGAACTGCCCGATTTTGGCCAGCCGGTCGGCGTGCTGCAGCTGGCGCTCCAGATTTCTTTTGGTCGAGAGGGCCTCGCGCTTGGCGATGATCCAGCCCACATGCTTGGCCAGGGCCCCGAGGAGTTCGGATTCCGTGGGCAGGAAGGCGTACGGCGAGCCGTCTTCGGCCTGGCCCGACAGACTGACGCTCAAATGGCCGCGCTTCACTCGCTGCACCAGCACCTCCTGCTCCAGGCGGCAGCTGGCTTCGGGCGCGAATTTCCCGCTGATCAGCACGTCGCCGTCGAGGAGCAGCCGCACGCCCGTGGACTCGGGATGCTGAAACGAAGGGGGGATGATGGCCAGTATCTCGCGCAGGATGTCGGGCAGCTCGCTGTCCATGTTCGAGACGATGCGGTTCATGGCGTGCAGGCAGGACAGCTCCTTGTTCAGGGCCACCAGGCGGCCGTGCTCGTGCAGCAGCTCATGCTGGCGCTGCACGTGGGCCGTGACGTCCTGCCCCACGCACAACACGCTGACCAGGCTGTGCTGGGAATCGAACAATGGCTTCATGTTCCAGTCGATGTACACCTTGCGTCCATCCCTGGAGCGCAGGGAGCCCTTCATGAAGGCCATGGTCCCGCACCCGACGATCCCGGCGAAGACTTCCCGGGAGCGGGCGCGGCGCTTGGCGTCCACGCACAGCTCGAACCAGTCCCGACCGGCGACGGAACCGATCTCGTACCCGGAAAGCGCCTCGAAGCGCGAATTCCCGTGGATGATCCGCCCCTTTTCGTCCAGGGTGATGACGATGCCGTGGCTGAGCTCCATGACAGTGTTGTAGTATTCGGAAAGATTCATGCCTTCTCCACTATCTTGAGCCGGTCCACCTGGCAAAGGACAATCGGCCCAAAAATGTCGGCGCGGCCTCCACGGAGACCACGCCGACTTCTTGTACATGGCGCAGGGCAACCCCTGCAAACAGTGCGGATTAGTGCCCGCTGATTTTCAGCCCCCAGCCCTCGAAGACAAAGAGGATGCCGAAGCCGTACCACATGGTGTAGATGACGTAGAAGGCCAGCGAGAAGAACACGATGCCCATCTTGTCCTTGATCTGCTCAGGCACGACCTTGTAATAATTGTACGCGGTCTCCACCACTTTCGCGGCGATGTTGACGGCGACCTTGGCCTCGGAGAATGCCTTCTGCTTCTTGAGCTGGCGATCGAAGCCGCCCAGGATCGCGTTCCAGTTGTAAAGGGCAAGCCTGTCGTCCATGCCTTCATACGACGGATACTTGGCCTTCAGCGCCGCTGCGTCGTTGTGGTACATCTTGTCCGAATCCTCCAGACAAGAGTTCAGGATGGCCAGGTAGCTGCCCTTGACGGTCAGACTCTTGCCCTGGGCCTCGGCCACGCCGCCCGCGCCCGTGATCAGGGTGACACTCTGAGCGGCCTGGGCCTCATCTTTGAGTTCCATGGTCACGTCGACTTGGAAATCGCCGACACTCTTGGCCTCTTCCCTCAGGCTGTCGACGTAGTAGGCCGAGCCCTTGGAAATGGAGTTGTACAGGTTGTCGAGATAGGCCATGGCGTTGTGCCCGTCGAACAGGGGCTGGAACATGGCGAAGAGGACGATGAAGAAGACCACCAGGAGGGCGATGCCTCCGTTGAATTCCTTTTTATTATGAATCATATGATCAATCCTTATACTTCAGAGTCTTGATATTCTTGAAAAATGCCCCGAATACCCAGATGCCGAACAAGGCGATGACGATGAAGAACAGGTACATGCCCACCGTGTCCATGGCCTTGGCCGCGCCGCTCATGGACGCGGGCAGGACTTCCATGCTGACCAGCTTCTTGGGCAGGGCGAAGAACCGGTTCACGAAACCGGCCATGACCGAAAGGGCGAAGAAGCCGCGAATGGTGATGCCGGGTACGACCTTGGTGACCAGGGCGCCGACCTGGATGCCTGCCAATGAACCGAGCAGCATGCCCATGGCCAGGGTGTAGAAGATGAAGCCGTAGATGGCGTACTGGGTGATGGCGCCGTAACCGGCGGTGAACACGATCTGGAAGATGTCCGTGCCGACGGTGGTCAGGGATGAGACGCCCAGGATGTAGACGAAGATGGGGAAGGTCAGGAAGCCGCCGCCCACGCCCATGATGCCCGCGGCCATGCCGACCAGCACGCCGGACAGGACCAGGAAGAGCCAGGAGATCTTGCGGCCGCCGGGAATGAGGCCCTGGTCGAAGGAGACCATGGGCGGCAGGTTCACGGATTGCAGTTTCTGCGCGATGCCGGTCATTCCGGCGCCTTCGCCGGTGTCATGCGCGCCGCCGGCATGACCGGCCTTCTTGGCGCTCCAGTAGTCGTACATGCCGTAGAAGCCCAGGAAACCGAGCATGACCGTGTAGACCACGGTGATGAAGGCGTCGCTCAGCACCGGGTTGATGTTGTAGAGCGCGCGGTTGATGCCGGCGCCCACGGTCGTGCCGACGATGGCTCCGATCAGGAACACGAAGGCCAGGGGCACGGACACGTTGCCCATCTTGCGGTGCAGGACGGAGCCCATGATGGCCTTGGCGAAGATGTGAAAAAGGTCGGTGCCGACGGCCAGGATACCCTTGACGCCCGCGCTCATGAGCGCCGGGGCGATGATGAAGCCGCCGCCCGCGCCGATACAGCCGGAGATCAGGCCTGCGCCCACGCCGACAAAAATCGAAACCACGAAAATGAACATGCTGTAGTAGGACGGGCTGTAGGCTTCCTTGCCGCCAATGGTGCTGGGCAGGGCCTGCCCGATCTCATCGGCGAAAGCCCACCCGCCCAGAATGCACGGAATGAGCAACAGCGCCAGCAACCAGATCCGCTTCTTGTCGCCCAGGATGATTCGGGCGTTTTCCACTTCCCACCGGGCAAAGGACCGAGAGCCCTCCACCATGAATGATCCCCAATCTTTAAAGAATCCCATACGTGTTTCCGCCTCCTCTTTATCACAATTCCTTGAAATGTATACAGATGGTCACGCCATCCCCTTTTCCTCACCCTCTTTCGTCCTCCGGGAACAGGCCTCCCGGATTTTGCCGACCAGGACATCAAGCTCCACCGGTTTCATCAGATAGTCGAATGCTCCCATGGCCATGCCCGAAATGGCGACTTCCATGTCGGCGTGTCCGGTCAGCATGAGCACCTGCGTCCGAGGGAAGCGCATCTTGATCTCGCGCAGAACCTGAATCCCGTCCATGTCCGGCATCTTGACATCGAGGACCACCACATGGGCGCTCTGCGCCTCGAGTTCTTCCAGCCCCTTCATGCCGCTGCCCGCCTCCCGGACGACAAACCCCCTCTTGCGCAGACGCTTGGCCATGGTGACCAGGAACTGCGTCTCGTCGTCGATAAGAAGGATGCTCGTCGCTGCCATGAGTACTCCCGTTTTGGCCGCTAAACCCTGCGGCTGGAAATCTCCCGGACCCGTGCGTCGACTATCTTTTCCTCGTGCCTGCGCTTCTTCTCCACCGCCTCTTTGACCTTTTCGACCAGCACGTCGATGGCGCAGGGCTTCATCAGATAATCCGACGCACCCAGCCGCATGCCGTCGATGGCCGACTCCACCGTGGCGTGACCGGTCAGCATGATCACCTCCACCAGCGGATACTGCCGCTTGATGAGCGTCAGCATCTCGATGCCGCTGCGTCCGGGCAGTTTCACGTCAAGGATTACCACCTCTATCTCGCCGTGAAGCGCAAGCTTCTGCATGGCCTCTTCGCCGCTGCCTGCGTGAAACACTTCCATGTGGCGCATGGTCAGGCGTTTCTTCATGACCTCGATGAACTGCGCGTCATCGTCGACAAGCAAAATATTGGCTTCGGTCACTCAACCCTCCTTGACCGGCCCGCCCCTCAAGCCGGGGCGGACCTCCTTCCGATTGAAGAGCGTAAAGCAACGCATGTGCCAAAAATCGAACGCAATTTCCCGAGACCCAATGTGGAGGGGCACGCGCCTGGATATATAATATGCTGATTTTAAAAGAGGTGGAGCCTGAGGCCAGATCCGGGAAAGCGCGCCGGAATGCCGGCGCAAAGACGGGATGGGAGGGACTGGCGGGTTCAATCGGGGCGTTTCGCCCCACGGGGTCAATTCGCCCCACATGCGAAAAGAATGGTTCAAATCACCTGGAATGATAAGAGAAACGCCGTGCGGCCAACGCAACCGGAGCGTTTCGCCCCGCCCCTGCGACAGGACGATCCGCGTCGCGCCGCCGCGAAGCGCAATTCCGCCCTTTCCGCGGGAGCGGCAGGACGGCGAGGGGGCGCGAGGAAGGACGCCCGGGCCCTTAGGATCGCGTCAGCGCCCGCTCCACGGCCTCGGCCACTTCGAGGCCGGTCAGCGCCTCGCCTGTTTCGTGAAGGGCGCGCTGCACATTGATTTCACGCATGACCCCCACATGTTCCCGGTCCACGAAGCCTTTCCAGACCTCCATGCACTTGTCGAGCTGCCCGCGCCGGGCATAGGCCAGGCCCAGGTACAGGCAGGCCAGGTATTCGCCGGGATGCTGCTTGAAGACCATGAGCAGCTGGTCCTTGGCCTGCACGTATTCGCCCAGATGGTAGTGGCACATGCCCTGCCGGGTCCGGGCCTCCTTGTGGGCGCGGTTGCCCTTGAGCACGTCCCTGTACAGATCGCGGGCGGCGGCGAAGTCCTTGCCCGCGTAGGCCGCGTCGGCGGCCGTGATGTCCGCCCCGATGCCGGAGACCGGCTTGTCCCCGCCCGGTTCGCGCAGGCGGCGGGCCATGCCGAAAAGAAGATCGCGTCTGGAAATCATGGGTTCCTCTTTGTTAATGTAGATATGGTGAAAAACAAAATCATGGATTCCCGCCTGCGCGGGAATGACACCGAGGTGATACTTGGACTTTGTGGGGAGGGCCTGCCGCATCAAGGTGCTGGTCAAGAAAGTCAGGGAAACGTTGGAGAAGAAACGCCGATCAAAAAAACACCCCACGCTCTTCTCAGTCGTCATCCCCGCGTAGGCGGGGATCCATTCCGGTTTCGTCTCCGGCACGAACGTTGCCTGCGTCCCGCCCAAGGCACCACCGGCCCAACCAGCCGCATACACCCTCGGTTGTTGACATTCCCCGGATTCCTTACCATGAAGAACCACTTTATTGTACGACCACCAACCGGCAAAGTCCGAAATCTGTATTCCCGGAGGAGACAATGTTCAAGAGACTTCTCATCAACCTCGCCGTCCTGCTTTTGTGCGCCGCTCCGGCCCTGGCCCAGGAGGCCAAGACCTTCGCGGTGCTGCCCTTTGGGGTGCATGGGCCGCAGGAATATCAATACCTGAGCCAGGGCATTCAGAGCATGTTGACCACGCGCCTGACCTGGCCGGAGAATTTCACGCCTCTTGATGCCGCCACGGTCAAGAAGGCCGCCGCGACCCTGCCCTCGGACGCCGGTTCCGCCGAAAAGATCCGCCAGACCCTGGGCGTGGATTACCTGGTCTGGGGATCGCTCACCGTCATGGGCCAGGAATGCAGCCTGGACGTGAACACCGTCGATCCCGAAGGGGCGAATCAGCCCCGGCCAGTGCAGACAAATTTGAGCCAGGTCATCCCGACCCTCGAGACCGTGGCCTCGGACATCAACGCCCAGGTCTTCGGCCGCCCCGAAACGGCCACGGCCAAAGCCCAGCCGGTAGTCACGCCCATGAACGAAGCCCTCATCGTCAATGAGACCAAGGCCGGCACCGCCTACGCCAACCCGTCCCTCAAATACCAGGACGCCGACACCTCCATGGGCCGCTGGCGCAGCCAGACCCTGCCCTTCGCCTCGCGTGGGATGGTGGTATGCGATGGTGACGGGGATGGGGAGAATGAAATCTTCATGCTTACGGACAGCGCGCTCCTGGCCTTTCGCGTAATTGGAAGCGAAATGCGCCAAGTCGCGATGCTGGACCTCCCCGGTAGCCGAAACTTCCTGCGACTGAACAACATCGACCTCAATCGCGACGGGCGCCACGAACTCATCATCGCCGCTGTCCAGGACAAGGATCCCAAATCCCTTATCGTGGATTTCGATGGCTCCAAATTCTCCATCCAACAGGATCTCATTCCCTTCTTTCTGGGCGTCTTGAACATGCCCCCAACCTTCTCGCCAACTCTGGTTGGCCAGGGTGTCGGCAGGGTGAAATACCTGGACAGCAAAATTCAGCAAGTCATCAAGTCGGCAGGAAAATACGAGTTGGGGCCAACCATCAACCTTCCCATGGGCGGAACGGTCTTCAACACCACCTTCCTCCCCTTTGAAGGTGATTACCAGATCATCATGATTGACGATTATGACTACATGCGCATCTACAGCTCAACCGGCAACCTTTTGACAACCACTTCAGAAACGTATGCGGGTTCCAATCTGGGCATCGAATACTTAAGCACACCGCTGGGACTTTCGCCCGTAACCGGAGACAACGTTCCGCCGGACAAAGTCTTCATCCCGTTGCGCGCAATTCCGGCTAATCTGGACAAAGACAACCGTTTTGAACTCGTCATCAGCCGCAATATCTCCGTATCGGCTCAGTTTTTCTCCAACTACCGGGACTACCCGCAGGGAGAGATTCACTCTTTGTACTGGGACGGGGTAGGCATGAGCCTTGAGTGGAAAACGGCCCGGATCAAAGGCACGGTCACCGACTATTCTCTGGCGGACCTCGATAACGATGGAACGCTGGACTTGGTGGTCAGCATCAATACCCATACGGGCATGGCCGGGACGGCCAAGAAAAAGACCATGGTCGTTGCGTATCCTTTGACCTTGTCCGACACCGGAAAGTGAGTTCAAAAAACTGAACCGTATAAAAATTTTAACTTATACGCGCCATCCGCTCAAAAAAGGCTTGCTTTTTGGACTGGAATCAGCGTAGGAGCTTTTCCAGGCGTCAGATGATTTGTTTTTTTCAATGCAAAAGGAGAAAGAACATGAAACGTTTTGCACTCGTAGCTCTGCTGGCAGCCATGCTGTTCGGCGTTGCCTCCAGCGCTTCCGCCACCGAACTGAAGGTGAAAGGAAACCTGGACGTCCACGGCATGTGGTCCGCCAACCTGAGAGATTTCGATTCTGATAACGGCGACGGTGACAATTACTACACTTCTCAGCGCATGCGCACCTACTTCACCTTCCAGGCTCATGAAAACCTGAAAGCAGTGCTTGGCCTTGAAATTAATAACGTATGGGGCGACGCTGCGGGCGATTGGGGCACTGACGGCGTGGATACCATGCGCGTTAAGCACGCATACATGGACTTCAACTTCCCTGACACGGCCATCAACGTCAAAGCCGGTCTCCAGGGCGTTGCTCTGCCCAGCGTTTTCGGAAACCCCGTTTTTGATGACGACGCCGCCGCTCTGGTTATCAGCGCTCCCATCAACGACATGTTCGGCCTGACCGTCGGTTATTCCCGCGGCGCGGACAATACCAACAACTACAGCACCACCTCTGTCAGCAAGGACGACGTCGACATGTTCTTCCTGGCTGCCCCCATCACCCTTGATGGATTCAGCGTTGCTCCCTACTTCGCATACGCGGCTGTCGGCAAGAATGCTACCTATGAGCTGACCACGCAGGGCGTAGACGCCGACGACGACACCGACATCTGGGTTCTCGGCGCAAACGCCGCTCTGACCATGTTCGACCCCTTCACCCTCGAAATGGACCTGATCTACGGCGAAGGTGAAAACGACAACCTTGAGACCAAGGGCTGGTACGGCGCTCTGGCCGCTTCTTACAAGATGGACATGGTCACCCCCATCCTGTTCACGACCTATGCCACCGGTTTCAGCGACGACGCCGACGATCATGACGTCCTGCCCACTCTGGCCGAAGGCTGGGCTCTGACCCCCTACCTTGGTGGCGCGCGCGCTTTCGCCACCGGTGCTTCTGACGGCTTTGCCACCGATACCGCCAAAATCGGTAATGACGGCACGGGCCTGTGGACCATCGGCCTCATCCTGGCTGACATCAGCTTCGTTGATAAGCTGTCCCACAACCTGACCATCGCTTACGCTGAAGGTACTTCCGACAAGGATGCTGACGTAGCTTTCGATGAAAAGGATTCCGCTTGGGAAGTGTACTTCGTCAACAAATACATGATCTACGAAAATCTGGCCGCCATCAACGAACTGGGCTACTTCGCTCCTGACTTCGATGACGCTGGAGTTGAAGACGACGCTTCCTACTTCGCCACCGTCGGCTTCTCTTACAAGTTCTAATTCGGGTTTTCACACCTGACGCCACACAGGGCCGGAGACGCAAAACTCCGGCCCTTTTCTTATTTCCAAAGCCGAGTTCATGGACGATGTAGTCCTCCTTCAAAGATTCACTCGTGATGAAGGAATTGACTTTCCGGGGGTTCGGGGCATAGATAATTTGTTGCTCAGCAACGAGATTTCCAGATGACATGGATTCCCGGTTTCGCAGGAATGGCAGAGGTGCGCACGCCTTTTCCTGTCATTCCCGCGAAACCGGGAATCCATGACTTTGTCCACCCATCACCTACTTCAGACCCCATGCGAGAGCATTCATGCCGTTGAGACTCCTTGAATATGCTTCCCCCACCGACTGGCCCGCCATCGCGTCCTGGCTTTCCCGCCGCGACGCGGGCGAGAGCAATGTCGAACCTCTCGTGGCCGACATCCTGGCCCAGGTTCGCCTGCGCGGCGACGAGGCCGTGGCCGAATACACCCGGCGCTTCGACTGTCCGGACATGACCGCCCAGTCCCTGCGCGTTCCGAAACAGGACATTGCCCGGGCCCTGGAACAGATTCCCGCCAGCGACGCCGACATCATCCGCGAGGCCGCCGCCAACATCCGCGATTTCCACCTGCGCCAGAAGCAGAATTCCTGGATCACCACCCCCGCCCCTGGCACCACCCTGGGCCAGCTCGTGCTGCCAGTGGACCGCGCCGGACTGTACGTGCCCGGCGGGCAGGGCGGGGAAACGCCGCTCATCTCAAGCCTGCTCATGAACGCCATCCCGGCCCAGGTCGCAGGCGTGAAAACCATCTGCGTGGTCAGCCCGCCCCGAAAAGACGGAACCCTGAACCCCTACATCCTTGCCACCGCCGCCATTCTCGGCATCGACACCATCTTCGCCTGCGGCTCGGCCTGGGCCATCGCCGCCCTGGCCTATGGCACCGGGAGCATCCCGAGGGTCGATGTCATCGCAGGCCCCGGCAACATCTTCGTGACCACGGCCAAGCGTCTTCTGGTCGGCCAGGTCGGCATCGACATGATCGCGGGCCCAAGCGAAATCGCCATTCTGGCCGACGCCTCGGCCAACCCCGAATGGCTGGCCGCCGACATGCTCTCCCAGGCCGAGCACGATCCGCTGGCCTCCAGCATCCTGGTCTCCGCGCACGGGGAGTTGCTGGCCGAGGTCAAAAAGGAATTGGCCCTCCAACTGCAAAGCCTGCCGCGCGGCGAAATCGCATCCAGGTCCCTCAAGGACTGGAGCGCCCTTGTTCATGTGCCCGATACGGACACCGGCATGGATCTCATCAACCGTCTGGCTCCGGAGCATTTCGAACTGAGCGTCTCCGACCCCTGGGCCCTTGTCGGGGCGGTGCGCAACGCCGGAGCCGTGTTCATGGGGCACGGCACGCCGGAACCCGTGGGCGACTATTTCGCCGGGCCCAACCACGTGCTCCCGACCCTGTCCACGGCCCGTTTTTCCTCGGCCCTGTCCGTGGACACTTTTTGCAAAAAAACCAGCCTGATCTGCACGGATCAAGCCTACATGAACAGGCATGGTTCCAAAGTGGCCCGCCTGGCCCGGCTGGAAGGCCTGGAAGCCCATGCCCGCAGCGTTGAACATCGTCTGGAGAAACCATGAAGATAGTGACCAAGACTCAAATCCGCGAGTATCCGCTCATCTCGCGCGGAAAAGTCCGCGACATCTACGAAATAGACCCGCAGACCCTGCTCATCGTGACCACGGACCGCATGTCCGCCTTTGACGTGATCATGAACGAACCCATCCCCTACAAAGGCGTGGTCTTGAACCAGATCACCCTGTACTGGATGGACGCATTCAAGGACCTGGCCGCCAACCACCTCCTGGCCACGGACGTGCGCGATTTCCCGGCCGCCCTGGCCCCGCACGCCGATGAACTGGAAGGACGGGCCGTGGTGGTGCGCAAGGCCAAGCCCCTGCCCATCGAATGCATCGTGCGCGGCTACCTGACCGGCTCGGGCTTCAAGGACTACAAGGCCACGGGCTCGGTCTGCGGCTACAAGCTCCCGGCGGGCCTGGTCGATTCCGACAAGCTGGAGACGCCGCTCTTCACCCCCTCCACCAAGGCGGACCTGGGGGCCCATGACGAAAACATCACCCTGGCCGACGCCAAGTCGCGCATCGGTGACGGCCTGCTCAAGAAAATCCAGGAACTGTCCCTGGCCATCTACTCGCGCGGTCGCGACCTGGCCGCGCAGCGCGGCATCATCATCGCCGACACCAAATTCGAATTCGGCCTCAACGAAAAGGACATCCTGCTCATCGACGAGGTCCTGACACCGGATTCCTCCCGCTTCTGGCCTGCGGACAAGTACGTCCCGGGGCAGGCGCAGCCCAGCTTCGACAAGCAGTTCCTGCGCGACTGGCTAAGCTCCACCGGCTGGGACAAGACCCCGCCGCCGCCGACCCTGCCCGCCGAGGTCATCGCCGAAACACAGAAGAAGTACCTGGAAGCGTTCGAACTGCTGACGGGTTCCCCCTTGCAATTGCCGTAAGGCGCAAACAACCGGAGAAAATCCATGCTCGTCCAAGGGAAGAAAGCCCTGATTTTCGGCGTGGCCAACGACAAGAGCATCGCCTACGCCATTGCCAAGGAACTCAAGGACAATGGCGCTTCCATCGCCCTGAGCTACGCGGGCGAGGCGCTCAAGAAACGGGTCGAACCCATCCACGAGGAACTCGGCAGCGACTTCATGTTCCAGTGCGACGTCTCAAGCGACGCGGCCATCGCCGAATCCGCCGGGATCGTGAAGGAGAAATGGGGCGGTTTCGACATCCTCGTGCATTCCGTGGCCTTCGCCAACCGCGACGACCTGAAAGGGCGCTACGTGGACACCTCCCGCGAAGGATTCCACCTGGCCATGGACATCTCGGCCTACTCCCTGGTGGCTCTGTGCAAGGCGTTCGACCCATTGCTGAGCGACAACGGCTCCGTCATGGCCATGACCTACTACGGAGCGGAAAAGGTCATCACCAATTACAACATCATGGGCGTGGCCAAGGCCGCGCTGGAATGCAGCGTGCGCTACCTGGCCATGGACCTGGGCGAGCGAGGCATCCGCGTCAACGCCATCAGCGCCGGGCCGCTCAAAACCCTGGCCTCGTCCGGCATCTCCGGCTTCAAGACCATCCTCTCCACCATCGAGGAACGCGCCCCCCTGCGCCGCAACATTATCCAAGAAGACGTCGGCAAGACCGGTCTTTTCCTGGCCTCGGACCTGTCCCGCGCCATCACCGGCGAGGTCATCTACGTGGATTCGGGATACAACATCATGGGCATCTGATGCCCTTGACCGCGCCCACGAAACGCCCTCCAATCGGAGGGTTTTTTATTCGTGGCGCCTTGTCTCTCTTTGATTCGTCCGCCGAGCAAGAGGCAACCACCCCGCCCTTCGGGCACCCCTCCTTGGCAGGAGGGGAATTGGAGCGGTGCCTAGAACACGGCCCAGATCATCCGCCCTGCACGCAAATGGGAATCCATCTTCCAGCAGCGAATCATCAATCACACGCACACCACCAGCACCCCAAGGCCCGTTGTCGGCATGGCCCTCGGCCTCGTCGGCTGTTTGACTGAGCCAGGCATCGTTTGTTGCATCGTTGCCGGACATCCTGCCCAGACTTCCCGCCCTGCACGCAACGATGCAACTCTACGAGGCCAGCGAAGGAGTTCCGACGGGGCCGAGGGCCATGTCGACAACGGGCCGCCTGCCGCACCCTCACCATTTCCTTCTTCAATCTTGCCCCGCGCTTAAACATGCTTATTTCCACTACGTTCCAACGCACCACAAACCGGAGGCCATCCTCATGGAAAAAATACATGCCGTCTGCCCGAACTGCCAGACCGTCAATGCCGTGCTGAGCGAACGCATGCGCCAGAACCCGGTCTGCGCCAAATGCGCCACGCCCCTTCTGCCCGCCCATCCCGTCGACCTTACGGATCAGACCTTCGAGCGTTTCGTTTCCCGTTCCACCCTGCCCGTGCTCGTCGATTTCTGGGCGCCCTGGTGCGGGCCATGCAAGATGATGGCTCCCGCCTTTGCCCAGGCGGCCGCGGCCCTCCAGGGGCAGGTCGTGCTGGCCAAAATGGACACGGAAGCGCAACGCGCCGTGCCTTCCCGGTTCGCCATCCAGTCCGTGCCCAGCCTGGTCCTCTTCCGCCATGGCCGCGAAACCGCGCGTACGGCCGGGGCCATGCCTACGGGCCAGATCCAGGCATGGGTGAAAGGACATATCTGATCTCCTCCACGGGGTGTTTGGGGTCTCAATGCGTCCCTCACAAACACGCTTTGGAATTCGTCGAGGCGAACAAACCGGTTCATGTGTCTGGAACCGGCTGTCTTTGGATCGAAATTCGTAAATCGGGCAATTTTTCCCTTGCCAAACCAAGTGCTCTGACATAGAGACGTTTTTCCCGAACGCGGAGAGGTGGCCGAGTCTGGCTTAAGGCGCACGCCTGGAAAGTGTGTGTACCTCAACGGGTACCGGAGGTTCGAATCCTCTCCTCTCCGCCATTTTGAAAAATGAAAGGGAAGCCGGGTGGCGGAAACGCTGCCAACCCCGTCAGGTCCGAAAGGAAGCAGCGGTAACAGTTGTTTTCGGGTACCCGGCTTCCCTGGCAGGTGCGAAATTTTCGCCCCTGCCTTTTTTTTTATATTTGGCCCTTCTTCCACGCGCACAGCCCTTCCCCATTCGCATCGGGCCATTATATTCACCGATAACGCGCATTCATGTTTCCAGTTTCCTTCCCGTGCCCATATCGGTTACGGGATCAAACTCATCACGGAGGACTTGTGACAAAATTCTCATTCCTGGGAGCCCTCGTTCTGAGCGTTTGCCTCGTAGTGTTGACCATGCCCGATTTCGCCGATGCCAGACGCCTGGGCGGTGGCGGCTCGTTCGGGAGCAGGCCGTCCTATTCCAAAAGCTACCAAAAACCCTCCGCGCCCGCTTCCTCGCCCACGCAGCAGGCCGCTCCCGGCGCGTCCCCCATGGGCGGACGCGGCATGTTCGGCGGAATGCTCGGCGGGATGCTCATGGGTGGCCTGCTTGGCTCCCTCTTTTTCGGCGGCGGTTTTTCCGGAATTTCGTTCATCGACATTCTCCTGATCGGAGGCGGCCTTTTCCTGCTGATGCGTTTTCTGCGCAGTCGCCAACCGGCCACTCAGACCGCCGGAGGCCCATCGCAGGCGCACGATCCAAACCGCGACGCCTGGAGCACCCTGCGCGCCTCCCAGCACCAGACCGCGTCCGCCGCTCCCCACTACCCGGCAGGATTTGACGCCAAGGATTTCCTTGAGGGAGCCAAAGCCGCCTATACCCGCCTCCAGGCCTCCTGGGACGCTCGCGATCTGGATGACCTGAAGCAGTTCACCTCGGCGGAAGTTTTCGCCGAGATCGAGAACCAGGCGGCTTCCGATCCCAATCCGGGCAGGACGGAAATCCTGCTTCTGGAAGCCTCGCTCCTGGAAGTCAAAACCCTGGGCAATCAGACCATCGCCACCGTCCTCTTCGACACCATGCTGCGCGAGGATTCAGCCTCCGCTCCGGCGGAACAGGTCCGCGAAGCCTGGCATTTCAGCCGCTACGAAACCGGCGGCGGCAGCCATTGGGTGGTGGAAGGAATCCAGCAGCTGGAAAGATGATGGCCGCACCCCACGATGACACCATCCCCTGCCCGATCTGCGGCCAACCGGCGCGGATCACGGGCAGGTGAGCGGTGGCCCGCATAACCTGCATGTACTGCGGGAGCGATGTCTCGGCCAGCGCGCACAAGGACGCCATCGACGCATACAAACAAGGCCTGTGCTCCGGAAACGACCTGGATCCGGAAGCTCAACCACAAACTTCATCACAACAAGGAAACCGTAAATGAAAAGAATCCTCTCCCTGACGGTACTGCTTTGTGCCGTTGCCGCTTCCGCCTTGGCCTCCGCTCCCGAGTCCGCCCTCAAGGCGCTGACTCTCGGCAATGAAAAATACGCCCTGGAAAAAACCCTTGAAGGCGCACCCGCAGCCATCGTCGTCGCCGATCCGGCCATCGACACGCCCGTGTCCGACCTTTTCGGCCTGCCCGAATCGAAACTTGTCGTGGTCAAGCCCGAGGGTGAATTCGGACCGGACACCAACCTTGCGGTTCAGGACTCCGACCTTGCCGCGCCGCTGGTCATGGTGCTCGGACTGAACGAGAACGCGGTGTGGACGGCGTATGCCGGCATCCTGGAAGCCTCTCCGGCGCTGATTCATGCCGTGCTCAAGGGACAGGTCTTTGCGCTCGGCGCTGTGCTTGACGCGGAAAGCGGGAGCGTGAGGGTTCTGGGCGCGCACCCAGAACTGCAAACCCTGGTCGGCCAGTACCTGCTCGGTGCGCCGTCCGAAGCCGCCCCGGAAGCCGTTTCGGAAAACGCCGTCGAACCCGTCGCCGAGGACGCCCCGGTCGCAGCCGAATCCAAGGCCCAGGACGCGGCGGCGGTGGAGGAAGGACACGAGGGCGCCGCGACGACAGTCGGCGAGGACGCGCCCCCCGTTCATCAGGAGGCCGACGCGGCCGCGCACGCCCCGGAGGCGGACGCGGACGCGCAGAAGTCCGGCGGTTCCGGTTTCATGCTTGTCCTGCTGTTCGTTGTCGCCCTTGTCGGCACGGTCGTGTTCATGGACAAGACCGTGCTCAAGTCCTAGCCTTCCATCACAATCACGGCACTGCATTACGGCGTGCGGCCCTGGCCGCGCGCCGTTTTTCGTTTCCCGGCCCTGCGCGTCGCAAATCCGGAAAATGAAACTTTCACCGCCAAGAATCCTTGAAATATCCCTGCGGCTGGGCTAATCTTGAGAAAGTTTTCCCAAGCGGAACACATGCGCCACGCGCAGCCCGACTGCTCACCACAAACTTTCAAACAGGGGTTCAAACATGTTCATCAAACGTCTTGTCCTGGCCTTTCTGCTTGTTCTTGTCCCCATTGCGGGCATGGCCTCGGCTCCCGCAGCCCATCCCGTCAGCCCCGAAAACGGTCTGAAGATGCTGGCCGAAGGCAACCTGCGGTTCGCGCTGGGGCAGATGACCCACCCCAACACCAGCTTCTCCCGCCGCCTGCTGACCACCACCGAAGGGCAGGCGCCGTATGCCACCGTCATCGCCTGTTCCGACTCTCGGGTCCCGGTGGAGATCCTGTTCGACCAGGGGGTGGGCGACCTGTTCGTGATCAAGGTCGCGGGCAATGTGGCCGACACCGACGAAATCGGCTCCGCCGAGTACGGCGTGGATCACCTGGGCACCCCGGTGCTCATGGTCCTTGGACACTCCTACTGCGGAGCCGTCACGGCGGTGACCACGGGAGCCGAAGTGCACGGCAGCATCCCCGAACTGGTGGACAACATCGTTCCGGCGGTGGAGAAGGCCCGCCATGACCACCCCGACGTCGAAACGCCGGAACTGATCGTCAAGGCCATTGAAGCCAACGTCTGGCTGGCCGTCGAGGACCTCCTGACCAAGAGCCACGCCATCGCCGACCGGGCCAAGGACGGCAGGGTCGTCGTGGTCGGCGCGGTTTACGACATCCTGACCGGCAAGGTGACCGTGCTTGGAACCCATCCCCGGCAGACCGAAATTCTGGGCGTGGAGCCTCCGGCAGCCCATGCCGCCGTGGAAGACCACGCACAGCCTGCGCACGCCGAGCCGGCCACCCATGATGAACCTGCCAAGGACGCACCCGCGCCAGACGCGGACCAGCACACGACAGTCGCGAAGGAGGCCCCGGCAGCCGAACACGCCGAGGCGGAGGCCGCCGAATCGGGCGGATTCGGATTTTTCTCGTTCATCGCGTTCGTCATCCTGCTCATCGGAGCGGTTGTCGTGCTCGACAAGACGATCCTCAACCCCGATCACGACTAGCAGGCCGCCCCAAAATGGCAATCTGCCGCGTCAGCGAAAAAATCCAGACCGCTTATGTATGCGAGAATACACTGCGCGTCCTGGATTTTTTCGCTTCCTTGCATCTCGCCATTTTTGATACGTCCTGCGAATTTTGAATTTTTCAACAACCTCTCGATACAAACCCGGCCCCGCCGGGTTTTCCGTTTCAGGGCGGCAGGCCGGCACGGTTTGCCGCCGCATCCCATGGTCCGGCCTTGTTCAAACCCCACGCATTGTGTAAAGGTGCCTGGAAGTATCCTTCGATTCCTGTGGAGAGCGCATGATCCGGATCGTCTTTCTTGTCTGGCTGTCACTTCTTTTGAGCGCGAGCCCGGCCCTGCCCCGGGACCACGCCCTGGTCTGCGGCGTCGCGGCCGGATTCCCCCCGTACCAGTTCACCCGTGACGGACAGGCGACCGGATTCGACGTCGAGGTGGCCGCCGCCGTCTGCGCCCGGATCGCCACCCGAGTCCGCTTCGAGCAGGGAAACTGGGACACTATCTTGAACCTGTTGCGGTTTGAAAAAATCGACATGATCACGGGCATGGAGATCAACGCGTTCCGCAATGATTATTTCGAATTCTCCATCCCCTACGCCCAACGCCACGACGTGGTCTTCGTGCCCGCGAACAGCTCCGCCACCAAGATCGAAGACCTCTATGGGCAGTTCATAACCGGCGACAGGCATTCCTTTGTGGAGCTGCTCTGGAAGGATCTGGGCATCCATCGGAACTTGCGGATCATGCAGACCGAAACCAAGGCGGAGTCCATGGAGCTTCTGGCCACGGGGCGCACGGTGGCGGCCGTCATGCCCCTTGAGGTCGGCATATACCTGGCCCGTGAACGGGGATTCGCGGTCCGAGTGTTGACCAATCCTGACCCCGGGTCCGAGGTGGCCATCGCCCTGCGCAAAGGGCATCCCGAATTGCTGGAAAAAATCAACCGCGCCCTGCGGGACATGGAAGCCCAGGGAGAATTGCGGGCCCTGAAAACCAAATGGTTCTCAAGGCCCGCGGACTGAACGCGAGAAAAGAGCCCGCGAAGCCGGGCCGCCTAGCCGTTGCTGGCGTTTATGACCGTGATCTGGTCATTCAACGTCCAGAAATCATAGACATATCCGATCAGGAAAAACCCTCCGGTCAGCATGTAGAGGATGCCCGTGATCCACTTGCCCATGTACATGCGATGCACTCCCAGAATGCCCAGAAACGTGAGCAGGATCCAGGCCAGGGAATAGTCGATGCGGCCAGGCCGAAAGCGCAACGCGGCCGTGCGCTCCATGGAGGGAATGAGGAAGAGGTCCACGATCCAGCCGATGAAGAGAAGTCCCAGGGTGAAGAAATAGATCGTCCCGGAGATGGGCCGTCCGTAATAGAAGCGGTGGGCGCCGGTAAATCCGAAAATCCAAAGCAGATAGCCCATGAACCTACTGTGCGTTTCAACCATGTGTCTTTCCTCCACATACACCTCTGTGTTTCGCTGAATTTCCCGAATTTCCATGCGTCTTGCGCAAGGCTGAAAAAAAACAATGCGGGGTTCCCGGACAGTCCCTGACTTGTTGACCTTTTTCATTCAAAAAGCAATGATCGAGGCTATCCGCAGTCATAAGGAAAGCTCACATATATGATAAATTCAAGCCGTTTGACAAACACATTCCTCGACCTGGTCCGCATCGACAGCCCCTCCGGGCGGGAAAAGGCCGTCGCCGACCACCTCTGCCGCCTGCTCACGCCACGCGGCTACGATATCCACGTGGACAACGCGGGTTCGTTTTTCGGCGGCGACTCGGGCAATGTCATTGTCCGCGTGCCCGCCACCGGCCCCGGCGACGCCATGGCCTTTTCCGCGCACATGGACTGCGTCGAGCCCTGCCTCGGCGTCGAACCCGTCCTGGCCGACGGAGTGATCCGCTCCGCCGGGAACACGGTCCTGGGCGGTGACGACAAGGCGGGCATCAGCGCCATTCTGGAAGCCCTCTTTCATCTGGAGGAAGCCGGACTCCCCCACCCGGAGCTGTTTCTGCTGTTCACGGTCTGCGAGGAAGCGGGGATGTTCGGGGCCAAACACCTGGATTTTTCCCGGATCAAGGCCAAGGAAATCGTGGTCCTCGACTCCAGCGGAGACGTGGGCACCATCATTGTCCGCGCGCCGTCCAAAGCGGGCGTGGCCATCACGTTTCACGGCCGCTCGGCCCACGCCGGGATCGAGCCCGAAAAGGGCGTGAGCGCCATCCAGATGGCCGCGAGCGCAGTCAGCCGCATGCAGCTCCTGCGCATCGACGAGGAGACCGTGGCCAACCTGGGCCGCATCGAGGGCGGAGGGCAGACCAATATCGTACCCGACTGCGTCACCTTGACAGGTGAGGCCCGCTCCCAGAACAACGCCAAGCTCATGGCCCAGATCGAACACATGCGCCTGTGCTGCGTCACGGCCTGCCAGGAATTGGGCGGGAGTTTCGATTTCAGCCACGAAATCTCCTATCCGGCCATGGACGTCTCCGCCGACAGCAGACTCCTGCATCGCGCCCTGCACGCCTGCAACGACCTGAACCTGACCGTCGCGGTCAAGGGGACCGGCGGAGGCAGCGACGCCAACATCTTCTCCGGCAAGGGCCTGTCCTGCATCAATCTGGGCATCGGCATGAACCGGGTGCACACCACGGATGAATTCATCCGCGTCGAGGACATGGTCAATGCCGCGAAGCTCACGGCGGCGCTGATGCAGCGGTAGGAGACTTCGTTTTTGATCGAAGACGATTGCCGATGCGAAGGCGCCTCGCGCCACCACGTGTCATCCCCGCGAAGGCGGGGATCCAGTGTTTTCAGCATGCCGGAAAAATGCATGGATCCCCGCCTTCGCGGGGATGACTTCTCATGATATCTCACACCGTTTGCAGCATCCCTCCGTTCAAAACGCAAACGGGCGACCCTTGGGCCGCCCGTTTTGTTTTTGCGAGGTCTGACGCTTTAGCCTAACCGAGTTTTTTCGCCAACAGCTGGTTGACCAGACCCGGATTGGCCTTGCCTTTGGATTTCTTCATGACCTGGCCGACGAAGAAGCCGGTCAGTTTCTTGTCCCCGCCCTTGTATCGCTCCACCTCGGACGGATTCTCGGCCAGCACCTCGTCCACCAGCCCCTCGATGGCCGAGGTGTCCGAAATCTGCGCCAGGCCCTTGGCCTTGACGTGGGCCTCGGGGTCGCCGCCGGTTTCGAAAAGCTCCTTGAACACGTTCTTGGCGATGGTGCCGCTGACAAGGCCATCATCGACCAGTTTGACCAACTTGCCCAGATCGCCGGGGCAAAGCCTGCACTCGGCCAGCGTCACCCCGCGATCGTTCAGCTCGCGCATGACCTCGCCCATGACCCAGTTCGAAATCTTCTTGGGTTCATTGTAGGCCGCCAGGGCGGCCTCGAAATAGTCCGCCACCTCCTTTTCCGCCGTCAGGACCTGGGCGTCGTATTCGGGCAGGCCCAAAGCCTCCTGGAATCGACGGTAACGGGCCTCGGGCAGTTCCGGCAACTCGGAGCGCCACTTCACCATCTGCTCTTCCCCGATGATCAGGGGCAAGAGGTCGGGATCGGGAAAGTAGCGGTAGTCGTGCGCCTCCTCCTTGCCGCGCATGGAGCGGGTCACGCCTTTGGCCGCGTCGAAAAGGCGCGTCTCCTGCACCACCTGGTCCCCGTCCTCGACCAGATCGATCTGCCGCTCGACCTCGTATTCAATGGCGCGCTGGATGTTGCGGAAGGAATTCATGTTCTTGAGTTCGGCCCTGGTGCCGAATTCCTTCTGTCCGCGCGGACGGATGGAGACGTTGGCGTCGCAGCGGAAGCTCCCTTCCTCAAGGTTGCCGTCGCAGATGCCGAGGTAGACCAGAATGGCGCGCAGGCTCTTCAGGTAGGCCACCGCCTCCTCGGCGGAACGCATGTCAGGCTCGCTGACGATCTCGATCAGCGGCACCCCGGCGCGGTTCAAGTCCACGTAGGAGGCGTTGTCCGTGGCGGAATGGATGTTCTTGCCCGCGTCGTTCTCCATGTGGATGCGGGTGATGCCGATGCGCTTCTCGCCCTTGTCCGTATGGATGACGATGTGGCCATGCTCGGCCACAGGCAGCTCGAACTGCGAAATCTGGTAGCCCATGGGCAGGTCGGGATAAAAATAGTTCTTGCGGGCGAAAAGGGAGCGGCGATTGACGGTGCAATCCACGGCCATGGCCATCTTGACCGCGTATTCCACGGCCCGGGCGTTGAGCACCGGCAACATGCCCGGCATGCCCGTGCAGACCGGACAGGTGTTCTCGTTGGGACCGGCCCCGAACTCGGTCGAACAGGAACAGAATATCTT
The DNA here is from genome assembly GCA_050252955.1 of Desulfomicrobium sp. Lineage (GTDB taxonomy): Bacteria > Desulfobacterota > Desulfovibrionia > Desulfovibrionales > Desulfomicrobiaceae > Desulfomicrobium. The sequence goes on from JBFWJY010000002.1 coordinate 167,801, forward strand.
GCTCTTGGTCTTAAGCTGGGCATGGACCTCAAGGCCGATGACCACTTCGTAATCGCGCATACGGACTCCTTCCCGCGTCAGCCCGCGACAGGCCTGGCGGCGTACAGTTCCGGGTTGAGGGCCGGATCGTTATACATTTTGCACTGAAAATAGACCTTGGGGCTCTTCAGGCCCAGGGCGTAGTCGTCGACCAGCTCCAGAATGGAGCGGCAGAGATCCCCGTGCTGGGCTTCGAGCAGGGTCAGCTTGCCCCGGCAGTTCTCAAGGTGCCCGGCGTCCACATCCTCGCGCTCGGTCTGTTCGCGCATGTGAAAAATCTTGAGGCTCAGGATGGAAAGACGGTCCAGGGCCGCGCCCAGGGTCTCGGTGTTGAAGCGCCGCGACGACTCGGACAGACTCTTCTGGGCGGCAAAGGTCGCGACGGCCCGCACCAGCCAGGCGTCGACCTGCTCCATGAGATCGTTGCGCTGCTGGTTGAGCCCGTCGATCTCGCGCTTGCAGGCCGTGATCACGCCGTCATCCACGTCCTTGCGCCGGGCCCTGTCCTCGACGTGCCAGAGCAGGAAATTCTTGAGGTGCTGGCGCAGCGCCAGTTCCACCAGCCCATCGCCCGGCGCCGCCGGAAGGTCCGCCGGGGGCTCTTCCTCATGCCAGCGGGCGACGCTCTCCAGCTGCGCCGCGGCAGCCTCGCGCAAGAGGTCCTTCAGGGCCTGAGGGTCGAATGTATGCATGATTATTCCTCTTTTTTGAGCAGGAGATAGACGCGGCTTGAGGCCTGGAGATGTCCGGCCAGAAATTCGGCCCGCTCCCCCGCTCCGCAGAAAAGATCCAGACGGCTGCCCTTGATGGCTCCGCCCCGATCCTGGGCCAGCCCCAGAAAGGCCGTCTTCGCCTCGTCGCCGCCCGGCAGGACGGTTTCCACCGCCAGGATCGCGCCAAGGGGCAGAAAGGCTGAATCAGTAGCCATGCTGACCATCGGCGTCAATGTCCGCCCCATGGCCCCGAGCGGCCCGTCCTGTGCCAGACGGAAAAAAACATAGCTGGGGTTGGTGTTCAAAAGTTCCCGCACCGCGCCGGGATGCTCGCGCAGATAGGCCCTGATGCGCTGCATGGACATTTCCTCCGCGGGAATCAGGCCGCGCTCGATCATGACCTTGCCCAAAGAAACATATTCGCGCCCGTTCTTGCCCGCGTAGAGCACATGACGCACCGAGCCGTCGGGCAGACGCAGCCGGCCCGAACCCTGCACCTGGAGAAAGAAGACATCTACGGCGTCGGCGGTCCAGGCGATGGGCGTCTCGGTGACGGCCAGGGCGCCATGGGTGTCGATCTCTTCCCGCGAGAAAAAGGGGGCTATGGACCGCCCTTCCAGCCGGTAGGTCAGGGTCTGCCCTTTCCAACGCGGATGAAACCCGCCCAGATCCGCCGTGCGCAATCCCTTCGGAAGGCCGTATATGGGCACGGGGTAACGCGGATCGGGTTCGAGGCTGCCGTCCATCTCCGGCTCGTAGTAACCGGTCATGAGCGGGTCGGGCCGAACCTGCAACCATGAGAACTCCCGGTCCAGCAGGCCGGGGTCCTCCGCGAGCCGGGGCACGACGCCGCGCAGCCGCTCCAGGGACGCGGCCATGTCGCCCCAGGTGGCAGCCGGGCCATCCGGGCCAAAGGCCGCCCTGTCCGCGGGACGCGTGCGGACGTACGCCAGGGAGCGGTCGATGGCGGCCAACAGCGCGTCTTCATGCCCGATCGCGGCGGCCGCCAACCGGGCCGAAAGATCCGGGCGGGGCGCGCGCTCCACCAAAACCGGTCTGGAGCCCGGAGCCGCGCAGGCGCACAGCAGGGCCAGGCCCAGGATGACGAGCAGCGTTCTCACAGGCCGCGGCCCTTGTCCGGGATTCGCGCATCGAAATACTTGCCCACCCCGTATTCCATGCGCCGGAAGAAGCGCTTGGGTTCCGGCCCGATGATCTGCATCTCGGGGTGCTTGCCCTGCATGTCGAGGGCGATGTGCATCTCCTTGGTGCAACCCGTGGAGAAGGTCGAATCCTTGCCGTGCCATTCGGCCGGGACGGCCTGGCTCATCAGTTCGAAACTGGTCTCGATGTCGGCCACGGTCTGGAACCGCCAGACATCGATATACCCGCTACGCTGGACCCGTTCCCACATGTACATCAGGTCGTCCCCGTCCATGCCCTCCACGAAATGCTCGGCCGGGTTGATGATCAGCAGGTTGGCGTGCCTGGAACGCAGATGCCCGACAAAGGTGTTCACGACGCCCAAGGCCACCTTGGTCTGGCCCGGGATGCTGCCGATGATGGCGCTGTAGAACATGACCTGACGGCCCATGCCCCGGGCCACGCGCATCTGCGCGATGATGGAGTCGGCCTGGGCCACGATCTGCGGTTCGGTGATCTTGGTCACGCGCGGGGATTTCTCCTTGAAGCGGATCTGGTCCAGCCCGTCGCGGTCCTGGTACAGGCAGAGGATGTCGCGGGTGAAGAGGTGCGAATTCTTGATCAGGCGGCGATGATGGGGAAAATCCTTGGCGATGACCAGATCGGCCTCCTTCCAGGAGCGGGCGAAGGTCACGCTGGTCCGCCACAGGTTGAGGCGTTCGCGGGTGCCGTCGGAAATGACCAGCAAGGGGCTCTCGCGCTGGGCCCGCAACAGCTCGTTCTTGCTCATGCGGCTGTTCTCGACGAAAAGGGCCTCCCCCAGCGCCTCCTGCAGGGAACTGTCGTGCTCCACGTCCCAGATCACCGGGCTGTCCAGGCAATAGCCCTCCTTGAGGGCCAGGATGACCTTGTGACCCAGACGGATGAGCACGCGGATCAGGCGCAGGTCGAAGATGATCCCGCCGCTGGAACCCGGCAAATACAGGATCTTGAGTTTCTTCTGCTGGCTTTCGGGCCCCATGATCCTGGTCATGGTCTCGGCGAACTCCGGCCAGGGGGCGCAGATCTCTTCGAAAAAGGCGCTGTCTTCCCGAACCGAGGCCGGTTTCTCCCAGATCCGGGAGCGCAGGGACATGCGGCACAGCCGGGCCATTTCGAGCAGATCCAGTTCCCAGCGCAAATGCTTGATGGAGGAGCAGCCCAGGTTGGAATCCGGGCAGGCGTAGAGGAGCCGGTTCATGTCCGGACTGGTCATGAAATCCAGGGCGCGCTTGTTGGCCAGGCGTTTTTCCGTGCGCTGCGGGTCGTGGACTCCGCTCATGGCCATGAATATGGTCAAAAGCTGCTTCAGGAAGCGCGAGGGAATCAGAAACGGGGCATGCAGCACCTGCCGCACCTTGTGCCGGGACAGGGCGAAAATCTTGCGCCGGGTGTAGCGATCCTTGATGTTGATGCGCGCCAGATGCACCAGCATGCGCCACTTTTCCCGGTATTCCTGGCGCAAGGTCGAAGACAGCCTGGTATGCAGCAGATTTTCGAACATCTCGTCCGAACAGGGCACGAAGACCTGATCGTCGTCCACATCGACCATGAAGCGCAACTGTTCCTGCTGGGCGTTTTCCGCCGGATTGACCGTGGGCTCGATGTTGTTCTCGGTCATGAAATGCAGCAGCCAGGCGTCAAGATAGGGGTCCCGACCGTAACGCAGTTCACGCACCGATGAAATCTCCGGCAATTTGGACATCTGCTCTCCCGTCTGAGTTCAGGGTCAATGGATTCGATTTTCGCAAAACGCTGTACAACAGGCCTCCACGCTTGCAGGCCGCCGACAAATTGGCCCGGAAACATTCCCCGGTCAAGCCTTGGCCCGGCGCGACGCGCAAAAAACGCTCGCCGTGAACGTTGGCCCAAAACAAAAAAGGCGCACGGGTAATGCACCCATGCGCCAGGCAAGGCCGTGCGCGGCTCGGATCAGTTGCCGCCGCTGATCAGAAAGCCCTTGGTGGAGGGGCCGGTGGAGGCGGAGGTGCCCGCGATCTTGGAGAGGTAGGTATCGCCCAGGGTCTCGATGTGCGTGCCCACGTTCTCGAAATAGTTCATGTGAGCCTGCTCCTCCTCGATGATGGTCTCGAAGAGCTTGGCGCTGATGGCGTCGCCGTTGTCGCGGCAGGTCAGCAGAAACTGGCTGTAGATGTCGATGGTGTCGTCTTCGAGAACCGCGTCATAGGGATAGATGGCGCGCACGTCCTGCGCCTTTTTCAGGTCCCCCTCGTAGGACGTGGTCGGCTCTCCGCCCAGCTCCTTGATGCGCTCGGCGAACATCTCGGCATGACGCATCTCGTCGATGGCGATGAGCTTCATCTTGGCGGCCAGCTCGCCGTAATCCATGCTGTCCAGGCCGTAATGCTGGTTCATGTATTGGGTGATGGCGAAAAGCTCCATGGCCCGGGCCTGGTTCAAAGCGTCGACGACATTTGCCCTGCGTTCTTCCTTGGACAGTTTTACAGTCATGGTTTCCTCCTGAAATATTTACGGTTCATTGATTTTACAAACGGTGCAAACCGTGTCTACCAAATACCCGGGGCGCGGGGCAAGTCATTTCAAAACCGATTTTGCCCCGTGCGCCCCCTTGAAGCCCCTCCCCTTCGGGAGTAAGCAACCACTCTTTCCAACGCAAAACGCATCACGATTCACGCACAAGGACCGTTCATGCTCGTCTACGCCAAACTCGTCGGCTCGGTCTTCTTCTGGGGCGCGACCTGGATCTCCGGCCGCGTCCTGGCCCAGGACATGGGGCCCTTCTCCGCCGCGCTGCTGCGCTTCGTCACGGCCTCGGCCTTCCTGCTGTTCTGGTCCTGGCGCGTGAACGGCTCCTTTCCGGCCCTGCCGAAAAAAGACATCCTGCCCGTGGCGTTTTTGGGCCTGACCGGCATATTCCTCTACAACGCCTTCTTCTTCACGGGCCTCAAAACCGTCCCCGCCGGGCGCGCGGCGCTGATCATCGCCTCCGTGCCCGTCATCATCAGCATCATCTCGGCCCTGATGCTCGGCGAGCGGCTGACGCGGGGCAAGATCGCGGGGACCCTGCTGTCCCTGACCGGCGCCTCCATCGTCCTGTCCGGAGGGAACCCGCTGAAACTCTTCCAAGGAGGCCTGTCCCACGGGGATCTCATGATCCTGGGCTGCGTGGCGGCCTGGACCGCCTACTCCGTGGCCGGCAGCCGGGTCATGAAACGGGTGAACCCGCTCATGGCCGTGACATGGTCCTGCATCCTGGGCACCCTCATGCTCGTCGTCCCGGCCCTGACCCACGGCCTGCCGGGCGACATCGCCCGCGCAAGCCTCGTAGACTGGGGCAACATCCTCTTCCTGGGCGTCGTGGCCACGGGCGTGGCCTTCACCTGGTACTACGCCGGCATCCGCGCCATCGGCGCCGCCCGCGCCGGCATCTTCATCAACCTCGTACCCGTCTTCGCCATCGCCATGGGCTACCTCATCCTGGACGAACCCGTGACCTCCGCCCTGCTCACGGGCGGCGCCATGGTCATCTCCGGGGTCTGGCTGGCCAACCGGCCGGGCGGGTCGTAGGGGAAAGAAGAGGATGCCTCCGGCGGGCAGGGGGCGCGCCCCCTGCACCCGCTCTTGGGGGATGGGCTAGTCGGGGTGATTCGGTGCGTTCAGATTGCGCGCATGGACAGGCCGATGCGGCGGCGCTTCACGTCCACTTCGAGCACCGTGACCTGCACCTGCTGGCCCGTGCGGACCACTTCCGAGGGGTCGCGCACGTAGCGGTCGGCCAGGTTGCTGATGTGCACCAGCCCGTCCTGATGCACGCCCACGTCCACGAAGGCCCCGAAACGCGTCACGTTGGTCACGATGCCCGGCACGGTCATGCCCTGATGCAGGTCCGCGATGTCGTGGATGTCGGCGAAGCGGAAGACTTGAAAAGGGGGCCGGGGATCACGGCCGGGCTTTTCCAGCTCCACCATGATGTCGCGCAAGGTCGGCAAACCCACCTCGGCGTCCACGTAGCGTGCGGGATCGACACGGCGGCGGACTTCGGGGTCATTCAGCAGCTCCGCCACACCGCAGCCCGCGTCCTTGGCCATGCGCCCCACCAGCGCGTAGCGCTCGGGATGGATGGCGCTGCCGTCGAGAGGATTCTTTCCATCCCGGATGCGCAAAAATCCCGCGCACTGCTCAAAGGCCTTGGGTCCCAGACGCTTGACCTTGAGAAGGCCTTTGCGATCCGTGAAAGGCCCGTTTTCCCGCCGATGCTCGACCACGTTGGCAGCCAAAACCGGGCCCAGGCCCGAAACATGGGCCAGAAGCTCGGGGCTGGCCGTGTTCACGTCCACGCCGACCTGATTGACGCAGGACACGACCACATCACCCAGGCTCTTCTTCAGGGCTCCCTGATCCACATCATGCTGGTACTGGCCGACGCCGATGGACTTGGGATCGATCTTGACCAGCTCGGCCAGCGGGTCCATGAGCCTGCGACCGATGGACACAGCGCCCCTGTAGGTCAGGTCCAGATCCGGGAATTCACGCCTGGCGATCTCCGAGGCCGAATAGACCGAGGCTCCGGCCTCGTTGACCAGAATGACGTCCACCTGGGCCGGCAGATTCAGACTCCGCACGAAAGTCTCGGTTTCCCGGCCGCCCGTGCCGTTGCCAACGGCAATGGCCTGCACGGAGTGGGTCTTGACCAGCGCGGTGACGACCCGCCCCGCCTCCTCGGCCTGCCCTTTCCCGCCGACCGGAAAAATCGTCTGCCAGTGCAAGAGGTTCCCCTGCTCGTCCAGGCAGACGAGCTTGGCCCCGGTGCGCAGACCCGGATCGAGAGCCAGAATGCGGCGGGGCCCCAGCGGCGGAGCCAGAAGCAGCTCGCGCAGATTGGCTGCGAATACGCCGATGGCCTCGGCATCGGCCTTGGCCTTCAGTTCACCCCACAGCTCCGTCTCCAGGGACGGAGCCAGCAGCCGGGCATACCCGTCGGCCACGGCTTCCCGCACCACCGCGCCGCAAGGGCCTTGGGGAACGGGAAAGAGCCGGGCCAGACCGGCAAGGGCCTGATCCTGATCCGGGCGCAGGGACAGGGAAAGAATCTTTTCCCGCTCCCCGCGCAGCATGGCCAGGATGCGGTGTCCCGGAGCGGTGCGCGCGGCCTCGCGCCAGTCGAAGTAATCGCGGTACTTTTCCCCCTCCTCGTCCTTGCCCTTGCGCACGGCGGAGGCGATGACGCCCCCGGCGGCGAAAAGCCTGCGCATGCCCTCGCGGCAGCGGCGATCCTCGCTGACCTGCTCGGCGATGATATCCTGCGCCCCGGCCAGCGCGGCCTGTGCGTCGGGCACGCCCAACTCCAAGTTCACAAATCCGGCGGCAGTGACCTGGAGATCGATTTTTCCGGTCAGAATCGCCTGGGCCAGGGGTTCAAGCCCCCGCTCCCTGGCCATGGTCGCTCGGGTGCGCTTCTTGGGGCGGTACGGCAGATAGACGTCCTCCAGCTCGGCCAGGGTCGCGGACCGCAGCACGGCCCGCTCCAGCTCCGCGCTCAGCAGATCGCGCCCGCGCAGGCTGTCGAGAATGGACTCGCGGCGCTTGTCCAGCTCTCGCGCCGCTTCCAGCGCGTCACGAACGTTCTGGATGGCCACCTCGTCGAGCCCCCCGGTGCGCTCCTTGCGATAGCGGGCGATGAACGGCACCGTCCCGCCCTCGTCCAGCAGTTCGACCACGCTTTCGACCTGATTCAAAGGAATGGCGCACACGGCGCCGACGCGTCTATACAGATCCGTTTCCGGCATGATTTTCTCCCGATTCTTTCATTACGCAATCCCCGCCCCGCCGATACTGGTCGCCAGGGCAGCCACAGCCCGGCATCCACGCCGCGATCGCGCGTGTCGACAGCTCCGGGATGGTTGTGTATCCAATATACCTACGCTTGACGCACCATCCTCTCGCAACCCAAGGAAAACCAACCATGAACGCGATGCAACGCCTGATGCGCAAAGGCGTCGACCTTGAGCCGCCCCAGAACAAGATCCTGGGCATCGGCGGCAGCCCGAGAAAAGGCGGCAACTCCGACATCCTGCTCGAATCCATGCTGAGGGGCGCTGCAAGTCGCGAGGTCGAGACCCACGGCCTGCACCTGCGCGACGTGTCCTTGCAGGGCTGCATCGGCTGCGAACGGTGCAGAAAGGACAAGATCTGCACCGGGCTTACGGACGGCATGTCCTTTCTCTACCCGGAAATTCTCGATTCGCGCGGGCTCATCCTGGTTTCGCCCACGCACAACTACAACGTGACGGCCTGGATGAAGGCCTTCATTGACCGTCTGTACTGCTTCTACAATTTCAACAGCGAATGCCCGCGCGGCTGGTCGAGCCGCCTGGCCGGACAAAACCGCAAGGCGGTCCTCGCAGCCATCTGTGAACAGGCCGACTCCGAGGACATGGGGTTCACCATCGACGCCATGCGTCTGCCCCTGGAAGCGCTGGGATACAAGATCGTGGGCGTGCAGACCGTGTTCAAGACCTTTGAGAAAGGCAAGGTCAGACAAGACAGCGAGGCGCTCATGCGAGCCGAACAGCTCGGGTCCGACCTGGCGGCGGCGCTGTTGCGCTGAAGGCCCGCGTCCGATCACGCCCCCGCATTCGAAAACCGGCACCCACGGAGCAATCGCAATGACGCGCCACCCCATGCGCCGCGTAAAAAACCAGATCACCGACCCCAAGCAGATGCGACGCATCATCCAAAACAGTCCGGTCATGCGCCTGGCCCTGTGCCTGGAAGACGCCCCCTATGTCGTCCCGCTGTCGCACGGCTACGACGGAACATGCATCTATTTTCACTGCGCCCCCGAAGGCCTCAAGACGGACATTCTGAAGCGGAACCCCCGCGTCTGCTGCCTCTTCGAGGAAAAGACGGAGTTCAAGGTCAAGGGCGGCAGCCCCTGTTCCTGGGGGTTCACTTACGCCACGGTCATTGTCCACGGCTCGGCTTCCAGGGTTTTGGACCTGGCGGACAAGCACGCCGCCCTGCGAATCATCACCGGAAACTACGTCCCGAACGCCCCGCGAGTTCCCGAAAACGGCCTCGCCAACGTTGACGTATGGCGGATCGAGGTGCTCGAAATGACGGGAAAAAAATCCCTGTCCTGACCCGGAGCGGGCACGGAATGCGACGTGCCGGAAAAGACCGGCTAGAGGCCGGTCTCCCGCCAGCCCTTCAAGAGCCCGAAGCACCCGGCCAGCATCATGTCGCCGCCCGGCGCCAAAAATTCCACCTTGGCGTCGGCCAGCAGGGCCCGTCTGGGACCGAGGACGACGATGCGGCCAAACCCGTCCGGCAGATCCGGAACGGTCACGCAACCATGTCCGCCGTCATCGAAGACTTCCGCATTCTGCAGCTCACCGCGCCGGAAACGCGCCAGATGGTCCAGAAGCTTGGCCTCGTCCAGGTGCCCCGTGTGGTGCTCGTACACACCCATGACCTGATGTCCGAGGACCAGAAAGGCGATGGTGTGGCTGTTGCCGACGTTGACCACGAGCACGCCGTCCGTGGCCGCCGTGCGCTCCACGGACGGGTCGAAAAGCGCGCCCAGCAGGGCGGCCGAGCCCGTATCCGCCACGAGGCCAACGCCGATGGAGCGACGCAGGCAGGCCAGGCGGGTCATCTCCTCGGGCGGATCGGCGTAGAGCAGGCGCGAGATGTCCCCGCCATCCTCGTTCATGAACCGCTCCCAGTAGGCGAAACGCGAGATGCGGTTGCTCTTGCCGGGGTGGAAGCCGTGATCCTGCACGCAGGCCAGGACGAGGTCGGGCTGGGGCAGGCCGGCGTGCTGCAGCAGGCCGCGCCAGAAACCGGGGTCGAAGTCCGTCAACAGCACCTGCGAGGCCGAAAGGGGCGGAATGGAGGTGATCTCGATGCCGTGCCCGCGCACCTGATCCAGGTCGTCACCCAGGGCCAGGGCGGCCTCGGGATGGGCGTAGACCTTGAGTCCCGCGTCCTGGTGGGCCTTGACCGCCCGCCAGAAACCGCCGCCCATGTTCTGCCCGTAGAGATAGATGTCGCGCCCGGCCTTTGTCAGTTCGCGAATGCGGGCGGCCACGTTCCGGGCCGGTGACGGCAGAATGAACTTGGGGCAGTTCTCCAGCTCCAGGCCTTCCTGGTAGAGCAGCACGTCCTGGGTGCCGCTGCCAATATCGAGAATGAGACAGGTCTTGGATTGCACGCTAGCGCTCCTTGCGATGGATGATTTCGGACCACCGACGCCCGAAGGTACCCGGTAGCCACTTTCGGCATCGAGGTCCAGAATTCCCGGCCCGCAAACTCCGTGCACGCAAAAAGGCCCGACCCGGCGAGGTTTCGCCAGGCCGGGCCCTGCCGTTTCGCGTGCCGGGATCAGACGTTGAAGGCCAGGCTACCAGCCTCCTCATCCACCACCAGCTCCTGCCCGTCATGCAGGTGGCCGCCGATGATCTCACGGGCCAGGGGCGTTTCCAGGTGATGCTGCAGGTATCTGAGCAACGGGCGTGCGCCGTACACCGGGTCGTAGGCCTCGCGGGCGATGAACTCCTTGGCCCGGTCGGTAAGCTCAAGGGTGATCTTGCGCTCTTCGAGACGCTTTTGCAGATTGCCCAGGAGCAGGTCGATGATGCGCTTGATCTGCTCGATCAGGAGCGGCTTGAAGAGCACGATCTCATCCACCCGGTTCAGGAACTCGGGCCGGAAATGCCCGCGCAATACGCCCATGACCCCTTCGCGCACGCCTTCCCGCAACTCGCCCGACTCGGTGATGCCTTCCAGAAGCATGGGCGAGCCGATGTTCGAGGTCATGATGATGATGGTGTTCTTGAAATCCACGGTGCGGCCATGGCTGTCGGTCAGACGGCCGTCGTCGAGGATCTGCAGGAGCACGTTGAAGACGTCGGGGTGGGCCTTCTCGATCTCGTCGAAGAGGACCACGCTGTACGGCTTGCGCCGCACGGCCTCAGTCAGCTGGCCGCCCTCGTCGTAGCCGATGTAGCCGGGAGGGGCCCCGATGAGCCGGGCCACGGTGTGCTTCTCCATGTACTCGCTCATGTCGAGGCGGACCATGTTCTCCTCGGTGTCGAAAAGGCTTTTCGCAAGGGTCTTGCACAACTCGGTCTTGCCCACGCCCGTGGGCCCCAGGAACATGAAGGAGCCTATGGGCCGCTGCGGGTTCTTCAGCCCCGCCCTGGCCCGAAGCACGGCGTCGGCCACGGCCTGCACGGCCTCGTCCTGGCCGATGACCCGCTCGTGCAGAATGTCGCCGAGCTTCAATAGCTTCTCGCGCTCCCCTTCCACCAGCTTGGCGACGGGGATGCCCGTCCACTTGGAGATGATGGCCGCGATGTCGTCGGGGCCGACCTCCTCGCGCAACAGACGCGGTTCGCCGTCGTCGCCGCCGGAAAGAACGGCGAGCTTCTTCTCCAGTTCAGTCAGGCGGCCGTATTTGAGTTCGGCGGCCTTGTTCAGGTCGTACTCGCGCTCGGCCTTGGCGATGGCCTCCTTGGTGGCCTCCAGTTCCTTCTTGAGCTGGCTTATCTCGTCGATGCCGCTCTTCTCGCGCTCCCACTGGGCGCGAAGGCCGGTCTGGGTCTCCTTGAGTTCGGCCAATTCCTTTTCAAGCTTCTCCAGGCGCTCGCGGGAAGCGGCGTCGCTCTCGCGCCGCAGGGCCTCGCGCTCGATTTCGAGCTGCATGGTCTTGCGGTTGATCTCGTCGAGTTCCGTGGGCAGGGAGTCGATCTCCGTGCGGATCATGGCAGCGGCCTCGTCGATGAGGTCGATGGCCTTGTCGGGCAGCTGACGATCCGAGATATAGCGGCTGGACAGGGTCACTGCCGTGACCAGGGCCGAATCGGAGATGCGCACGCCATGGTGCACCTCGAAACGTTCGCGCAAGCCCCGCAGGATGGAGATGGCGTCCTCGACGCTGGGCTCGTCCACCACCACAGGCTGAAAGCGCCGCTCCAGGGCCGGGTCCTTCTCGATGTACTTGCGGTACTCGTCCAGGGTCGTGGCGCCGATGCAGTGCAGTTCGCCGCGCGCCAGCATGGGCTTCAAAAGATTGCCCGCGTCCATGGCACCCTCGGTCTTGCCCGCGCCGACGATGGTGTGCAGTTCGTCGATGAAGAGGATGACGCGGCCTTCGGACTTCTGCACTTCCTTCAAGACGGCCTTCAGGCGCTCCTCGAACTCGCCGCGATACTTGGCCCCGGCGATGAGCGCGCCCATGTCGAGGGCGAAGACGGTCTTGTCCTTGAGCCCCTCGGGCACGTCCTTGTTCAGAATGCGCTGGGCCAGGCCCTCGACGATGGCCGTCTTGCCCACGCCCGCCTCGCCGATCATGACCGGGTTGTTCTTGGTGCGCCGGGACAGGATGCGGATGCAGCGGCGGATCTCGGAGTCACGGCCGATGACCGGATCGAGCCGGCCCTTGCGCGCATCCTCCACCAGGTCGCGGCCATACTTTTTCAGGGCGTCATACGTCTCTTCCGGGTTGGCCGAGGTCACGCGCTGATTGCCTCGCACCTCCGCCAGCACGGACAGGATCTTGTCCTTGGTCAATCCGAACTGACGCAGCACGGCGGCGCTTGGCCCCGTGCCGGGCTTGTCCAGAATGGCCAGCAACACATGCTCCACGCTGACGTATTCGTCCTGCATCTTCTTGGCCAGATCAGACGCGGCGAGCATGATCTCGTTCATGCGCTGGGTGACGTATATCTGACCGGGCTGGGCTCCGGGGCCGCTGACGCGCGGCATCTTGCCCAGTTCGGCGTCCAGGGCCGAGGTCAGGGCGCGGACATCATAGCCGGCCCGCTCCAGCAGGCGGGGAACAAGACCCTGCTCCTGCCCAACCAGGGCGCGGAACAAATGGTCCACATCCACCTGCTGGTGCCCGAGGCGGATGGCCACGGCCTGGGCTTCGGCCACGGCTTCCTGCGATTTCTGCGTGAATTTATTCAGATCCATGAGAATCCTCCCTCACCGCGCCGTCATCGCCTGATCGGCAGATCGCGCAGTCGCTCTTCCAGATGTTCTATGCGTTCCAAGAGATCGACAATGATGATTCCGGCAACGGGACTCAATTCGAAGTCGGCGCACAGCCGCCTGTACTTGCGTCCGCGCAGCACATCCATGCGCACGAACAGATACTCCTGCTGGGCCGTGGTGGACGGAACGATCCAGTCCAGGCGCACAAGCTCAAGCAGCATGTCTTCGCTCAGCCCGGTCAGTTCGAGAAACTCCCTGGTGCCAATGCGTTCGGATGTGGCCGGAAGCCCATGTTCATGAATTTGCACAAACGTCATGTTCTGCTCCTACCTGGCCTGAAATGAGGAAATCGCGGACAATTCTTCCCACAGCTCGCGTTCCTGATCCGTCAGGGCCTTGGGTGAACGGATGACGATGCGCACGAACTGGTCCCCCTGGCTCTCGCCCTTGCCCAAACCCTTTCCGGCCAGGCGCAGCTTCTGTCCGCTGCTGACGCCCGACGGGATATTCATGTCCACGGGTCCGTCCAGGGTCGGAATGCGCACCGAGCAGCCAAGCACCGCTTCCCACGGAGCCAGCCGCAAGTCGAAGATGACGTTCACGCCTTCGAGACGGAAAAGCGGGTGCTCCGCGATGGTCACCTGCAAGAGCAGATCTCCGGACGGACCACCGCCGGTACCCGGCGAACCCTGCCCGGAAAGCCGGATCTTGGCGCCGTCCTTCACTCCGGCGGGAATGTTCACGTCCAGGGTCTTGGACTGCATGCGCGGCATGCCGTCGGCGCCGCGAACCTGTTCCTGCAAGGTGATGGTCTTGCGCCCGCCGCGATAGGCTTCCTCCATGGACAGGGTCAGCCGCACTTCCGCGTCACGACCCTTGCTGCGCATGGAACGCCCGAACGGATCGCCGCCAAAACGGCTGCCGCCGAATCCGCCGGACTGGCCGAACCCTCCGGCCTGGCCGAAAATGGTCTCAAAAAAATCACTGAAACCCTCTCCACCAAAACCGCCGGAACGAAACTGAAAATTCTCGTACCCCGGAGGCGGCTGAAAATTCTGGCCTTCCTTCCAGTTGGGTCCAAGGGAATCATACAGCTTGCGCTTCTCGGGGTCCTTCAAAACCTCGTAGGCTTCGTTGATCTCCTTGAATTTGCCTTCGGCAGCCGGATCGCCGGGGTTCAAGTCCGGATGATATTTGCGAGCCAGCTTCTTGAACGCCTTGCTGATCTCGTCCTGGCTTGCGCTCTTCGCAACTCCGAGCAGATTGTAATAGTCTTTATATTCCAAAGCAGTACCACTCCTTATGCTCGAGATCCACGCGAAAAGATAATACCCTGCCGCCCCAAGTCAACAATTTGACGCAAAATTTCAAATCCTTCCGTAACGGGACAAAAGGGGGTTGAGCGGCAACAACACAAGCCACAAGGGCCTGCCCAGATAGGCCCACAAGTCCCGGTCCCGGGCCTGCGCCCTGGCTCCGAGCGCATTCCTGTAGTGCATTTCGCGCCGTATCAGATCGTCGAGCCCCGAATGAATGGATGTCGCGCTCCCCGCACCCTCTCCAACCAGACGCATGGCCTCGGCCACGGAAAAATCGCGCTCGTGCTCCTCGATGCAGGCCCACAGCCCGGAATCCCTGGGGACGATGTGTTCGCGGGACAGCGCAGGCTCCGCCATGGCCCGCAGCACGTGCGACGTGTCGCCGCAGAACAGGGCCCTGCATTCCACGGGGCGATATTCATATATGGAACAAGACTTGGCCTGCGGCAAGAAATATACGCACTCCCAGCCCCGGTCCTTCCCCTGGAGCTTGAGCATTTCCGAGGACAAGGGCTCAAGGGCTTCCGTCCGCGGGTCGAACGCCAACTCCCCACTGCGCAGACAAACCACATCGTTCATGGGAATCCGCTCCAGCAGAGGAAGGTCGTTGTGGCGCAAAACCGGCCCACCTTTTTCACAACATGTCCCACAGCGTCCGCATGCGTTCAAAGCCATCGCATCCTCTCGTTTCGTGCAAAGTCAAAGAGTATTCCGCCCACGTTTCCACCCCGTCATCAAAACAGGTTAGCGCCAAGCCGACAACAGTCAATGCCCCAAAAATGCGAAAAGCCGGTCTAACCGGCTTTTCGTGGATATACGAACGTATCGTGCGACGAATCAGTTGTAGAGCTCTTTCTCAAGCCACTGCCGCACGTCATCGTTCACAGGGTACACGCCTTTATGATTGTAGACACCCTTCAAGAACGTATCGGCAAGCTTTTCAGGCAGCGGCAGCTCGGCGAGCTCGTCCGCGCCATCGGAATTGCGGTACAAAAGAGTCACTACCGGCTTCTCATTCCAAGTATTTACAACAAAATAATGAGAATGGTCTTCCTTGCCTTTGACTGCATGCTGATAGCCGCCGCGATACCCGTTGTTACCCCATTCGAGATAAATGGCCACCGCATCTTCCGGAGTCATTTCCCAGTCAATGATCAGGTCCTTGAAAGCTCGTAACTGTCCCATAATTCACCTCCGTTTCACTTGAGAAGAATTATTAATAACAATTACTCAAAACGTCAAGTAGACTATTTCAATCTGATATCGGGGCAAGGCCGGCCCGCCACGCGGCTTTGCCTGTAAAGTCGGGCCGCAGCCACGAAATTTCCGGCCCATAGCGGATTTCCCAGGGCGTGCATGTGCGTATAGCCGGCCAGGCAGTTTCGAAACAACACGCCGTCATGGCCTTTGGCCATGCCCTGCCCAAGCTCGACCTGGAAGACGAACGAGGTGATCGCGTCCGTATCGACGCAGCGCGAATAGTGGAATTCATGCCCGGTAAGGCGGGCTTGCAGGGGGTAGAACGGATTGGGCGCGGCAACGGTGGAACTCATGTAGCCGTGGCCCTGCGGCTTTTTGAACACCTTGGTGTCAAGATCGAAAACGCCGGCCATGGGATAGACCGAGCCCTCGAAATGCAGTTCCCGGCTCAGATACATCAGGCCTCCGCACTCGGCGTAGACGGGCATGCCGTCATGGATGCGCGCTTTCACCGAGTGGCGCATGCCGATGTTGCGGGTCAGGCCCTCGGCCAGGGTTTCGGGAAAACCTCCGCCCATATACACGGCATCGACATCGGGCAACTCCGCGTCTGCCAACAGGCTGAATTCGACCAGATCAGCGCCGGCCTGACGCAAGGCGTCGAAATTTTCCTGATAATAGAACCACAGCGCAGCATCACGCGCCACGCCTATCCGCACGCGGCTGCCCGTGCCCGCGGGCGGAAACAGCGGCGACAGGCCCATCTCCACCGCCGGTGCCTGGCGCGCGATGTCCAGACAGGCTTCAAGATCAGCATGGTCGCGCAAGAACGCGGCGAGTCCGCAAAAAGGATCCCGGCTGAACTCGGCATCGGATATAAGCCCCATGTGCCGTTCCGGAATGGGATTTTCGGGAAGCTTGGGAAGCACGCCGAGAACGCGGACATCGGTGTACTGTTCGATGGATTGGCGCAGAATCTTTTGATGCCTGCCGCCGGCGGTGCGGTTGAGGATGACGCCGCGGATATCGACGGAGGGGTCGAACACGGTCAGGCCGAGGACGATGGCGGCCATGGTCCGAGTCACTTTGGTGCAATCGGCGACAATGATCACAGGACATGCCAGCGACTTGGCCAGTTCCGCCGAGGAGCAGGAGCCCTGCACATCCTTGCCGTCGTAAAGGCCACGGTTGCCTTCAAGCAAGGCCAGATCGCAACCCCGGGCCCTGGACCAGAAAAGATTTTGCAAAACTTGCGCAGACAATAAAAAAGGATCCAGATTGCTTGTGATGCTTCGACTGGCGAGACCCAGCCATTTGGCATCGATATAATCTGGACCCTTCTTGAAGGCCTGAACACTCAGGCCTTGCTCCGTGAAGGCACGAGCGAGCCCCAGGCTGACGATGGTCTTGCCGGAACCGCCACCAAGGCCGGCAACAAGCATCCGGGGACACGTCAGAACAGAGGCTGGCATCAGAAAATCTTAATCTTCGCCTTCGGTATGAGCCTGCTTTCCAGCCCCGGGAACACCGTACATGGTGGTGCTGCCGCTGGACCAGTATTCAAGCACGCCGTCGGAAACGAGCTGGTTGATCACCTTCTTGGCTTCGCGCATTTTCATATCGGGAAAAAGAGCGGCCAGGTCGTTGAAATAAAACTTGGATTTCTGCTTGGACTTGGACTCGATGTACTCCAAAACGATCTGTTTAGGATCTGACATGCTCGCCTCTCTTATGGTTTAGGGCCGGCTTGCGCCGGCCCTATAGGTTGTCAAATCGGCGGGTCAGCCTAGAACTTGAAGTTCGTGGTCTGACGCCAGGTGTAGTAGGCCGGATCACGGAAATCGTCGATCATGTGCTCGGAGAAATCCAGGCCGCATTTTTCGAAGAAACGTTCCCAACCGATACGCTCGGCCCAGTCGCCAACACGCTCGTATTTGCGGGCGTCAGAGGCGTAGGCTTCGACGATCTGGCGGATGGTCTTGGCCAGTGTGGGCCAACGGGGCGGTTCGTTGGGGATGAAGGCCACGACGACCTTGGAGAACTTGGGATTGCTGATGCGGTTGGAAACCTTGCCGCCGGCCATGATGACGAGACCGTCACCGGTCTGGTCGGACAGGGGCAGGGACGGACACATGGTGTAGCAGTTACCGCAGAACATGCAGCGCTCGTTCTTGATGGCAACGGTGTTGACCGTCTTGGTTTCACCGGCTTCGGTCACGATTTCCTTCTTGGTCGGACGGATGGCGCCTACGGGGCAGGCGGCAACGGCCAGCGGAATTTCGCACAGGTTGTCCAGCCACTCGTGGTCGATGACCGGAGGCTTGCGGTGGTAGCCCAGGATGGCGATGTCGGAGCAGTGAACCGCACCGCACATGTTCAGGCAGCAGGCCATGGAGATGCGTACCTGAGCGGGCATGCGCATCTGGCCGAACTCTTCGAACAGTTCGTCGAGGACGACCTTGACCGTACCGGAAGCGTCAGTGGCCGGGGTGTGGCAGTGCACCCAACCCTGGGTGTGGACGATGTTGGTGATGCCGGCGCCGGTTCCGCCAACGGGGAACTTGTGGCTGCCGCCGTTGAACTTCTGGGCGTTCAAGTATTCTTTGAGCTTCTTGGCTTCATCAAGAGTGCCAACCATGAACTCGATGTTGTTGCGGGTGGTGAAGCGCAGATGGCCACCACAGAACTTGTCGGCGATTTCGCAGATTTCGCGAATGTGTCCGATGGACATCAGGCGGGCGCCGCCGCAACGAACGGTGTAGACTTCGTCGCCGCTCTCGGCCTTGTGCATCAGGATGCCGGGTTCACAGATTTCATGCCACAGCCACTGCCCTTTGTTCTTGGCAATGACCGGGGGAAAGAAGTCGGAAGCATGGCGGGGGCCGATGTCCGAAATCCTGTTTTCCATTGGTTTTTCGGGATTGTATCCGGAAGAAACAAAAGCCATTTTCAACCCCCTTCTTATCTCTGATGGTGTTTACGGTAATCCGCGATGTCGCGATCCCAGCCGCCTTCAACGTCTTCTTCCTTCCAGAAAATGTACGGATTGTGACGGGGTTCCATAACATGCTGGGGCACAGGAGTGAGACCAACGGCGGCAATGGCCTTGGCCAAGCCCTGACGCTTGATGAGCTCACCAAGACGTTCACGGTTCTTGCCTTCTTCCATCCACCATTCCCAAATGCCTTCGATGATCTCCTTGATCTCGTCATAAGGATCTTCGACCTTCATGAAGGGAACGAGCAGGGAGCCCATCTGCGCGCCATCCAGAATCGGGGCCTTGGCGCCGACGAGGATGGACAGGCCGCGGTCATTACCGATGCGCAGAGCGCGGGGCATGACGTTCAGGCAGTGCATGCAACGGGTACATTCACGGTTGTTGATCTTCAGCTTGCCATCTTCCATCCACATGCATTCGGTCGGGCACAGATCGATGACTTCCTTCTGGATGTCGAAAGCGCCCCAATCCTTGCCGGCATGAGCGCCGCCATTGGGCTGGATTTCACCGCCGACGTAGGCGGCGACAGCTTCCTGGTCGATGCGGATGTCGTCGCGCCATGTGCCGATGAAGGACATGTCGGAACGAGCGATGGAAGCCACGCAACCATTCGGGCAACCATCAAACTTGAATTTGAACTTGTAGGGGAAAGCCGGACGGTGCAGTTCGTCCTGGTATTCCTGGGTCATCTGGTAGCACAGTTCCTGGGCGTCGTAACAAGCCCATTCACAGCGGGAATCGCCCAGACAGGAAGCGGGGGTACGCAGGTTGGAACCGGAACCGCCCAAGTCGTTGTTCATCTTGTGGGTCAGCTCATAGTAGAACTCTTCCAACTGGGGGGTGGTGGTGCCAAGCAGCACGATGTCGCCGGTGGCGCCGTGCATGTTGGTCAGGCCGGAACCGCGCATCTCCCAAAGGTCGCAGAGCTGCTTCAAGAAATCCGTGGTGTAGTACATGCCAGCGGGCTGGGCGACACGGATGGTATGAAAATGAGCAACGCCGGGGAACATCTGGGGCTGATCACAGTAACGGCCAATAACGCCGCCGCCGTAACCGAAAACGCCGACGATGCCGCCGTGCTTCCAGTGAGTGGTGCCGTCCTTGTAGGACAGTTCCAGGATACCGAGAAGGTCATCGCAAACGTCAACAGGAATCTGGTATTCCACGTTGTTCTCGTTCTTCAGACGTCTCTCGGCTTCCTCCTTGATGTCCGCCACAAAACTCGGCCACGGACCGCTCTGAAGCTGATCCAGCAACGGGGTCGCATGTTTAGCCATTACACATCCTCCTTAAAAAGATTAGACCGTGCACAGTCATCGCGCTGGTATTAAACTACTGCGCGACCCTCTACCTCTTAACAATTTCAGCAAGTTCTGAAAAATTCATGCTCGTGAATCTTCGTACAACACCGCCGATTTGTCAACCTGTATTTCGCTCAGACCGGGCAGCACTTGGCTTAGCGGTACTGCTCGATTTCAGCAACGACCTGGGGTTCCAACTCAAACCCCGTCTCGACGGCCTTGTCGAAATACATGAGCGCTTTTTTCGGTTCGCCCTTTTCAAGGTACGCGAGTCCGATATTGTTGTACGCCGGGCCGAACATCGGCTCTATTTCCAAAGCTTTCGAGCACTGCATGATGCATCCGTCCGGATCACCAAGCGCAAGATAGGCGCTTCCAAGCGTGGTGTGAGCCTGGATGAATTGGGGATCGAAGCTCAGCGCCCTCTTGAGGGCCTTGACGGCTTTGTCCGGGTTCTGCTGCTGCATGTGGACAAAACCGATGTTTCCCCACGGCACAGCGAAGCGAGGACGCACCTCTGTGGCTTTTTTGTTCATTTTAAGGCATTCATCAAGGTCGCCTTTATGCATCGCCAGGCCGCCAAGCTGAACATAGGCCTCGGCGATGTTGGGCTCCATGGCGACAACTTCTTCGAACGCCTTTTTTGCTTCTTCGAGATTGCGCTCGGCAACCAAAGAAACTCCCAAGTTGTACAAGAGCGCTGCAGAATCAGGATTATCTTGCAAAGCAGCTTTCAAGGCCTCTACACTTTTAGGTCCGTAGTCAGCTCTGTTTTTCATAAGTTCCTACCTAAGGCATATAGTCGTTGATATCAATGTTGTGCTTCTCAAGTTCGGCAGCGTACCATTTGGAAAATTCAAACATTCCGATGTAGCGTTCATCGCCGTTAACCATGCCCAGACACATTTCGAGCACGCCCTGTCCATAGGCGTTGCTGTACTTCTCCGGGGCATGCGTCTGGAGATATTCGCGGACCAGCTGCTGCGTCGTGCGGCGCGTTCCGTCGGTCCGCCATTCAATCGGGTCCTTCGGCTCGGCAAAAGGATTCCAGCGATCGTATCCGATGCGATCGACAAACTTGCGCCGCCTGGGCGACATCTTTTCGTAGATCGCTTTTTTTTGCGCCTCGTGCTCCTCGGTCATGTTCATCGGCCTAAGCATCATTTCCTCCGGCTTCAGGGGCCTTGGGGTCGGAAGGGGTCTGCGGCGAGGGCTCGGCAACGCCGAAAAATTCGTCGGAATACACCGTCATGAGAGCCGTGGAGACGGGCACATGCATCAGGCGGAAATCCGCATAGCGGGACCCGACGGCATCGAGCACGCGGTTGCTCAACGACAAAAGCATGTCCTGGATGCGCTCAAGCTTCACGGCAGGATAGGGCCGTCCGGGTTCGAATCCCGACAGTCCGCAGGTGTGCGACCTGCCGCCGATTTCCAGCGGCACTCCGTAGATACGGCATGTGATGGGACGATGGGCGTACAGCTGGCACGAATCATCGGGACCCAACAGCGGACAGCGAATCCGTTCCTTGGCCGTTCTGAGCAAAATTTCGGAATGATCGGTCTCTTCCGCCTCTTTGGAAATCTTTTTCTTGAGCACGTAGGCTTTGCGATCCGCCTTGTCGGCTTCGACCAGCACCTCGTTCCTGCGGATCTCGTCGAGCTCGGAAAATTTGGCGTTCAGATACATCGCCTCAATGAGCGTCAGGTCAAAGAGCGCATGGCAGCAGTCGCTGCACCCTTCCTTGCAGCGGACCTCCGCTGAAAAATTGTCACTGACTTTTTTGAAGACGGCATCGACCTGGGCGACAAGCGATTCATATTCCGTGAAAAATTGCGATAAATCCAGATTCATGGAGAAATTCCCTTGTCGGGATGTGTGCTATCCCGCAGAAAACGGCGATTAAATGAAAAAATGGAACTTGGGAAATGGCTTCATGCCCAGCACGGTGCAAAGCGTGAAATTCGAATTGCCGGAGGAGAATGGCAGGCCCTGGCGGGGCCTGCCATTAAAAAGACCTAATTTTCTTCGACAGTGATGGCGCTCTGCTCGCAAACTTCGATGCAGGACTCACAGCCGAGACATTCTTCTTCGTTCACAGGGACGGCCTTGCCGTTCTGAAGCTCGTAAACTTCAACGGGACAGACATCCACGCATTCGCCACAACCGATACACTTCTCGCTGTCGACGATAACCGAATAACCCATGATCAACCTCCAAAATTCTTTGTAATTCCCGCTTATGCGGGTTGAATAAGGGTCACTTACACACCTTCAAAAAAGCTGTAAACCTAAATAGCAGCCTTCTTGAAAGGAAATTATTTCTTTAATTTCAGATAGAAAGAAATGCGGGGGGTCTAAAAGCCCCCCGCTCGCCGCTGATTATTCAACTTCCTGCTTCACGCCGATGGCAACCTTGTAAAGAATCGTCAGAACCAGGAACCCCGTGGCGTAAATACCCAGGGACACCCCAAGCTCCAACTGGCTGGGCACGTATTCGGTGATCTCGTGCAGCGGGTTCGGAACAAAGCCGCCGCCGATCATTCCCAGGCCCTTGTCGATCCAGGCGCCGATGAAAATGAGCAGGCATCCGATGATGAGCAGGTTGTCCTGTTCCCGGTTCTTGGGCACGATGAGGATCAGGATGCCGACAACGGCCATGATCATGGCCGACCACATCCAGGGTACCAGTACGCCGTGCCCGTGGTACCCGACGAACAGGTATTGCAGGTGCGCCATGTGCGAAGGAATCTGGCTGTAGAAGACCGTGAAAACTTCGCACAGGAGCAGGAAGAGGTTCACGCACATGGCGTAGACCACCGTCTTGCCCAGGGTGGGCAGCACGCCCTTGCCGGGATCGAAACCGGTGAAGATCTTGGCGATGTAGGTCACCAGGATGAGGAAGGCGGGACCGGCCGCGAAGGCGGATGCCAGGAAGCGCGCGGCGAGAACCGCGGTCAGCCAGTAGCCGCGGCCGGGAAGACCGCAGTACAGGAAGGCCGTGACCGTATGAATGGAAACCGCCCAGGGAATGGACAAATAAATGAAGAACTTGATCCATTTCGGAGGAGCGATCTGCTTGCGCTCGGCTTCCAGGGTGACCCAGCCGACAAGAATGTTGATCAGCAGGTACCCGTTCAGGACCACCATGTCCCAAAACAGCACCGAGTTGGGCGTGGGGTGGATCAGGACGTTCATCAGACGCTGCGGGGAACCCAGGTCGGCGACGATGAACAGCAGGCACAAAATGACCATGGCCACGGCGTTGAATTCACCGAGGATGAGAATTTTGCCGAATTTCTCATAATGATGAAGGTATTTCGGAATGACAAGCATGACAGCCGACGCGGCCACGCCGACCAGGAACGTGAACTGGGCGATGTAGAAGCCCCAGGTCACGTCACGGCTCATGCCGGTGATGGTCAGACCGTGGGAGAGCTGCTGCCAGTAACATGCGGCGCCGATGCTCATGAGCAGGAGCAGAAAGGCGATCCATCCCCAATAAACTTTTGATCCATTTATGGCTTTTTCAAGCATGGCTCACCCCTTACACGAGATAGTAAACACAAGGTTTGGTTCCGAGGGTCGGACTGCGCCTGATGGAGAAACGCTCCGCCAAAAGCTTGCGCACCTCGGATTCAGGGTCGGCCAAATCGCCGAAGGCCAGGGCCCCTTCGGAAACCTCGACACACGCGGGCATCTTTCCTTCAGCCAAACGCTCCGCGCAGAATTCGCATTTTTCAACGACGCCCTTGGTCCGCGTGGGAAAGTCGGGGTTTGTCGTTTCCAGATGCTTGCGCGGGTCCATGAAGTTGAAACTCCGCGAACCGTAAGGACAGCCGGCCATGCAGTAGCGGCAGCCGATGCAGCGGTGGAAGTCCATCATGACGATACCGTCTTCACGCTGGAAGGTGGCCTTGGTCGGGCAGACCCGGACGCAGGGCGGATTGTCGCAGTGGTTGCACAGGGCCAGGGCGGATTTGGCGCCGGCCTCGGGCTGGTACTCATGGAGATCCTCAAGGAAGAGATGATCCATGTGCGTTTCCCAGATCCACTTGATGTTCTGATTTCCCGGGATGCTTGGCACGTTGTGGATGGAATGGCAGGTATGCACGATGTCTTCCATCACCTTTTCGTTCAGCTTGGCCGTGTCGATGACCATGGCCCAGCGCGAAGCCTTGAGCGCGTTGGGACCGGCATGGACCTTGTGCCGCGAGGCGAACAGAAGCCCCTCGCTCGACTCTCCCCCGCCCGAGGCCAGAAGCTGCGAAGCGGGACGGACCCCCCATCCCAGGACAGCCACGGCGGCGATCTTCAAAAAGTTTCTACGCAGAGTTTTCATTTCTTCTCCCCCTTCGGATCAACATGACAATCCCAGCAGTAGGGGTTCACGGAAACGGTGGCATGGCATTTGTCGCAGAACTGATCCTTGTTCTCATGACACTTGATGCAGGTCTTGGTCAGACTCTTCTGGAAGACCTGATGATTGGCCGTGGAGTGGTACTCATGCACGCCGTCGCGAACGACTTCGTCACGCCAGTCGTTGAGCATGGCCATGTGTTCTGAACGCATGAATTCGACGCTTTCGACGCATTCCTTGGCGTTTTTCGGCTTCTCTATCTCCGGCCTCTGGTAGGCGGCGCTGCCGATATTGTTCCAGAAAGGATAGGTCATGAAGACCACGAACACGGCAAGACCGATCAGAATTTTATTCTTGTCGTACATTATTCATCCTCCATCCCGGGCAGGTCTTCGCCACGAAGATCGGTTTCGCGTTCCTTCTCGCCAGGAAAGACCAGGGCATTGGCGACAAGCTCGTGCAGGCCGCAGACACTGACTTCCGGCACCCAGTAGGCCATGGAGTTGGGCAGCACCGCGCGGTCGATGGCGCATACGCAGCCCAGCATGTTCACGCCGTATTTCTCGTGAACATACTTCACCGCATTGGCGCGGGGCAGGCCGCCCATCATGCGCAGTTCGTCGTTCTCGCCGGCGTTGAGGCCAGCGCCGCCGCCGCAGCAGAAGGTCTGCTCGCGGATGGTGCCTTCGGGCATGTCGGTGAACTTCTCCACCACGCTCTTGGCCACGAAACGGGGCTCATCGAGCAGGCCCATGCCGCGCGCGGGGTTACAGGAGTCGTGCCAGGTCAGGTGAACGTTGGCGTTGCGCTTGGGGTTCAGGTTGAGCTTGCCGTGCTTGATCAGGTCCGCCGTGAATTCGGCGATGTGGACCATCTTGGTGCTGGCGGCGTTCTTGAACACGGTGCCGGTGATGGGGTTGGTCGGTACTTCCATGCGCGAGGACTGGAAATCGGGACCGTTCAGCGTGTCCATGTACTGGTGGATGACGCGCCACATGTGGCCGCACTCACCGCCGAGAATCCACTTCACGCCCAAACGGTCGGCTTCCATGTACATCTTGGAATTGAGGCGCTTCATGGTTTCGTGCGAGGTGAAGAAACCGAAGTTGCCGCCTTCCGATGCGTAGGTCGACCAGGTCACGTCCAGCCCGTATTCGCGTTTCAGGTACTCGAACAGCATGAGGTAGCCCATGCAGGTGTAGGTGCCCGGATCGGCGAACACGTCGCCCGAAGGCGTGATGAAGAGGATGTCCGCGCCCTTCTTGTTGAAGGACGGCTCGGGACGGATGCCGGTGATGTCTTCGATGTCGTCGCAGAAGAAGTCGATCATGTCGAAGAAGGCATGCGGCTGGATGCCCAAATGGTTGCCCGTGCGGTAGCAGTTGGCCACCGGGGTCGCGATCCAGTCGATGTTGAGGCCGAGCAGGTTCAGCAGCTCGCGACCGATGATGGTCACCTCGGCGGTGTCGATGCCGTATGGGCAGAAGACCGAACAGCGGCGGCATTCGGAGCACTGGAAGAAATAGTACCACCATTCCTTCAGGACTTCGGGCGTCAGTTTGCGTCCGCCGGCGAACCGACCGAGAATCTTGCCGAACGTCTTGAATTCGCCCCGGTAGACGGAGCGCAGCAGCTCGGCGCGCAACACCGGCATGTTCTTGGGATCGCCGGAACCGATAAAGAAATGACACTTGTCCGCGCAAGCGCCGCAGCGCACGCAGATGTCCATGAAGATCTTGAACGAGCGGAACTTGTGCAGACGTTCGCGCAACCCGTCGAAGATAATCTGCTGCCAGTTCTCCGGGAGCTTCCAGTCGTCGTCGAGGGGATTCCACTTCCGGGCGTTGGGCAGTCCCACGTAATTGACGCTGTCGGGATTGGCGGCATAGCAGTAGCGGCCGGGCTTGATTTCGACCGGCACGTCCATCCAATCCGCCTTGGGCGGCGTGTAATCGATATTCGCAAAAAGCGCTTCAGGGCGTGGCAGATCAGACATTACTCGGCTCCTTCTGCTAGAGGCTTGTCCACGGGAAGATCCTTCTCGACCATCTTCTCACGGAATTCATCCTCGTATTCTTCATAGGTATGATAGTGGACGTTCTCGAACTTCCAGGGATTGACATGCCTGAATTTTCTGGACGCGCAGTTCATGTTGCGCGTGGGCGAGAGGAACACGCCGCCCATGTGCATGAGCTTGCTCAAGGGAAAATAGGCCAGCAGAACGGAAACGAGGAACATGTGGATGTAGAAGATCACGCCGATGCCCTCGGGAACGTTCCAGGAGAACGTCACCAGCCCCATGGCCAGCTGCTTGACGGAGATGATGTCGACCTTGGCGAAGTAGCGCATGAAAATGCCCGACAAGGCGATTCCAAGGATCAGGAACAGGGGAAAATAGTCCTGCACCAGGGAAATGTAGCGGATCTGCGGCACCACGACGCGACGGATGAACAGATATGTTACAGCCGCGACAAACACGAGGTCCGTCAGATACAGCGTCGGCGCGCCGATCTGCAGCATGCTGTCCATGGCTTCGATGCCGGCGATGATCCCGGGAACCGGTTCCGTGAAAAAGCGCATGTGCCGCAGAACGATGACCAGAAAGGAATAGTGGAACGCCAAGGCTCCGAGCCACAGCCACTTGCTTGAGCTGTAGGTGACCTTCGTGCCTTCATGCAGATCGACCTTGGTGTTGCGGAACAGCGACCTGAACAGCAACACCTCCAAAAGCATCCTCATCACGACGCCGCCCGTGGTGGAGGGGTTCTCGATGGTGCTCTGCTTGATCCAGGGCAGGGATTCCTGCTGGCCGCATGTCGTGGGGATGCAAAACGGCACGGCCGATTTCCCCCAATCCACAACTCTCATACAGAATCCCACCACAAAAACCGCGACTGCCAGGAAGGGTATGTACAGCCCAAAGGCTTTTTCCATACCCAACGCCCCGGCGCCCACTAGGGCTAATGCCGCGAGGGCAAAGACCAGGAAAAGGGAGTAAAGAGCTTTCATGTACCTTTTACCTCGCTAAAGGGTTAACACAAAAATATACTTAACGGACACTACCCCGCTACCTCCTCGTCTTTCAACAAATCCGCCCTTTCAAGCAATTTGTGCGTTCTGCTGTACAGCTGATTGGCTTTTTGCTTCCAAAGAAGCTCCCGGCAACTCATGTACAGATCGAATCCAAGCATTGTTAAACGATCGATTCGTATGTTCCAATCATGGAGCAACGCGTCGGCCTGATCGGCAGGACACGTCTTTGCAAGCTGTCTGTAAACGATCTCCTTGAGCGCGGGCAGAAAACAGAGAGCCACCGACGGCGAAAACCCCTGCACAGCCCTGATCCGCAAAATCCCGTCCAAATACACTGAGCATTCCGAAATATCGGTCTCACTGACAAGAGCCTGATATATCCGCTCGACATTGTTGCGGAACGTGTGGCCCACCGGATTGGCGAACTGGTTCGCCGAACCGGAAAAGAATTTGGCCCCTTCTTCGGGGTATGTCTTGATGATGGATTCCGCCCATTGGGCGCAAATTGCGTGCTGGTTGTCGGTCAAAAATTTTTGGAGTTCCATAATCACCTTGAAATTCAGGAGGTTAAAAAATTGGCAGTTGACCGCGCAACGCGTTGGAAGAGCTGGACAGATTTGCGGGGTTCTTAAATCACCTCCACATCAAGGTCAAGCTGTTTGTGAAAAATGAAACAAGGACGGGATTCAAACTTGATCATGAATCCAGGATGTTAACCGCCCCCTTCCTCGACCGAGTCTCAATCATCAAATTCTCGATACGTCAACTCCCCACCGGGGGCCTGCGCACTTCAGACTAGGCATCCGGCAGCGCTTATGCTACCAGTGCCGCCACATCCACACCAACTCTCGACCATCCAACGGCGAATCCATGAATCTGCGAATTCTTTTCCTTTTCGTCCCCTGCATCATGTCGGCGCTGTTCTTTTCGCCCGCCACTCCTGCGGCCGCCCAAGACGAGCCCCGGTCCTGGCGCCTGCTCGCCGACAAGACAGCCGCAAGCCACGACAACGAATACATCGAGGCGTTCGGCAACGTCATCCTTGACCGAGGCGGCGACTACATCCGCGCGGAGTATGCCAGGTATTACCAGTCCACCAAGTGGGTTTTCCTCAAGGGCGATGTCCAGGCCAGATTTCAGGGCGATTTCCTGAAGGCGGAAGAAGCGGAATTCGATCTCAACACGAACACGGGGTGGCTCAAGAACGGTCAGATCTTCATGGAAGATCCGCACATGTACTTCGAAGGTGCGATTCTCAAGAAAACCGGAGCGGAAACCTATGAGTTCCGGGAAGCCACCATCACGGTCTGCGACGGCGACCGGCCCGCCTGGTCGATCAAGTCCTCGCGCGGCGACATCACCGTGGACGGCTACGCGCACCTGTGGACCCCCCGCTTCCAGATCCTGGATCAACCGGTGCTGGCGGCCCCCTATGCCGTGATTCCCGTCAAAACCAAGAGACAAAGCGGCTTCCTGCTGCCGGAAATCGGCACCAGCGACCGGCTCGGCATCACCTACGACCAGCCCTATTACCAGGTCATCGACGAGGAGCAGGACGTCACGCTCTACTCTCACCTCATGACCAAAAAGGGACTCATGCTCGGAGCGGAATACCGGATGGTGCCCGACATTCACAGCAAGGGCATATGGAAGATCGACTACCTCCACGACCAGGAGACCGAAGGCGAATCCCTGTACAGCGACAACGTCGGGATGGCGCGCACAAACCACGACCGCTGGTGGGTGCGGGGCAAATTCGACGGCTACGTCGGAGAGCCGGACTGGGCGCTCAAATTCGATCTGGACGTGGTCTCCGACCAGGACTACCTGCGCGAATTTTCCAGGGGGTACTCCGGTTTCAATAAAAGCCGTCGGGACTTTCTACAGTATTTCGGGCGCGACATCGAAGACAGCGACAGCAATCTGCGCATCAACCGCGCGCTTTTGAGCCGAAACTGGGGCGATTTCGGCTTTCAGGGGTTGGTGGAATACAACCAGAACCTGGAATACGGCAGCAACAACAAGCTGACCGGCAGGGACGGGGACGACGATCCCACGCTGCAAAGGCTTCCGGAACTCAACCTCCACCTGTACCAGACCCAGCTTCTGGACACCCCGCTGACCGTCGAGGGCAGTTCGCAGCTGACTTCTTTCTGGAGGGAATACGGCACCACGGGCAGTCGGTTGGACATACACCCGGTGGTGGGTTTGCCCCTGCATTTCGAGTACGGGTCCGTGATCCCCAAGGCCGGAGTGCGCAGCACGAGCTATTTCATCGAACGCTTTGAAGGCGATGACGCAAAAGTCGATACGGACGCCGACACGTCGACCAGATTCCTGCCCGATTTCTCAACAACGGCGTACACTGAATTTTCCAGAATTTTCAACGTGAACAGCGAGGCGTCTGTTCCAAAAGACGCGCAGTCTCCGACACTGCTCAGCTTCAAGCACGCGTTGCAGCCGCGTCTGGAATACACCTACATTCCTGAGACCGATCAGGATGAATATCCCTATTTCGACGAAACAGACAGAATAGACGCCAAAAACGAGCTCACCTATTCCATCACAAATATTGTGACGCGTAAAAATGGAAAATGGAGCCCTGATCCGGAAAACAATGGGCAAACAGAACTCCAAATGGATTTCTTTGAAATGGCCCGACTGCGTTTTGAGCAGACATACAGCATCCGCGAAGAAAGGCGCGACGACGATACGGATGAATATCCCAATCGTCCATTCTCCGATGTGCTGACAGACCTGACCACCACCCTGAGCCCCTGGCTCTACCTGAACAACAAGACATGGTTCTCACCCTACGAAAATCGGGTCACCGAGCATGAACATTCCCTGAGCGCATATTACGATGACAAGCTCTACGCCAGATTCAGTCTGGATTTCCTCGAAGAAAT
The DNA here is from genome assembly GCA_050252955.1 of Desulfomicrobium sp. Classification (GTDB taxonomy): domain Bacteria; phylum Desulfobacterota; class Desulfovibrionia; order Desulfovibrionales; family Desulfomicrobiaceae; genus Desulfomicrobium. The sequence goes on from JBFWJY010000002.1 coordinate 197,838, forward strand.
CGACGAATACATGCGCCAGGAGCAGGAAAGGCAGCGCATCGCGTCCTTTGGAGGCGGCTTTGCCATCAACAGTCAGTGGAGCGCCGTCGCCCTGTATCGCGTCGATTGGGAAGCCAGCACGGATTTGGAAAAAACCCTGACCCTGCGCTATGACCATCAATGCTTTTCCGCTGAAACCTCATGGAGCCAGACCGACGAGGATACGCGCTTCGAGTTTCGCGTCATTCTCGCGCAATTGGGATCCCTGGGCCGCTAAGACATGAACCACGACCAGCACATCCGCCTCCTGCCGCCGGAACTCCAGAACCAGATCGCGGCCGGAGAGGTCGTCGAGCGCCCCGCCAGCGCCTTGAAGGAGCTTGTCGAAAATGCGCTCGACGCGGGCGCGACCCGCATCCGCGTCCAGATCCGGGACGGTGGACAATCGTCCATCCAGGTCAGCGACAACGGGCACGGCATCGCCGAGGACCAACTTGAACTGGCCGTGACCCGCCACGCCACGAGCAAGCTGGCAAGCGTGCAGGACTTGCAGGATATCAGAAGCTTCGGTTTTCGCGGCGAAGCGTTGCCAAGCATCGCCTCCGTGTCACGTTTCCGCATCGCCTCCGCCCGCCGGGACGGTGAGGGAAGCGTGCTGGAGGTCCTGCATGGGCGCATTGAACGCCAGGGCAAGACGGCCATGCCCCGCGGGACCCAGGTCGAGATCAACGATCTTTTCTCCAATGTCCCGGCCCGCCTTAAATTTCTCAAGACTCCGGCCACGGAAACCCGCAAGTGCGCCGAACTGGTCGTGCGCATAGCCCTGGCCAACCCCCATGTCGACTTCGAGTTCCTGAATGCCGAACGAAGCGTGCACCGCTTTCTGGCGGGCCAGGAGCTTTCTCAGCGCCTCGCCGCCATTTGGCCCGCCGATGTCGTGGAGTCTCTGCATCCCGTGTCCCATGAGGATGGCGATCTCGCCATCCACGGTCTTGTCGGCGACCCGGCAATGGCCCAGGCCCGTCCGGACCGCATTCTGGTGTACGTCAATGCGCGTCCCGTGCAGGACAAGACGATGCTCGCCGCCATCCGGGAAGCCTACCGGGGAAGAATTCTCGGCAAGGAGTACCCCCAGGCCGTCATCTTTCTGCGGGTTCCCCCGGATGAGGTCGACGTCAATGTGCATCCGGCCAAAACCGAAATCCGCTTCCAGGATGAAAGCGCAATCTTTCGGGCCGTGCGCCGGGCGGTGCTGCACGCCCTTGAGCGCGAAAGCCACCACGTTCAACCCGCCGAGCCTGCGCAGCCTTTGGTCGTCAATCAGGTCCACGCGACCCTGCCGGCCATGGAAGCCCCACACCCCCCGCAGCGCGAGGAGATCCGGGTCGAACATGGGCCCAGCCACCAAGACCAGTCGTGGCCGCAAAAATTCGCATCATCCACCGCCGCGCAAAAACTCTTCGAGACCGCGGAGCACGCGTACGAACAAACGGCCAAACCGGCGCCCGAGCCCCGCGTTCCAGCCGCCCCCGCAGTCCGGTACCTTGGCCAATTCGCGCGAACCTATCTGATTCTGGCGGCCTCGGACGAAATCGTCCTCATCGACCAGCATGCCGCCCACGAACGCGTCCTGTTCAACATGCTGCGCGCCCAGGGTTCACGCGGTGACCGCAACCCGCTCCTCATGCCCATCGAGATTCCCCTGCATCCGGCGCAGTCGGCCCTGGTCCAGGAGATATGGACCCAGCTCGATGCTCTGGGCTTCTCCCTGGAACTCGCTCCCGGCCCGCGGCTGCTGCTGGGTTCCGTTCCCGCCCTGTTGACCCAGACCAAGGCCCGGGAATTTCTGCACGACATACTGAACGAGAAGGCCACCTCCATGGAGGATCTCTGGGCCGTCATGGCCTGCAAGGCCGCCATCAAGGCCGGAGACACTCTCACGCCCGACGAGGCCCTGGCCCTTGTCGACGCCTGGCAGCGCCTGCCGGAAAAAAATTTCTGCCCGCACGGCCGTCCCGTCGCCTTGCGCTGGGATGTGAACGAACTGGAAAAAATGTTCAAGCGCCGCTCCTAGAGCGCCCGCTTCCATCTGATTTGGACCACAGGAGGATTCTTTGAATATTCTTATCGTAGGCGCCGGAGGCCGGGAACACGCCCTGGCCTGGAAAATCAGTCAAAGCCCCAGGCTGGGCAAGCTGTTCATCGCTCCGGGCAACGGCGGCACCGCCCTTCTGGGCACCAATGTAGCGCTCCAGGACAACGACATAGACGGCATCGTCGCATTCGCGCGCGACAACGAGATCGGCCTCGTTGTCGCCGGACCTGAACTGCCGCTGGTGCTGGGCCTGAAGGAGGCGTTGGACTCTGTGCGCATCCCTTGTTTCGGGCCGTGCGCTTTCGATGCCCAGCTCGAAGGCTCCAAGGCCTTCGCCAAAAACATGATGCTCGAAACCGGCGTCCCGACCGCGGATTTCCGGGTCTTCGACAGCCATGAGCCGGCTCTGGCCTATGTGCGCTCGCACTCCCTGCCCATGGTCATCAAGGCCGACGGCCTGGCGGCCGGAAAAGGCGTGGTCATTGCCCAGACCCTGAGCGAGGCCGAGGAGGCCCTTCATGACATGATGGTCAAACAGGTCTTCGGCCAGGCCGGGCAGACCGTCGTGGTGGAAGAGGCCCTGACCGGGGAGGAAGCCTCCTTCATGGCTTTTTGCGACGGGAAGACGATTGTGCCCATGCCTTCATTGCAGGACCACAAACGCATCGGCGACAACGACACGGGGCTCAACACCGGCGGCATGGGCGCCTACAGCCCCGCCCCCATCCTGCCCGAAGAGCGGTACCAAGCCATGGCCGATCTGGCCATCCGGCCCATCACCGAGCATCTGGCGGCCATCGGGCAGCCGTTCAAGGGCGTGCTCTACGCTGGACTCATGATGACCGCCGAGGGCCCCATGGTTCTGGAATACAATGTGCGCTTCGGCGATCCCGAGTGCCAACCGCTGATGGCGCGCCTCAAATCCGATCTGGTCGAAATCATGCTCGCGTGCGTCGAAGGCACCCTTACACCGGAACTGGTGGCCTTCCACAGGGAAACAAGCTGTTGCGTCGTCATGGCGGCGCAGGGCTATCCGCAAAGCTATCCCAAAGGCATGCCCATCTCCGGCCTCGATGCGGCGGAGGAAATTGAGACCGTCACGGTCTTCCAGGCCGGAACGCAGCTGCGAAACGGCGTTCCGGTCAGCAGCGGCGGACGCGTTCTGGGTGTAACGGCCCTGGGCGGCGATCTTCAACAGGCGCGGGAGCGGGCGTATCGCGCGGTGGATAAAATCCGCTTCGAGCACAGCTATTACCGCAAGGATATCGCAAACAAGGGATTAAGGAGGTCATGATGACGCAGGTCGCTATCTTCATGGGCAGCAAGTCGGACGAAGCCACGGTGCGCCCGTGCGCTGACGTGTTGGACAAGCTGGGAGTGTCCTACACCTTCACCATCACCTCGGCCCACCGCACCCCGGAGCGGACCGCCCGCCTGATCGCGGAGCTCGAAGAGGCCGGCGTGCAGGTCTTCATTTGCGCGGCCGGTCTGGCCGCCCACTTGGCCGGGGCTGTCGCCGCCAAGACCATTCGCCCGGTGCTGGGCATTCCCATTTCCGCGTCTTCCCTTGGCGGCTGGGACGCGCTGCTGGCCACGGTGCAGATGCCTCCGGGCTTTCCGGTGGGCACCCTGGCCCTGGACAAGGTCGGGGCGCGCAACTCGGCCTGGCTCGCGGCCCAGATTCTGGCGCTGCACGATACCGGGCTCGCGCAGCGGATCAGGGATGAACGCCGCAAAATGATCGAGCAGGTGGAAGAAGACGCAAAAGCCCTGTGAGATCAGGTGCATAAAAAAAGGCGACCCTCGGGGCCGCCTTTTTTTATGCGCGCGTTTTGACCTATTGCAGATACTTGAAAAACTCGCTCTGCGGTGTCAGCACAAACTGGGTCTGATCCTTCATGGTTTTCTTGTAGGCATCCATGGTGCGCACGAACTCAAAGAAATCAGGATCCTGGGACAGGGCTTGGGCATAGATGCCGGTTGCGGCCGCTTCGCCTTCACCCCGGGCGCTTTCGGCGGCGCGCCGCGCATCGGCCAAAAGAATCGCCCGCTGCTTGTCGGCCAGCGTCGTGATCTTGGTAGCCTCTTCCCGACCTTCGGAACGGTATTGCTTGGCTTGGCGCTCGCGTTCCGCCTGCATGCGTCCGTAAATGGCCATCTGGTTTTCCTGGGGCAAATCGGTGCGCTTGATGCGCACGTCGATGATGTTGATCCCGTATTCACCCAGCAGCACGTTGGCTTTGGCGGTCACTTCGTCCATGATGGTCGAGCGCTCCACCGCCACGATCTCGGTGAGAGTGTAGCGTCCGAGCGATTCTCTCATCTGTGAGTAGACAATGTCGTCAATGCGGGACAATCCGCCCTGAACATTGCGCACCGTGCGATAAAACAGGAGAGGATTGACAATTTTCCATCTGGAATAATTGTCGACGACCATGTTCTTTTTATCCTGGGTAAGAATTTCGGCAGCCGGTGAATCGTACTCCAAAACCCTTGCATCAAAAAAGATGACATTTTGTATGAAGGGCAACTTGAAATGAAGTCCTGGGCCATAGTCCGCATTGCCAACAGGCTTTCCCAACTGCAAAACAATCGCTCTTTCAGTCTGGTCGACAACAAAGAGGCATTGCAGCAACAAAAAGACAGCTATGACTACTCCGGCAATGGTGAATTGAATTGTCTTCATCAGTTCGCGCCTCCTTCTTTACCCTGCCCGTTCACGGTCGCCTTTCCGGAGCGCTGCAAAGGCAAATAGGGAAAAACCCGCTGCATGGATTCATTGGAGATGATGATCTTCTCCACTTCCGGTCGAGAGAGTATCTCTTCCATGGTTTCAAGATAAATGCGTTTTTTGGTGATGTCCTGGGCTTTGCGATATTCTTCGAGCACAAACAGGAAACGATCGCTGTCACCCTTGGCCTGCAGGATTTTGGATTCCTTGTAAGCCTGGGCCTGATTCAGAATCGCGGCCGCCTCGCCACGGGTGCGGGGGATCAGATCATTTTCGTAGGCTTCGGCCTCGTTTATGAAGCGGCTCTTGTCTTCCTTGGCGCTGGCCACGTCCTTGAACGCGTCAATGACCTGCCTGGGCGGATGCACATCCTGCAACTGCACGGCCACGATTCTGACACCGCTCTTGTAACTATCGAGTATCTTTTGCAGCAGATCGCGTGTGTCATTCTGGATTGTCAGTTTGTCATCGGTCAGCGCGGAATCGATCTTGTTGTAGCCGATGACTTCGCGCATGGCCGCCTCGGCCGCATCCTTGACCGTCTTGTCCTGGTTGGCGACATTGAAGAGGTAATCCTGCGCATTTTCGATGAGATACTGTACGATGAACTGCACATCGACAATGTTCTCGTCACCAGTGAGCATCAGGGATTCTTCCGGAACAAGGCGGACCTGGCTTCCGGAACCGGCGGTAAAGCCGCTGCTCCCGCGAAAGCCCACCTCGAGGCGCTGGATCTTGGTCACCTGGGGGGTCTGCACGGATTCAAAAGGAAAGGGCAAACGGTAATGCGGACCGGGTTCGGTGGTGCGGTCGTAAGCCCCGAAGCGCTTGACCACCCCCACTTCGTCCGGCTGTACAAGATAGATGCCGCTTCCGAGCCACAAAAGCAGGGCCGCCAAGAGAATGACCCGCCAGCCCGGCAGATTCATCTGTTTAAACTGTTTGACTTTTTCGTTTAAATCACCAAGATCCGGCCCAGGTATGGGGCCAGACTGCCTCTGACGTTTTTCTTGTAGTTTTTCCCAGTCCCAATTCATAGTGCTCCTTCGTAAAAGACTCCCCTCTCAAGGTCAAGGAATCGAAGATAATAACGTGCACGGCAACCCCGGCAACAGGGTAAAAAAAGAGGAACATGTGACCGATACAGCAGTGACAATCTACACGGATGGATCCAGTCTGGGCAACCCCGGCCCAGGAGGCTGGGGAGCCGTCCTGATCTGGGCCGACACGCGCAAAGAGTTGAGTCGAGGGTATGTCGAGACAACGAACAACCGCATGGAAATTCGGGGAGTGCTGCACGCGCTGGAGCACCTCACCCGCCCCTGCATCGTACATGTCCATACGGATTCCCGCTATGTGTGCGACGCCATCTCGAAAAAATGGATTTCGTCATGGATCAGGAACGGCTGGCTGACTTCCGCCAAAAAGCCAGTCAAAAACAGAGACCTGTGGGAGCAACTGCTTCCCCTTTTGAAAAAACACAAGGTGATCTTTCATTGGGTCAAAGCCCATGACGGTCAGCCTGAAAACGAGAGGTGCGACGAACTGGCGAAAAATGCGGCCAAGTCGATGACTCGGGAAATGGATGAAGGCTACACGGGCAATTGAGCCCGTGCCGGGGGCGGAAGATCACAGGAGCCCGCCGGGCTTGGAAACGTGAAATGGTTGGGCCGCTAAAAAAGAAGCCCGAATGCTTGAACCAGAAAAGCGATGCCGATGCCGATCTTGATCGCCAACCCCAGCACCTTGCCGATCATGGCGCCCCATGCAGCCCTTTTGGCTTCCGCGAAGGACCGCTCGTTCATCAGTTCCACACCCAGACATCCCACGTACGCGCCGGCAACGGCTCCAAGCAGCGCGCCAAGGCCAAGCATGAACGGAGCGCCCGTGATCGCCCCGAAAATGGCTCCGGCGAAGGCCCCCCAATTCCCTGAAGACGATGCGCCGTATTTTCGGGCTCCGACAGCCTGAAGAAAAAATTCAATGACTTCTCCGGCCAGGGCCACGGCGACGAAAATGAACAACGTGTTCAACGTGAATGAAGAATCGGGAGTGATCCAGGACCAAGCGCCCAGAATCAGGATGATGAACCAGTTCGCGGGAAATGAAAAAATGTGGGTGCTGAAAGCGAGAACAAGCAGAAGAAAGGTGATGATGGCGAGGGTGATGCTCATAAGAGAAGAGAAAAAAAAGGTCCTGGCGACGACCTACTTTCCCACCAGTGGACTGGCAGTATCATCGGCGCTGGAGGTCTTAACTTCCGAGTTCGGAATGGAATCGGGTGGGTCCCCTCCGCCGTG
>JBFWJY010000003.1:0-188446 GCA_050252955.1 Desulfomicrobium sp.
GAGCTTGTGAAGAGACAATTGTCCTTCAGTTAAAAATTTTCAGGCCGAAAATTGCGTAGTTTTTTGAAAAATATGCTTGGAAAGCAGAACTCACAAATTTAGCAACACCTGTTCACGGATTCAGGTTAACAATGTTTTTAAAATGAAATAGTCCAGTATCCGTGAAAAAGACGCTGCGCTTATTTGGTATAGTCAGCAATCGGCTAAAGTAATCAATGCCAGATAAATTTTTTGGGGGGGCAGACTGAAACGATTTGCAACTGAATAATTGCTGAAGGGAAGAATTAATTTTTCTTTGTTGTTTGGGCGTTAGCATTGGTTTTAGTTGGTTGCAGATTTCGAGGGAATGCCGAGAGTTGGACTCGTCTTTGTTGCTCTGTTTTCTACGGCCCAAGAGAGGGCTGTGGGACACGGTTCGTCAAATTGAGGGCGTCAATCCACTATCTTATTACGCTCTGATATTCTTTGAAAGTCACCTAGCGTGGTAGTTAAGGGAGTGCAAGCCGACCATGAGAAGTGTCGGGACTGTCAAGGTTGAAGGGGCGAAACTGAACCTTACGTCTAAAAAATGGGGAGAGGGCGGGGAGAGACTGGGTTGTCTAGACTTAGTAAAGCAAAAGGACCTATGGATTTTTGTCCATAAGTCCTTGATTTTTTATGGTGCCCAGGGCGGGACTTGAACCCGCACGATCCGAAGATCAAGGGATTTTAAATCCCTGGCGTCTACCACTTCCACCACCCGGGCAGGGAGGTTTTTCAAATATACACGGGGCTCATGAGCGTCAATTCTTTCTTGGTCTCCGGCGATGGCAGGTCTGGATATGGGCGGGGACGATGCCAAAGGCGTAGGGGCGAAAAATTGTAGGGGCGAAAAATTTTTCGCCCCTACAGCGCCGTGGCAGGGCGTTATGCGGTGGATGACAATTGCCGGGACACGGGTTTTCCGGACGGATTTGCGGCCTGTTTCGTGCGTGGCCGCTAGCTCGTCTTGTTGCGGCTTGAGATGAAATTTTCGAAGTCGGCGGCGAAGCCGCTGTCGATGTAGCTCAGATCGCGCAGCAATTCCTCCACGTCAAAGCCGCTTTGCACCGCGAACTGGGCGAAGGCCCGGCCGGAGGTGCCTGCGTGGCGCTGGCGGATCAGGCCTTCGTTGTTGCGTGAGAAAAATTGGTAATGCCCCAGGGCGTCGAGCACGATGGAGTATTCCAGATCCCAGGGGGTGTCCGAGGCGTAGTTGACCACGGAGCCGAGATAATGGCCGGGCAGGGATTTCAAGCTGTTCTCCTGTCTTTGCGCAGGGTGAATTTGTACCAATCCTTGTAGTGGTAGATATACAGGGCGCTGGCGCACTGCACCAGCACGGACGCGAACATGGCCATCCAGACCCCGTTGGCGGACCGCAGCACCACGTGTCCCAGCAGGTAGGCCAGGGGCAGGCGCACCAGCCAGGCCGCGGACCCGAAGATCACGGCCTGGTAAATGGTCGCTCCGGCTCCGGTGAAGGCTCCGCCCAGGATCATGGCCGCCAGCAGCGGGGGAGTGGCGGCCATGTTCCAGGCCAGATAGCGCACCGCCTCGGCCTGCACCTGCTGATCCGGGGCGACAAAGGCGATGACCGGTTCGATGACCAGCCACAACAGCCCGGTGATGATGCTCATGGCGAACACGCCCACGGCCATGATTTTGTAGCCGATGCGTTTGGCCTCCTCTTTGCGTCCTTGACCGAGGTAGTGTCCGACCAGAATGGAGGCGGTGAAGTTGAAGGCGATGCCGGGGAGAAAAAGCAGGGCCTCGACGCGGATGCCTGCGCTCATGCCCGCCATGGCAACCACGTTGTCGAAGGGGAGGCTGGCGGTGATGGCATAGAGCACCATGTAGGCCGAATGCCAGACCAGCTGCATGAGTCCTGCGGGCCAGGCCACTTTGACCAGATAGGGCAGGGCCAGCCGGACCCAGCGCCAGGGGGCCAGGCTCTGGCGGGAGAGCAGGCCGCAGCGCAGCATCATCACGAAGTTGTAGACCGTGCCGCACAGGATGGAGGCGAAGGTGGCCCAGGCGATGCCCTTGTAGCCGAGGTTGGGCAGCCCCCACAGGCCAAGTCCCAGGCCCAGGTCGAGCAGGGTGTTCACGCCCGTGACCAGGATCATGGAATACAGGGGCAGGGTGACGATCTTCTGGGCCCGGAAAAAGGCGTTGCTGATGGTGAACAGGTAATAGGCGGGCAGGATGTAGAGGCTGACCTGGAGCAGGTATTCGGCGATGGGCATGACATCGGCGGGGATCTGCAGCAGGAACAGGAACCGTTCGTCGAACCAGAGTCCAAACGCCAGGATGACGAGGCCCGTCACGAAACCCAGCCCCACGCCCAGGCCCACGAAGCGCTTGATGCGGCGCGGCAGACCCGCCCCCGAGCTCTGGCTGATGGCCGCCACGCCGCCGTTGGCCAGGGCCACGGCCACGACCATGAAGAAGAACATGGCCTGGCTCATCACGCCCATGCAGGCCTGGGCCTCACGGCCGATGCGCCCCGCCACCCAGACATCGACGAACCCGATCAGGAAATGAAAGAACATCATGACCACTTGCGGCCAGGCCAGGTTCCAGATGGTGGCGTACGGGGCGCGTTGCATGCGCTGATCGAATTCGGTGTGGGACATGTCTGCTCCGGGTGGGTTTGTCAGGGTCGGCATGCTTCAGGGACTTTGATTTGACAAGCATAAATGTGTCCGCCGGGCGGCGAAGAGCGTCCGGGCTTGCTTTCCCGTGAGGCTGCGGATAACGGAACGGATATTGTCATTAAACAGGGGCGCGTCAGCCCGTGAGGTAGAGAGTGGATTTTGAAAATTTGCCTGAAAGCGTGACCGTGGTCGAAGAGGGCGGAAAGCGCTTCTTCCTGGTGGGAACGGCCCATGTCTCGCTGGAAAGCGTGGAGGATGTGCGCCGCACCGTGGAGATCGTGGCCCCGGATTCCATCTGCGTCGAACTCTGTCCTGCCCGGCACCAGGCCATGACCCGCCGCGACGACTGGAAGCGCATGGACATCTACAAGGTCATCAAGGAAGGCAAGGCCGTCTTTCTCATGGTGCAGCTCGTGCTCCAGGCCTTTTACCGCAAGATCGGCGACAAGCTGGGCGTGCAGCCCGGCGCGGAAATGATGGAAGGGGTGCGTCTGGCCGAAGAGACCGGAGCCACCCTGGTGCTGGCCGACCGCGACGTGCAGGTCACGTTGAAGCGGGTCTGGGGGTATCTTGGTTTCTGGAAGAAGTTTCAGCTCTTAAGCCAGCTGCTGACGAGCATTTTCGTGGACGAGGACGTGGACAAGGCCCTGATCGAGGACATGAAGAAGAAGGACCAGCTGGCCTCCATCATGGGCTCTTTCGGAGAGAAATTCCCGCAGATCAAGGAGCGCCTCATCGACGAGCGCGACATCTATCTGGCCCAGAAGATCCGTCAGGCTCCGGGCCGGAACGTCGTGGCCGTGGTCGGGGCCGGACATGTGCCGGGCATGCAGAAACATTTCGGGCGGGAGATCGACCTGGCCCCGCTGGAAGAGCTTCCCCCGCCGTCGAAATGGGGCGCCTTCTGGAAATGGGGGCTGCCCGGTTTTTTCGTCGCATTGCTGGTCATCGGTTTTTTTCGCGGCGGCGCTAACGCCTCCGTGGACGCCCTCTCCATCTGGGTGTTGGTGACCGGCATCGGGGCGGCCCTGGGTTCCGTGGCCGCCTTCGGACACCCCCTGACGGTGCTGTCGAGCTTCCTGGCCGCGCCCATCACCACGCTGCACCCGCTCATCGCGGCGGGCTGGGTGGCGGGTCTGGTCCAGGCCTGGGTCAAGAAACCCACGGTCTCGGACCTCGAAGAGCTGCCCATGAGCGTCATGACGGTCAAGGGTTTCTGGATCAACCCGGTCAGCCGCATCCTGCTGGTGGTCATCTTCGCCAACCTGGGCGCGACCATCGGCGTCTTTGTCTCCGGGAGCTGGATCGCAAGCCGGGTGTTCTAGGCTGCCTGAGGGCTGCAAGGTCATCGCCAAGGGCATGTCTTCCCGCCTGGGCACGGGACGACGCGAAATGCGGCCCTATTCGGGCCGTATCCGATTCGCCGCGAGAGAGCTTGGGATAGGGCATGGCATGACGCACGCGACCCGTCATTCCCGCGAAGACGGGAATCCGTCGTGGCCAATTTCACATCGCAGGAACATGTTTTGGTGAGACAAAAAAGGGTGGCCGATGGGCCACCCTTTTTCGTTTTCAGCAGCGGTGGACGCTAGTACGCCCCGTCCTGACCGAGTTCCTTTTCCGTGACCTTGTGCGAGAAGGTCCGGTAGAGCCAGAACTGGTAGCCCGCCACGATGGGGATGAAGACCAGGGTCACGCCCAGCATGATGGACAGGGTCAGGGTGCTGGAGGCGGCGTTGGCGATGGTGATGGAGTAGTCCGGCGAGATGCTCGAGGGCAGCAGCGCAGGGTACAGTCCGACCACGCCGAAGAGGGTCAGTCCGGCGATCATGGCCGCGGACAGGCCCCAGGCGAACCACCAGTCCTCCTTGCCGATCTGCAGGCGCAGCAGGATCAGCGCCAGGACCGGAACGGCCAGCAGCACGAGCATCAGCGGATTGCGCAGGTAGTTGGACAAGAGGTTGGTGTAGATCACGGTCAGCACCACGAAGACGCCGATGAGCGCCAAGAGCGCGGGCCACAGTTTGCGCGCCGTCGCGGCGGCGCGGCGTTGCAGGTCGCCCTCGCTTTTGACCGTCAGCCACAGGGCCCCGTGCATGGCGAAGAGCAGCACGAAGAGCACGCCTCCGGCCAGGCCGTAGGGGTTGAGCAGGGTCAGCAGGTTGCCCTGGAACACGCCGTTCTCGTCCAGAGGCAGGCCCATGAAGATGTTGGCGAAGGCCACGCCCAGTAGCAGGGCGGGCAGAAAGCTGCCCAGAGTCGCGCCCCAGTCCCAGACCCTGCGCCAGGCCGGGCTGTCGACCTGATGGCGGAACTCCAGGGACACGCCTCGGATGATCAGGGCGAAGAGCAGGAGCATGAGCGGGGTGTAGAGCCCGCTGAACATGACCGCGTAGGCCTTGGGGAAGGCGGCGAAGGTCACGCCGCCGGCGGTGATCAGCCACACTTCGTTGCCGTCCCAGAAGGGGCCCATGGCGTTGAGCATGACCCTGCGGTCCGTGTCCGACTTGCCGAGAAACGGAATCAGGGTTCCGATGCCCAGATCATACCCGTCCAGCACGAAGTAAACGGCCCAGAGCACGCCCCAGAGTAGGAACCATATGGTTTCAAGCATGAATCGATCCTCCTTGTGATCCGAACGGGTTTACGCCTCGGCCGGGCCTTTCTTGGCGAATTTGAAGAGCAGGTAGATGTCCACGGCCCCAAGCAGCGCGTAGAGCAGGGTCAGGGCCACCAGGGAGAAGGCCACCTGGGAGGTGACGATGGGCGAGACCGCCTCGGAGGTTTTCATGAGCCCGTACACGATCCAGGGCTGGCGTCCGACTTCGGCCACGACCCAGCCCGCCTCGATGGCGATATAGGGCAGCGGGATGGCGAAGAGCATGGCTTTGAGCAGACGCGGCGTCTCGGTCAGCTTGTTGCGGCGCAGGAACGCCCAGATGCACAGGATGGGCAGCAGCGTGCCGATGCCGACCATGGTCCGGAACGAGAGGAAGGTCAGCAGGACGGGGGGGCGCTCCTCGGCGGGCCAGTCCTTGAGGCCCTGCACCGGGGCGCTGAAGGAATTGTGGGCCAGGAAGGACAGGGCTCCGGGGATGCCGAAAAGCTCGATGGCGTTCTTTTCGTTCTTTTCGTCCGGCACGACCAGGAGGTACATGGGGGCTCCGTCCTCGTGCGTCTCCCACAGGGATTCCATGGCCGCCAGCTTGGCGGGCTGGATCGTGGTCACTTCCTGGGCGTGATGATGCCCCTGGACGGCGACCAGCACCGAGAAGACGAGGGCGAAGACCATGCCCATCTTGAAGGAGCGGGTGAAAAAGTCGATATTCTGCTTTTTGAGCAGGTGGTAGGCGGATACGCCCATGATGAAAAATCCGGCCAGGGTGAAGGCCCCGCTCAAGGTGTGCACGTACTGCTGCCAGGCGAAGGGATTGAAGATGACGGTGAAGAAGTTCTCGAGCTCGGCCCGGCCGTTTCTGATCACGTAGCCCACCGGGTGCTGCATGAAGGCGTTGGCGATGAGGATCCACAGGGCCGAGACGTTGGAGGCTATGGCCACCAGCCAGATGCAGGCCGCGTGCATTTTCGGGGAGAGCACGTTCCAGCCGAAGATCCAGGCGCCCAGGAAGGTGGATTCCAGGAAGAAGGCCACCGTGGCCTCAATGGCCAGCAAGGAGCCGAAGATGTCGCCGACGTATTCGGAATAGCGGGACCAGTTCGTGCCGAACTGGAACTCCAGCGTGATGCCGGTGACCACGCCGAGCACGAAGTTGATGACGAAAAGCTTGCCCCAGAACTTGGTCATCCGCTTGTACGTCTCGTCGCCGGTGCGAACGTACTTGGTTTCCATGACGGCCACCAGGATGGACAGACCGAGGGTCAGCGGGACGAAGATGAAATGAAACATGGTAGCCATGGCGAATTGAAGCCTGGATAACATGAGCACATCCATAGTGAGTCTCCTTTAGTTGTGTACGGGCGTAACGCCCGCGATCCGGGTGACGGCTTCCAGGGCCAGCGCTCCGACGGTGGTCTCCGTCAGGACGCGGTCGCGGTAGAGCTCAATGGCCGTAGAATCGGCGAGCAGGGCGTCAAGACGCGGCAGGGCCGACGTGAGTTCAAGCAGGCCGCAGGCCCACGCGGCCAGGCCGCGGATGGGCCCGTCGCAGTCATCGAGGGCGCAGAGCAGATCGGGCCCCGCGGCCTGCGCCAGTTCCGGGCGGACCTGGGCCAGCCTGGCCACGCCCCACATCGCTCCTCGGCGCAGGGGGGCGTGTTCCAGATAGCAATCGGGCCGGCAGTGATCCTCGTGGATATAGGCCAGGACATGGTTGTGGTACTCGGCGGCCATGAGGGGGCTTGTGGTCATGATCTCCGCCATGGCCTCGGGCGCGCCCCAGCCGATGCCGCCTGATTCGTCGTTGAGGCTCCAGATGAAGCGGCGCATGACCACGCGCGCCTTTTCCGGGGTTTTCGCGGCCAGGGCCGCGACCACGGCCCCAAAGCCGGTGACCGCGCGCCAGCGGACCAGGGGTGACGGATTGCACAGGGCAGAAAAGAGCGGAGCCACGGCCTGCTGGCCGAGCTCCGCCAGGCCGTCAAGCCCCGCCTCCCAGCCATCGCCGGCCAGGAGGTCGAGGACGAGACGTTTTGTTTCCCTGCTGCGCGTCACGGTGTCACGCCTCAGGCTCCGGCTTCCACTTTGGCCTTGATGGCCTTGCCCACCTGTCTACCCAGTTCCTTGCATTCGGCCAGCTTTTCGTGATCGGGCACGTTCTTGCATTTCACGCCGGGCTCCACGACATCGATCTTGGCCGACTTGAGCCATTCGGTCAGGATGTTCAGGGACTCGCCGCTCCAGCCGAAGGATGCGAAGGCCGCGCCGACCCGTCCGGCAGGTTTCAAGCCCTTCATGTAGGTCAAAAAATCCGCCATCAGCGGCATGATGCCGTTGTTGTGGGTCGGGGAGCCGCAGATGATGCCGGTGGCGTCGGCCATGGCGCCCATGACGTCGGAGTGGTGGTACTGCTTGAGATGCATGATCCTGGCCGCGACGCCTTCCTCCATCAGCCCCTCGGCGATGGCCTTGGCCATTTTTTCCGTGGAATGCCACATGGTGTCGTAGACGATGAGGGCTTTCTTGTTCGGCTTCTGCTCGGCGTAGTCGCGGTAGGCCTGAAGGATCAGCGGCACGTTGGAGCGCCAGATGATGCCGTGGTCCGGAGCGATCATGTCGATCTCCAGACCCAGCTTGGCCACATCGTCGAGCACCGCCGTGACCCGCTGCGAGTAGGGCAGGATGATGTTGTGGTAGTAGTGGGAGCTTTCGGCCATCAGCATGGCCAGGTCGACCTCGTCGTCGAAGCGCTCGCTGGAGGCGATGTTCTGCCCGAATCCGTCGTTGGAGACGAGCAGCTTGTCTTCGGGGATGTAGGAGAACATGGAATCCGGCCAGTGCAGCATGCGCGTTTCCATGAACTGGACGGTGCGCTTGCCCAGGCTGATGGAGTCCCCGGTCTGGGCCGGATGGTAGGGCCAGTCGGGCTGGTGAAAATGGTCGAGGAGCATGCGGTGCCCCATCTTGGAGCAGAAGACCTTCTCGGGCCGGATCTTGTCCATCAGAAAGGGCATGGCGCCGGAATGGTCGGGCTCGATATGGTTGCAGACGATGTAGTCGATTTTGTCGAGTTCGATGATGGAGCGGATCTGGTGGTAGAGATCCATCTGGAATTTGGCCGGGACGGAGTCGAAAAGGGTGACTTTGTCGTCGATGACCAGATACGCGTTATATGTGGTGCCCTGTGGGGATTTGGAGTAGCCGTGGAAATCGTGGATGTTCCAGTCCACCACTCCGACCCAGTAGATGTCTTTCTTGATTTCGGTAACAGGCATTGGGGATTGTCCTTACAACGTGATGACCCCGCGAAAGCGGGGAGGGGATGAAATGAAGCCAGCCCGGATCGTGCGGGCTGGCTTGAATGTATCAGTCTTCCTTGACGAAATCTGACTTGCCGGCTCCACAGACAGGACAGGACCAGTCGTCGGGGATGTCCTCGAATTTGGTTCCGGGGGCGACGCCGCTGTCGGGGTCGCCGATGGCGGGATCGTAAACATAGCCGCAGAGCGTGCAGACATACTTATCCATGATGATCATCTCCCTTTAGTTTTCGGTTTTCCACTGCCCGTGCAGGTTGCAATATTCGCGAGCCGTGACCTTGTCGGCCTGGATGCAGAATTCGGCTTCCGGAGCCTGGCCCGGCTCAAGGTACTGGCGATAGACCTTGCCGTCGGCGATGAGCTCGATCCATTCGATATAGTGGGCTTCGAGCATGGGGTGGGCCACATCGCCAACCACGACCTTGTAGCCGTTCGCGGTCTTGTGGATGACGGGGACGTGCTTTTCGCGGGCCGCGTCCACGGTTCCCTCGACCTGGAGCAGCATGTCCTCGCCGCAGCAGACCAGGGTTCCGCCGCCGCCATGCATGACTTCAACAATATTGCCGCACAGTTCGCATTTATACACTTCGAGTCGTTGCGCCATTTTCTCCTCCGTGTTCAAGGTGTGAATATACAGAACGGTACCACGGAAGGGCACGCTGTTCCAGTAATTTTGACAATTGGGACGTGTTCGCCGCGAAACGGCTATTGCGTAGGCGTCTTTTCCGCCTGGCATTGGGGGCAGACGCCCGAAAATTCCAGGGCGACGCCGGTGATCCGGAAGTCCGTGTCCACGGTCCGCTCGATGCCGGAAATGTCCGGGGCGTCGAAAATGTCTCCGACCTTGCCGCAGACTTCACAACGGATGTGGTGGTGGGGCGAGACGTCGCCGTCAAAGCGTTTCTGGCCGGCCGCGTTTTCCAGCTTGCGCACCAGCCCCAGGGAGCTGAGCACCTCCAGATTGCGGTACACCGTGCCCAGGCTGATGCGGGGCATTTTCCGGCGCACCATGCCGTAGACCTCGTCGGCGGTGGGATGCGTGGTCACGGACCTGAGTTCTTCCAGGATGAGCCTGCGTTGATTGGTCAAGCGCATGTCTTTTCCCAAGAGTTCTTTCATGAGGATACCTCTGTCAAATTTTGATAATTGTTCCTATTAGAATTTGACCCTGAAGTCAACAAAAAGGCAAGGTTGCCTCAGGCTGGCAAGGAATCAAGCAGTTCCAGCAGCATTTCTGCGGAGATGTCACGCATGCAGGCGTTGCCAAGGGCGCAGGCGTCCTGGCCGTGCAGGGAGCAGGGCGCCTGGGCGCAGGGGATCTGGTGGACGATGTCGCGCGGGCCCGAGGGATAGAATCCCCATTCCCGGGTGGTGGGGCCGAACAGGGCGATGACCGGGGTGTCCACGGCCGTGGCCAGGTGCATGGGGCCGGAGTCGCCGGTGATCAGGGCGCGGCATCGGGACAGGATGGCCGAGGTGGCGCGCAGGTCGGTGGCGTTGGTCAGGTCGCGCGGAGAGTGGGGAAAGAGGGGGTGGTGGTTGCGACCCAGGACGAGTGTCTGCTCGCCTCTGGCTTCGAGAGCCCGGACCAGGTTTTTCCACACGTCGGGGGCGGGGGTCTTGGCCGGGTGGGTGGCGTAGGGGTGGATGGCGACGGGCCGATTCAGGCCCAGCTTCGAGAACGTGGCCGCCGCCCGGGATTTTTCGCCTTCATCCAGAAAGATGCGCGGGATGAGTTTGTCCGCGCTCGCCGGTGAGGGGTCCAGGGCCATGCAGTAGCGCTGGGGCACGTTCAGACGCCTGAGCCTGGCGGCGGGAAGCGGGTGGCGGGTGGCCAGGAAAAGCCGTCTGGTCAGGGAAAATTTGGGATAGGCGCGGGTCGGGGCCGGCCAGAGCAGGCGCAACAGCCGCGTGCGCAGGCTGCCGTGCAGGTCGACCAGCGGAAGATGGCCGGATTCGCGGGCCAGACCACGGCAGAAGCTCAGCCAGGCCCAGCCGCCCAGGTCGCGCTCCGTGACCTCGATGGTTCCGCTCACGGCCGGGTGGTTGTGAAACACCGGGGCCAGCGCGGTCCTGGTCAGCACCCGGAAGGTCAGCCCGGCCTGCCTGTGCCAGTAGGCGAGCACGCCGGTGGTCAGGATGGCGTCGCCAAGGGCGCTCAGGCGCACGGTCAGGCATTCCCGGTTGCGGAAGGGCAGCGGCATGTGGGCTCCTAGGCGCGATCGCGGAGTTCGGCGTAGATTCGCATGAGCGTGGCCGAAGTGCGCGCGGGGTGGAAGTTTTCGGCGTGGCGTACGCCTTTTTCGATCATTGAGCGGCGCAGGACGTCGTCGTCCAGGACCCGTTCAAGGGCCCGCGCAAGCTCCGGCACGTCTCCAGGCGTGGTGTACAGGGCCGCGTCCCCGCCCGGTTCGGCAAAGCAGGAGCCCGTGGAGGTGACGACCGGGACCCGGCTGTTCAAGGCTTCCAGGATGGGGATGCCGAAACCTTCTCCCACGGACGGATAGGCAAAGACGCTGGCCAGCCGGTACAGGCCCGGCAGGTCCTCGTCCGCGACCCGGCCCAGGAAATGGACCCGCCCTTCAAGACCCGGGGTCCGGGCCTGAGCGCGCAGGGCCGCCTCCATGGGCCCCTGGCCGACGATGACTAGGTCCGGGCGCGTGGCGGGCGGCAGTTCGGCCAGCGCTGCAAGCAGCGTCTGGGCTCCCTTGCGCGGGATCAGGGAACCGACGAAAAGCGCGAAGCGTTCCGGCAGGCCGTAGGTCCGGCGCAGATCGTCGGCCTCGCTTTCCTCCCGTGGGGCGGAGAAGGCCGGGGAGCAGCTCTGATAGACCACGCGGATGCGTTCGGCGGGAACGCCGAAAATTTCCCGCACGTCGTCGGCGGTCTTTTGGCTGATGGCCACGACCATGTCCGCGCGCAGGCAGCTGCGTCTGTATTTATATGTATAGAGTCGACGGTCTATCCAAGGGTAGAGCTGGGGATGGGTCAGAAAGAGCAGGTCATGCATGGTGACCACGGTGCGCGTACGCGGGCCGAAGGCGGTCAGCGGAAGTTCATGGGACAGGCCGTGGTAGATGTCCAGGTCGCGGGCGGTGTCGGTCCGGGGGATGCCCAGGCTGCGCCACAGGGCCGGAAAGACGCGCCAGGCCGGGCACGCTTCCTGCACTTCGAGCCCACGTTGCGCGGGCAATGTGCAAAAAGGTCCGGACATGCGCGGCGTGAACAGCGTGTAGCGGTGTTCCGGAAAATGCCCGGCCAGCCCCAGCACCGTGCTGCGGGCATAGTTGCCGAGTCCGGTGCGGTTGTGGAAGAAGCGCTTGGCGTCAAATCCGATGTGCATGCACACGTTCCTTTTTTTGCACAAGAAGGGCGAGGTACGCCCCCAGATCGCGGGCCAGCCAGGTCGGATTGTCCGGGCCCGGTGCGCAGGGCCGCACGGGTTCGTCGGTGAGGGGCAGGCCAAGCTTGCCTGCGGCGTCCCGGCCATGTCCGGTCAGGACCAGGACCGTCTCGGCGCAGCCGATGGCGTGTCCGAAGCGGATGTCCGCGACCTTGTCGCCGACCATGACCGTTTTTTCGGGGCGCAGTCCAAAGGCGCCCGCCAATTCCCGCCACAGCCCGGTACGGGGTTTGCGGCAGGCGCAACCGTCGTCGGGCGCATGGGGGCAGAAAGCGGCTCCGCCCAGCGCGACGCCCTCGGCCAGGAGCATCTCCTCCAGGCGGGCATGCACCCGGCGGTAGTCCGCGGGGCTGAAGAGCCCCCGTCCGATGCCGCTCTGGTTGCTGGCCAGGTAGAAGGCGCAGCCCAGTTCGATCAGTCGGCGCATGGGCGCGGTCGTTCCGGGGATGAGCGCGACCAGAGCGGGGTCGCTCAGGTAGTGGCGCTCTTGGATCAGGGTTCCATCGCGGTCGAGCAGTATGGTGTCTATGTCGGTCATATTTGTCCTTGCCGAAGATGGGCTTTTTTGATCGGTAAGCGCAGCGAGGTCAAGAAAGGAAATGGATCGTCCGGCCGGCGGGCCGTCCCGCCTGATTCCGGGACGGACGGGAACTGATTTTGGCGGACGAAAATGTTGACGAAACTGATCGGGTTGTGGATATGCGCGTTCGTACCGGCGCGCAGGGCGTCGTGACAGGTGAGGCCGGTTCATGCTAGGAGCCGGACCACAATGAAACCGGAGAGGTCAATGAGCACCGCGAAAAATCAGAAATGGGTCTACCTGGCCGCCGTCCTTTTGGTCGGAGCCGGAGTGGGCTACCTCCTTTTCAGTGGACTGTCCCAGAATTCCGTATACTTTCTTAATGTTTCCGAAGCGTTGGCTATGCCCGCCGAGAAGCTGACCCAGGCCCGCCTGTTCGGTTCGGTTTCCGACAAGGACCTGGTTCACGATCCCTCGGCCATGGGCGTGTCCTTTTTCGTCCAGGACAAGGACGAACCCGCCCAGACCATCCGCGTCCACTACAAGGGAGCCGTGCCCGACACGTTCAAGGTCGGGGTCGAGGTCATCCTCGAAGGGTCGTTCGCGGCCGACACCCGGATCTTCGAAGCCACCAGCCTGCTGACCAAATGCCCGTCCAAGTACGAGAAAAACGAAAAGGGCCGGATGCGTCCTCCGGGATTCGCGGGCTAGTCCCGGTGCCCCGTTTCTTCTAACCAGAACCTCCACGAGGATACCCCGCTTCATGCACGCCATCAGTTTCACCGCACTCCTTCTGAGCATGCTGGCCGCCGTGGGCTTGACCGCGACGGCCGGGATGAAGGCCCTCAAAGACGATTTCGACACCGTAGCCCTGCTGGAAAAAGGACATATCCTGCTGACCGTGGTGGTGCTGGCCGTTTCAGCGGTCCTCTTGCAGGCCCTGGCCGCGCGCGATTTCTCCTATGTCTATGTACGGGACTACACGGACACCTTCCTGCCCCTGTTCTACGCCGTGACGGCATTCTGGGCCGGGCAGAACGGTTCCTTTCTGTTCTGGTATCTGTGCGTGGCGGTCATGGGCTGGTGCATGATCTACACGCCGGGGTATTCCCGCCTGGACAGCCGGACCAAGGTGTTTTTCTGGATTCTCTTTTTCCTGGTCGAGATATTCTTTCTTTTCGCCCTGACAGGTCCGAGCAATCCCTTCATGAAGCTCGATCCAGTCCCGGCCGAAGGCCGGGGCCTGAACCCCCTGCTGCAGAATCCGGGCATGATCTTCCATCCGCCCCTCTTGTTTCTGGGGTACGCGGGCTACACCATCCCCTGTTGCCTGGCGCTGGCCTCCCGCCTTTCCGGAGACAGCCGCCAGTGGCTCGATCTGTGCCGCAACTGGAACATAGTGGCCTGGATATTCCTGACCTCGGGCATCATTCTGGGGGCCTGGTGGTCCTACATGGAGCTGGGCTGGGGCGGATACTGGGCCTGGGATCCGGTCGAGAACGCCTCACTCATCCCCTGGCTGGCAGGAACCGCCTTCATCCACACCGCCATTGTCGGACGCACCCGCAAGTCCCTTTTGCGCACCAACGTGTTCATGGTCGCCCTGACCTTTCTGCTCTGCTTCTTCGCCACCTTCGTGGTCCGCAGCGGGATGATCGACTCCCTTCACGCCTTTGGCGGCAGCCGCATGGGCATTCCGTTGCTGGTGTTCATGGTCGCCTCCCTGCTGCTGACCCTGTATGTCTGCCTGGTCCAGCGCGAGGACGACAGCGCGCATATCGACGATTTCGCCAGTCGTCCGGGCATGCTCTTCCTGACTTCGTGGCTTTTTCTGTGCCTGGGCGGCATTGTCTTTCTCGGCGTGCTCTGGCCGGTCATCAGCAGCCTCTGGAGCGAGAATCCCGTGGGTCTGGACGCCGGGTTCTACAACCGGGTCTGCCTGCCCCTTTTCGCGGTGCTGGCCCTGATCATGGCGGTGTGTCCCTGGTTTTCCCAGAAGAGCGGGATCAGCGACAAGACGGGGCTGGGCTTCGTCCTGGGCGCGGGCGTGGCCGCGGCCGCGGCCGTTTTCGCCCTGGGCTACACGCAGCCGCTGGCCCTTTTCTCCTCCACGTCCGGCTTCATGATGATCTTCTCCATCACGCTCTATTTCGTCCGCAACAAGGGCGCGCGGGCCTTTCTGCCGTCATGGGGCGCTTACGGCGTGCATCTGGGCGTGGCGCTGATGGTCGTCGGCGTGGCGTTTTCCGGACCCTACAAGGTGGAGTCGGAAGCCGTGCTGACCAAGGGGCAGAGCATGACGGTGGGCGATTACCAGATCGTATTCAACGAGCTGACCCATGATCACGACAACCCGGCCATGGACGTGCACGCGGCCCTGCTGACCGTGACCCGTGACGGCAAGGCCGTGGGCGCCCTGGCTCCGGAAAAGCGGCTGTACCGCAATTTCGAGCAGTCGACCTTCGCCGAGGTTTCGGTCATCCCGTCCCTGGGCGAGGAGATCTACTCCACGCTGCTCGGCTTCAACGAAGAGGGGGCGGTCAGTCTGAAGGTCAGCATCAATCCGTTGGTCAACTGGATCTGGATCGGCGGCACCCTGTCCTGCCTGATCGCGTTTCTGTGCTGGAGAAAGATCGAGCGGCGATGATGAGTTCCGGCGCGCTTCTGACCCTGCGCGGGGTCAGTCATTTCTTCGGTTCACGCCTGGTGTTCAAGGGGGTGTCCTGCGAGCTGGCCCCGGGCAGCATCATGCTCGTGGCCGGTCCCAACGGCGCGGGCAAGACCACGCTCCTGAAGATCATGGCCGGTCTGACCGAACCGCGGGCCGGAACCGTCCTGCGAGGCGTTCCGGACCGGGCCATGGCCTTCATGGGGCACCAGACCTTCGTCTATCCGGCCCTCTCGGCCCTGGGCAACCTTGAATTCTGGAACAGCGTCTACGGGCGCGGACTGGACGACCGGGCCCTGCTCGGCCTTCTGGACCGGGTGGGGCTGAAGGGCTTCGCACTGGAAGCGGCGGGCACCTTTTCCCGGGGCATGGCCCAGCGCCTGTCCCTGGCCCGAATCCTTCTGGTCGAACCGCGCCTTGTTTTTCTCGATGAACCGTCGACGGGCCTCGACACGGCCTCCCAGGCCCTTTTGCACGGCGAAGTGGAGGCGGCCAGGGCCAGGGGCGCGGGCATCGTCTGGATATCCCACGACCTGGAACGGGACCTGGGACGGGCCGACACGGTGCTCGGCCTTGGCGGACGGGGCATGAGCTATTTCGGCCCGGCCAACGAATTTTCCCTGGAGGGCCTGTGATAACCTCTTCGCTGGCCATGGCCCGCAAGGACCTGCGCCTGGCCTTCGCCGGAGGCCAGGGACCGGTGCAGGCGATTCTGCTGGGGCTCTTGCTGGTCTTCATCTTCAGCCTTTCGGCGGCGCCGGGGGAGCTTTTCTCTGCGCAACAGGCCATGGCCATCTTCTGGCTGTGCAGCTCCTTCGCCGTGGTCCTGATTTTTTCCCTGCTTTTCCGCTTCGAGGAGGAGAACGACACGGCCACGGCCCTGCTGCTGTCCCCTCTGCCGGTGCAGGGATTGTGGCTGGGGAAGACCCTGGCGGGACTTGTGCTGCTGCTCATGTGCCAGGTCTTCTTTTTTCCGGCGGCCCTTGTCTTTCTCGGCCTCGACCCCGGCGGCGACTGGCCGGGCCTGGCGCTCATGGTGCTTGGCGTGGACCTTGGCCTGTGCATCCTGGGCGGACTCATCGGGGCCATGGGACATGGGCAGGGGGCCAAGGACGCGCTGTTGACCATCATCGTCTTTCCGTTGCAGATCCCGCTGCTTCTCGGGGGCATCCGCATCGGGGTTGGGCTCGCGCAGGGCCTGCCGCTCTCCGGGGTCGCGGACTGGTTCGGGCTTGTCATGGCGTTTGACGCAGTTTTCGCTGGCGCGGCACTTTTTCTGTTCCCCCATGTGTTCAGAGGGGAATAAAGGGACGAGCATGTTTCGCATCTATCCAAAAATACTTATGATTCTGGCCTGTGTAAGCATGGCGGCGATGGCGGTCGGACAATACGCCATCTGGTTCCACGCGCCCGAGGAAGCGACCATGGGCCTGGTGCAGAAGGTCTTCTACTTCCACCTGCCCTTGGCCTGGTGGTCCTTTGTCGCCTTTTTCGGCGTCTGCGCCGCCAGCGCGATGGTGCTGTGGACCGGGCGTGAGCACTGGGACGTGCTGGCCGGATCGCTGGCCGAGATCGGGGTCTTGTTCAGCGGACTGGCCCTGGTCACCGGCTCCATCTGGGGCCGTGCGGCCTGGAACACCTGGTGGACCTGGGACCCGCGCCTGTCGACGACGCTTGTGATGTGGTTCGTGTACGCCGGATACCTGGTCCTGCGTGCCGCCGACGTGGGCGGAGGCAAGGGCGCGAAGGTGCGCGCGGTGCTTGGGATCGTGGCTTTTCTGGATGTGCCGCTGGTGTTTTTGTCGGCCAGGCTGTGGCGGTCCATCCATCCGGCGGTCCTCGCCTCCAGGGGCGGCGGACTGGAACCGGAAATGTGGACCGCGGTGTGGATCAATGTCCTGGCCTGGGGGGCGCTGTTCGGAACGCTGGTTCTGGCGCGCTACCACGGGGCTGGTCTGAAGCGCCGCGTCGAGGCGGCCCTGATCAGAATCCAGGAAAAGACCTTGCAATAAGGGGACGGACATGAATTACCTTTTTATCGCCAATGTGTGCATCTGGCTGGGCGTGGGCGGATACGTCCTTTTCCTGGCCCGGCAGCACAGTGTTTTGGAACGTCGCGTACGGCAACTGGAGATCATTGATGCAGAAGAATAGCGCTTTCCCCCTCGCCGCCCGTGGCCGGGTGGTTGTTTTCCTGATGGCCTGCCTGGGCTTGATGGTGTTCGCCGCCGTGGCCTACAGGGTGGAGAACCCGTCCATCGTGCAGCATGAGCAGCCCCGCGAGATGCCGGGCGGCGGAGCCATGGGCCAGATGGGCGGTGACATGGCCGGCGTGTCGGTCATGATGAAGAAGTTGCAGGAGAATCCCGAGGATGTCGACGCCATGCGTTCGCTGGGGATGTCCTTCATGGACATGCAGGCCTGGGACAAGGCCCTGTCATTCTGGGAGATGATTCTGGAGCGCAACGAAAACGACGTGATGGCCTTGAACCAGAAAGGCTTTTGTCTTTTCGAGCTGGAGAGGTACCCCGAGGCGGCCGAGCTTTTCGAGCGCATGCTGGCCATCGAGCCGCATAATTACCATGCCCACTACAACCTGGGCGTCATCTACAAGTATTACCTGAGCAAGCCGGAAAACGCCGCTACGCATTTCCAGGCAGTGATCGACGCCGCTCCGGACGATCCGGGACTGATGAGCAACGCGCGTCGGGAACTTGAGGCGAAATAGCCGCCACGGCGCTGTTTGACACCTCCACAGGGCTAATGGTAATAGCCCTCGATTCCGCAAGCTTTAGTGGCCCGCTCAGGCGGGCCATGAATCATATCCTAAACTCGAACTTTGTGGAGGAACTGATGAAACGTTTTTCTGGTCTCGTGATCGCTGCGTGTCTGACTCTGCTGACCAGTACCGCTTTCGGCGCCGACACCGTGAAGATCGGCGTGGCTGGCGCCCACACCGGTGATCTGGCCTCCTACGGCCTGCCCACGGTCAATGCGGCCAAGCTCGTGGCCAAGGATGTCAACGCCAAGGGCGGCATCGACGGCAAGCAGATCGAGCTTTTGATCCAGGACGAAGAGTGCAAGCCTGAAAAGGCCACCAACGCGGCCACCAAGCTGATCTCCGACGGCGCCGTCGTGGTGCTCGGACACATCTGCTCCGGCGCCACCAAGGCCGCCCTTCCGATTTACACCGAAGCCAAGATCGTGACCATCTCCCCCTCTGCCACCAACCCCGAACTGACCCAGAGCGGCCAGTACCCGACGTTTTTCCGCACCATCGCTTCCGACGACGCCCAGGCCAAGCTCGGCGTTGACTTCGCCATCAACAAGCTCGCCGCCAAGAAGATCGCCGTGCTGCACGACAAGGGCGACTACGGCAAGGGCTACGCCGAATACGCTCAGAAGTTCATCCAGGACGGCGGCCAGGCCGAAGTGGTCCTGTTCGAGGGAGTGACCCCCGGCGCCGTGGACTACTCCGCCGTGGTGCAGAAGGTTCGCCAGGCCGGTGCGGACACGGTCATGTTCGGCGGTTATCATCCTGAAGCCTCCAAGATCGTGTCCCAGCTGAAGAAGAAGCGCGTCAAGGTGAACTTCATCTCCGATGACGGCGTCAAGGACGACACCTTCATCAAGGTCGCCGGTGCCGATGCCGAGGATGTCTACGCTTCCGGCCCGCAGGACGTCAGCGGCCTGGAGATGAACAAGGCCGCCAAGGCCGCCCATGTCGCCGAATTCGGCACCGAGGCCGGCGCTTTCTTCGACGCCGCCTATGCGGCCATGCAGGCCCTGGTCAACGCCATCGACAAGGCCGACTCCACCGATTCCGACAAGATCATGAACGCGCTCCGCACCGAGAACGTGGACACCACCGTCGGTACGATCAAGTTCGACGCGCGCGGCGACGCCGAAGGTGTCGGCTTCTCCATGTACCAGGTCCAGGGCGGACAGTACGTGGAATTGAAGTAGGCTCCCTCTCACAATGCAGTTTCAACCGAGGGACGGGCATGGCCTGTCCCTCGGTTCTTTCAACAGTCCGGCGGGGAGCGGTCCCGAGCCGGTGAAGACGGGGAATTATGGACTGGCAATATTTCACGGAACTTTTTCTGGGCGGATTGACCCGAGGGAGCATCTACGCCCTCATCGCCATCGGCTACACCATGGTCTACGGCATCATCGAGCTGATCAACTTCGCGCACGGCGAGGTATATATGCTCGGAGCCTTCGTGGGGCTGATCATCGCCGGGGTGCTCGGGATCATGGGCTTTCCCGCGCCCGCCATCCTGGTCATCGCCGCGGTGGTGGCGATCATCTACTGCGCGGGCTACGGCTACACCATGGAGAAAATCGCCTACAAGCCGCTGCGCGGGGCCGGGCGCCTCTCGCCGCTCATTTCCGCCATCGGCATGTCCCTGTTTCTGCAGAACTACATCATTCTGGCCCAGACCTCGGACTTTTTGCCCTTTCCTCGCCTGATTCCGGATTTCGATTTTCTTGAACCCATCGCCCATGTCTTCGGGTCTTCGGATTTCGTCATCGTCGTCACCAGCGCGCTCTTCATGGCCGGGCTGACCGCGTTCATCAAGTACACCAAGATGGGCAAGGCCATGCGCGCCACGGCCCAGAACCGCAAGATGGCCATGCTGCTGGGCGTCGACTCCGACAAGGTCATCTCCATCACGTTTATCCTGGGCTCTTCCCTGGCGGCGCTCGGCGGCGTGCTCATCGCCTCGCATGTCGGAATGGTCAATTTCGCCATCGGCTTTCTCGCGGGCATCAAGGCCTTCACGGCCGCCGTGCTGGGCGGAATCGGCTCCATTCCCGGAGCCATGCTCGGCGGACTTTTCCTGGGCCTGTCCGAGAGCTTCGCCACCGGCTACATTTCAAGCGACTACGAGGACGTCTTCGCCTTCACCCTGCTGGTGGTCTTCCTGATCTTCCGTCCTTCGGGGATCATGGGCAAGGCCAAGGTGGAGAAGGTATGATCGACGGACGTAAATTTTCCGAAGGGCGGACACGATAATGAACGAGTTGAAGAAATCCATCCTGGTCAGCCTGTGGTTCATGTTTCTGACCTTTCCCCTCATGGTCATCCGCGTGAACACCATCGAGCAGACCGTGGTGTGGCGCTGGGAAAACATGGCCCTGATCGGCATCGGCAGTTTTGTGCTGTCCTTTGTCTGGCGTTGGGCCATGAGGCGCAAGGAAGCAGGAGACGCGGTGGCGGCCTCCGGGGAAAAGAAAAGTTCCAAACTGGTGGAATTGGCCAATAATCCGGCTTTGACCAACACCTTCCGGGCGATTTTTCTGGTCGGTTTCCTGGTCACGCCCTGGCTGGTGACCACGTACCAGACCAATATCCTCATTTCCTTTCTGCTTTACGTGGTGCTGGGCCTTGGCCTCAACGTCATCGTCGGCGTGGCGGGCCTTCTCTTTCTGGGACACGCCGCGTTCTACGCCATCGGCGCGTATTCCTACGCCCTCTTGAATCAGTACTTCGGCCTGGGCTTCTGGGTCGCGCTGCCCATCGGTGGCGTCATCGCCGCCCTGGCCGGGATCGCCCTGGCTTTTCCGGTGCTGCGGCTGCGCGGGGACTATCTGGCCATCGTCACCCTCGGCTTCGGCGAGATAGTGCGCCTGGTGCTCGAAAACTGGAGCGATCTGACCGGCGGCCCGTCGGGCGTATCGAACATCCCGCGGCCGGGTCTTTTCGACCTCAAGCTTTCTGTGGCCGACGCCAACATCTATATCTACTACATAGTCCTGGCCCTGGCCATCATCACCATCATCGCCGTCACCCGCCTCAAGGATTCGCGCATCGGCCGCGCCCTGCAGGCCCTGCGCGAGGATGAGATCGCCTGCGAGGCCATGGGCATCGACAGGGTCGGAGTGAAGGTCATGGCCTTTGGATTGGGCACGGCCTGGGCCGGGTTCGCCGGGGTCATCTTCGCGGCCAAGACCACCTTCATCAATCCGGCCAGTTTCACCTTTTTCGAATCGGCCATCATTTTGTCCATCGTCGTTCTGGGCGGCATGGGCTCGAACCTCGGGGTCATTCTCGGTTCCGCCTTTCTGGTCCTGCTGCCGGAATACCTGCGCGCTTTTTCCGAGTACCGCATGATCCTTTTCGCCACGGCCATGGTGCTGATGATGGTCTTTCGACCGCAGGGCCTCATTCCGGCCAAGGGGCGATCCTACACCGTGGACGATCCCGATTTGAATCCGGCCAACGGAGGAGGCAACTAGATGAAACCGGTACTCGACGTCACGGCCGTGTCCATGAATTTCGGCGGCCTTCGCGCCCTGAACGAGGTCCAGCTGGAGGTGCGCTCCGGCGAGATCGTGGCCCTCATCGGCCCCAACGGAGCGGGCAAGACCACGTTCTTCAACTGCATCACCAGCATTTACACCCCCACCGAGGGCGAGGTCTGGTTCAGCCCCAGAGGCGGGACCCGGACCAAGGTCAACGGCATGAAGCCCAACCTGGTCACGGCGCTCGGCATGGCGCGAACGTTTCAGAACATCCGCCTCTTCAAGAACATGAGCGTGCTCGAAAACGTCATGATCGCCCGTCACTGCCGGACCAGGGCCGGCATCCTTGGCGCTCTCCTGCGTTCGCCCGGAGTGCGCAAGGAAGAGAAGGAGATCGTCGACAGAAGCTACGAATTGCTCAAGTACATGGGACTGAACAAGTTCTACAAGGAGCTGGCCTGCAACCTGCCCTACGGGGCCCAGCGCCGCCTCGAGATCGCCCGCGCCCTGGCCACCGACCCGACCCTGCTTTTGCTGGACGAGCCCGCCGCCGGCATGAACCCGCAGGAAACGGAGACCCTCAAGCATCTTGTATTCAAGATCCGCGATGAGATGGACATGGCCATTCTGCTCATCGAGCATGACATGAGCATGGTCATGAGCCTGTCCGAGCGGATCTACGTCATGGAGTACGGTTGCCTCATCGCCAGCGGCACCCCGTCCGAGATCAGCAGCGATCCTCGGGTCATCAAAGCCTATCTCGGGGAGGAAGCCCATGCTTGAGCTTAAGAATGTCAGCACGTTTTATGGCAACATCCAGGCCCTGCACGGGATTTCCCTGCGCATCGACAAAGGCGAGATCGTGACCCTGATCGGCGCCAACGGAGCGGGCAAGAGCACAACGCTCATGTCCATCTGCGGCGGAGTGCCGCCCAGAAGCGGCGAGATCGTTTTCGAGGGCCAGCCCATTCACGAGGTCAAGGCGGATCGGATCGTGCGCATGGGCATTTCGCAGGTGCCGGAAGGGCGGCTCATTTTTCCGGAAATGACGGTCATGGAGAATCTGGATATGGGCGCGTTTTTGCGCCACGACAAGGCCGGGATCGCCCAGGATCTGGAGTACGTGTTCTCGCTTTTCCCCATTCTGGCCGAGCGGCGCAAGCAGCTGGGCGGCACCTTGTCCGGCGGCGAACAGCAGATGCTGGCCATTTCACGGGCGCTGATGGCCAGGCCCAGGCTGCTGCTGCTGGACGAACCGTCCCTGGGTCTGGCGCCCATCATCATCGCGCAGATTTTCGACATCATTCGCAAGGTCAACGAGTCCGGGACCACGGTCTTCCTGGTCGAGCAGAACGCCAACCAGGCGCTCAAGATCGCCCACCGGGCCTACGTCATGGAAAACGGTCGCATAACCCTCGAGGACTCGGCGGCTGCCCTGCTTTCCAACGAGGATGTCAAAAAGGCTTATCTGGGGCTGTAGCCCCTGTCTGAAACGAACACCCAATCCCCAACATCGGGAGAGATGAATATGGATAAATTTCTCGGCAAGGCATTGACCTTCGATGATGTCCTGCTTGTCCCGGCGTACTCCGAAGTGACGCCGGACCAGGTTGTCCTGAACACGCGGCTGACCCCTTCCATCGAGCTCAACATTCCCTTCCTGAGCGCGGCCATGGACACGGTCACTGAGTCGCGCATGGCCATTTCCCTGGCTCGGGCCGGGGGCATCGGCATTGTGCACAAGAACATGTCCGTGGAGCAGCAGGCCCTTGAGGTGGTCAAGGTCAAGAAGTCCGAGTCCGGAATGATCGTCGATCCGATTACCGTCGACCCCGACGACACCGTGGGGCACGCCCTGGAGCTGATGCGCGACTACCGCATCTCCGGCCTGCCGGTCATCGTCGGTGACCAGCTGGTGGGCATCGTCACCAACCGCGACGTGCGCTTCGTGACCGACATGGCCGTCAAGGTCAGCGAGGTCATGACCAGCAAGAACCTGGTCACCGTGCCCGTGGGCATCTCCCTTGAAGACGCCAAGCGTCATTTGCACGACAACCGCATCGAGAAGCTGCTGGTGGTCGATGACAGCAACAAGCTTCGCGGGCTCCTGACCATCAAGGACATCGACAAGGTGCGCAAATACCCCAACGCCTGCAAGGACGACATGGGCCGCCTGCGCGTCGGCGCGGCGGTGGGCGTGGGGGCCGGACGCGCCGAACGGGTCGAAGCCCTGGTCAAGGCCGGCGCGGACGTGATCGTTCTCGATTCGGCCCACGGGCATTCCAAGAACATCCTCGACGCGGTGCGCGCCACCAAGACCGACTGGCCCGACGTGCAGCTCATCGCCGGCAACGTGGCCACCTACGCGGGGGCCAAGGCCCTCATCGCCGCAGGAGCCGACGCGGTGAAGGTCGGCATCGGACCCGGCTCCATCTGCACCACGCGCATCGTGGCCGGTGTCGGCGTGCCCCAGATCACGGCCATCATGGAATGCGTGCGCGCCTGCCGCGAGGAAGGGCGGTGCTGCATCGCCGACGGCGGCGTGAAATTCTCCGGCGATGTGGTCAAGGCCCTGGTCGCCGGCGCGGACACGGTCATGATGGGCTCCATGTTCGCCGGCACCGAGGAGAGCCCGGGCGAGAAGATCCTGTACCAGGGCCGGACCTACAAGATTTACCGCGGCATGGGCTCCATCGACGCCATGAAGGACGGCAGCAGCGATCGCTATTTCCAGGAGGGCTCGAAAAAACTCGTGCCCGAGGGCATCGTGGGGCGGGTGCCCTACAAGGGCTCGGTCCTTGAAACCATCGACCAGCTCGTGGGAGGGGTCCGTTCCGGCATGGGCTATCTCGGCGCGGAGGACATCCCGGCCATGCAGGAGAAAGCCCAGTTCGTCGAAATCTCCGCCGCGGGCCTGCGCGAAAGTCACGTGCATGACGTGATCATCACCAAGGAAGCGCCCAATTACAGGGTGGACGCGTACTGAAACTTTCGAGAATATAACCATCCGTGAAAACGGATGGGGGGAAATATGGACATACAAGAAAAAGTCATCATTCTGGA
The DNA here is from genome assembly GCA_050252955.1 of Desulfomicrobium sp. GTDB lineage: Bacteria > Desulfobacterota > Desulfovibrionia > Desulfovibrionales > Desulfomicrobiaceae > Desulfomicrobium. The sequence continues at coordinate 24,519 of JBFWJY010000003.1, forward strand.
TTTCGGCTCCCAGTACACACAGCTCATCGCACGCCGCACCCGCGAGTCCGGCGTCTATTCCGAGATTCATCCCTGCACCATCACCCTGGATGAACTCAAGGCCCTCCAGCCCAGCGCTATCATCCTTTCCGGCGGTCCGGCCTCTGTCTCCAGCCCGGATTCTCCCGGCATCGACCCGGCCATCTTTCAGTGGGGATTGCCCATTCTGGGCATTTGCTACGGAATGCAGCTCATGGCCCATCTGCTCGGCGGCAAGGTCGCGCCTTCCCTGGACCGCGAGTACGGGCGCAGCGACCTGCACTTCGAGACCCAGTGCGCCCTGTGGGAAACCGTGGCCGAAGCGGGCAAGCTGACGGTCTGGATGTCGCACGGCGACCATGTCCTGGCCGTTCCTCCGGGGTTTTCGGTCGTGGCCAAGACCCAGAACATCGAAATCGCGGCCATGGCCGACGAGAGCCGCAAGATGTACGCCCTGCAGTTTCACCCCGAGGTGGCCCACACCGAGCAGGGCGACGAGATTCTGCGCAACTTCCTTTTTCATGTCGCGGGGCTCAAATCGTCCTGGACCATGTCCTCCTTCGTCGATTCCATGCTCCAGTCGCTGCCTGTGCAGATCGGGGACGACAAGGTGGTCTGCGGCCTGTCCGGCGGCATCGACTCCACCGTGGTGGCGGTGCTCCTGAACAAGGCCATCGGCAAGAACCTGCACTGCATTTTTGTCGACAACGGCCTCCTGCGCGCCGGCGAGGGCGACGAGGTCATCGGTTATCTGCGCCAGCATTTCGATCTGAACCTGCACTACATCAAGGCCCAGGACAAATTCCTGTCCCGCCTGGAAGGCCTTGATGATCCGGAGCAGAAGCGCAAGGTCATCGGCTACACCTTCATCGAAGTCTTCGAGGAAGAGGCCAAGAAGATCCCCGGGGTCAAGTATCTGGCCCAGGGCACGCTGTACCCCGACGTCATCGAATCCATCAGCTTCAAGGGCCCCTCGGCGGTGATCAAGAGCCATCACAACGTCGGCGGGCTGCCCGAAAAGATGGACCTCGCCCTGGTCGAGCCCCTGCGCGAGCTGTTCAAGGACGAGGTGCGCAAGGTCGCCCAGGAACTGGGCCTGCCCGACTTCATCGTCTGGCGGCATCCCTTCCCCGGTCCCGGCCTGGCCATCCGCGTCATCGGCGAAATCACGGACGAGCGTCTGGAGATCCTGCGCCAGGCGGACAAGATCGTGCAGCACGAACTCATGGCCTCGAATTGGTACTACAAGGTCTGGCAGGGATTCGCCGTGCTGCTGCCGCTGAAGACCGTGGGCGTCATGGGCGACGAGCGGACCTACGAGCATGTCATCGCGCTGCGCATCGTCGATTCCATCGACGCCATGACCGCCGACTGGTCCAGAATCCCCACGGAGATACTGGGGCGGATGTCCAGCCGGATCATCAACGAGGTCAAGGGCGTCAACCGCGTCGTGTACGACATTTCGTCCAAGCCGCCGAGCACCATCGAGTGGGAATAGCCGTCCAACGCACACCTCTTACGGAGATGAATCTATGTTTGGAATTGGATCCACTGAACTCATTGTCATTCTGATCGTCGCCCTGATCGTCATCGGGCCGGCCAAGCTTCCGGAAATGGCCAAATCCCTGGGCAAGGCCCTGGGCGAATTCCGGCGCGTGAGCACGGACGTGAAGCGGACCATCGAGATGGAGGCGGAGCAGGCCGAACAGAAGGAGAAGACGGAGCAGACCAAGAAGGAACTCTTTCCCGAGACGGCCAAGGCCGCCGACGAGCCGAAGCCCGCTGAAACGCCGGTGGCGGCGCCTGAAGAACCCGCGTCAGCGGCAAGCGCAAAGGACAAGGCATGAGCAGGGAACAGGAAGCGGATCGCCGCAGCCAGGCGGACGAGGCCGAAGCCGCGTCGACGGAAGCTTCCTCCGAAACCGGGATCGGGGCCGAAGACGCCGCCCTGGCCGCAACGCCTGCCTCCGGGACGAACCCGGACCCGACGTCGCAGGACGGCCCTGCTTCCGCCCCCGGGGCTGATGAGTCAGATAACGGCGGGTCGGGGAAGGGCGAGTCCGGCAGCGGCGAGCCGGACAGCGTCGATTCCGATGCGGACGAGGACGCGCCCGCCCCGGCGACGGAGGGCGGTTCCGATGGCGTGCAGGTGCGCGGCGAGACCGGCGCGGAAGAGGTCGCGGCGGCCAAGGACGAGGAGGCTGAAGAAGAGCCCGTCCATGAAATGACCTTCACCGAGCACCTGAACGAGCTGCGGGTGCGTCTGATGCGCTGCCTCATCGGCGCCTTTGTCGGTTTTCTGGCCTGTTACGGATTTGCGGAGCAGCTTTTCATGCTGCTCATGCAGCCGCTCATCACACTGCTCGAACCTTCCGGCGGCTCGCTCATCTACACCGGACTGCCCGAAGCCTTCTTCACGCATCTCAAGGTCGCGGCCCTGGCCGGCTTGTTCGTGGCCAGCCCGTACATTTTCTACCAGATATGGATGTTCATCGCCCCCGGACTGTACGAGGGCGAGCGCAAGTACATGATCCCCATCGCCCTGTGCTCGGCGATCTGCTTTGTCACGGGCGCGTTGTTCGGCTACTTCGTTGTCTTTCCGTTCGGTTTTCAGTTTTTTCTCGGCTACGCGTCGGAAGTCATTCGGCCCATGCCCTCGGTCAGGGAGTATTTCAGCTTCTCGACCAGCATGCTTTTCGCCTTTGGCCTGATATTCGAGCTGCCACTGTTCATGTTTTTCCTTTCGGTTCTGGGCGTGGTGAATTATAAGAGTCTGCGCAAGTTCCGCAAGTTCGCCATTCTCGGCAGCTTTGTGGTGGCGGCCATTCTGACCCCGCCGGACGTGGTTTCGCAGTGCCTGATGGCCGGGCCCATGTGCCTTCTGTATGAGGTCGGCATCTGGGTCTCCTACGTGTTCGGGAAAAAGCCCAAGGAACCGGTCGAGGAAGAAGCGTCGCAAGCCAAGGCGTAAACACGGGCCGGCCCCAGGGTCCGGCCTTTTTTTCGAAGGAGCCGTTATGCATCAACGCACAGGCCGGATAGACCGGCAGACACGCGAAACCCGGATTTCCGTGGCCCTGACCCTCGACGGCAAAGGCGTCTGCGACGTGCGGACCGGGTACGGGTTCGCCGACCACATGCTCGATCTGATGGGGCACTGGGCCGGTTTTGATCTGAAGGTCACCTGCGCGGGGGACATGCACATCGACGCGCACCACTCCTTGGAGGACATCGGCCTGTGCCTGGGACGCGCCCTCAGCGAAGCCTTGGGCGAACGCCGGGGCATCGCCCGCGTCGGCTGCGCCAAGGTGCCCATGGACGAGGCCTTGACCGAAGTCTGCCTCGACCTTTCCGGCCGGGCATACCTTGTCTACGAGGAGGCGGTGCTTCCGGCGATCATCGCGGGCCAGGAAAAGGACCTGTGGCGTGAATTCCTGAAATCCCTGGCCGCAACGGCGGGCATGAATCTGCACGTGCGCATGCTCTACGGCCAAAACGGACATCACCTGCTGGAGTCGGTGTTCAAGGGGCTCGGTCTGGCCTTGCGGCAGGCCGTGCGCGTGGAACGCGACGACGTGCTCAGCACCAAGGGAGGGCTCGACGCATGAGATACATCATTCTGGCTTTGCTCATTGTGTGTTCGGCCTGTGCCGGGACAACCCGCTGGCCGGCCGTGGACAACAAGGCCACTGTGGCGGTGGCGCATTTCGTCCACCCCCAGCATGATTGGGAGCTCATGGCCGGAGTGCTGCCGGAAGAGACTTCGGTCGTTTCCGCCGAGTCTCTCGAGGCCCTGGACAACCAGTTGGCGTCGCTGCTGGAAAAAAGCGACATCGATATGGTGGTGCACGCGGCCTCGGTCCGGCAATGCGAGGAAATCGTGCAGGCCACCAAGGAGAGGTCGCGTTTTGAAACCCTGGAGTACTGGAAAAGCGTGGGCGAGTGCATCAAGGCGGATTTTCTGCTCGTGCCCTACGTTTCCCGCTGGCAGGAGCGTGAGGGCGGCGAATGGGGCGTGATCAGCCCCGCTGGCCTGACCATGGATATCTATCTCATCAATACGGCCACGGCCGAGGTTCGGCGCTATCATTTCGAAGAGCGCCAGCAGGGCCTGGCCGAGAATCTGCTCAAGGGCGGCCGTTTTTTCAAGCGCAAGGGACGCTGGTTGACCCCGCTTGAAATCTCCGCCGAAGCCCTGGAAGAAGGAACGAGGGTGCTCGGGCTATGAACATTTTTCCGGCGGTGGATATAAAGGACGGCAAGTGCGTGCGTCTGCGCCAGGGCGTGGAGGATCAGGTCACGGTTTTTTCCGACGATCCGGCGGCCATGGCCCGGCAGTGGGTTCAGGCCGGGACCAAGTGGCTGCACGTCATCGATCTCGACGGGGCGTTCAGCGGCACGCCGCGCAACATGGAGCTGATTCGTGAGCTCTGCTCGACGGTGTCCATCCCGGTGCAGCTGGGCGGCGGGATCAGAAGCGTCGAGGTCGCGGGCAAGTATCTGGAAGCCGGGGTGACGCGCCTGATCATCGGCACGGTGGCGCTCGAAGACCCTGCCCTGTTTCGCGAACTCTGCGCGACCTATCCGGGGCGGATCGGCGTGTCCCTGGACGCCCGCGACGGACGTCTGAAGACCAAGGGCTGGGTGGAGGACGCGGGCAAGACCGTGGCCGACGTGGTTCCCGAGCTTGAGGCTGCGGGCGCGGCCTTTTTCATCTACACGGACATCAGCCGCGACGGCATGCAGTCCGGTGTGAACATCCCGGCCCTGGAGGCGCTTTTGGCCACGACCGACCGACCGGTGCTCATCGCCGGCGGCATCTCCACCCTGGAGGATGTGCAGGCCGTCTTTCCCCTAGGCGAAAAGGGCCTGGCCGGGGTCATCACCGGCAAGGCCATCTACGCCGGAAGCCTGGATCTGAAGGCCGCCCTGGACTGGCTGGCCGCACAGGGCTAGACGCCCGCATTCGTTTTCAAACAGGAACGCCCGATCATCCGACCGGGCGTTCTTGTTTTTTGCAAGCTTGAAAACAGGCTATTTGGTGCCGAAGATCTTGTCGCCCGCGTCGCCCAGGCCGGGCAGGATGTACCCGTTCTCGTTCAGTCGTTCGTCCACGGCCGCGACGTAGATGTCCACGTCGGGATGGGCCTCGGTGATGCGTTTGAGCCCCTCGGGGGCGGCGACCAGGAAGAGCCCGCGGATGCTCGTGCAACCGGCGTTCTTCAGGCAGCGGATGGTGGCGTCGAGGGTGCCGCCCGTGGCCAGCATGGGATCGAGGATGATGGCCATGCGTTTGTTGATGTTCTTGGCCAGCTTCACGTAGTATTCCACAGGCTGGAGGGTCTCCTCGTTGCGGTAGAACCCGACCACGCTGACCTTGGCTCCGGGAACCAGATCGAGCACCCCGTCCTGCATGCCCAGACCCGCGCGCAGGATCGGCACCACCGTGATCTTCTTGCCCTTGATGACATCGACGTCGACGGGTCCGGCCCAGCCCTGCACCGTCTTTTTCTCCGTCTCCAGATCCTTGGTGGCCTCGTAGGTCAGGAGCCTGGCCACTTCTGAAGCGAGTTCGCGGAAATTCTTGGTGCTGATGTCATGCTTGCGCATGAGTCCGAGCTTGTGCTTGATGAGGGGGTGGTCCGCCACGAATACTGCCATGTGAGTCTCTCCTTGCCATGGTCGATGGGATTGCTGCGTCGTGATGTCCGAATTTGCGTGCCCCTACCTATTCTTCCCCTTCTGTCCGGTCAAGACGGCGTTTGCCCTCGGGCAACGGCCCGCGCAGATAGAGGGCCGTGCTCGCGATGTGCTACGCGCTGACCGGGGCGGCCAGTCCGTCCATGCCCATGGCAGGATTGAGGCCGATCTTCTCCAGTCAGGGCAGATGCATGGGTGCGGGTGTTCCCCGAAAGGACAGCATGAGCGGACGTATGGCCGATGTGATGGCGCATGCGGTCACTTTGTGTTGAGGTATTCTTATTCTGCGTGCTGTGTCGCGGCGAATTTTTCCAGAAAGAATTGCCAGAGTTTGTCGATGTTCATGCCGGAATGGCTGGAGGTGAGCAGCGGCGGTTTTTCCGAACCCAGAAGACGTTGCCATGCGGTCTGGTTGGCGCTTCGCACGGGCTGCTTGCATTTGTCGGCCTTGGTCATGACGGGGAACACGTCTATTCCTTGAGACCTGATGAACGTGATAAGCTCTATGTCCAGAGTCTGGGGGGGCAGGCGCGAGTCGAGCAGCGCGACCACTCCGAAGAGGTGGACGTTGTCGCGCAGATACCTGTTGATGAGCGTGGCCCACTTTTCACGTTCTGTTTTGGAGCAGCGGGCGTATCCGTATCCCGGAAGATCCACGAGATAGAAGTCTTCAGGGAGAACCTTGTAAAAATTCAGACTGCGTGTTTTTCCCGGGGTGGAGCTGGTCTTGGCCAGATTTTTCCTGCCGGTGAGCTTGTTCAGCAAAGACGATTTTCCGACATTGGATCGACCGGCGAGGGCGAGTTGAGGCAGCGGCATTTCTTCCAGCTGGTCGATGGTGTAGATTGTCTTTTCCAAAATTACGGTGCTGGGCATGAAACTACCATTTCCTGGGGCTGGGGTTCTTGACGAAATGCGTTTTGATCAGGCACTGATAGAAAGAATTGTCTTGGTTATCAATAATTAATTGGAGGCATACTATGCGTGCGTTGCTCGTGCTCTTGAGCGCTGTCTTTATCTTGGGCGGATGTTCCAAGGAAGTGAAGTTGGTTTCGGCCAACACTGCCCAGGAGCCCATCCGGGTTGAAGAACAGGCCATCGTCGAATTGCGTCTGAGTGAAATGGATCTGGCCAAGTACGTGGATGCCGACACCGGAGTATGGACTGAAGCCAGAAACGCCGGGTTGACCAAGGTCTTCAACAAGATTGTGAACAAGGACCTCGTCATCGTGCCCGTGACCGGCATGGTTCCGCTGGGGCGCGCGGAAGGGGAGTTCTCCCAGAGCGGCGTGCTCAACACCCAGGGTGATCCCGAAACCGGCGACCTGGTCCAGAACTTCATGGTCACCGCCAGTTTTGTCGGCGATCAGAGCCTTGGAGGGCAGATCATCTCCCTGGAGGAAGACCGCTACATCGCCGGCATGCATGACGTGCTCTACGCCATGTTCTATCAGGCGGTGCCCGAATCCCTGCCTTCCTATGTGGCCATAGCGGAGCCGGTCGGCGAGCTGGGCGCCAGCTTCTATCGCCTCATCGGCATGGCCGAAGTCAAGCAACTCATGCAGGACACCGTGGCTCTGCCCAAGGAACAGGGCGGTGCGACGGGAACGTTGTGCAATCTCGAAATCGTGGTCAGCGACCGCGAGGTGGAGGCGGGGGACCGCATTTTTCTCATGAACGTGGATGTCGCGGCCCTGGACTCCGATGCCGTCATCGCTGGGGACGAGCCCGAAACCGTGGTCGTTCTGCCTCCGCACACGGACACCGTGACAGAGCCTTCGGAGCAGAAATAGCGCATGGAAATTTTGATCGTCAACGGTCCCAACCTGGGATTTCTGGGACAGCGCCAGCCGGAGCTGTACGGGACCGAGGGCATGGACGCCCTGCCTGCGCTGGTCGAGAAGCTGCTCGGCGCCGACGCCGGGCGCATTCGCCTGACCCGGTTCCAGTCCAATTCCGAAGGCCTTCTCATCGATCGCCTGGAAGAGGCCTGGAAGGCCAAGGTCGATGGCCTTGTCCTCAATGCCGGAGCCTATACCCATACCAGCCTTGCCCTGGCCGATTGTCTTGCCTGGATCAGGATCCCCTGCGTCGAGGTTCATCTGAGCAACGTGCACGCCCGGCAATCCTCCATGCGGCACACCAGCCTCATCGCGCGGCACTGCATCGGGGCTATTGCCGGTTTCGGAGTAATGAGCTATGCGCTCGCAGTCCAGGCGCTTTGGCAGCGCCTGGGCCAGCCCTGAGGCCCAGCATGGTGCCGACCGGGACAAATCTATGGAGGAAGCAAGGCACGCATGTTAGCTACGAGTGATTTCAAGAAAGGCAAGAAGTTAGAGATTGACGGAGCTCCCTGTGAGATCCTGGAATGCAACCACTTCAAGCCGGGCAAGGGCGGCGCGTTCATGCGCACCAAATACCGCAACCTGCTCACCGGCGCGGTGGTCGAACAGAATTTCCGCTCGGGAATGAAGTTCCCCAAGCCGGACCTGGAAGTTCGGGAAATGCAGTATCTCTACAACGAAGGCGACAGCTATGCCTTCATGGACATGACCACGTTTGAGCAGATTTCCGTCGCCCACGACGTCGTTGGCGACAAGGGCGGCTATCTGAAGGAAGCTCAGGCCTACAAGGTCATGCTGTACCAAGGACGTCCCCTGGACCTGGAAATGTCCGGGTCCGTGGTTCTCGAAGTGACCATGACCGACCCCGGAATGAAGGGAGACACCGTGACCGGCGCCTCCAAGCCCGCGACTCTGGAAACCGGCGTGGTCGTCAACGTTCCGCTCTTCATCGAGGTCGGGACCAAGATCAAGGTCAATACGGAAACGGGCGAATATCTCGGCCGCGAATAGATTGGTTGTTCCACAGCATCCAAAAGGCCATGGAGAGTGCTCTGTGGCCTTTTGTTTTGCAACCGCCCGCATGGAAGAAAAGCATGACTAAAGACGGCAACAAGCTCGTTCGGGAAATTTGCGCGTTGGTCTTTGCCTGTTCCCTGGCACTGGTGACCCTGGCGCTGTACTCATTCTCCCCCGCCGATCCCGGTTTCAACCATCAGGCCGTGACCGGGCACAAGACCCAAAATCTGGTCGGAATCCTGGGCGCGTACATGGCCGGCGGACTTGTCGACCTGTGCGGCGCTGCCGCCTGGCTGTGGCCGCTTTTCTTTGCCCTGGCCGCGGCCATGCTCTTCTTTCCGTCGTTCAGACCGTCCTGGCTGCGCTGGGTCGGTGGAATCACCCTCGCCGTCCTGCTGCCGGTCTGGGTCCATTTCGCGGCCGTGCACCTCGGACTGCCCGGCACCGGCATGGGCGGCGGAGGATTCGTGGGCCGCAGCATATACTCCCTGTTGCGGCGTATCTTCGGAAATTACGGGTTTGTCCTGGTCGCCGTCTGCCTGACGCTCATCGGAGGACGCCTGCTTTTCGGCATGCCGTACCGCGCCCTAATGGACAAATGCGCATTGTGGCTGTCTCCCCTTGCACGCCTGGGGCAGAGATTCGTCGCTTGGCGACAGAAGAAATCGGGCGACGCCGACGCTCCCGCCGCGGCGCCTTCGCGACGGCCGGCGGTCAAGCCGCGTCCGCCGGCGGAAGAAAGCCGCAAGGAAGAGCCTCGGACCGCTTCCCGGCCAATTCAGCCCAAATCCGCCAAAGCATCCCCGCCTTCCCATGGAGCGGCTTCCGGCGGCGGTCTGCCGCCCATCGATCTGCTGGCTCCGGTGCCCGCCTCGCGCATTTCGATTCCAAAGAGCGTTCTCGACAGGCAATCCCAGGCCCTCACCGCCTGTTTCGCGGATTTCGGCATCCAGGGAGAGGTGCAGGGCGTGCAGCCGGGGCCGGTCATCACCATGTTCGAATTCAAGCCCGCCCCGGGCGTCAAGGTCAGCCGCATCGCAGGCATGAGCGACGACCTGGCCCTGGCCCTCAAGGCCCGGGCCGTGCGCATCGTGGCCCCCCTGCCCGGACGTGACACCGTAGGCATCGAAATCCCCAACGAACAGCGCCAAATCGTTTACCTGCGGGAAATCCTCGACGACCCGGCCTTCGCCGACACCAAGGCCCAGCTGCCACTGGCCCTGGGCATGGACATCCAGGGCGTCCCCAAGATCGCCGATCTCGCCAGGATGCCGCACATGCTCGTCGCCGGCGCCACGGGCGCGGGAAAGTCCGTGTGCCTCAACTGCCTGCTGTTGAGCATCATCTACAAGCACGATCCCGAGCACGTGAAGCTGCTGCTGGTGGACCCCAAGCGCATCGAACTGGCAGTCTACGGCACCCTCCCGCACCTGGTGCATCCCGTGGTCACGGACATGCACCTGGCCAAGAACGCCCTGGAATGGGCCGTCTACGAAATGGAGCAGCGCTACGAGGCCATGGCCCGCACCGGCGTTCGCCACATCACCACCTACAACCAGAAACTGGCCGAAATGGGCGACGACATCCCCGAGGACATGCGGGACTTGAAACCCTTCCCCTACCTGGTCATCGTGGTCGACGAGCTGGCCGACATGATGATGACCGCCGCCAAGGAAGTGGAAGGCAGCATCGTGCGCCTGGCCCAGTTGGCCCGCGCCTCCGGCATACACCTCATCCTGGCCACCCAGAGGCCGTCCGTGGACGTGGTCACGGGCATCATCAAAGCCAACTTTCCTTCGCGCATCGCCTTTCAGGTCAGCTCCAAACACGATTCCCGGACCATCCTCGACGGCATCGGCGCGGAATACCTCCTCGGCCACGGCGACATGCTCTTCAAACTCAGCGGAGGCAACGTGCAACGCGTGCACGGCGCTTTCGTCGGCGACGACGAGATCGCCCGCGTGGTCCACTACTGGGAGAAACAGCGTCCGCAGCGCTTTGAACTGGATTTCGCGGAATGGAACACGGCCGGCGACAACGGCAGCGAAGGAAGCGGAGGGGCCAGCGATGTTCTCGACGACCCCAAATACGCCGAAGCCATCGACTTCGTCACCGACCAGGGCCGCGCCTCCATCTCCATGATCCAGCGCCGCCTGCGCATCGGCTTCAACCGCGCGGCTCGCTTCATCGAGCAAATGGAAATGGACGGAATCATCGGCCCCCAGGACGGCAGCAAACCGCGCCTAGTGCGAAAGAAAGATTAGGGGAAAGATGCCTCCGGCGGGCAGGGGACTCGTCCCCTGCACCCCTAGCAGGGAAGGGGAGAGTCTGCCTCGTTATTTCGATCGAGGGTGGCGCGATCTTCAACAGAGCTTTCGCATCGCCTCAAGCGAAGGGCTAGAAGGAGAAGATGCCTCCGGCGGGCAGGGGACTCGTCCCCTGCACCCCTAGCAGGGGTTGTGGAGAGTCTTCCTCGTTATTTCAATCGAGGATGGCGCGATCTTCAACAGAACCTTCGCATTGCCTCAAGCGCTTCGGCGCGGCTCCGGGCTGGCCTGTCGGCTGTCCGACTGAGCCAGGAATCGTTTGCTTCCCGGCCGCCTTACGCAAAGGGCAAGAAAGACAGGACCTCAAGGCCGGGAAGCATTACGAGGCCCGCGAAGGAGTTCCGGCAGGCCAGCCCGGAGCCGCGCCGAAACGCGATTTCCGCACAGGGCACCGCAAGATTTTTGGCCCGCGATTTCCGCACAGGGCACCGCAAGATTTTCGGCCCGCGATTTTCGCATATGGCTCTGAAGGGATGTTTCTGCTGCAATGAAACGTCAGCTTTCTTCCAGGAGGCTGAAGCGTGGTTGTGTTTTTCCGTTCCGCTCCACGGTCTCCATGAACATGGACAGCGGGCGGACCCATAGGCCGGTGTCGTTGTAGAGAGGGCGGTAGACCACCATGTCTTCCAGGCCTTCGCTGTGCCGGGCCACGCCCAGCACCTCGTATTCTCCGCCCTTGAAATGCCGGTAGCGTCCGGGCCGCAAGGGGGAGGGGTTCTGTTCATTGGGCAGGGACATTTTTTCCTCGGGGTTGGGGTGAAAATGGGGCGGGAATGCCGCGCCGAACCCGTTTCTGTCACCAGGAACCGCGAATTTCAAGAATTGTCTGGGACTGGACGCATAAAAAGCGCTGAATCTTCCTTTTGGAGGGGTGATGGATCGTGATGTGGAAACCATGGTTGTCCGGCTGGGGGAATCCCTGTTGTCGCAGGGGGGGCGCATGGCCACGGCCGAGTCCTGTACCGGCGGCCTGACGGCCAGCACCCTGACAGATGTGCCGGGAAGTTCGCGTTGGTTCGAAGGCGGGGTGGTGGCCTATGACAACCGCGTCAAGATGCACCTGCTCGGCGTGCCGGAACAGATCCTGATCCGCCACGGCGCGGTCAGTCAGGCTTGCGTGGAGAGCATGGTCACGGGAGTGTGCTCGCTCATGAAGGTCCCGGTCGGACTCGCCATTTCCGGTATCGCCGGTCCGGACGGAGGCACTCCGGAAAAGCCCGTGGGCCTGGTCTGGATGGCCTGGCGGATTTCTCGGCGGGTCTGGAGCCGCGAGTTTCGCTTTGCGGGCACGCGACAGGAGATCAAGATGTCGAGCGTGCGCGAGGCCATCGCCGGTCTGCTTTGAGCATAAAAAACGGCGCTTCAGGTGAAGCGCCGAAAAAAACGGGAGAAGTGGCGCCGGAACCGGGCGTCAGTTGAGATAGTCGCCGCGGTTGAACTTGAATTCTTCCGTGGTGGTCAGGATGTCGAGTTCTTCGACCATGGCGTCGAGTCCGTGAACCGGGGTCTGCGCCAGATCGCCCTTGACCTCCTGAATGTTTTGGCGAATGTCCGCGAGCAGGGTGTAGCCGTCCCGCAGATTGCCGTCTTCCGAGCCGATGATTTGGGAATAATCTTCCCACTTGGAAAGCAGTGCATTCATCTTGTCCATGACCGTCTGCTCTGTTGGTTTTTGCAGCATGGCGGCCTGTAAGGCCTGATCAAGTCGAACCACAGGACCGGCCGCGGGAGCGGCCGCGCTGGTCGAGGCCGGGGACTGCGCCCCCAGTTCCTGGGCCAGAGTCTGCGCGAATCCTTCGCCGGGAGTGTTCCGGGCCGCGTTTTTTTGTTGGAGCTGCAGGGCAGCCAATTGATCCGGGGTGATTTTCATGGCCATCTCCTTCCTTTTTTACCAGATCAAGCAAAGTCCCTGCCAAGACGAGCTTTTGTCGTAACATATGAAAATACAGATACTTTATTCACACGGGGCGGCAAGGTTTGCCGGGCGTTTCCGCGCGGTCGCTTGCTTGGCATGTACCAGCCTCGCCGGACCCCGGTCAATGCGCAGGGAAAGGTGGGGCCGATGAGACATGCGCTTGCCGTTGAAGCCCGGGAACTGGCCAGGGGCGGCCTTGTGGTCTACCCGACGGAGACGTTTTACGCCCTTGGCTGCCTGGCCACGATCCATGCGGCCGTGGAGCGGGTTGTCGCGGTCAAGGGACGCCCTGCGGGCAAACCGCTGCCGCTCATTGTTTCGGATTGGGGGATGGTCGCGGATTTTGTCCGCCTGTGCGGTGCAGAAGAGCGGTTGGCGCGGAAATTTTGGCCGGGGCCGCTCTCCATCGTGACCCGGGTCGATCCCGCAGTGAGCGCGCTGGCGCGGGATCGGGCAGGACTTTCGGCCGTGCGCATGACGCCGCACATCATTGCCGCAGCGCTTTGCCGGGCAGCAGGCGGGCCGCTGGTGTCTTCCAGTGCCAACTTGAGCGGCCATCCGCCCGTGGCCAACCCAAGGGACCTCGATCCCGAACTTCTCAATCTGTCCGGAGCATTGGTCGTTGACGCCGCTCCATGGCCGGCAGGGGGATTGCCTTCCACGTTGGTGCGGATCACGGAAGGAGGCGCGATCAAAATTCTGCGCGCGGGCGCGATCTCGGCAGACCAACTTGTGGCGGAAGGATTTGACGTGACCCTGTAGTACAAATTTTTTTTCGACCGGCGGCATGTTCCGAGGGTTGATGAAAAGGGAGTTTAAAAATTTGAATTTGTCGGTCTTGCCCGCGCATGGCGTTCTGGAAAATTAAGTTATTGAATTTAGGTATTTAAAATTTCTGATCGATGAAGAGTGCGTAGTTTTGATTTTGGCCCGCCCCTTGCTAATTACCGAATAACTTCCTCTTTTTGCCAAAATCGGCTCCCGTACCGGCAGGTGCGGGGGCCGATTTTGTTTGAGCCCCGAAAATTCTGTGGGCGAGCCTCGTTCCCCTCCTGTCATGTCTGAATTTTTTTCCTGAGCCATTGCCTTGTGGCGTCGGCATGCAGCCATCGCACTCCGAGAGCGCGATCGGCATGGACGCATGGTTTGGTGCCGTGTCCGTGTTCATGTGGAAGGTGTGGATTATGTGGGGTGCCGTGGCCTTTTGTGACGATTTGGCGGAGGTCGCTTTCCTGCTTCAAGTCCTGGAAAAATGGTGCTAGGCAAATTTCAAGAGAATTGGCATGAACACAGATATGGAACCCACAAATACGGCAAAATATTTTTCCGTCCCATGTTCGAGTTGCGGTTTCCCGGTGAAGCAGCGAAACCCCTTTCCCACGGTGGATATTGTTTTGCATCGGCGCGGTCAGGGAATATTGCTTATCGAGCGCCTGAACGCGCCGCACGGGTGGGCCTTGCCCGGGGGATTCATCGACTACGGAGAAAGCGCCGAGCAGGCCGCCGTCCGCGAAGCCCTTGAGGAGACGGGACTTGCAGTGCGCTTGACCGGGCTTCTGGGGGTGTACTCCGACCCCGGGCGCGATCCGCGCTTCCACACGCTGAGCGTGGCCTATGTGGCGCAGTGCGACGAGGATGCGGTGCCTTGCGCCGGTGACGACGCCAAAAACGCGCGGTTCTTTCCTCTGGACGCATTGCCGGCCGACATGGCCTTCGATCATCGCCGGATCGTCGCCGACTTTGCCAAGACCATGGGCAGGTGCGCATGATCACGCCTCCTCACGACATCGTCTTTCTGACCTCGGAGATCTACCCCTTTTCCAAATCCGGGGGACTGGCCGACGTCATGGGCATCCTGCCCCTGACGCTCTCCCGCATGGGAGTGCGCGTGGCCGTCATCACGCCGTTTTACGGACGCTTGTCCACGGGACAGTTTCCCGTGCACCTGGCGCACGAGAATTGCCCCGTGGGATATCCCTGGGCCGACACCACCGCCGACATCTATCTGGCCGATTATCACGGCCTGCCCGTCTATTTCATCGAGCGCGGCGAATATTTCGACCGCCGTCATTACTACTGCACGCACAAGGGCGATTATTTCGACAACTGCGAACGTTTCATTTTCTTCTGCCGCGCCGCCCTGGCCGCCGTCAGGCAGCTGGATATGGGCGCGCGCATCGTCCATGCCCAGGACTGGCACGCGGGCCTGGCCATGGCCTACCTCGCCTTCTGGCGACGCGCCGATCCGTTTTGGGCCGGCATCCGCACGGTCATGTCCATTCACAACCTGGCCTACCAGGGGCGCTTTTCCTACCGTCTTTTCGAGCAGTCCGGCCTGCCTCTGGAGGCCTGGAACATGGAAGGCGTGGAGTTCTACAACAGCTTCAACCTCCTCAAGGCCGGCATCGCCTACGCCGACAGGATCACCACGGTCAGCCCCAGCTACGCCGCTGAAATCATGACGCCCGAGTTCGGATGCGGACTGGAAGGCATCCTCACCCGGCGCAAGGCCGATCTCATAGGCATCCTGAACGGAGCCGACTACTCCATCTGGAGCCCGGAGAACGACCAGGTTCTGGAGTGCACCTATTCGGCGGGCGAGCCCGAGGGCAAGGATGACTGCAAGAAGCACCTCATGGGCGTGCTGGGCTTGTCTCCCGAGCTCGCCGAGCGGCCTGTGCTGGGATTCATCGGACGTTTGCGCGGGCAGAAGGGCATCGACATCGTGCTCGACATCATTCCGCAGCTGATGAAACTCGATGTCGGTCTGGTGGTTCTGGGCGAGGGGCGCGCCGAATTCGAGGCCCGGCTCATGGCCATCATGGAGGACTATCCCGGCAGGGTGGAGGGCATCATCGGCTACACCGAGGAGATGTCGCACCTCATTCAGGCCGGGACGGACATTTTTCTGATGCCTTCGCGTTACGAGCCCTGCGGCCTGACCCAGATGTACAGCCTGAGCTACGGCACCCCGCCCGTGGCCACGGCGGTGGGCGGCCTGCGCGACACCATCACGCCCTACCCGGAAGCGGGCGCCAACGGGTTCATTTTTGCCGACCCCACGCCGGAGGCGCTGCTGGCCACCGTGAGCAAGGCGGTGAAGGTCTGGGAGGACCGGACCGCGTGGCGCCGGATTCAGGTCAGCGCCATGAGGACACGATTTTCCTGGGAAAACTCGGCGCGAAAGTATATGGATGTTTACAAATCCCTGCACGCAGACCTGTCGGACACTTGGAGGACGATATGAGCATCGAAAAGAAATATCTGAAGACGAAAAACATCTGCAAGGTGAGCTTTCACCTGCCCGCGGGCGGCACCGGCGGAGCCCAGACGGCCTTTCTGGTGGGCGAGTTCAACGACTGGTCCATGCATTCGCTGCCCATGAAACGGCTCAAGGACGGTTCGTTCAAGCTGACCGTCGACTTGCAAAGCGGGAAGTCGTACCAGTTTCGCTACCTTCTCGACGACGATCGCTGGGAGAACGACTGGAGCGCGGACAACTACTGCTACAGCGAGTACGGCAACTGCGAGAACTCCGTCGTCGAGGTCTAGCCTTAGGCTGACAATCCTTTCTCGATTATCGCTTGCCATTGCTTTTTGGCCCCGAAGCCCGTAATTTCTGCTCCGGCTTTCATACATTTTCAGCACAAGGAGCAGATTATGGATGCGCATCAACCCGCCTACAAGGATATTGCGCCCCGTTTGCGGGGGCTGCGGGACGCCATGGACGTAAGCGCGGAGGACATGGCCGCGCAGGTGGGCGTGACCGCGGGCGATGTCCTCAAGTATGAATCCGGCGAGCACGAAATCCCGGTCAGTTATTTGTTCAACGTGGCCCAGGCTTTCCAGGTCGATCTGACGGTGCTCATGTCCGGCAAGGAAGCGCACCTGCACACCGCGTCCCTGGTCAAGAAGGGCAAGGGCATGAGCGTGGAGCGGCGCAAGGACTATGACTACAAGAGCCTGGCCTACCGCTTCGTCGGTCGCAAGATGGAGCCCTTCGTCGTCACCGTCCCTCCCAAGGACAAATCGGCCCTGACCTTCAACGAGCACCCCGGCCAGGAATTCATCTACGTTCTCTCCGGCAAGCTCGAAATCACCCTCGGCTCCACGGTCCATGTCATGGAACCCGGCGACAGCCTGTATTTCACCTCGCGTACTCCCCACGCCCTGCGTGGTCTGGACGGCCAGCCGGCCGAATTTCTGGATGTGATTATCTAGGGGCCAGGACGCATGGTCCGGTCCCGAAAGTCCGTCATCCCTGAAATAATCCAACATCATCGGAGTACCCAATGTATAGCAAGCTGCGTCCTTCATCCTATGAGGAATTTCAGTCCTCGTTCTCCTTAGACATCCCCGAACGGTACAATTTCGCTTTCGACATGATCGATGCCACCGCCGCCCAGGACCCCGACCGCCTGGCCATGGTCCACGTGGACGACGCGGATGTGCGCCGCGAATACAGCTTCGGCTTTTTTTCCGAACAGTCCGCCCGTTTGGCCAATGCCCTCAAGAATCTGGGCATCAGACGCGGCGACAAGGTCATGATCATCCTGCATCGCCGAGTGGAATTCTGGGTCGTCATGCTCGCCCTGCACAAGCTCGGGGCCCTGGGCGTGCCGTCCCCGGCGCTCCTGACGGCCAAGGACATCACCTACCGGATCAATTTCGCCTCCATCAAAGGGGCTGTCGTCGACACCTCCGTGCGCGGCACCGTGGAAGCGGCCAAGCCCGACTGTCCGAGCCTGACCGTGCAGGTGCTGGCGGGGCTGGATCAGGACGAGGGCGATTGGCGCAGCTTTTCCCGCATCACGACCGCCGCCTCCCCAGCCTTCCCCCGCCCGGCGGACGCGGCCTGCGGCGGCGATCCGGCGACCATTTTCTTTTCTTCCGGCACCACCGGACATCCCAAGATGGTGCTGCACGATTTCAACTACCCCTTCGGGCACATCATGACCGGTTCCTACTGGCACGACATCGAGCCCGGCAACCTGCACCTGACCCTGGCCGACACGGGTTGGGCCAAATCCACCTGGGGCAAGTTCTACGGGCAGTGGCTGGCCGGAGGCGTGGTCTTTGTCTGGGACTTTCGGGGCAAATTCGAACCGGCCAGGCTGCTTAAAGTCATCGCCGAGCACAAGGTCACCAATTTCTGCGCGCCGCCCACGGTCTACCGTTTCCTGATCCGTGAGGATCTTTCCCGCTACGACCTCTCCGCCCTGCGCCATTGCACCACCGCCGGAGAGCTCTTGAACGACAGCGTGTTCGAGGCCTGGGTGGAAAAACTGGGCATGCCCATCTACGAAGGCTACGGCCAGACCGAAACCACCCTGCAGATCGCCACCTTCCCCTTCATGAAACCCAAGGCCGGGTCCATCGGCAAGCCCTGCCCGGGCTGGGACATCCGCCTGCTGGACGAGCACGACGAGCCCTGTCCCCCCGGCGTGGAAGGGGAGATCTGCATCCGCATCGATCCCAAACGTCCAGTGGGGCTCTTTTCCTGCTACCTGCAGGACGAGGCCAAGACCGCAAGCGTCATGCACGGCGGTTTCTACCGCACCGGCGACAAGGCCTGGATGGACGAGGACGGGTACTTCTGGTTCCTGGGACGCATCGATGACCTGATCAAGAGTTCCGGCTACCGCATCGGACCCTTCGAGGTCGAGAGCGCCCTCATCACCCACCCCGCCGTGGTCGAAGCAGCCGTGACCGGCGTGCCCGACCCCGACCGTGGGCAGGCCGTCAAGGCCACCGTGACCCTGGCCGCAGGCTACGAGCCTTCGCCCGAACTGACCAGGGAACTCCAGGACCACGTCAAGAAAGTGACTGCGCCCTACAAATACCCACGCATCATCGACTACGTACAGGAACTGCCCAAGACCATCAGCGGCAAGATCAAACGCGCCGAGATCCGGGCCAAGGACGAAAAATAGGGAAGAAGCGGGGCCCTGCCCCGCGCCCCGCAAGGGGCTCGCCCCTTGACCCTGGTAGGAAGCTCTTGAACTGAGTATTTTGAGGCCATGCGTTCGCGTGGCCTTTTTTATTATTGGGTTAGCGTTTGCCCGGTTTGTCTTGACTATTACGAAACCTCCGTTACGATATTTCCGTAACGGAGGTTTCGTAATCATGCCCAATCCTTTTCGTCTTGAAGTGCTCGGAGAGGGCGATCCGTTTTGTGATCGCCAGGAGGAAGTGCACAGGCTCCTGCGTTGCGCCAGGGCCACGCAGAACGTGGTGCTCGCTTCGCCGCGCAGGTATGGAAAAACGTCCCTGTGCCGGAAGGTGCAGAAACTGCTGCACGATGAGGGGTATCTTTGCTTTTCGTTCGATTTTTCTGGCGTCGACGGTGTCTCGGAGATCGCCCGTCGCCTGGCCCGCGACATGTTCAGGACCCTGCATGCCCGGGAGTCCCTGTTGGCCAGGGGGAAGCGCTGGCTGAACGCATTGAGTGCGTTTCGTCCGGTCCTGACCTTCGATCATGCCGGGGAAGCGGCCATTTCCGTGGCGCGGGCCAACGAGAGCCAGGATCCTCGGACCCTGCTGGAGCAGACTCTCGAAGATTTGGCCCGAATCATCGAGTCACGGGAATGGCCATGTCACGTGGTCATGGATGAATTTCAGGACCTGACCAAACTCGCCGAGTCCCAGGCCGTGGAAGGGATCGTGCGCAAAACCATCCAGGGATTGCCGGGTTCGTTCGTGTTTTCCGGGAGCAGGCGAAATCTTTTGCTGGCCATGTTCAGCGACCAGAAGCGCTTTTTGACCCTCTCCGCCGTGAAGATGTTTCTGCCTCCTCTGCCGATTTCAGATACTGCCCAATGCATAGGCTCGTTTTTCGCCCGGGAAGGCAGGCATATTGATCCGCAGGTGAGTGACGCACTTGTTGCGGCGGCACGGCAATACCCATTTTACGTCCAGCGTTTGGCCAGCGAAGTCTATGAGCGCGGCGGTCGGGATGTGACCATGGAAGACGTGGAGTTGGGGAAAATGAGCGTGATTCAGTCCGAAACGGGCCTGTACGAGACCATGATCGCTCCGCTGACCACGCGGCAATTGAAATTGTTGAAAACATTGTCCGCCACCCCGAGCGCCCAACTCACGAGCGCCGAATTCGTGGCCAAGGCCGAACTGCCTGCTTCTTCCATTGCGGATATCCGTGAAATTCTGCTGCGCGAGGACCTGATCGAGAAAACGGAAGAAGGTGTCTGGCGGGTGGTGGATCCGTTCTTTTCCGAGTGGCTGAACAGACTGTAAAATCTTCATTCCTGGCCTTTATTTTGCTCACGATGCGACATGACGTCAGTTTCAGTCAAATTTCAGTCCAGGCGGCTTCGGGTGCGGCCATGAAAACGTGGATTTTCTACCCGCCCCTCAAGACCATGTCCGGCGGCTGCATGATGCTCCTGCAGATCGCCCGGCAATTGATGGCCATGGGCAGGCTCGGGGGCGTGCTGTATTGGGAGAGCCCGCCGTCCGGGGCTGACGCCGAAGGCTTGCCCTGGGTGCGGGCGGGGAAGGCGCCCATGCAGAGCGGGGATGTGTTCCTCGTGCCTGAGGGATGGCCCAACGCGCTGGTTTTTGGGTTGCGCGCCAAATGCCGGACCGTGGTCTACTGCCAGAACTGGTCGTATCTCTTTCATGGCCTGGAGCCTGGCGTGCGCTGGAGCGACCTGCCCGTGGATTTTTTGGCCGTGTCAGATCCCGTGGCCTGGCATATGGAACAGGTGCTGGGCCGGCGGCCGCCGGTCATCCGCCCGGCCCTGGACACCGGTCTTTTTTATTCCCCTGATTTGAAGCCGGAAGGGCAGCTGCGCATCGGTTTCATGCCGCGCAAGAACAAGGCCCTGGCCGAACAGATCCGGCGCATCTTCGAGGAGCGAAATCCGCGAACTGGTGTGGAATGGATTTCGATCCACGGCTTGGACCGGACCGGTGTGGCCGAGGCGCTGCGCTCCTGTCATGTTTTTTTGGCCACGGGATTTCCCGAAGGTTTCGCTCTGCCGCCCCTGGAGGCCATGGCCTGCGGCTGCTTGTGTACGGGTTTCACCGGTTTCGGCGGTTGGGATTACATGCGTCAGGCCGAGCAGGGTGGCTATGCGCCGCACGGGTACGAGTTGCGCGACGTGACCTGGGGCGGCAATGGCTGGTGGGCGGCGGACGGGGACGCGCTGGGGGCGGCTCTGGGATTGGAGCGGGCCGCGCAGGCATTGCTTCAAGGGTCGGATATTCTCGCTCAAACGGTCCGGACTGTCAGCGCTTATGGCCGCGACGACCAGCGGCGCGAAATAGTGGCCGCGTTGACGGGAACCGGTACGGTCCGATGACTCACGCAAAGCACAGTCATCCCAGAATTCTGCTCATTTCGGCAAAGCACTATCTCATGGCCGAATTGATCGCCGGCTGTCAGCTCCTGGGTCTGGATTATGCCTACCTGTTTCTGGGTGGAATTTCGTCGGCAGCAGAGCTTGAAGAGAAATTGCGCGCCGAAGTGGACCGCTTTGCGCCCGATTTTCTGCTGACCATGAACCATCTCGGCCTGGATCGCGAAGGTCTGGTTAGCGAGTTCTGCCGTCGGCGGGAGTTGCCGCTCTTGAGCTGGTTCGTGGATCGGCCGGACCTCTTCCTTTCCCAATACGCCAACCTGGATAATCCGTGCCTCGCCTACGCCGTGTGGGACGCCGATGCAGTCAAACCTCTTGAAGATGCGGGGTATGGGCAGATCTTTCATCTTCCTCTGGCAGCCGATCTGGGCCGCTTGGAATTTGTTCCGGACGCGCACGCTCTGCGCGACGTGGCCTTTGTGGGCAATTCCATGCAGGCTGCAACGGAAAGATGCTGGAGGCTTTCAGGGCAACCGGACAGGTCGCGAGGGCTTTGGGAGGATGTGGCGGCGAAATTCGCGGCCAGCGATATCCGTGATCTGTCCGAGTTTGTCGACCGGGAAAATCCTGAAGCCGGGATGTTGCGCGAAACCTGCGAGTTGTCGCCAAGAGCCGCTCTGGACAGCTTCGTGTACTGGCGGGCTACCCAGCTTCACAGGCTGAAATGCATGCAGGCGCTTCTTCCGTTTGCACCAGTGGTTGCCGGAGACGAGCATTGGCGTCTGCTGCTGGGGGATGCCCCGTGGACCCACGAGGGCCAGCTGCATTATTATTCCGATCTGCCCGACTTCTACCGATCGACCAGGATCAATTTTAACACTACCAGCATGCAGATGAAAGGGGCACTCAACCAGCGCGTCTTCGACGTGCCTGCCAGCGGCGGCTTTCTGCTCACGGACTACCGTGCGCAGCTTCCCGCCGCTTTTGAGGTGGGACGGGAAGCTGTCTGCTACCGAGAGGTGGAGGAGATCGGCGATCTTGTGCGCCATTACCTGGCCAATCCTGCCGAGCGCTTGGAAATTGCCAGGCGGGCGAGGGCGCGCATCGAAAAAGAGCATTCCTATGCCCATCGCATGGTAACGATCTGCACGAACATGAAGCGGATGTTCGGGACTCCGGCATGAATCTTTACACAGTGATCCTGCATTATGGGCCTGCTGCGCGCACGAAACAGTTGCATGGGCAATTGATGGAGAGCGACCCCGCGCGGCGGGACAGGATTCTGGTTTTCGACAACGCCAGCCCCGAACCGTATGAAAACGCCTGGCAGCGGGCTGAGGAAAATTTGTATTGGGCCGGGGCGCTGGAGCGGGTCATGGAGATTCTGGCGGACAAGGGCGCGACCCATGTCTGGTTTCTGAATAATGACATCTTCTTTGTCTCGAAACCGCCCATCATCGAGCGCGCCTGCCTGCGACTGGTCCGGGCCCAGCGCCTGGCCGGTCCTGTGGGGGTGTATTCCCCTGCCGTGACGGCCAACCCCTATCACGGGCAGATGGTGGAGCGCTCCGGCGGGCAGTTCCGGCTGGTGCGCTACGTGGACGGGATCGCCCCGCTGATCAGCGTCGATTATTGGCACCGGGCCGGGGGCGTGGACTATGCGGGCAACCCTTACGGATATGGGGTGGACGTCTGGTTTTCGAGCCGGGCGCGGGAGGCTGGTTTCGCCTGCGTGGTCGATCATCAAGTGGTCGTCCGGCACCGCTACCATTCCACGGCCAGGGAGGTGGACGGGTTTCTGGAGCAGGCGGCCATGGCGGAGATGAACTATCTGTCGGAAAGATTCGGCCCGGACTACCGGGACGCGCTGCTAAAGATGTCCGGTGATTTCCGGGAAATGGAGTAGAGAGGGGCTGTTATGGCAAAATACAGGGTCGCGGTGGTCATCCCCGTGTTCAACCAGTGGAAGCTGACGAGGGATTGCCTGCGCAGTCTGCGCGAACACACGCCTGAAGAGGACGTGCAGGTCATCGTGGTCGACAACGGGTCCACGGACGAAACTGCTGCGGAGTGTGGACCGCTGGGCAGGGAATTGTTCGGAAAGCGTTTCGAACACGTGCGCCTCGACGAGAACATCAATTTCGGGCCCGGCTGCAACCTGGGCGCAAGCCGGGCTGACGCGGAATTTCTGTTTTTTTTGAACAATGACACGTTGTTGACGCCGGGATGGCTGCCGCCTTTGCTGGATGCTTTTGAAAAGCGTCCGAAACTGGGAGCTGTTGGGCCGCTCTTGCTCTATCCCGATCAGGATCGGATCCAGCACCTGGGCGTCACTTTTACGCCAACCAATCACGTGACGCATCTCTATCATTGTTTGCCCGCCACGCATCCGGTGGTGTTCAGAACTCGGGAGTTGCAGGCCATCACCGGAGCGGCGCTCATGGTGAGAGTCGACGTTTTTGAAAGGGCGGGGCGTTTCTGGGAAGAGTATCGCAACGGTTATGAGGACTTGGATTTGTGCCGGCATATTCGTGCGCTGGGCCTGACGCTGCATTGCGCGCCCGAAAGCCGGGTGTATCACCTGACCAGCCAGAGTCTGGGTCGTTTCGACGCTGAAAGCCACAACGCGCAAGTCCTGGCCCGACGCTGCCAAGGGGCGTTCTACCCGGACATGCACCGTTTTGCGCATGCCGACGGCTATGAACTGCGCCTCACTCCGACACTTACGGCCAATATCGTCCGCGTTCGGTCCGAGGACGAAACGCGTGGCTTTGGCGCAGAGCGCCTGTGGTCGGAAATTCAGGCGGAACCCTCGTGGGAGGATGGCTACGAACGGCTGGTGGAATTTTTTTTCAAACAAAGGATGTGGGAAGCCGCCTTGGATGTGCTGCGCTTGCAACAGACGTATTTTTCAACGGAAAGAGTGGTCACGGATTTGGCCAGGGTAGCCAGCAGGCTGGGTGATGGAGCTCTCTTGGCCAATTGTCGCAGAACGCTTGATGGACTGCGCAAGGAGGCCGCTTCCAAGGATGTTCTGAGAAAATTCATGGCTATTCGGCGCTGGGCGGTGGAGACTGGCGACGATGTGATGCTTGAGGTTGCTCGGCGATGGGAGGCAAGTAACATAGGCGGTGCCTAGGTCTCGCCGCCGTATCCGTCATCGGTTCAGCAAGTTTTTGTAGATTTCCAGATACCGATGCACTCCCCTTGAGAGACCGAAGCGGGTGAAGGCCTTTTTGCGTGCGGCTCGTCCCATGACCTTTCGTTCCGCCGGGTGAGTAATCAGAAATTCCAGCGCGTCAGACCATTCCCGCGGGTCGTTCCCTGCCAGCATTCCCGTTTTGCCATGCTCTACGCTGTCTCTGTAAGGTTCCAAGTCGGAGAAAACTCCGGCCCGTGCGTGCGCGGAGTATTCCAGCCACTTGATGTTGCTTTTGCAGCGGTTGAACGCATTGTCGGCCAGAGGCGCCAGACCGATGTCGAAATGAACCTTGCCGAGTGTCTTCAAAAACGATGCGTAACTGTCATCAAACGGTATGACCCTGCCCAATTTCGCCAGACGCGTACCGGCGCACCCCCAGAAGATGAACTCGACGGATGATCCGAATTTGTCCCGAATCTGGAAAAGGACTTCCTCGACAAGTTCGATGTCCTTACCATGCGTCGGGCTACCCATGTAGGCGATAACGGTTTTGGCGGGATCTGCTGCGGGAGCGACCGGCATGAAGGCTGATTCATCGATGAAGTTGGGAAGTGTGACCGTGTTTGGGTTGAATCGGAGCAATCGTTCGCGCATGGCGTCAGTGCTCACCGTGACGAGATTAACCTTGGGGAGAAAATCGAGGATGAACGGAGCCGTCCTCTGAAAGTTGTGGTATAGGGGGTGCGATGGCGGAACTTCGAGCAGGAAGTCGTCAATGTCGTAGCAAACAGGTTTACCGGAAGAAAGCATCCTGTCGAGAATGGGACGTGTTTCAACAAGTGGAAAGTAGCGCTGAACCACAAGGATATCCGCCCAGTTAATAGGGTCGGCGTCGATTTGAGACTGTTCCCCGTTCGTACGCACAGCCCATACGAGCTGGATGTTGTCTTTGAGATACCGGGATGGAGCGCCAATGCGCAGTTCCGCGCACGCGTATTCAGGACGGTCCAGGGAATATGCCGCGATTTTGATGCGTTTGCTCATGGCCAGGGACAGGACTGGGGAACAGTCATTTCAAGAGTTGCCCATCGATGTAGATGTTGAAGTCGTCTCCGACTGTGATCGTGGTCCGCGAGTTTTGTTGAAAGAATGATTGTGTCAGACTTTCCAGGCATTTGTGTTGAATTTCAGTGATTTTCGGGATGCTCTTTGTAGAGCGGAAGTGTTTTCTGTAAATATGTTGCATGGTTTTGACGAACTCAAGTCTCCGGGTCGTGGTCATGTTCTTTTGGGCATTGAGGGTGATTTTATACGCGCAGGTAGTCCTTTTGACGTGCTTGAATGGAATCGCCCGTGACAGTCTGGCCCAAAGGTCCCAATCCTCATGTACACTCATGGTTTCGTCAAAAAGTCCAATATTGTCGAGGCATGCCTTTTCATGCATCATGCAGAGGACAGGAATGTAATTCTGGATAAGTATTCTTATAGGATCGAATTCAACAGAGTGTTCGACAAATTTTTGCATGAGAATGAGCGAACCATCTCTTTCCTCATAGAGACATTTGTCGCCATCTGTGTATGCCGCTTTGAATTGGCTCCCTTCGAGGGTGTCCACGAGCGTTTGTAGATGGTGGGGATAAAATTCGTCGTCATCGTCGAGGTAGGCGATATATTTTCCCCTGGCGGCACGGATGCCCGTGTTGCGTGTTGCGGCAAGTCCTTTATTCTTTTCGTGACGAAGGTGGACGATTCTGTGGTCGTCGAGTGTCTTGAGAAGTTTTGAGACATCAATGCCGCAATCGTTGACGACGACGGCTTCGAATGCGGTGAATGTCTGTTCAAGTACGCTCTTTATAGCGCGGAGAAGCTGGTCCGGACGATTGAACGTCGGAATGATGACGGAAACGAGAGGGCTGTCCGGCGTGGTCTGGCATGAAGCGGCATGCGGGGTTGGATCAGGCAGTGGTGGCTGTATCCGGTCCAGCAGCATGATCATATTTGAAAAATAGGGGTTCTTGGATGCCGTAAAGATGTTTTCGAAATATTTTTTGAAAAATGTAACTCGCTCAGTGCTACGTTCTGGGGGGAGCAAAGTGGGAAATATCGATTGGAGGCCTTGCTCTATCTGGATCATGAAGGCGGTGTCATTCTTCCAGTGAAGATACATCTTGGCAATTTCGCATCTCGCCAAAAGGCTTGCCAATCCACTGTTGCGCCATTCAAAGCTTGGAAACAAGGTTTGAAGCGAATGTTCTGTGATAAGCTTTGTCAGGATCGCAGCTTCAAAGGATGTATCGTACTGCATATTTTCTGTGGACATATTCGCGTCATGCCATCTCCACCTGAGCGATGTGCCGCCAATATGCTTAAAAACAGCGATCGGAGCGCAGCGAACCCAAAATTCATAATCATGTGCGCGCCTGAATTCGGTATTGTAAAGACCGACGGTATCGAAAATGCTCTTTCTGATGAATGTGCCTGGGTTTGGAATTTTGTTTCCATAGACCATTCCGGAAAGCAGTTCGCGGTTCTTGTGGTAGTAGTCGGCGTATGTGACGATTTTTTGATGGTAAGTGTGAACATCGCCAAATGGTTCAATATCGCCGTAGCAGATGTCTGTGTCAGGGTATGCTTCAATTAGGGTGCGAAACCGGGGCAGCAGGTCGGGGGCAAGGATGTCGTCACTGTCGAGCCAAAGGATGAAGTCGCCTTCAGCTTTCTGGATGCATACGTTGCGAGTATCCGGGGCGTTGGTGTGAGGTTTTTGGATGAATCTGAGTCGCGGGTTCTTAATTGCGTTGACAATGTGTGCAGTTCCGTCTGTTGATCCGTCATCGACTATCAGGATGTCAAAGAAGCCATCTTGTTGGCTGAGAGCGCTTTGTATCGCGTTGAGAATATATTGTTCTCTGTTGTATGTCGGAACGCAGATTGTTACTATAGTATTTGATTTCATATAATTTATAGAGACGATAATTTATATAAAAAAATCTGTGTCGAATATGTTTTTATAGATATTTATATTTGCTAAGGAAAAAATGAAATAGTTGCTCATATATTAAAAAATAGTGTTTTAGTGTTTGCTACTCTTTGCAGATTCTAAAATAGCTTGGAGTCCTTGAATGGATTTTTCTCTAGAAAAATGATCAACAACGCGTTGTCTGTAATTTTTGCCCATCCATCCGGCCAGCCTTGGGCTTTTTGCTATGCTGAGCATCGCTTCAGACATCTTTTCGACATCTCCCTCATTAACAAGAAATCCGTTTTCGCCCTCAATAACCGCATCTGGAATACCGGCGTGGCGAGTGCTGATGACGGGAAGTCCGGCTGCACCTGCTTCAAGAATTGCGAGAGGCAATCCTTCGGTGTCGCCATTGGCTGCTGTCATGGAATGCTGAACAAACGCCCGACTTTGTCGCATTAGCTTTGCGACAGATCGTCTCGAATGGATTCCTGTAAAATGAACTTGATCAAGAATGTTCAGATGTTCGGCAAGCTCTTGGCAACTATTAAGCAATGGGCCATCGCCTACCATGATGAGTCGGGCATGGGGGAATGCCTTTGCTGTTTTACTAAATGCTTGGATGGTGAGATGTGGAGCTTTCTTTTCGACAAATCTGCCCACCGCGAGAAAAATTGGTAGAGAATTCTCTGGGAAAGCCAAATCTTCTCTGGATATGTCCACGCCATAGGGATTGAGAATAACTTTATCTTTAGGTGCGCCGAATTCTAAGATTTTTTCAAGCATTGCGTTAGACACAACTACGAGTGCAGCAGCGCTTTTAAAAAAAGCGTGATATTCTCGTTCAAACTGTCGCAAAGTGGGAATTGCCGTAGCGTCATAACCGTGAAAATGAACAACATAAGGAATTCCTGACTGCTCGCAGGCTTTGTAAATTTTAGCTCCGACGTTTCCAAATTCAGCAAGAATGACATCAAACTTGTTTTTGTTTAAAAAACGGCTAAATGCCTCAGTAAAAATTTCGTAACTTACCCCACTTTTAGAGTTGTGAATTGATTTGATGAATTGTGGCTCTATTATGCATTTTTTGTTTCTATCAAAATATGGATAAGGCTCTCCGTGAATGACTGTAATATTGTCAGATATATGGTTGATATGATCTTCAATAAATGTTTCTGAGTATACAAATTGATCTGTTCGTACGATGCACAAATTTGTTAAATTACGCTCACTTAAAGAGTAAAATTTAGATTTGCTTTTATTGAAACTTTTGTATGCAATTCCAGACCATCCAGGTGAGATGCAGTTGTCTTCATTTTGCTGTATGTTGCTATCGAGTTCAATAAGTTGTTTGTATAGCGGAAAAAGTTGGTTTGTCATCTGTCGCCGCATCTCGTCATGCATGGGTGCTCGTTTTAGCCATAAGCCAATCATTTGAGCTAGTGAAGCGTTCCAGCCTCCCAACGCATTGATCTCTATGTCTTCAAATCCTGATTCAGTTAAAAGACGTTTTAAGGAGAATGGGGTGTATCGATAGTGGTCGTGTGGAGTGTCATGCAGGGGCCAGAGAAAAGGAACTGTGAAGAAAAAGACGCCGTCAGGTCTGAGTGCCCGTCTGATTTCTTTCAGAGTTGCCAATGGATTAGGGCAATGTTCCAGTACCTCCGTAGCCATGGCGCAATCGACACTGTTGTCTTCGAGAGGAATGTTATTTCCATCCCAAGTGATGTCTGGTTGATTAAGGGTGGCATATTTGCCATAGGCAAAATCGAGGCCAATATATTTTTTAATTTTAGGATTGGCATTAAGAATGAATTCTTTGTAGGGCATTTGTCCACAACCTACATCAAGTATTGTGTCGTGCAATAGGTGAATAGATTTGTTAAGGTTGTCTTTGATCGCTTTGCGTATGATATAAAGATCACAATAGTCTTCTGTAAAGCTTATGTTGAGAAATTTGTCATTCATGATGGTTGAGTTGTTTCGTGCTGATTTTTTTGATGATAAATTCTTTGTATTTATGCTTTTGTGGAAGTCAGCTGCTTTATTATGAGCTTTTTTAATCTCATCGATAAATATTTTGTTGCTCCCATGAGAAATATCTAATGAGTATTGGAATGCTAAATCAATTTCTTCGGTAGTAAAAGTATCAAAATCACACGCATACTTAATGTCATAATGCGTTAGTATTTTTGTGTGTTTGAAAACTACAGTAGGTGCATCGGGTAAATTTATGATTGGCGTAAAATGTTCTCGTAATCTGTACATTAAAAGATGTATCCAAAACTCATTATAATGTTTGTAGTCTTGATGAATTATAATTGAACTACCAGGAATTAAGCTAGGGAAAAAACTGTGTGCAACGCATCGTGCTGTGTCTTGGCTTTTTATGATATCAATGAAAATTAATTCTATGGGTGTGCCGTTCCAGCCGATTTTGCACACATCCCCATGTTTGATATCGATAATATCTCGATATTGCATGGTATTCTCTAAAAATATATCGAAAAAGCTCTCTCCGACAGTTTTTTTTATACCGAGATTGTATCTATCGTACCATGCTGTCCATATAAAATTGTCATAGCTATATATTTTTTTAAATTTTATATTAGAATTGTCGCAAATCCCTTTGGCGAGCGCTGTTGTTGATCCTCCAAGCCATGGTCCAAGCTCCACCAATGCGCCAATGGATCTGTATATGCTTTTTGATATCCAATATAATAATTGAATTTCTGAATAATTAAGCATTGTTGGTGGTGTGGAAATTTTTTGATATTTTAAAGATTCATCGTTATTAAATAAATTAAGTATAGTGTTTTTGTTAGCTAATTTGTTTATGCTATTAGCATTATTATAAATTATTTGTCTGTTATGATAGGCAATTACATCAGATGCTTTATTCTGATATTTAAAATCGTGATATTCGTTTAAAAAATTTATTAGTATGATTCTGTTTTGA
Source organism: Desulfomicrobium sp. (assembly GCA_050252955.1). Taxonomy (GTDB): domain Bacteria; phylum Desulfobacterota; class Desulfovibrionia; order Desulfovibrionales; family Desulfomicrobiaceae; genus Desulfomicrobium. Next base: position 54,724 of record JBFWJY010000003.1, read on the forward strand.
TGAAAATTATCTTTAAGATCTTTTAATTCTGTTAATCCAGCACTGTGTTTTCTATAAACGCTCATTACTTCTGAGATTTTGCCTATAGGTCCACGTTTTGAAATGATAGAAAATAATGCCATATCTCCACTAAATACTTTGAATATCCAGTGTGGTATTATATCAGGAAAACATTCTTTTTTAAACATGAACGATGAAGTATGAAACGGTGATGATGTGTTGATCGTGTGCTCGGCTGTGATGGTGCATTGAAGGTCTCGTCCGTAAATTTTTCCTGTATTATTATTTTCAAATAAAGTTAACGTTTCGTGACAAGAGCTGCTAAAATTGTGATTATTTTCTAAAAAATCAACCTGTTTTTGGAGTTTGTTTTCATCTGTCCAGTAATCATCTCCTTCGCATATGGCGATATATTTTCCTTTTGCAGCCTTTATATTTTCAATTAAATTATATCTTCCTGTAGGTACGTTGCCTATATATATAACGCTTTCACGAGATCGCAAAAATAGTCTTATGATATCCGAATATTGATTAGCATATTCTTCGCATATTTGTCTTGTTCCATCAGATGATTCATCCTCTCCTATGATTAGCTCGAATGAAAAATTAGTCTTTTGCGCTAATATACTATTGAGGCATTCTCTTATATATGGCGCATGCTGAAATGTTTGTACTATAACGGAGACTAATGGCGTTTGTTTTGCCTGCATTTTTATTTTTTCGCTGTGACTGAGTGATTATGGGTTTGTTTTGCTAGTATTGCTTCGGACAAATGGTAAATGTAGAATTTATAAATAATGAAATTGTTTCATTATTTCTCCGGACACTTTCTCGATGATTTTAATTTGTGTCATGGTTAAATTGTGTTTATAGGTGCCTATTTTGTTTATATTTGGTTTGTTTAGTGTTTCTTTCTTCCAGTCTAAAGTTTCGATAGGTTCTATATTTTTTTGCGCATTTTCTTTATAGTATTCCATCATGTTATTGTCATAATTTGTTTCAAGAAAGTTACATATGTTTTTCAAAATTTTTTCTGTATGCTCAATAAGATCTTCAAAGCGAATAATATAATATTGATTTTTTGGCAGTTTATTAAAAAAATTAATCACATTAATATTGTTTTTATTCCATGAGAAACATATGTTTTTAATGTCCCAGGGCAAATTTGGTTTATATATTGACTTTGTTTCAATTTTTTTGAGTGCACGATATGAGCATACTACATCTCTACAATCACGCACTATGTATATATATTTTGGATTTTTATTTATTTTATTTAGATCGCATAAGTAATTTATATAGTAGTTATTCTTATCTCCTATTGTTTTTGGTGATTTATTAAATTTTGCTGCATATGTTAAATATACGAGCAAACTAACTTGTTCGTATGTAGCTGGTTTTGTTTTTTTGATTAGATGTCTTAAATAATTGAAGTCAATATCCCAAGTTTCCATTTTTTTTGATTTTTTTAAATCTTCTATGTAGCTTTCGATGAATAATGCAGTATCGCTAAAGTCTTGAGTTTTGTATTTATTGCTCAACCAGTGGTAAAATCCACACTCTGGTGGTACCGATATGTCATTATTGGTATTAAGCATTAGTCTCAAAAGACTAGTTCCAGATCTTGGATTTCCAAGAATGAAAAAAAAATTTAATTTTTTAAAGTCGATACTCATTATTTATTCTTTTTTGTACGCTTTAATAATTTTGCAAATGTTATCTATATGTATAAGATTCAAGTCTGGATAAATAGGCAGGCAAAGCACTTGGTTTGATTTAATGTTTGCGATGTGTAAATTTTGTGTGCTTTGCAAATCTTTGTAACAATTAAAATTTGAAATTAATGGATAAAAATATCGCCTGCAAAAGTAATTATGCTTTTTAAGATGATCGTAGAGTTCGTCTCGAGTGCGGCCAAATTGTTCTGCGTCAACAAATATTGGGAAGTACGCATTGTTCCACGTTACGTTTTGTGCAGGCTCTAGAAAAGATATCCCAGGAATTCCTTTAATCTTTTCACGATATGATTCAGCGATAATGAGACGAAGATTCTTGTTTGTGTCAAAGTATTTGAGTTGCAAAAGTCCGAGTGCTGCTTGAAATTCATTCATTTTGGCGTTGATGCCAGGGGCTACAACAGCCGTTTCACCTGCAAAGCCAAAATTTTTTAGGTAGTCGATGCGTTTTTTTGTCCGTGCATCATGGCATATAATGGCTCCGCCTTCAAATGTGTTGAAGACTTTTGTTGCGTGGAAGCTGAGTATTGATAAGTCGCCGTAAGACAAAAGTGAATGTCCATTGATATTTACGCCGAAGGCGTGTGCTGCGTCGTAGATAAGGTGTAATCCGTAAGTATCTGCAATCTCTTGTAGTTGCTCTACTTTGCAAGGATTTCCGTAAACATGTACTGGCAAAATGGCAGTTGTTTGAGGGGTTATGGCAGATTCCACTTTGTCTGGATTTAGATTGCAATAGATTGGGTCGATGTCTACAAAAACAGGTTTAATGTTGTTCCACCATAAAGAATGTGTGGTTGCTACAAAGCTGTATGGCGTTGTAATCACTTCACCTGTAATACGTAAGACCTGTAATGCCGTAATTAAAGCTAGCGTTCCATTCGCAAATAAGCACACATAGGGTACGTTCAAAAATTTTGCGAGAGCTTTTTCGAATTCGTGGTGATATTTTCCTTGATTCGTCAGGCATCTACTAATCCATACATCATCAAGATATTGGTTAAATTCTGCCAATGGCGGTAAAAATGGCTTAGTGATAAAAATTTTTTCTTCAGATATGAATACAGAATTATTCATACATTGCTCATTTGTAGTTTAGAATCTTATAATTTTTTATGCGCAATACAGTACTGTTTCTTCTTCATGTATAGTATAATGATCTAGGTAGAAACAGTATCCAGGGTGTTTTTGTGATATATAATGAGGGATTTTAATAAAATCTTCGATTTTGTGATAAAGTGATATTGCGAGTTTGGGTTTGTGTTCAGTGATTGTTTTCTGGGCGCCATTAAGTGCATCGAGCTCAGATCCTTCGATATCCATTTTTATAAAATTAATTCTTTCGATTTGTTCTTTTTCTACAAAATCATCAATGCTTATGGTAGGTACTCTATACATCTTTTCAATAGTTGTAAAACCAGGAGAAAGTTCAATGTCTTCTTCGTTGAGAGTGGTGTTGATATTATCTGTTTTTTTGCCCACTGCATAGGGGCATATTTTTATCTGATCCGACATTTTATTTTGAATTATATTATGTTTTATAATATTTATATATGATGGCAAAGGCTCGAATACGTAAACTTTTCCATTTTTTGTAACATCGCATGCAAAACTTATTGCCGTGTCTCCGAAGCAACCGCCGCAATCTAAAACTATGTCTCCGACATTAGGTATTACGGTGAAGTGGTTCCTGGATAATCTATATTGTTTTTTTAAAAAAGAAGATATGATATTTCCGTGTCTGCAATCTAGATTAATATTGTTTCCATTGTATTGTATGTTCGGAAAATGGAAAATGTTGCCGTATTTATCAACTGTTTTTATTTTTGATACTTTTGATATTTTTGTGAGAGCTTTTCTGTTGACTAATTCGACAAGCGAGTCATACTCATTTTTTATTCTGATATGCATATGTCCAAGCAAACGATATAAGATCAATTGTATAAATAGGTTTTTCGATTCAGTGTCGGAAAATAACTCGTATGTTTTGTAAAAATAAATATAGTTATTAATGAAATAATCAAAATATTTTCTATGTCTATTGATATCAAAAAAATTAGATCTGTCTATCTTGTCAAAAGAATAGCGATATTCGTCATAATTATTCTTTTCATAATTATGTATATGCTCATAAAATCTATCCATTATCATCGATATAAATCTGTTGCTATTCATGCGTTTGCCAGTAAATGTTTAATTGTTTTTGTTAATCCATTGGAAAGATGAATTAATATTGAAATTTAAATCTGAATATTGCGGCATCCATTTGAGGATGTTTTTCGCTTTTGTCCAATCCGCTCGGAGTATAGGTGGATCTCCCGCTCTTTTTGGAGATATGACGTAAGGTACTGATGCGCCAGTAACCTCTTTTATTGCAGATAGTACTTCGTATACAGAAATTCCATTTCCAGCTCCGAGGTTTATGATGTGACTCTTGTTACCCTGTGCAAGGAAATCAATACTCCGTAGATGTGCATCCGCCAAATCCGACACATGCACATAGTCCCGAACACAAGTTCCATCAGGTGTCGGATAGTCATCGCCAAAAATTTCCAGTGCAGGTATTTTACCGACTGCCGCCATCAGCGCCCGTGGAATCAGGTGTGTTTCCGGATCGTGCCATTCCCCAGTTTCCCCGTCCGGATCACATCCTGCGGCGTTGAAGTAGCGCAACGATATCCATTTGATGCCATGCGCTTTTTCGTAATCGGAAAGCATTCTTTCCATGAACAGTTTGCTTGCCCCGTATGGATTGATGGGATTGGTAGGAGTGTCTTCAATGATCGGAATATTGTCCGGTGATCCGTAGACCGCGCAGGTTCCCGACACCACTATGTGTGGTACGCCCTCGTCCCGCATCGCGTCGAGGATGCTCAACGTTCCGCATACGTTGTTGCGAAAATATTTGCCCGGATCAATGACCGACTCGCCGACATAGGCGCTGGCTGCGAAATGGATGATGCCTTCGATGCGGTTCTGCTTGATGCATGTCCGCAAGCGTTGAGTATCCAGTATGTCACCGTACACAAAATCACCCCAGCGGGCCAACTCCCGATGCCCGGTGGAAAGATTGTCATAAACGACGACGTTATGCCCCTGGTGCGCCAGGGTCTTGCATGTGTGGCTTCCGATGTAGCCCGCTCCGCCTGTGACGAGGATTCTCATTTACAACTCTGTCCTGATGTTGTTGGAATTCAGGTAATCGTCTGCTGAATCTTTTTTTTGAGACGTTCTTTTTGAAACAAATTTTTTCAACAATTTTTCTACGCATTCATCAAGTGAAAGAACACTTGTGTCCAGTATTAAGTCTGGATGAGAGGGCTCTTCGTACGGAGATGATATTCCTGTATAATTTTTAATTTTTCCAGAGCGAGCGAGCCTGTATAACCCCTTGACATCACGCTGCTCACATACTTTTAATGGGCACTTGACGTAAACCTCAAAAAATCGACCGCAGTTGATCATTGTTCTGACTTTTTCTCGATCCGCTCTGATTGGAGAAATAAAGGCTGTCAGACAGATTATACCTGCATCAAGAAAAAGGCGAATCATTTCAGAAATACGTCGTAAATTTTCGCTTCGGTCTTCCGGGGTGAAGTTCAAATCCTTGCATAATCCCTGACGTACGTTGTCTCCGTCGAAAACGTATGTCAACTTGCCCATAGCGTGCAGACGTTCTTCCACAGCATGGGCAATGGTGGATTTGCCCGAACCAGACAGTCCAGTGAACCACAGCACCATGCTGGTTTGCCCGAGTAGATTTTCTCGGTGCTCGCGACGGATTGCTCCCCGATAAGATACAACGTGACGGTGAGTTTCTAGGTCGAGCGATGTCGAATAAGATTGGCTGTTTGTATGAGGGCCGCTATTATAATGATCAAAAGTTTGAGTCCGCGACATTTTTCTACCTTTCCCGTAACTCGCCGTTCGCCAGTAGCTCTTCAAAATAGGCGATTGTCCGCACCAACCCCTCGCGCAAGCGGACCTGCGGCTCCCAGCCATAGCGTCCCTTGGCCAAAGCAATATCGGGTTTTCTTTGCTTCGGGTCATCGGTGGGCAAAGGCTCAAGTGAAATCTTTGAAGAACTGCCCGTCATTTCAACAACCTGCTTCGCCAGTTCCAGAATCGTGAACTCCCCCGGATTCCCCATGTTCAGCGGCCCACAAAACTCGCGGTCATTGCGCATGAAGCGAATCATCAGCTCTATCAGATCATCCACGTAGCAGAACGACCGCGTTTGCGATCCGTCCCCGTAGATGGTGATGGGCTTGCCCTGCAACGCCTGCATGATGAAATTTGAGACGACCCTGCCATCATTCGGGTGCATTCGCGGTCCGTAGGTGTTGAACAGTCTCCCCACCTTGATGGGCAGGCCGTGCTGGCGGTGGTAGGCGAAGAAGAGGGATTCCGCGCAGCGTTTGCCTTCGTCGTAGCAGGAGCGGTGGCCTATCGGGTTGACGTTGCCCCAGTAGGATTCCGGCTGCGGGTGGATGTCCGGGTCGCCGTAGACTTCCGAGGTCGAGGCCTGGAAGATCGGGATGCGCAGACGTTTGGCCAGGCCCAGCATGTTGATGGCCCCGTGCACGCAGGTCTTGATGGTCTGCACCGGGTCGTGCTGATAGTGGATGGGCGAGGCCGGGCAGGCCAGATTGTAGATTTCGTCCACTTCCAGGTAGAGCGGGAAGGTCACGTCGTGGCGGATGAGTTCGAAGCGCGGGTTGGGGAGCAGGTGCTCGATGTTCTGGCGCGAGCTGGTGAAGAAGTTGTCCACGCAGATGACTTCGCAGCCTTCATCCAGCAGACGTTCGCAGAGATGTGATCCCAGAAATCCGGAACCGCCCGTGACAAGGACTCGTTTTCGTAAGTGCATGTGTTTCCCGCCATCCTGGCAAGAGGTGTCAAATTACTTTCAGCCTGGGGCTGTTCGACAATGCAAAGCACTTGGCGTGCCAAACTGACATGCGGTGATGCCGGAAATCCATTTTCGGCATACGGAAGCGTGGAAAATTGTTGTGCGTACTCTTCAGGATTCAAGCACTTCGTGGAGTATCTGAAGATACGTGTAGCCATAACGCTCATCAGGCTCCAGATGGCACCCTTCTCCCCATTCATTCCAGGCGTTTATGAATAGAAGCTGCCTTTCCGGCGAAAACCGGCGGCGTGTTCTTTCCATGGCCTGGCGCAGAAAATATTTGAAGATGCCGGGGTTTGCATTGATAAAACTGATTGCGGATTTTTTGTACCTCGGCGTGTTGTCCCAAGAAGGAAAGACGCAGCTGAATCGTTCGTAGGGAGGCTCTGGTTTGAGGAGCATGTTCTTGACCGTTTCTTTGTAGTCGAAAATTCGGAGTGTGTCTTGTCGATTGGAAACGAGGGCTGTTTTTGTCCAATCAGGAGCGAATTCCACCGTGGCGTCAAATCCGTACTCCGAAGGCTGTGCTCCCAGCGTCATCGCTTCGACAGAAGCGAGGTAGATTCCTTTGAATCCGAGGTGTTGTGTGTAATATTGCCATATTTCGGCATAGTCTCGGATTTCATCGATGATCTCGGGTTCGTAGACGAGCAATAGCGGCTTTTCGTCGATCTTTATGTAGCGATCATCATAAAAATATGGCGAAATGGTTTCTATGAAGCTTTTCGCGTTATCTTTACCAATCGAATTGGCGATAAGCGTTTCCTTGTTTTGTCCGTACCAAGCTCTGGTCCAGTTTCCATTTGCCCAGCATAAACAATAGTTTGTCTGAATTTGCGGTGTTGATCGGATGATTTTTAGAGGCGTTTCAAGGAGAGTTTTACCATTGAAAAAATAATAGTAATAGCAAAAGCCGTAAATACCATAGCGTTTGGCAATTTTATGTTGTTCGATTAAGAAATTTTTATCGCGAAGATCGTAATATCCAATAGTTTTGTGAGGGATATGCGGCTGATAGTGCCCTTCATACAGAGGGGAAGCCTGCATGACATTGTGCCATTCCGTGAAGTTTTTTCCCCACCATGTATCATTTTCAGGAATGGGATGGAATTGTGGCAGGTAAAAAGCGATTGGTTTGATCATGATGAATGCGCGTATATTAAAGCGCGAAATTATGGATCTCAGGGTCGTATTTGCGTCTTAGCTGGGGTTCCTGCCTGGCATGAAATGGCATTTCATATGCCTCGTATGTTCATTAGGATTCGACGGCGTCTCGTTTCAGAATAAAGTACGTTTGCCCCACTTTGCCAGAGGGCATTGCTGGGGGTGGCGTTACTCCTTGGCAGGATACTTTTCATGCATGATCGAGGAGATTTCTCGTGTGAGAGTTTCGTATTCTGGAAGTCTGCTCCAGATGGATTCTGCCATCTCTTGGCGATAGATATGGCTGAGTTGATTTCTGTCATTGATTGCCTGGATGAAAAGTTCATACGTCGGGTAATCACAGTAACCAGCTTCCACAAATTCTTTTGCGACAGATTTCGGAGTTACGGCATCAACGCCATCCACCTCGTAAAGAAACACCTGGATTGTTTTCCATAGGAGTTCTATTGTGAACTCAAATTTTTGTATTTGGCCTGACTTGATATTGTCAGCAACGAGTTCTTGAAATGATGTTAATTCGAGAGTCAGTGCATCACTGAAATTTGAGAGCGCATCATCCAGGTTGTTCAATTTGCGTGCGAGCTTTGTTTCCATACGACAACCTCCTGCATGGCGATGTTCTTGAAATCTGGCGGTGCTGTGTCCATGTTTACGAGATCCACCCGGTGCGGGATGATGCTTTCTTCAAATTCCAACAGAAGACGGTCTCGTGTCCTAAGAAAGGTTTTTTCATCCAATCCGCTGAAACCAATGTCGATGTCGGAACTGCGCCGCTCAGTCCCACGTGCCCGCGAGCCAAATAAGAAAATAGTGCAATCGAGGCCATTCGTGACCTTGAGCGTTAGTTTTCGCATTTGGTTCAGGTATTTATCCTGGTAAGAATGGGACGGACAGGTATTTTTCATTACGATCGCAATGCGTTCCCCTTTCATCCCCCCATCTGCTTGGTCGCGTAGAGTTTCATCTTTCGTGCTTCGGCGAATTCGGCGTTGATGGTCAGGGCGCGGTCGGCGGCGGAGATGGCGTTTTTCCAGCGTTTCATGTCCAGGTAGACCCGGCCCAGGTTGAAGTAGATGACTTCGTCGTGGGATTGGCGTTCGAGTGCCTGAATGTAGAATTTCTCGGCTTCTTCCAGCCTGCCTGACTTGCGCAGGACCATGCCCAGCTTGTTGAAGACATGGGCCGATTCCGGGTTGTCCGCGTAGGCTGCCTTCAGATATTCCAGCGCTTCGTCATACTTGCCGAATTCCAGGAAGATGTCGGCCACGGCGACTTTGAGTTCCGTGTCTGTCTTGGCCGCGTCGATGAGTCGTCCGCAGACCTGCTGAGCCTTTGCGACTTCGTCGCTCTGGAGCAGGGTGCGGGCCAGTTCCAGCTGCTTGCGCCGGTATTCCGCCAGCGCGGCCAGGTGCGAATTGGCCTCGTCGGCAAGATTTTCCTGCAAAAAGGTGAGGAGCGCGTAGAGGCTGGCAAGAAGTTCCCGTTCTTCGCCGGGCTTGTAGCTGATCTGGAGGGGGTAGATTTTCTTGAGTTCGCGGTCGTTGGCGAGGTGATAGGCGGCCTTGTCCAGAGACTCGGTGAAGGCCTGCATCTCGTGCTTCATGAGCTGGGCCTTGAGGATGAATCCGACGGCCTCGTGCAGATTGGCCACGGCGGCAAGGAGCTTCCCCTGTTTGAGCAGCATGTTGACTTCCCCAAGCTGTTTTTTGGCCTTGAGAATCTCTGCTGACATGGGCGCTCCTTGCGCGGCGTGCGCGATAAATGTTTACTGAACCTGGCCGGTTTCGACCATGCGCTTGAAGCGCGCGAAAAAATACTGGCTGTCGTGCGGTCCGGGGCCGGCTTCGGGGTGGTGTTGCACGCCGAAGATGGGCCTGGTCTTGTGCCGGAACCCCTCAAGGGTCTGATCGTTCAGGTTGAGATGCGTCTGCTCCAGGAACGAAAGATTGGAGATGTCTACGCAAAAACCATGGTTTTGTGAAGAAATTTCGATCTTTCGGGTAATATCGTCGCGCACGGGATGGTTGATGCCGTGGTGACCGAATTTGAGCTTGAAACTGGTCCCGCCCAGGGCGATGCCCAGGAGTTGATGCCCGAGGCAGATGCCGGCCACGGGATAGAGTTCGCACAATTCCTTGATGATGCCGATTTCCGTTTTCAGGGTCGCCGGATCGCCGGGGCCGTTGGACAGGAAGACGCCGCTGGGAGCCAATTTTTTGACCAGTTCCACCGGGAAGGTGGGGGGCACGGCCAGGATGGTCAGGTTCTGAGCCGCCAGCAGGCGCAGGATGTTCCACTTGATGCCGTAGTCGTACACGACCACGCGCAGGCTGCCCTCGGAGTTCTCGGGCCACAGCGGCAGGTCTCCGTCCATCTTCGCGGGCACGGGCTTCGTGCCGTCCCAGTAATAGGGCTCCTTGGGTGCCACGAACTCGACCAGGTTGGCACCTTCCATGGACGGCAGGGCTTTGGCCTTGGCCGCAAGCTCTTCCGGAGTCAGCTCGGCGGTGGAGATGATGCCGCGCATGGCGCCGTGGATGCGCAGGTGGCGGGTCAGGGCACGGGTGTCGATGCCCTCAAGGCCCATGACGCCGTGGCGCTTCAAGTAATCGGGCAGGCTCTCCTTGGAGCGCCAGTTCGACGGCTCCTTGCAGCATTCCTTGACGATCATGGCCGGACAATGAATGCGCGAGGACTCCACGTCCTCCAGATTGACGCCGTAGTTGCCGATGAGCGGGTAGGTCATGCAGACCATCTGTCCGTAATAGGACGGGTCGGTCAGGATTTCCTGGTATCCGGACATGCCGGTGTTGAAGATGACTTCGCCGCCGGCTTCGCCGGGGCCGGTGAAGGACTGACCCGCAAACCAGGTTCCGTCCTCAAGGGCCAGAATAGCTTTCATATATGATGTTCTCCTCGCATGAGCGCGCTGACTGTTGGCAGATCTTCGGGGCGGTCCACACCGTGGCTTTTGTGCCGCGTGAGGGCCACGTGGATGGGGATGCCGGCTTCGAGCAGCCGGAGTTGTTCCAGTTTCTCCAGCCGTTCCAAAGGACTCTCGCCCAAAGCGCTGAATTTTTCAAGGACGCGCATGCGCAGTCCGTAGAGGCCGATATGGCCCAAATATTCCGGCGTGTTGTCGCGCCCAAAAGGAACGGGAGCGCGTGAAAAATAAAGGGCCAGGCCGCTTGCCGCCCGCACGATCTTGACCCTGTCCGGGGACTGGGCCTCTTCCGGGCTGATCGGGTGCCCCAGGGTGGTGACCTGGATGTCCGGATCGTCGAAGGGCCGGATCAGTTCGGTCAGCATCTCGGGGCTCAATGCCGGTTCGTCCCCCTGGACATTGACGATGACGCAGTCCGGGCCCGCGCCCAGCAGGCGTGCGGCCTCCAGCACCCGGTCCGTGCCGCTGGCATGCTCCGGGCTGGTCATGAGCGCGGTCAACCCGAACGCCTGGGCGGCATCGAAAATGCGCTGGTCGTCGGTGGCCAGGGCCACGGCGCCGACCAGCGGACACTGGCCTGCGCGCTGCATGACGTGCCAGAACATGGGCTTGCCGTGAATGATGGCCAGGGGTTTTCCCGGAAAGCGGGAGCTTTCGTATCTGGCCGGGATGATGGCGATAACCTCAGGCATGGGCACTCCGGTTGAGAAAAGATCGGATGAGTTCAAGGGATGCGTCCGTGGCTCCTTGCCTGGAGCGCACATAGGCCAGGGCCGCTTCCCGCGTCTGCGCGCGCGGCGGCGCAGGGGAGAGCAGGAAGGCCGCGATCTCGGGGATGGAGTCGCATTTGAAGACGAGGCTCTCGAATATTTCCCCTCCCACCCAGTCAAAATTGCGGGTATGAGGACCGACGCAGGGCAACACGCCCTGGGCCAGGGGTTCGAGAAAATTCTGTCCGCCGAGCCGCGCCAGGCTGCCGCCCACGAAGGCGCGCCGCGCCAGGGCATAGGCCGGGTTCATTTCTCCGAATTTGTCCCAGAGCACCACGCTGCCGGGCATGGCGGGCTTTTCCAGAGAACTGCGCAGCACATGGGGCATATTTTCGCGGGCCAGCAACTCCCGCCAGGCCGGGAGGCGGTGCATGTGCCGGGGAAAAAGTCCGATCACGCATCCGGGATCTCTGTCGCGCAGTTGCCGGATCAACTCCAGCACCCGAGGTTCTTCCTGTTCGCGTACGGAGCCCAGCGCCACGAAGGCGTTTTCGCGCGCCACAAGCCCGGCCAGCGGGTTTTCCTGACGCAAAATGAGGGGGGTGTTCATGGCGCGGTCGAACTTGATGTTGCCGGTCACCTTCGTTTTTTCGGCTCCGAAGACCAGCCCGAAGCGGGTGGCGTCGGCCTGGGCCATGGCTCCGATGGCCCGAGGCGTCCAGCGGCGCAGCAGGGGGGCGAGCAGCAGGTATCCGGCCAGGGACTTGGCCGTCATGCGTCCGTTGACGATTACCACGGGCACGCCCCTGGATGCGCAGGCCATGAGCAGCCCCGGCCAGATCTCGGTTTCCAGGAGCACCACCACCTTGGGCCGGGCCTGGTCGAGCATCCGGCCCATGACGCGCGGCAGGTCCAGGGGCAGCATGCGGGTTTGCAGGTTCGGTCCGGCAACCCTGTTCAGCACGTCGAGCCCCTGGCTGGTGCAGGTCGTGGCCAGCACCGGGACGTCCGGCAGGCGCTCAAGCAGGCTTGCCGCAAGTCCGCATTCCCCGGCCGAGGCTCCCTGGATCCAGACATCGCATGGGCGGATCTTGCCGAAGCCAAGACGTTCTTTCCATCCTTGGCGCATCCTGGGCGAGACAAAGGTTAGCGGGCCCGCCACGCACCACAGCAGGGAGTACGCGGCGCAAAACAGGCGTTCCGCAAGCTTGGGAGAAGGCTTCATCACCGTTTTTTGCAGAGGCCCAGTTCCAGAAGCCGGGCCAGGAGCTGCTCGAAGGACAGGCCCACGGCCTGGGCCTCCTGGGGCAGGAGGCTGGTGGCGGTCATGCCGGGCAGGGTGTTGACTTCAAGCAGGTACGGCGTTCCGTCCGCAGCGACCATGAAGTCCGTGCGGCTGTAGTCGGACAGGCCGAGCGCGTCGTGGGCGGCGCGGGCCATGGTCTGCAATTTTTCGGTCAGTTCCGCCGAAACCGGAGCCGGGCAGATCTCTTCCGTGGCCCCGGCCACATACTTGCTCTCGTAATCAAAAAAATCCCCGCTTTTGGGGCGGATGAGGATGGGCGGCAGGGTTTCTCCTTCGAGCACGCCGCAGGTCAGTTCCTGGCCGCGGATCAGCGTTTCGGCCAGAAGGTCCTGGCCCGCGATCTCCGGCTGGCCGAGGTAGGCCTCAAGCTCCTCCTCGGAGGCGACGATGCCTACGCCGAGGCTCGAACCGCCGGTGTTGGGTTTGACCACCAGGGGAAAAGGCAGAAGCGGGCGCCACTGCCCGACATGGCAGGCGGGTACGAATTCCCAGGCCGGGGTGGCGAGGCCGGCGTCCTCGAAGATCTGCTTGGAGACCGCCTTGTTCAGGGCCAGGAGCGAGGCGCGGGAGTCCGAACCCTGGTAGGGCATGCCGATGCGCTCCAGCAGGCATTGGATCAGGCCGTCCTCGCCGGGCGAGCCGTGCAGGTTGATGAAGGCGAAGTCCTGGCCCGCCGCCGCTTCGTACAGGCCGCGCAGGTCACGGGCGGGATCGAAGAGGGTGACGTTGTGGCCCAGGGTGAGCAGGCCTTTTTCTATTTGTCTGGCGCCGCTTAGAGCGACTTCGCGCTCACCGGACCAGCCCCCGGCGATCAAAAGGATATTCATGTATATTTTCTCCCAAAAAAGTACTTAAGAGCTGTTCGAGTTCGCGGCCCTGGTTGAAAGAGCGGGTGATCCACTCCCGGCTGCGCTCGGTGTGTCCGTAACGTTCGAAGAGGTCCGCGAAGCGTTCCTCCATGCCGACGATCCTGTCGTGCTTGACCCGTTTGTCGGCGTAGATGATGGCCAGGGGCAGGAAATGCCTGTCCAGGTCCAGTGGGCCCGGCCAATGCACGTGGTGCACGATCCCCTGTGCGATGCGGGGGTTTCGTATCAGGTCCATGACCCAGGCCGCGCCGATCTGGCTGTGGTTGCCGCCGTGTTCGATGGAGTAGGTCTTGCCCAGGTCGTGCAGAAGCCCGGCCGCGCGCACGGACTGGACGAAATCGTCCCGCGCGAGTCCGTCCGGGTTGCCCAGCCCCCGCCGGGCAGCAAGCTCGGCCAACGTCGTGGCCACGCCGGCCACCAGTTCGCTGTGGTCCTTGATGTGGTCCAGCATGGAATACATGTTCCACCATTTCCGGCACTCGTCGTCGGAAGGGATGCGCCCCCGCGTCTCAAGGGGGATGCGGGTCAGGGGGATTTCGGGCTGATGCATAACAGTACGGACCTTTGAGGCTTGTCGGCGCGGGAAGAGTTCATTGACACGAAACATCCAGGGATTTAGCAACAGCGTTGACAAAAAGCAAAGCGGGAGATGCGCTCTATGTGCCTAGCGATTCCAATGGAAGTGCTCAAGATCGAGGGACAAAATGCCGAGGTGCAGGTAGGCGGGACGCGGCATGTTGTTCGGCTGGATGTGATTTCCGAATTCCCGGAAGTGGGCGACTACGTCATCGTCCATGCCGGCTTCGCCCTGACCCGCCTGGATCGGGAGGAAGCCATCGCCACCCTGAAACTTTTCGAGGAAGGGCTGAACATTGAACTTGTTTGACAATTTCAAGGATCCCCAGCTGTGCAAGACCCTGCTGGCTCGCATCCACGCCGAACTGGACGGGGAACTCAGGTTCATGGAAGTGTGCGGAACGCATACGGTTTCCATTTTTCGCAGCGGGGTGCGCTCCCTGCTGTCCGACAAGGTCGTGCACCTCTCCGGCCCGGGCTGTCCGGTCTGCGTGACCCATGACAGCGAAGTGGCGGCATTTCTCGAACTGGCCGGCAAGAACGCCATCATCACCACCTTCGGCGACCTGATGCGCGTCCCCGGCCCCGAAAAGAAGACTTTGAAAAGCGCCCAGGCCGAGGGGGCCCGCGTCAAGGTCGTCTATTCCCCATTTGACGCCTTGAAGATCGCCCAGGACAACCCGCACGACAAGGTCGTGTTCCTGGGAGTGGGCTTCGAGACCACCGCCCCGGCCATCGCGGCCACGGTGAAAGTGGCCCGGGAGCAGGGCGTCACCAATTTTTCCGTGCTCTGTTTTCACAAGCTGGTCCCTCCGGCCCTGGACGCTTTGGTCGGCGATCCCGAACTCAAGGTGCAGGCTTTTCTGCTGCCCGGTCATGTCTCCGCCATCATCGGCGTGGAGCCGTACCGTTTCCTGGCTTCCAAACATGGCTTGCCGGCGGTGGTGGCGGGGTTCGAGCCCGTGGACATCCTGCAGGCCCTGTACATGTTCGTGACCATGCGTAACGAAGGCAAGACCGAGGTCGTCAACGCCTACACCCGCGTCGTGTCCGACGAGGGCAATCCCAAGGCCGTGTCGGTCATGAACGAGATTTTTTCGCCCTGCGACGCCCTGTGGAGGGGCATCGGCCTCATTCCCGGCAGCGGGCTCGCGATTCGCGACGAATACGCGGGCTATGACGCCATGCGCGTTTTCGACATGCAGTTGCACGACGTCCCGGAAATCAAGGGCTGCCGTTGCGGCGACGTGCTCAAGGGCAAGATGTCGCCGGAAAAATGCCCGCTTTTCGGCAAGGCCTGCACCCCCGCCTCCCCGGTGGGCCCGTGCATGGTTTCCACCGAAGGGTCGTGCGCGGCCTACTACAAGTACAGAGTCTGAGAGAGCGCCGCAAATTGATTCTGGACTGCGTTGCTCTCCGATTTTGAAAGGTTCATGTAGTCGGCTACACTTCACCTTCCAAAAACGGCCACTGCAAGAAAGTCGCGAGAGAACCTGAGTGTCATTCCCGCGCAGGCGGGAATCTATGCTTTTTCAAGTGCTTAAAATGTATGGATCCCTTTCTTCAAGGGGATGACTTGGCGCGAAGCGGAAAAGTACACCCGCCAGTCCCTCAAGGCTCGTTGTCGGCATGGCCCACGGCCTCTTCGGCTGTTTGACCGAGCCAGAGGCATCGTTTGTTGAATCGTTGCCTGGCGTGCGGCGCGGGTTCGCCGCCTATCACGCAACGATTCAACTCTACGAGGCCAGCGAAGGAGTTCCGGCGGGGCCGTGGGCCATGCCGACAACGAGCCGCGTGCCGCATATTTTGAGTCTTTGGTTGTTTTTCTTTTTAGATCAGTTGGTTATAATGGTGTCACGCAAGGGGGAAGCGAGTGGAAAGAGTTCTTCTTGATTACGGCAGTGGCGGCAAGGCTTCGCATCGGCTCATCGGCGAGCTTTTTCTCAAATATCTGGGCAACGAAGTGCTTGACCGCCTTGACGACGCGGCCTTTTTGCAGATCCGGGGGCCCATTTCCATGAGCACCGACACCTTCACCGTGGACCCCATCTTTTTTCCCGGCGGCGACATCGGCGCCCTGGCCGTGCACGGAACGGTCAATGACGTGGTCATGCTCGGCGCGCGTCCGAAATACATGACCTGCGGCTTCATCATCGAAGAAGGCCTGCCCATGGCCGATCTGGAGCGCATCGTGCAGTCCATGGGGGAAGCCGCCCGCGAGGCCGGCGTGCTGGTGGTTTCGGGCGACACCAAGGTCGTGCCCAAGGGCACGGTGGACAAGATTTTCATCAACACCACCGGCATCGGCGAAATTTTCGTGGACGAGGCTCCAAGCGGGCATCGCGCCGCCCCCGGAGACGCGATCCTGATCAGCGGCTTCATGGGCGACCATGGTTTGGCCATCCTCTCCAAGCGCGAAGGGCTGACCTTCGAGGCCCCCGTGCTCTCGGACTGCGCGTCCCTCAATCATCTCATCGTGCGCCTGCTCGAAGCCATCCCTTCCGTGCACGTGCTGCGCGATCCCACCCGGGGCGGCCTGGCCACGACCCTGAACGAGATCGCCGGACAGTCGGGCGTTGAATGCCGGATTTTCGAATCAAAAATCCCTGTCCGCCCCGAAGTCAGCGGCGGCTGCTCCTTTTTGGGCCTCGATCCCCTGTACCTGGCCAACGAGGGCAAGTTCATCTGCATCCTGCCCCAGGAGCACGCCGAAGCGGCCCTGGCCATCATGCGCTCGGACCCGCTTGGCGCGGACGCGGCGCAGATCGGCGACGTTCGTGGAGAGCACCCCGGCAAGGTCGTGCTGGAAACGCCCCTGGGCGGCACCCGGCTCATGGACATGCTCGAAGGCGAACAGTTGCCGCGCATCTGCTGATATGAGCTGCTCCCTGGCCTATGTGGCCATCGACTTCGAAACCGCGGATTCGCGTCGCGACAGCGCCTGCGCCGTGGGCCTGACCAAGGTCCGGGGCGGCGAGATCGTGGATAGGCTCTATGGACTGATCCGTCCGCCGCGCTCGCGCTTTTCGCCGTTCTGCGTCAACGTGCATGGCATCCATTGGTCCGACGTCAAGGACGCGCCCCCTTTCCGGGAGTTCTGGATCGAGAACGCGGGCTTTCTGGAAGGAGCTGATTTTCTGGCCGCGCACAACGCCAGATTCGATCGCTCGGTGCTTGACGCGTGCTGCGCCATGGCCGGGCTGCCCGCGCCGAATCTGCCCTTTGTCTGCACCGTGGACCTGGCCCGCAACCAGTGGAGCCTGCGGCCGACCAAACTCCCCGACGTGTGCCGCCATCTGGGCCTTGACCTCAATCACCACCATGCCGGCTCCGATGCCGAGGCCTGCGCCCGCATCGTCATGGCCGCAATGGATGAAAACCCACGCTGTTTGACTCCTTTCGGAATATAGGAGCATATATGTCCTTGTCTTTGGCCCAGATGCGGGCCCATATCTTTCTTGTCATTCTGGACAAATTCTCCGGCGACAGTGAGCGTCGCCAGGAGGCCCTGACCGAGTATTTCCTGGTGACCATGCCCAACGTCCCGGAGGACGCGGCCAAGCGGCTCGCGGAACTCATCCCGGACCTCATGCCCGAACTCTACTCCAAGTGGATCGGGGAATTCGCCGACAGGCTCTTTGAAACTGTGCCGGACGAACAATTGCAGCACCTGTGCGACGGCACCGTGGAAAACAACGCCGCCCTGGGTCTGGTCTTTCTGATGTTCATGGAATCCGAGCGCATGGAGAAACAGACCGAGGATGATCTGCGCGAATACGCGCTCAAGCATTCCGGCGGCGACGACATGGGCGATCTGGTTGCGGAATATTTGCGCGGAAAGGTCGCGGCCCTGCGGGCGGATGTGGGCGGGGAAAAGGTGCACTAGAAGAAAGGGTGGAAGAGGCTGGCGGGGCATTGCCGAAGCGAAGGCAAAACCATGCTGGGCCAGGTTGCGGAAGCGGGGTGTGGCGGTTGTCCCGGACAGGGACCGCCGAAACTCCTTCGCAGGCCTCGTAGAGTTGAATCATCGCTCCTGCCGAACACACTCCGTTTTTCAAGCGGTCCGCGATGATTCAACAAACGATGCCTCGCTCAGTCAGACAGACGGCGGTCCCTGTCCGGGACAACCGCCACACCCCGTAGCGACTCTCGTGTTCGGGTATTCAAAGAATGGCTGAGCGAAAATTTGAAATGAATGCATGTCTGGTGAATGCGGGTGCGCGGCAACTACAGTCTTGACTCTCCCTCCTGCCAAGGGGGAGTCCCCGCAGGGGGGAAGGAGTATTCCCCTCACGTGCCTCGTTGAATTGAATCATCGCTTCTAAAGAGCTCGATCAGGTCCGGTATATTTCGCTTCGTTTGCCTGCGGCTACAACCAATACCATCAGTTCCCGGTCATGAATCTCATAAATGACACGGTATGGGCCAATGCGTATACGCCAAGCCGGACGGTTGGTGAGTTTCTTACTGCCGGTCGGGCGAGGATCGGTGGCCAGGTCTTGAAGGGCCGCAATGATTCTAACGCGGTCGTCGGGATGAATCCGTTGCAACTCCTTGGCAGCTGAGCGCAGAATTTCGACGCGGTACGTCATGAAGAGTAGTCGGCAGAAGATTCCTGGAGAATTTTTTCGAGAGGGACGGCTTGGTCTTTTCGGGCTTTGGCTTCATCATACATCCGGATGTCATCCAGTTCTTCCAGAGCCTCAAGGACACGGGTCCACTCTTCAATGGACAAAACCACCGCCTTTCGCTGTGCCTGTTCGTCCACAAGATAGCTGGGATGCAGGTCAATCATGGGTACCTCCAGGATGCTTCGTTGTCGTAATAGACCTAGTGAAGCCGGCGTCCTTGGTCAAGGGAAGTGGTCGGATGGAAAACGAAAAAGCCCGCCCAGGCGAACCTGGACGGGCTTTTTGCATTCAAAAAACCAGGGCTTAGGCGAAAGCCTTTTCGAACTTGGGCACAACGTCCTTTTTGCGGGACATGACCTTGGGCAGCCATGCCTTTCCGTCCACGGGCTTGACGCCGAAGGCCTTCTCGACAACGGCGGCGTCGTCGGAGGCGATGAGGATCTCGGAGCCTTCCTTCATGATGTCGGTCAGCAGCAGGAACACGGAGTGGTTGCCCTTCTCGGCCTTGAGCGCGGCGATGTCGGCGGCCAGGTCGCCCTTGACGGCGTCGAGGATGGACAGGTCGACGACTTCCAGCTGGCCGATGCCGACCTTGGTGCCGTTCATGTTGAAGTCCTTGTAGTCGCGCAGAACCAGCTCGCGGGCCGGGGTGCCTTCAACGGCGGACTTGACCTTGAACATTTCCATGCCCAGGGCGGGCAGGTCGGCGATACCGGCGATCTTGCCCAGTTCGGCGGCGGCTTCCTTGTCGGCCGGAGTGCAGGTCGGGGACTTGAAGATGACGGTGTCGCTCAGGATGGCGCAGAGCATGATGCCGGCGATGTTCTTGGGGATTTCGACGCCGAAGTACTTGTACATGGCGGCGATGACCGTGGCGGTGCAGCCGACGGGCCAGATCCAGCATTCCAGGGGGCTGGAGGTGGTCAGGTCGCCCAGCTTGTGGTGGTCGACGATGCCCAGGACTTCAGCCTGCTTGATGTCCTCGGGCAGCTGAGCCAGGTCGGAGGTGTCGACCAGGAAAACTTTTTCGCCGGCAAAAGAGGTCTTGACGGCGGGCGCGGCGACGCCGAACTTCTCAAGGATGAACTTGGTCTCGGGGGGCAGTTCGCCCTGGGCCGCGGGGGTGCAGGCTACGCCGAGCTTGCTCTTCAGGTCGGCCAGCGCGATGGCGCTGCAGATGGTATCGGAATCGGGATTCTTGTGACCAAAAACATAAACGGACATGGTATTCCTCCTACAAGGGTTTATTGGCGAACAAAGACATTGTGCTAAATATCACAATTATTCGTGGCTGCCAAGAGATAAGATGAGCGGTCACAGAGTGGAAAGCGCGCCAAGGAGCAGACAGGCCCCGGCCAAGGCATAGGCCCTGCGCACGCGCAGGGCGAGAATCGCCCCGGCGCAGGCCCCGGCCCAGAGCATGGGCCAGCTTGGTTGCGGGCCGCCCGAAAACCACGGCTGCAGCATGCGCAAGCCTGCGCAGAGGGGCGTCACGCATAGCAGGAAGATCGTGAAATTGAGCAGAAAAATTTCCAGCAGCGCGGAGGACGTGAGGCGGCTGGGCGCAAAGACGTCTTCATTGCTCCTGCGGTTCCAGGTCAGGAGGCGGTTGTAGCGCGCGTTCTGCCGCTTGCGGTGGAGTTGCTCGATCCAGGCGCCCAGGTAGGCCAGGGGCAGGGTGGCGATGACCGTGAGCGCCGTTGCGCGCATGTCCGCATCAGGCAGGCAGGCCAGGATGGTCAGGGTGGCGGTCAGCGAGAACAGGGCCTGCGGCGGGATGTAGGTCCCGGCCGGAAAGAGATCAAGCCAGAGCAGTTCGAAGAAGATTCCGGCGCTCAAGGCCGGTTGGAGCCGAAAGGTCAGGCCCGCCCAGAGCAGGGAGGCGAAGAGCGGGCGGTGGACAAAGCCCAGATCGACGGCGACCCGGGTCAGTGCCAGGAGGGCAAAAAAAAACTTCCTCCGGCCAGCAGGATGATGTCGTGGGTGCTTAGCATATTTGGAGTCGGGACTGTTTCACTACAGATTGACCTTGGTTGTCGCCGAGGGCACGCAGCGGAAATCGATCTCCACGCCGTGCTCGCTGAAATATTTCAGGCAGGAGCGGTCTTCCGCCCCCAGGGCGATGTGTTCGCAAACCTGTTCCTTGCCCGGGCCGTAATGCAGGTTGCCGATGTTGACCAGAGAGAACGGCAGTCCGCTCATGTGCGCGCTTCTGGCGTCGGCGCAGTCGGAGAAAAGAACCAGGACATGCTGGTCGGGGTCGTCCTTGCGCACGCGCTCCAGGAACGCCGTGGCCTCGGACACCGGGCAGCACAGGAAGGTGATGCCGCTCGGCACCGCCAGGCTCATGATCTCCTGCCGCAGTTCGTCGGCAGCCAATTCGTCGTTGGCGACCAGCAGGGTCTTGGCCCTGATGTGCGGAAGCCAGGCCTCGATGATCTGGCCGTGGACGAGGCGGTTGTCGATGCGGAACCAGAGCACGGCTAGGCCTCGGTGATCTTGCGGCTTAGCACTTCGCCTGCGACGACGATGCCCTGAATGGCCGCGTTTTTGGCTTCCTGAGCCAGTTGGGAGAGTTCCTGGGTGCGCATGCCCAGAATCCTGAGCAGCATGGGCAGGTTGGCTCCGGTCAGCACGTCGACCTTGCCCGGCTGCAAGAGGGACAGGCTGATGTTGGACGGTGTGCCGCCGAACATGTCGGTCAGGATGATCACGCCGTCGCCTGTTTCCATCCGCTTGACGGTCTGCTTGAGTTCCGTGAGCAGGGCGCTCATTTCCACGGCTCCTTCCACGGCTATATGGGCGCACTGCTCCTGGGGCCCCAGAATCGTCTGGGCCGCCTCAAGCAGATGCTTGCCGAACTGGCCATGGGTTACCACAATCACTCCAACCATTGCTCCTCCAGGTTATCCGAGACTGAAATGCCGGTGTTCGACGGAAACGGTGAAGTCCCGACCGCGCAGATGGGCCAGCACGGCCTCGGTCACGGCCACGGAACGGTGCCTTCCGCCGGTGCAGCCAAAGGCCATGGTCAGGCGATAGCGTCCTTCCTTGGCGTACAGGGGCAGCGTGAAGTCGAGAAATTCCAAAAGTCGGCGCAGGTACTCGCGCCCCGGGTCGCTGTCCAACACGTAGTGGGCGATGGCCTCGTCCTTGCCCGACATCGGGCGCAGGGCCTCGTCGAAATAGGGATTGGGCAAGAAGCGCAGGTCCGTGACGTTGTCGGCCTCGGCCGGCGCGCCGTACTTGAAGCCGAAGGAGATGAGGTGAACGCGCATGCCCTGGCTGCGTGAGGACAGGCTCTCCCACTTGTCCTGGATGACCCGACGCAGATCGTGCACCGAATAGTGCGAGGTGTCGATGACCAGGTCCGCCTGGGTGCGGATGGGTTCGAGGATCTCCCGTTCCCGCTCCAGAGCGCCTTCCAGGCCGAGGTTGCCCGAGGCCAGCGGATGCGGACGCCTGGTCGTGGCGTATCGGCGCAGGAGGATCTGGTTGGAAGAGTCCGTGAAAAGCAGCGTCGGCCGCACGGAAAACTTCTGGATGTCAAGAAGCACTTCCTTCCACTGGACCGCGAAATCGGGCTGGCGCAGGTCCATGCCCATGGCCAGGCCGGGGTAGTCCTTGGTCGAGGAGTTGAAGAACACCTCGATGAGCGCCGGGGCCATGCGCGCCGGAAGCCCGTCGACACAGAAAAAGCCCATGTCCTCGAAGACCCTGAGCGCCGTGCTTTTACCCGATCCGGACATGCCGGAGACGATGACGACGTTTTTGTGTTCGCTTTGGGGCTGCATGAGACTCTCCGGCTGCGTCCCGGCTAGACGGTCTGCAACAGCTCCCACAGCCCTTCCTGGCCGGGGGAGTTGGCAAAAGCCTGGCGGAAGGAGCTGTCCTTGAGCAGGCGGGATACGGTTGCCAGGAGTTTCAAGTGCAGTCCCACCACGCTGGATGGGGCCAGCACCGTGAAGAAGATGCTGGCCGGTTTGTGATCGAGACTGGCGAAATCCACGCCTTCATGGCTGCGACCGACGATGACCAGAACCTGATCGATGCTGTCGAGCTTGCCGTGGGGGATGGCTATGCCGTCCCCGATGCCCGTGGTCCCGAGCATTTCCCGGTCCATGAGGACCTGGGCCACGCGCTTGGGGTCGAGACCGGGGATTTTGGCCGACAGCGGCGAAACGAGTTCGGCCAGGACCTCGGGTTTGGTCCTGGCCGAGAGGTCGGAAATGATCAAATCCTTGTCCAGGTATTCGGCAAGCTTCATTCCCTATACCCCGGGGTCGATCAGGCCGAAGTCGCCGGTTTTGCGGCGGTAGATCACGTTGACCCGCTCGTTTTCGGCATTGAGGAACACCAGGAACTCGTTGTCCGTGCTTTCGAGCTGCAAGGCGGCTTCCTCGACGATCATGGGCTTGGGCGAGAAGTCGTCGGTTTTCTGGATCTGGGGCTTGCGCTCGGCGCCGGCATCTTCCTCGAAGCCGCCGGCGACCACGCGCGCGCTGTCGGTCCCGCCTTTGCGGCGGCTCTTGTCCTTGTCGCGGACCTTGCGCATCTGGGCTTCAAGCTTGTCCCAGACCAGATCGACGGTGGAGTACATGTCTTCGCTGTCCTCACGGGCGGAGATGTGCACGTTTTTTCCGGTCAGCACTATGTCGGCGATATGTCGGAATTTCTCCACTTCGAGATTGACCTGCAATTCGGCGTCGGGGGTGCCGGCCATGAACTTGGCGAGCTTGCCGAAACGGTCCCTGGCGTATTTACGCAGATGGTCGGAAGGATCGAAGTTTTTGAAATTGAAGGTAATCCTCATGGAAGCCTCCTCGCATGTTGAGGGTCTGCCCTGATCGTTCCAGGGGAACGGACCACGGGCGGGATGTCAAAAAACCTGTTTGCGCTTGGACGACGACTCGATGCCCAGCACCGCGCGGTATTTGGCCACTGTCCGGCGGGCGATGTTAACGTCCAGCTTCTCCTTGAGCACCGCGGCGATTTTTTCATCGCTGTAGGGGTGCTTGGGGTCTTCCTCGCTGACCATTTTCTTGATGATGGCCTTGACCGACTCGGAGCCGACCTGGGTGCCGTCATCCATTTCCAGCGCGGAATTGAAGAAAAATTTCAGTTCCACGATACCGTGCGGCGTGGCCACGTACTTGTTCGTGGTGATCCGGCTGACCGTTGATTCGTGCATCTCGATGTCGTCGGCCACATCCTTGAGGATCAGCGGTTTGAGCTTGGTCACGCCGTGCTCGAAAAACCCTCGCTGAAACCTGACAATGCTTTCAACCACTTTATATAATGTTCTCTGCCTTTGGTGCAAGCTCTTCATGAGCCACATGGCGGAGCGCATCTTGTCGTGCAGGTATTCCCGATCCGGTCCTTTGACCGCGAGGTGCATGTCGTCCATGTAATAGGGGCTCAGCTGCAACTTGGGCAGGCCGTCGTCGTTCATGACGATGACGAAATCCCCTTCGTATTCGTACACGAAAACGTCCGGGCTGACATAGACCGTGCTCTCGCTCCCGTAGCTGGCTCCGGGCATGGGGTCCAGGGACTGGATGATGTCCAGGTAGGCCTTCAGGTCTTCCATCTGGATCTTGAACTTGCGCAGGAGCGGCTTGTAGCGTCGCTTCTCGATGTCTTCGAGATGTTCGTCCACCAGGGAAACGAGGATGGGATCGTCCTGGCCGAGCATTTCGAGCTGGATGAGCAGACATTCCCTGGGCGATCTGGCGGCCACGCCGACCGGATCGAACCGTTGCAGGCGGTGCAGCATGGACTCGACCAGGGACAGGGGGGAGAGCGTCTCGGAGGCGATGTCCTCGACGGAAGTCATCAGATAGCCCTGGGAGTCGAGGTTGCCGATGATGGCCTCGCCGATCATCTCCTCTTCCTCGGTGATGTTGGACAGACACAGCTGCCACAACAGGTGGCCGTCCAGCGAGGGTTTGCCCGAAAGCCTGGCCTCGTAGGACATCATCTCTTCGAGGGCCTCGGTTTCCTTGAACTGCACCTGTTTGGCGGTGCTCGAAAAATCGCCGAGGTAGTTTTCCCAGTCCGCGTTGCGCATCAACTCGGCGTCTTCATAGGAGACTTCGGGGCGCGATTCTGCCGGGGTCTGGATTTCGTGCTCTTCGGCAGCCTCCTTGACCCCTTCCTCAAGCATGGGGTTCTCCAAGAGCTCCTGCTGAACGGCCTCGAGAAGCTCGAACCTGGAGAGCTGGAGCAGCTTGATCGCCTGCTGCAACTGGGGCGTCATGACCAGCTGCTGCGTCAGCTTGAGATTTTGTCGGAGTTCAAGGCCCATAGTGGATGTGGTTTCACCGTGTCAGAGGATTGCAGGCAACAAAACTACCCAGTAGCGAATCTGCCATAAAGCTTAGGCCCTGGCAATCCTTGGAAAATCGTGCCGCTAAAGGCTGAAGCCCTCGCCGAGATACACCTTGCGGGCGTCGGGGTCGGCCACGATTTCTTCCGGGCTGCCGTTCAGGATGATCTGTCCATCGTAAACTAGGTAGGCCCGGTCGCAGATTTGCAGCGTTTCGCGAACATTGTGGTCGGAGATGAGCACTCCGATGCCCTTGTCGCGCAACCCCTCGATGATGGTCTGGATGTCGTCCACGGCCAGGGGATCGATGCCGGCGAAGGGTTCGTCCAGCAGAATGAATTTCGGATTCTGGATCAAAGCGCGGGCGATTTCAAGTCTGCGCCGCTCTCCGCCGGACAGATAGGCGGCCAGCTGCTCCGAAAGGCGCGTGATGCCCAGTTCGTCCAGGAGCCTGTCGGCGGTGCGATTCTGCTCGTCCCGGGAAAAGCCGGAGTATTCGAGGATCAGTTGCAGGTTCTGGCGCACGGTCAATTTGCGGAAGATGGAACTTTCCTGCGGCAGATAGCTCATGCCCGCCCGGGCCCGTCGGTGCAGGGGCCAGTGGGTGATGTCCAGCCCGTCCAGGAGGACGTTTCCCCGGGTGGGCTTCACGATGCCGGCCAGCATGTAGAAGGTGGTCGTCTTGCCCGCCCCGTTGGGGCCGAGCACGCCGACCACCTCGCCCTGGCGCACGTCGAGGTTGATGTCGCGCACGACATCCCGGGCCCCGTAGCGCTTGGCCAGATTCTGGCCGGTCAGAATGGTCACTGGCCGAGCCCCTTGACGTCGCCCTTGGTGTTGAAAATGGCTTCGACCCGTCCTTTTCCACCAAGAACCTCGCTGCGGTTCTCCTTGATGTAGAGCTTTATGACCTCACCCTGGATCTTGTTCGCGCCTTCCATGAGCACAGGGTTGTCCTCCATGGTCAGAAGATCCTTGTCCGCCTCGTAGGTGGCCTTGCCGCACGTGCCGGTGCGGCCCTTGTCCGCCTTGATGCGCACGTTGCCCTGGGCGATGATCTTCTTGATGGAGCCCTGCTCGTCGACCACGCTCTGGGTCGCGTTTTTGGCCTCCTCTTTTTTCTCCAGAAGCACGGTCAGCGTGTTCGACCACAGTTCGATATCCTGGCGGATGACGTATACCGAGCCCTTGAAGACCACCTGATCCCCTTTCTGGGTGTAGGTCATGGTGTCGGAAGTGATTTTGACCGGCACATCCTGGGCGGCCCAGACCGGGGCGGCGCAGAGGAGGAAGAGCAAAAGCATGAATGAACGCATTGATAACCCGCTTGTCAGTTCATGATGACCTGGACGTTGCCTTGGGCCAGGAAGTCCCCGGTGTCCAGAAAATATGTCAGTGTGTCGGAACGGCCCCGCATGGACTCGCCGGTCAGCTCGACCGTGCCGCCAAGCACAAGAGTACGGTCCCGCCCGGCATAGTCAAGAGTCTGGGAATGCATGACGTACCGGCCCTGGACGCCGTGGACTCCGTCCCACATCCTGGCCCGGTCCTCCTTCTGCCAAACCTGGCCCTTGGGCGCCCGGACCTGGAGCGGTTCGCCGCCTTCCTCGCCCCAGTAGACGATGACCGGGTCGGTCAGGGTCAGTTCGTCGCCGTTTTCAGCGTAGTCGGCGCCCGTGGCGTTCAGATTCCAGAGTTTTTTGCCGTCCTTGCCCTGGCTCAGGGTGACGCCCTTGAGGCTCAGGTCCACGTCCAGATTTTTGACCGAAAGATCGTCCAGCCGATCCGGCCAGAGCAGTTGTTTGCCGAGCAGCGCTAGGCCAACCAGAACGGCGACGGCCAAAAGTCCGAGCAGGGCCCGCTTCATTCCCGCAACCACTCCCGCCACAGCGCGTCGAGCTTGCCCTGGGCGCGCAGCACGAAATCGATGGCCTCGCGCACCGCGCCCTGGCCGCCTGCGGATCTGGTGGTCCAGGCCGCGAGTTTGAGGATCTCGGGCCGGGCGTTGGGCACGGCGATGGGCAGTCCGACCAGGGACATGGGCGCGGCGTCGACCCAGTCGTCGCCGACATAGGCCATGTGCGCCAGGGGAATGCCGGTCTGATCGGAAATGCCGCGCAGGATCGGGGCCTTGCGGTGATGGCCGGGATGGTAGTGGGTGATGCCCAGTTCGGTGACGCGGCGGCGCACGGCCGGAGAGTCCAGGCCGGTGATGACCGCGAATTCCAGCCCGGCCTGGGGAGCCATCTTGATGGCCAGCCCGTCCTGGACATTGAAGCGCTTCAGCACGCAGCCCGACTCGTCGTAATAGAGGCCGCCGTCGGTCAGCACCCCGTCCACGTCCAGAATCATGAGGCGAACGTCCCGGGCGAGGCGCTCAGCATTCATTGGGGATGCTCCAGATGGCGGCCAGCTCCGAGAGCAGGGTGCGGGCCTTGGCCAGGGGCCAGGAATTGGGGCCGTCGCACAGGGCCTTGTCCGGGTCCGGGTGGATTTCCATGAACAGCCCCTGACAGCCGCAGGCCACGGCGGCCCGGGCCAGGGGCGGCACGAATTCGCGCTGGCCGCCGGAGGACGAGCCCTGTCCGCCAGGCAGCTGCACCGAGTGCGTAGCGTCAAAGATCACCGGGCAGCCGAACTGTTTCATGATGACCAGGGAGCGAAAATCAACGACCAGGTTGTTGTAGCCGAACATGGAGCCGCGCTCGGTCAGCCAGATGCGGTCGAAGCCTTCGGAGCGGATCTTTTCCACCGGCCCCTGCATGTCCCAGGGCGCCATGAACTGGCCTTTCTTGATGTTCACGATGCGCTCGGTGCGCGCGGCGGCCAGCAAGAGGTCGGTCTGGCGGCAGAGGAAGGCCGGGATCTGCAGCACGTCGGCCACCTCGGCCACCAGGGAGGCCTGGCGCGGCTCGTGGATGTCCGTGATCACGGGCAGGCCTGTGCGGCTCTTGATCTGGGCCAGCCAGTCCAGGCCCATGTCCAGCCCCGGGCCCCGGAAGCTCGCCCCGGCGGTGCGGTTGGCCTTGTCGTAGGAGCTCTTGAAGATGAGCGGCAGGTTCAGGTCGCGGGCGATGGACTGGAGCTCCTCGGCCACGGTCATGGCCAGGTCCAGGCTTTCGAGCACGCATGGACCGGCGATGAGAAAGGGGCGTCCGGCGACCAGGGTGGAACAGTCGATCATGGTATTCTACTCGGGTTTCTTGTTGCCCACGGCCGCGCGGATGAATTCGCGGAACAGCGGGTGCGGCTGCATGGGCGTGGAGGTGAATTCGGGGTGAAACTGGCAACCCAGGAACCACGGATGATCCTTGATCTCCACGATCTCGACCAGGCTCTTGTCCGGGGAGGTGCCGCTGATGGTCAGACCGGCGTCCTCGAAGCGGCCCTGGTAGGAGCTGTTGAATTCGTAGCGGTGGCGGTGGCGCTCGGAAACCTCGACGGCGCCGTAGGCTTCGAAGGCGCGGGTGTCCTTTTCGATCACGCAGGGGTAGGCGCCAAGGCGCATGGTCCCGCCCTTTTCGCTGGTCATGTCGCGGCGCTGCACGCATTTCTTGCGGAAATCGAACCACTCCTTCATCAAATAGATGACCGGGTCCGGCGTGGTCAGGTCGAATTCCTCGGAGTTGGCCTTGGTCAGGCCCATGACGTTTCGGGCGTATTCGATGACCGCGCACTGCATGCCCAGGCAGATGCCGAAGAAGGGGATATTGTTTTCGCGGGCGTGGGTGATGGCCGCGATCTTGCCTTCCACGCCGCGGATGCCGAAGCCGCCGGGAACGAGGATGCCGTCGGCGGAAGCGAGCATTTCGGCCACATTCCCGGACGTGATCTCTTCGGAATTGACATAGAGGAAGCGGATGGCCGCATGGTTGGCCACGCCGCCGTGGGTCAGGGCCTCGTGCAGGCTCTTGTAGGCTTCCTTCAAATCCACATACTTGCCGACAATGGCGATGGTCACTTCGGTTCTGGGATGGTGCAGATTTTGGACGAGATCCTTCCACTGCTGCAGGTCCGGATTCTTGGCGGCCAGGCGCAGGAGGATGGCGATTTTCTGGTCCACGCCCTCGTTGTAGAGGGTCAGGGGCAGTTCATAAATATGATTGACGTCCACGGCCGTGAACACCGCGTCGGGGTCCACATTGCAGAACAGGGCGATCTTGCGCTTGATGTCGTCGCCCAGATCCACCTCGGAACGGCAGAGGATGATGTCCGGCTGGATGCCCAGGCTGCGCAGCTCCTTGACGGAATGCTGGGTGGGCTTGGTTTTGAGCTCGCCCGCGGTCTTGATGTAGGGCACCAGCGTCAGATGGATGTAGAGGACGTTGTCCTTGCCCAGGTCGGCGCGCAGCTGGCGGATGGCTTCCAGGAAGGGCAGGCCCTCGATGTCTCCCACCGTGCCGCCGATTTCGACCAGGGTCACGTCCAGATCGTCGCTGGCCAGGCTCAGGATGGAGGATTTGATCTCGTCGGTGATGTGCGGGATGACCTGCACCGTGCCTCCGAGGTAGTCGCCGCGGCGCTCCTTGGTGATGACCGTGTTGTAGATGCGTCCCGAGGTGTAGTTGTTGCGCTGGCTCAAATGGGTGCCGAGGTAGCGCTCGTAGTGGCCCAGGTCCAGATCCGTCTCGGCGCCGTCGTCGGTGACGTAGACTTCGCCGTGCTGGAAGGGGTTCATGGTGCCGGGATCGACGTTGATGTACGGGTCCAGCTTCTGGATGGAAACCCGAAGCCCCCGCGCCTTCAACAGAGCCGCGATGGATGCGGCGGCCAGTCCTTTACCCAGAGAGGACAATACCCCGCCGGTCACAAATATGAATTTGGTGTTCATCGCTGCCTCGCTCACCTGAGAAGTTCTTTGGCCTGGATCGCGCGTGTCGCGGTCAGGCATGGTCCACAAAACAAATGGGCCACCTGTCGGCAGCCCGAAGTTCGACATCCGTATGTCCGCCGGAACATTTGGCAGCGGACTTCCGGCTTGTCAAGCGGCCCTGGTGTCCTGCAAACATCCGGGCTTCAATAGCAGAAACGGCGCGGAGTGCAAACAGTCCGAAAGGCCGATTTTCGGGCTTGCGCCGGTTTTGCTTGGCCTGTAATGGGCGTTTGTACGTCATAAAACAGCACGGCTGCGGCCGATTTTCGGAGGAACGATGGCTCAGGTCAAGACATTGGTAATCACCGGCTACGGGACGAATTGCGAGCGGGAATGCGCCTTTGCGGCGGATCAGGCCGGCTCGGACC
The DNA here is from genome assembly GCA_050252955.1 of Desulfomicrobium sp. Lineage (GTDB taxonomy): Bacteria > Desulfobacterota > Desulfovibrionia > Desulfovibrionales > Desulfomicrobiaceae > Desulfomicrobium. The sequence goes on from JBFWJY010000003.1 coordinate 85,141, forward strand.
AGACCACCGTCGTCTATTTTTCCGATCTGACGGCGGACAAGGTCTCCCTGGCCGATTACAATTTTCTGATCCTGCCCGGCGGATTCCTCGACGGCGACGATCTCGGATCGGCCCAGGCGGCGGCCCTGCGCTGGCGGCACATGAAGACCGCGAGCGGCAAATCGCTGATGGAAGAGCTCAAACGCTTTCTCGACGCCGGAGGCCTCATTCTGGGCATCTGCAACGGCTTTCAGCTGCTGGTCAAGCTGGGTCTGCTGCCCGCGCTGGACGGGGCCTATTTCACCCGCCAGGTCTCGCTCAGCCACAATGATTCGGCCAAGTACGAGGACCGCTGGGTGACGCTCAAGATCAATGCGGATTCTCCCTGCGTGTTCACCAGGGGTCTCGACTACCTGTACGTCCCCGTGCGCCACGGCGAGGGCAAGCTCGTGCCCGGCGACGAGACGACCTTGCAGCGCCTGCGGGAACAGAATCTCATCGCCCTGCAGTACGTGGACCCAAAGACCAAGGACGTGACCCAGGAATACCCGGCCAACCCCAACGGCTCGCCCTTGGGCATCGCCGGTCTGACCGACCCGTCCGGACGGATTCTGGGGCTGATGCCGCATCCCGAGGCCTACAACCATCCGACCAATCATCCGCGTTGGACCAGGGGGGAGACGTCCACCCTGGGTACGGAGCTTTTGAGGGGCGGGATCGAGTATTTGAAGGCCAGATAGGGTGGTTTTGAAACGTGTCCAAAGAGGATGCAAAGATCATTGACAGCGGCCCCGTGACTTTCTACTGTGCGCCTTCCTCGACGCCGGGGGCCGATGACCTTCTGTTTTGGGAGCCCTTCATGCGCGAAGCCCTGCGGCTCGCGGATCTGGCGGAAGAACGGGGGGATGTGCCGGTGGGCGCGGTGGTGGTTGACGGCGGCGGTCGCATCCTTGGACGCGGCGAAAACCGGACCATCTTTAAAAACGACCCCACGGCCCACGCCGAAATCCTGGCACTGCGCGAGGCCGGGACTCAGGCCGGAAACCACCGCTTGACCGATGCGGTGCTGGTGGTGACGCTTGAGCCCTGCATCATGTGCCTGGGCGCTGTCATCCAGGCCCGTCTGGCCGGAGTGGTCTACGCAGCCGCGGACCCCAAGGCCGGATGCCTGGCCAGCCGCATGAGCGGCACCGAGTTGCCCTGGAGCAACCATCATTTCTGGTCTTTGGGCGGGGTGCTGGAACAGGAATGCAGCGCGAAACTGAGCGGCTTTTTCCAGAAGCGCCGCCAGGAAAAGAAAATTTCAAAAAACCTCGCGGAGAGGTAGCGAAGTCCGGCCGTAACGCGCTCGACTCGAAATCGAGTTACCGGCTAATCCCCGGTACGTGGGTTCGAATCCCACCCTCTCCGCCATTTTTAAGTCCGAAACAGTCTGTCTAGTCCGGATTTTCGCATAAAATCAGCGAGATAAGGTAATCGCTGATTTTTCAGTTGTCCAGCTTGTCAGATAAAGTGCTCTTGAATCCGTCGATTTTTCCGGATAACTAACCGGACAACTTCTTGAATGAGGAGTTGTCCGTTTTTTTTGTTGATTTTTTGGAAAAGTTGTCCGGTTCGCTTGTCACTCCATTGGCGAGATCGGTATCCGCAAAGCTGACAGGTTTCTGGGCAAGGTGAAGGTCCTGCGAAGGACACGGTTGGCTTCGTGGGTGACGGTCGAGGAAATCCTCGCTGATGCCTTCTGGGAAAGCTTGAAGCGATCCTGGGCGAGGGTACAGGTAGGGGCGAAGAAAATGGGCGCTGCCTATTTCGACTCCGTGCTCGTGATATGCCAGACATCGCCATGGCCCTTGGTCATTTCCATATGATCAAAGTGGTGTTCGATTCGTAATTTTTGCTGAGGACTAGTCTTTGGTTCGAGCTGCCAGAATGGATTGCTAATAACTTTTATTATGATCATTGAGAGGAGGGGCTATGGCCGCATTGACCGAAATGGAAATTAAAAATTTAAAACCAAGCGATAAAGTATATACTGTTCAAGATTCCAATGGGCTATATTTGGAGATTCCAGTTAAAGGGAATAAAAGATGGCGAATAAGATATTGGTTTGATGGGACAGAGTATAGATTGAGCCTTGGTATTTATCCAACTGTTTCTTTGAAACAAGCAAGGGGTAAGTGCGCAGAAATTAGGTCAATGCTCGCTAACAACCAAAATCCTTCATTGATACGAAAAAAAGAAAAAATAGAAAGAGCAGAAGAATTAAGGCTTATAAAAGAAAAGAGAGAAATTGAAAAGAAAGTTGAAAAAGAAGAGCAAGCAACATTTGATTTCGTGATGAGTCAATGGTATGAAACACAATTTGAAGCATCCGAAAGTGTTAAGAAGGATACTCTTTACAGGATGGAGAGAGATATTAGTCCAGTTATTGGAAAAATGCCAATTTCTAAAATTCGAGCTACAAATGTAAGAGAAGTAATTGATCGAGTTCGAAACAGAGGAGCGTTAGAGCAAGCTCGTCGGCATTTGCAGAAAATTAATGCAATATTCCAATACGCTAGAATAATGGAGTATGTCGAGTATAACCCATGTCCTGACCTAAAAGGGTATTTGCCATCTGAAAAGAAAAAAAACAAAAAAGGATTTAGATGTATTGTTGAGCGCGACGAAATTCCTGAAGTCATGCAGATGATTGAAAAGTTTAAAGGAACGTATGTCGTGCAATGTGCTTTAAAGCTAACACCATTTTTGTTTTTAAGGCCTGGAGAATTGCGAAAATTAGAGTGGTCTGAATATAAAAAAGAATCAAAATTATTGCGTATAAAAGGTGAAAAAATCAAGAATTTAGGAGAGGGGCAAGTTTTTCTTGTTCCACTTTCTGATTACGTCATGTCAATTTTTGATGACATATATATGCATACAGGTAGTGGTAGGTATATATTTCCTAATGCGCGAGACAAATATCGCCCAATGTCAGAAGGTGCTATATTGCAAGCTTTGAATAGATTAGGTGTAGATAGCACCGCGCATGGATTTAGAAAAACAGCGAGTACAATATTAAACGAGATGAATTTGAAAGAAGACGCAATTGAGCGTCAATTAATGCACGTTGAAAAAGATGAAATCAGAGGGATATATAATCATGCACAATATCTTCCTGAGCGAATTGTAATAATGTCTATATGGACTGAGTATTTGCTAGCTAGAAAAAACAATTTAGAATTTTCTTTAAATAAAGCAAGGAGAAAGTACAGAAGGATGTTGCCAGAATCAATTAGAGAGGGTTATTTTTAGCTATATAAATATGATGTGTTGTGCTTTTTATGTGTGATAAGATATGAGAGGGGTCACGTAAATTTGTTGGCTCCAGCCCGACATGGTTGTAAAAATGAGAATATAAAAGATATTATTATAAAATTTACAACAAGTCACAATGAATACTGTAAGAAGACAAATTTTGGATATTGCTGCGAAGCAGTCAGTATTTCGTGCCGGAGATATTCCAGGCGTCCGAAAGCCGCAAACTGAACTGTGTCGCATGGTTATCAACGGTGAGATTATTCGAGTGGGACGGGGATTATACTCTCTCTTAAATGTGGATGTTGGAGAAAGCCATTCCTTCGTTGAGGCGATAAAGGTTTATGGCGGTGGAGTCATATGTCTGATTTCAGCACTTTATTTTCACAAGATTGGAACACAGCTTCCTTATGAAACATGGATTATGCGCGATAATCGAAGCCCTGTGCGCGATAAAGGAGTGCCGGTTCGCATTGTATATTGTACAAATAAAGCTTTTTTCTTTGGTATCGAAAAGCACACCATAGAGGGAGTCGAGGTGGATATTTACAGTCCAGCAAAAACAATTGCTGATTGTTTTAAGTATCGTAATAAAGTTGGTCTCGAAGTGGCGATTGAAGCTATTCGGGAGGGATGGAAAATGAATTTATTTACCATGGATGAACTTTGGGCTGCGGCAAAAATTTGTCGTGTTCAAAAAATAATCCAGCCTTATATGGAAATGCTTGTCTAATAAGATTAGCGACTAGGTTTTTTACATCTAGTCCTTTTTGTATTTAGTAGGAGGATTTGAACCTCCGGTCTCTGCGTCCCGAACGCTACTCTCGCCTAGGTAATTATCTGTTTTTATTAACTTTTGTTTCTGTTGAATACCTCAAAAAGGGTCGAAAATGGGGCAAAAGTATTCAAAACTGGTATTCAATTCGAGCCCCCGTCGTTTATCTTTACATGCTTAATTTATTCGAGAAATCCTCGTCGGTCAACCCGTGAAGATCCAGCCCATCTGGGTCAACAGCCAGCACCCCTTCGAGACCGTGTTTTGAGGCGTAGCTTCTGGCCACAGGCCATGGGGGAGAAGAGTCCTTCCTGATAAATCGATGCCTGTTCCATGACATCAAGGCTGTCTCTGCGTCGAATTTGGATCGGTGCGTCGATCAGCTTTTCAGCACGTTCGAAGCGGTCTCAGCGTCCGAATACTGAAGCCTTGCCGAGTTCCCTCTCGATTTCCAAGAACCGGTTATATTTGCACAGGCGCTCGCTGCGGGACACGGAGCCTGACTTGATCTGTCCGCCGTCCATGGCCACAGCAAAATCGGCCAAGAAACTGTCCTCGGTTTCGCCGGAGCGGTGCGACATGAGAAAACTCCACCCCGCCTTGCGGCACATCTGCACGGCTTCGACCGTCTCGGTCACGGTGCCGATCTGGTTCAATTTGATGAGCACGGCGTTGCTGGCCTTTTCCTTGATGCCTCGCTCGATAAAGCGGGTGTTGGTCACGAATATGTCGTCGCCTACGATCTGAATCCGACCGCCAAGCTTCGCCGTCAGGTCGGAGAAGCCGGACCAGTCGTTTTCATCCAACCCATCCTCCAAGAGGACTATCGGGTAGGTGTCGACCCATTTTTGCCACAGGGAGATCATGTCGGCTGTAGACTTAGTGCCCTGTCCGGATTTGGTCAGATGGTACGCGCCCTCTGCAAAAAAGGACGAAGCCGCCGGATCCAGGGCCAGTGCGATGTCCTTTCCCGGCGTGTAGCCGGCAGCTTCCATGGCTTCCAGAATGACCTCGCAGGCCTCTTCGTTGCTGCCGAGGTTAGGGGCGAAACCGCCTTCATCGCCCACGGATGTGGCCATCCCCTTTTTCTTCAGGATTTTCTTCAAGGCGTGGAATGTCTCCGAGCCGTAGCGAAGGGCTTCGGCAAAGCACGGCGCCCCAATAGGCGCGATCATGAATTCCTGGAAATCAACGCTGTTGTCGGCGTGCTTGCCGCCATTCAGCACATTCATCATGGGCACGGGCACGCGCACGGCATTGGAACCGCCAAGATATGCGTACAGCGGCAGTACACAGGCAGTGGCCGCCGCCCGTGCGCACGCCATGGACACGCCGAGGATGGCGTTAGCTCCCAGTTTGGATTTGTTGGGCGTACCGTCCAGCGCAATCATCAGCCGGTCGATTTCTGCCTGACGAGTCACGTCCATACCCTTGAGCGCAGGAGCGATGATCTCCCGCACGTTGCCCACGGCTTTGAGCACACCAAGCCCGCCGTACCTTTTGGGGTCGCTGTCCCGCAGCTCCACAGCTTCGTTTTCTCCGGTAGATGCCCCGGAAGGAACCGACGCCTGAACGGTGAGTCCTTCCTCAAGGGTGACAAAAACCCGGACCGTCGGGTTGCCGCGTGAATCCAGAATTTCCAGAGCATCAATGTTCGAAATCGTGTTTCGCATACAGTTCTCCTGTGCGTGGTAAAACAATCCTCGAAATTTCTCCTTCGCGAGCAGTGATCAAAAAAGTCACTCCTCGGCCAATCCCTTCAATACCGTGTCCCGGTCCACCATGCCAAGCAGACGCCCGTTCTCGTCAGCGACCACGACACGTTTTATCTTGTGCGCGACCAAGGTCTGGATCACCTCCGACAGCGGCATCTCCGGAGGAACGGTGATGATCTTGGTTGCCATGACGTCTTCGGCTGTGCCCTCTATTTCACGGAATTGAGGTTCAGAGTGGGACAGGAAGCCTATCAAGCTCGCAAGAATGCCGGGCGCATTCTTCCGGGCAAAATGATTCAGCAAGTCCCGGTCATGAACAATACCGAGAATTTTCCTGTCCTCGTTCACAATGACCACCCGTCGCAGCGGGGAAGCGACAATCTGCTCCAGAATCGCAGACAGGGGCGTATTCAACGCGGCAGTGGGCACATTCCGATACATGATCTCACGAGCGGATCCGTGCATGCCCTCGGGCAGCACATCGAGATGAGCGGCAACCGACGAGACATGTCCCATGGCTCCCAGCACGTCCGCCCGGCTGACAATCCCCATGAGACTTCCGTCATCAGCCACCACGGGCAGGCGTTTCATGTTGCCCTTGGCCATGAGACGCAGCGCGTCTGGCACTGTGGTCTTGATGTTCAGGGTCTGCACGGATGGACTCATGACGTCCGCGGCACGCAATTCCTTGAAGTCGAGGCAGTGGACATGTTCTTCTCTCATTGTGGAGGGCAAGGCGCACTGCATATCCAGACTCAGCGGCATGCCTCCCCTTGCGAGCAAATCTCCGCCCGTGATGATGCCCACGATTTTCTTGCCGTCCATGACCGGCACGGCCTTGACTTCACGGCTCAGGAGCAGTTCCACTACGGAAACAAGCGGCGTATGTGGCTCCACAGTGGCCACGTCCTTGGTCATGACATCACGGATGCGCAGCGGAAGATGAAAGATGGCCTGGGCATCCGTGACCACGATGCTGCCCTCTTCGACCATGCCATCGACCACGGGTAAAAAGGCGGCGATCCGGTCCGGAACATCCACAATCTCGACCATGACCGGCAAATCCTCGGCCAGACGCAAAATCTTGGACGTGTGCAACAGACTGTTCGCCCCGAAACCCATGAATCCTCGGGAAACAGATGCTCCGGCCATGCCCCGTTGACGGGCCTCGTCCACGATCATCTCATGCAGCGGTCTGCCCTTGTAGGTTGCGGCTTCGCCCATGAAAATCTTCAGAACCTTTACATCGACAAGCTTATTCATAGTCTCTCCCCACTAGATGATCCTGCCAAGGCCCGTGCCCAGATAAAGGGCCATGAAACCTACCAGATTCTGCCCCCCAAGGTTCAAGGCCAGCTTGAGCCACTGCCCGTCATTCAGGATGCCGCCGCTTTCAAAGATGAAGGTGGAAAATGTGGTGAACGCGCCCATGAATCCCGTCAATATGAGAATTCGGGCCTGAGCCGAGAGAAAACCGCGCTCCTCGCTCAGAATCCAGACTAGGCCGAAAAGAAAGCACCCAAGGATGTTCACGGCCCACGTCCCCCAGGGGAAATCCCGCCCCAGGACATCATAGACCACGCCCGAAAGCCAGTATCGACAGAGGGTGCCAAAAGCTCCTGCCAGGGCGATTAATGCGATTTTCAACATATTCTTCTCACGCGCGAGTCATTCTCTTTATTCATGTCATATTCATGTCAGCGTCAGCCACTTGCGCCCCGCGATCGAGCAGAACCTGCACCGCCATCTGAAAATCCCCGGCCCCCACCACCAGCAAGGACAGTTCCTTGTCCGTCAGCCGTTCTCCCCGGTTCAATGCCTTTTCTCCCAGGATGCGCCGCATGCTGGCATAGGCCGCCTCTCTCACGACAAAGGCGATATCCGCGCCCGTGGCCTCGTCCAGCTCACGAGCCATGGATTTCAAGCTGACATCCGGGGCCAGCGGAACCTTGCGGGCGTGGATGGAAAGTATTGCCAGCCTGGCCGCAAAGTCCGGCAGCGGAATCTCGATGATGCGGTCAAAGCGTCCTGGCCGCAGGAGCGCAGGGTCCAACAGGTCTGGGCGGTTGGTCGTGCCCAGCACGAAAATCCGGCCCAGTTCGTGGATTCCGTCCAGCAGGACCAGGAGTTGAGTAGTGAAACGCGCGTCCAGACGCAGGCTTTCGGCGGATGATCTGGACTGGGCAATGGCATCGATTTCATCGAAAAACACGATGCTTGGCTGATGCGCCCGCGCCTCGGAAAAGAGTTTGCGCAGGTTGTCCTCGGACTCTCCGTGCCACTTGGTGATAAGTTCCGGTCCGCTGACAGCCACGAAATGCACGCCCGTTTCATGAGCCACGGCCCTGGCCAGCAGGGTCTTGCCGCATCCCGGCGGGCCATGCAGCAAAATTCCCTTGGAGGGGGTGATGCCCAGACGGGCGATGATTTCCGGGTGTGCGAGTGGCACCTCTATGCTCTCCCGCAAGATCATAATGACCTGGTCCAGGCCGCCGATGTCGCTGTATCGTGTTGGCGCAATGACGGGTCCAGGCAAATTTTCCGTGCGTCCGGTATCCATCATGATCGGCAACTCCAGATCCGGACCTGCGCTGCGGACCACCGGAGCCTTCTCGGCGAGCTTCTCCATGCCAGGACGATCAAAAAACGGGCAAAGATGCAGGAGCTTTTTTTGGGCCTCATTGTCCAGGGTTTGCAACAGGGAGAGCGATCCGAACTTGTCCGGCGACACATGACGCAAATGCAGGCACCCCCAGTCCCAGCCTTGGACCGGATGACAATACCGGTCAGGCGTGGTCGAATTTTCATGGGCACTGGCGCATTCAAGAACCGTGAAGGCCTGCTTCAGAACAGTTATCTCGATTTTCTCGTCACTCAGAGCCAGGACCGCGCCCGACCTGTTCTTCAACCGCTCCCAAAGATCAAACAGGATATCGCGATATGTGGCCGCGTCTTCCAGAGCCATGGTGATCACAGCCGCATCCCCCTGCCATCGCAATCCGGGCAATAAACCAGCCAAGCGAAGAATATGGGCGTCCTCTTCACGGTCCTGGCTGGCCGAAAAACGCAACTCAAGGGGAAACTCGCGCAAAATCAGGGTGCTCATGGCGACTCCTTGGCTTCGTGCCTAAACCGAACGCCTGATTTTCGGCCTGACCACCAACGCGACAATGACGGCCAGGAAGGCGACCGAACCACCCAAAACAAACGGCGCACGCGATCCGATCAGGTCCCAGCACAGTCCGGCGCTCACGCTCCCGGCCAGGGCCATGAACCCCACGCCCTCGGTCAGCCCCATGAATAACCCATACAGGGCGAAAAGCCACCACACATCGGCCATGTCCGCCTGGGCCACACCAAGATAGACGAACCCATACAGCATCCAGCCGCCAAGGACCATCCTCCAGCGGCCCACGCGATCGCTCAAGACACCAAGTGGGTACGCGCTGGCTGCGTAAACGAGATTGAAGAGCATGTAGGCCATGATGGACTGCACGTCGGAAAGACCAAGATCCTTGGCCCGCAGGATAAGAAAGGTGTCCGAGGAATTGGCGAAGGCGAAAATGAGCAGGGGCGTCAGGGTCAACCAGAACGTTTTCGGAAGGCCGGACCATGGTTTGCCCGTGAGAAGGTCGCGGGCTGATGATGGGACGCAGGACGGAGCTGAGGCTGCCTCTCGCAAGCGGAAGGTCAACCAGACTGCGGCAAGGCCCGGCAATGTGGCGATGAGGAAGATGGTCCGGTAGTGGCCGGGAAGCAGGTACAGGAGAATTGTCGCCAGAAGCACGCCGATCATGGCCCCGACCGTGTCCATCATGCGATGGAACCCGAATGCCTGGCCGCCCTGGGCCGCGTCCACTGCATCGGCGATCAGGGCGTCCCTGGCAGTAGTGCGCAAACCCTTTCCGACACGGTCCACGGCCCTGGCCGCAAGGATCATGGGCCAGGAAAAAGCCAAGGCCATGAGCGGCTTGGCCAATGCACCCAGCCCATACCCCCAACGGATATAGGGCACGCGGCGGCCCATTTTGTCGCAATGCCAGCCCGACACGCCCTTCATGATGCTGACGATGACCTCGGCGAGGCCCTCTATGGCGCCCAGCACGGCCACGGGAGCGCCGAGCACGGAGGTGAGAAAAAGCGGGACCACCGGATAAACCATCTCCGAAGCCACATCCGTAAAAAAACTGACCCAGCCGAGACGTTTGACTTCATCGGGCAGAGCTTTTCGAGCCTTGGTTTTTCCGTGTAACATCCCCATCCCCACTTGATACCCCGTTGTTTGTGGAGAGGGCAGGATCAGCCAATAAAAAAACCACGTCAAAGCGTGGTTTCAAGGCCGCAAAATCCTACCATCGCTGTTGCAAAAGTAGGAGTCATCGGCGGCTGTCGCGGTTCAAGGGGGACTCCATCCCCTAATTTAAAAATATCTGCTTAATTTTGAGATGTAAAGGAAATCGATAATAAAATTTTGCTTTGATACGACCATGTGTAATGGTCTTAAATTTAGAATTTATTTAGAATAAATTTATTTATGTCTTCAAGCAGATGATTTCTGTGCAGGATTTGAATATAATTGACAATGTTTCGTATAATTTTCATGTGCATGAATCATCCATGATAAAGATGATTCATATCAATAGGATTGAGTGATCAAATCCGCTAGATTTCGAGTTGCTTTAATGTAAGTGCAGTTCTTGGAAATGCCAATATAAAAATTTGGAGTGTAATTCCGTATATATTTTGTAGAAAATTTGAGATGGATCGCTGCGGCTATAACTGCGCCATTGCAAATGTACTCATTTGCTAAAATTTGAATTACGTATTTCAAATAGATGCTGCTTGTCTGTGGAATTTTGACCAGATTGAATTTTGATAACCAGTGACAGCAAAGATTGAACTCATTAAATTTTGATGCGAATACGCGCCTTTCCTGCTCAATATTGTGTATAATTTCTTCGTAAATAAAGGATGTGCTTTTGTTCAATGCGTTTGACTCAATTAGCCCATCGCTCGTCAATAATGGAAAATTTTGAAGTATTATTTTGAAGTCCGCAATTGATGTGCACATTTAAAAAATGTTCTTTATGTAGCTGAGTGCCGTTCCGAAGATGATTACACAAAGCATCGATTTTATATAAATTGCAGGTATGTGTTTTTGGAGTCGCGCTCCACAGTACATTCCAATGGTTCCTCCAATCCCGAATAAAATGCCAAGAATCCAGTCTGGAGCGACTGATTGGGCGCTATAATAAACTGAAAGAATTTGATAAAATGCAACGCCAACAACTGAAGTTACCAAGGTTCCCATAAGGGCCGCTCCAGCCACTGTGTAAACTGGAAGCCCGCAGATTGATACGAAGAAAGGTGCGACTATCGCGCCGCCACCTATTCCATAAACCCCACCGACAATCCCGACAACAAGACTCATTATGAATATCGTTATTCTTGAGCAGTGATATACCTCTCCTGAAAATTCGTAACTGATAGATGTTGTAGTGCAATTTAATAGGGTTACCTTTGTGTCTGAGGGCGTCCCCATATTTTTTTGGGTGTGATTTTTGCTGTGTCCTTCAGTTTTTTTGTTTTTTTGTTTCCATATATCTCTAGCCATTCTCAGTCCTATGTAGGCGAGAACGAGTCCTGCAAAAATTTTAAAGTTGGCCGGGTCAGGCAGATACTTCACGCGGATTATCGCCCCCAAAATTACACCAGGAAGAGTGCCAATAATGACTGCCCACGCAAGTGGCCAAACCATCCGTCCTTCCTTGACGTATCTGTATACACCACTTGGTATAGCAACTACGTTAAATAATTGGTTTGTTGCGCTGACTGATGGAGTCGCATACCCAAGAACCGACATCTGGAAGGGCATGAGCAGAAATGCTCCAGAGACACCACCCATTGAAGTGAAAAGAGATACGATGAATGCCACAAGTGGAGGTACCCAGACCGAAACTTCAATCCCTGCTGTTTCGAAATACATGATGATACTCCGGGGTAGGTCATGGTTGGCATAATAGACACGATTAGTTTTATTTTCGTGTCTATGTTTCGCTGAAAAGAACTTTGGTGTCAAGCTTGCTCTGACTTGGCGATATGAAACGGTTTGAGAGACCATATATATAATTTTTCGGCTCTTGATCGATCTCTCAGGTATTAAATTGGATCTGCTGTTCACAACGGACAAACGGCATCGAAAAGCGACCGGCCACCGGCGTCCAATTCGGCCCCCCCTCCAGGCGTGTCTGTAAGCATCCGACCAACGACTGTGCGGGGCACGTTCGGGAATGGAGTGAACCCGAAAAGTGAACGGAATTCCCGAGCGTGGCGGGCTGCGTCAGCGTTACTGGTAGGATGCCCTTTGCCTTGCCTCCAGCTCTCGTTTCCTGTTTCGATGATCTCGCAGTGATGAGTCACGCGGTCCGGGAGCGGACTCTCAGTCCACCCCGAGCCGGGCATTGTAGACAAACAACTGGCTGGCGGCGAATTCCCGGTAGGCTTCCAGGGCTTCCACCAGCAACACATCCTTCACAAGTTCAATTCTGCATCGTGACAGCTCGGCACGCCAGTCGGGGTGGATTGGGCCTTCGTCGAACCCGGTGATCTCCTCCAACTCGGCCCCCTCGCCCGCAATCACCAGCGAGCGGACGCCCGACCACAGCCACAGCACCGCGCCGAAACACATGGTGCAGGGACGCCAGTTTACCACCAGAGTTGGTAGGCGGGCAGCCCAGGGGCGCCCAGGTCATACACTCCCAGAAGTTTCTGCGCCAGGGAAATGGGCATGACCTCCGCATGCGCCGAGGAGCACTGAAAGGACATTACCCGGTTGACTCCGATCACCACGACTCTACCCGAGTCGCGTTCAAAGATGCCTGCCGCGAAGGGCCCTCCGGTATTGCGATGAAAATTCCGGCGCGAAAATTCTATCACCGCCGCCATCCGCTCCTCCACGCTCGCGAGGTATTTCGGCAGAGTATTCAGTTGCTCGACGGCCCAGTCAGGCAGGTCCAGGGTAAAGCTGGTATTTACTGCTGAATATTTTTCATCGATTACGAATATGTGGTTCCCAATTATTTTTCATTATTTGTAGCTTTTCAAATGTGACACCGTGGGTATTCTCCCATTGTCCATGACATTCAATTATTTGTGTTTTGTAATTATATTTTTTAGCCATTTTTAGATATGGTTGATATTCCCATTTTTTAATAAATGTATTTGATACGGCGCATTCGTATCCTTGAATCATAAGTTTTTCAATTTCACTTTGACACCAAAGATGAGCATTCTTAATTTTGGTATGATCAAAATTGTATTTCCCGTTTATCATAAAAAACATATCTGTCTCACGAAGAAACTCTTCGCGAACAAGTTTTTGAGCTAACGTTGATTTTCCTGATCCTGGTAATCCTCTTAAAATGTAAAGTATCCTATTCATACTCAATAATGCTCCTTAAATTTGATAAAAAATCGACTATGTTTTGTCGTGTCATTCTTACTTGTTCTGGGAAGACCATTTTTTTCATGGTTAACTGCTTTTTTTTGTGTATTTTGAGATATTTTTAATTTATACAAAAATTTTGAGTAGTTGCTGATTGAAGTTGAGTGAGCTGCTTATTTTTCGGATCTTCTTGACAGTTGATTAACTTTTGTTAATTGGCAGGGCCATGAGATTCGTTGATTTCTCAAGGAGCCCGTCACGGATTGCTGGCGTTTCGGTCCAGAAGGGTCTGGCCAAAATCCTTGGGATTCAGCTAGTCTTCGACACTTTAGTTAAGAGGAGATGGACGCCCAGGTTTTCGGTACTCACTCCCTCGGTTTGACAAGTTTGGCGTAAATCCTTGTGTACGGGTTTGCTCGGGCTTGATCATTATTTTCTGTACAAACCAGCGCTACGCTTAGAGCGACGAGATCGACATTCTTCTTGTTTTTGGTCGTGTCCGGTGGGATAGCAGGAACTACTCATAGGTTTATTAGGTCTCTTGTGTTTACTTGTGTTAATGGCTGAAAAGTTGGAGGTATTCCATGCCGCAGAGATTTTGTGACTGCGGGCATCCCGTTCTGGTGGCGTACATATTCTCGGGCTATGGAATTTGGCATCTTTTCCGGATCACCTCAAAATTGGGCAATTGGACGTGCTGCCCGGTGTGCTGGCGACATCACGACATCAATCAACTGCTTTAAATCATGATATTTATGAATACATTGCGCTCGGTTTCAATGCCTGGAACCGGGCGCTTGTCTTCTGAGGACGGACTTGAATGAAAACTTCAACGGGTCATACCAGACCGCTTGGACGATCGAGCGAGGTCAGTGGTCGCGTGGACTTCTTGGGCTGCGTTTCGCAGGATTTGGAACTTCTTGTTCTGCCGTTATATTTGCATCGGATACCGGCGGGGTTCCCCTCTCCTGCCGATGATTACATCGAATCGGGCCTGGACTTGAATGATTTGCTTATCAGGAATCCCGCCGCGACCTTCATGGTCCGGGTCAGCGGCGACTCCATGATTGGCGTGGGTATCCATGATGGGGACATCTTGGTGATCGACCGCTCTGAGACGGCGGTGCATGGCAAGATCGTAGTCGCTGCCCTGGATGGGGAAATGACAGTCAAACGCCTTCACCTGAAAGACGGACAGTGCCGGTTGGTTCCGGAGAACAAGGCTTTCCAGCCCATCCAGGTCGGCACGGAGCAGGATCTTCAGGTCTGGGGGGTGGTCGTGGGCGTGGTCCGGAGGGTCTGATGATTGCCGCCCAAAGCCGGGACTTTTTCGCGATGGTGGATTGCAACAATTTCTACGTCTCCTGCGAGCGGGTGTTCCAGCCTGCGCTCGAAGGCAAGCCGGTAGTCGTGCTCTCCAACAACGACGGCTGCGTCATCGCCCGTTCCAACGAAGCCAAGGCTCTGGGCATCGCCATGGGAGAGCCGGCCTTCAAGCGCAAGGCATTCTTCGCGGGCAATGGCGTGCGGATATTCTCATCGAATTACGCGCTCTATGGGGATATGTCCGCCCGGGTCATGCAGGTGCTGGCAGGGTTTTCCCCGGAGGTAGAAATTTATTCCATCGATGAGTCCTTCCTGCTGCTCAGGGCCATGAGTCCGGCCAGGCTCGTTCAGATCGCCGACGATATCAGGCAGACGGTCCACAAATGGACGGGGATTCCGGTCTGCGTGGGAATTGCCAGGACGAAAACTCTGGCCAAGGTCGCGAACAGGTTGGCAAAGAAGACCCCTGCCAGTAATGGAGTCTGGCTGCTCGATGAGACGCAGGATATCGAGCGGCAGTTGGCCAAGATCGATGTGGGCGATGTGTGGGGGATCGGGCGCCGCTATTCGCGGTTACTGAAGGCTTCGGGCATCAATACCGCCGACAAGCTTGAGCAGGCTCCACGGGATTGGGTGAAGAAGAATCTGACCATCGCCGGGTTGCATACGGTGTTGGAACTGGGACAAATACCGTGCGTAGCGTTTGAGGAGGTTCCGCCCACGGCAAAAAGCCTTGTCTGTTCACGATCCTTCGGGACCCGGATTGCCGAGTTGGATAGCCTGGGGGAAGCCTTGTCCGCGTATGTCCAACGCGCCGCCGAAAAGCTGCGTGCCAAGAAGCTGTTGGCCGGGGTGGTGCAGGTATTTGTTGAGACCAGCCGCTTCCATCCCGATCCTCAGTACAACGGCAGCGGTAGTCAGGCGCTGGCCGTGCCCACCTCGTACACGCCGATCCTGCATGCTCAGGCTCTGCGCATTCTGCGGCGCATCTACCGCGAGGGGTTTAGGTACCAAAAAGTCGGGGTCATGTTTCTTGAACTCGTGCCGGAGAACAACCGCCAGCTATCCTTTATGGAGCCAAGCGGGGAAGAGCGCAGGAAACAGCAGGCCCTCATGAACGTGCTGGACAAGGCCAATGACAGATATGGCCGGAAGATTCTGACCCTGGCCTCGTCAGGAGTCGGACACAAACCGTGGCACATGAGACAGGAGCGGAAATCGCCCCGGTACACGACGTGCTGGGCTGAATTGCCGCTGGTGAAATGACCGCAACCAATGACGGCGGATCTGGAAATGAATTATAAGAGGTGGATATGTAAGATCGCAGTCTGGGCTGCTCTAATGCTTCTGCTTGTCATACTCCAAGCCGAAGCAGGGTGGGCATGGACCGGAAAGGTTGTCGGAATCGCCGACGGCGACACGATCACCGTCCTGCGTGACGGGCACGACCAGGTGAAAATCCGGCTTTACGGCATTGACGCGCCCGAGTCCGGCCAGCCGTTCGGCAAGGCCTCGACGCAGAACCTGTCGTTCATGGTGCACGGGCAATCGGTGCAGGTCGAAGTCATGGATACGGACAGGTACGGGCGCACCGTTGCGCGGATCTTCGTGGATGGGGATGACGTAAATGCCGCGCAGTTGCGATCCGGCTATGCCTGGCTGCACAGGCAATACTGCAAGGATTGGGTGTGCGGCGAATGGGTCAGGCTCGAAGCTGAAGCAAGGTCGAGCGGGGCAGGGCTTTGGGTTGAGAAGGATCCAACTCCTCCATGGCAATGGCGACGTGATGAAAAAGGGTCATCGACGTCGCTGGTTGAGAAATTTCTGCGTAAAGTGGTTCGGCTGCTGTTCTGATGGCCATCGAGCCGGGCAACGCCGTCGGCGACTGTCTGTGAGTGAATCCGCCTGGAACGTTTGCGTGGCGCAGAAAGGTCAGGCTTTGAGATGTACGAGCAGTTCCGGGAAGTCGTTGCGCGTGTTGTTGACCCTAGTGCTCACGGAGTAGTTGTCGAAGTCGTTCCGTGAGTCGGCGATGATTTCCTGGACGGTCGGCCCGGGTGTGTTCGGGTCCAGCCAGGCATCGAAGTGTTCAGGCTTGATGACCACGGGCATGCGGTCATGGATATGAACGATGCCCGGCGCTGCCGCCTTGGAGAGCAAGGCGCAGGAAAGCACCTGAGTGCCGTCCTGTCCTGTCCAGATGGACCAGAGCCCGGCGAAGGCGATAGCTTCCGCATTCGGTGCGCAAATGTAGTAGGGCTGCTTTACCTGTCGTCCCGAGTCGCTCCTGACCAGTTCCTTTTTATTCCACTCGTACCATCCGCGTGCTGGCATCAGGCAGCGTGTGAGATTATCGAGACTGGAAACGAGAGCTGGAGACTGAGGCAAAGGACACCCGGCCAGTAGCACTGATGCGGCCTCTGCACAGCCTTGCCCGGATGCTTACAGACACGCCCGGAGGGGGGGCAAAATTGGACGCCGATGGTGGGTCATTATTCGATGCTGTTTGACACGCATGACCCGTTGGCAGCCATCGCCACACATATATGCACTACCTGCCTTCCAGAGTTTGCTCTTATATCGCACGGGATGGTGTAAACGAAACTTTGAAACACGTTCCAGCCTCCTGATTACTCGTTGAGAAAATATTCCATCCATTGTGCTCGCAAATGCGCTTTACCAGCGACAACCCGAGCCCCAAACCCTCACCCCTTGCGGCTGACCCGCGAAAGAATGGCTGGAAAATGTGTTCCTGCTCATGGGCGGGAATCCCCATGCCCGTGTCCTCGATGCGGAACCCGTCATGCTCCAGGACGAGACGCACCGTGCCCTGGGCCGTATAGTGCACCGCATTACGCAATAGGTTAGCCATTACCGTGCGCAGAAATGTCGGATTATGGCCTGCCGTGTCCGCCCCCTCGTCAATTAGCTCAAAATCAAGACCCTTGGCACGGACCGCAGCACCCCAGAACTCTGCTTGTTCCCGCGCGACTTCGCCGAGAGTGATCGTGTCCACCTCCGCACCATCGGTCGGGCCTGATCGGGCGAGTATGAGAAATGTTCGGACCAATTCGTTCATATCCCGCGCGGCCCGGGCGATACGTTCGATCTGCACGTGTTGGCCGTCATGCAACTGGTTTTCGAGCAACAACTCGCACGATGTTGAGATGACCATCAGCGGTGTGCGCAGTTCATGGCTGACGTCGCTGGTGAAGAGACGTTCGCGTTCGATCGACCGCTGGAGTTGGCCGATGGTGCTGTCGAAAGCGGTCGCTAGATACCCTATCTCATCATCCGCATAGGCCGGGGCCAGAGGAGCCATGCGGGAGGCAAGCTGGTCAGGGTGTCGAACTTGTCCGGCGAGTCGCACAACCGGCTCCATGACCTGCCTGGCCATGATTGCGCCGAGCACCCAGGCGCAGACGATGGATAACAGAAAACCCGCCAAGACAACTGAGAAAAGAATCTCCTCCCGGTCCTCGAATTCCTGCTGTTCTTGCAGGAGCATGTACCGAACACCATTTATCTCAGCAAGATAAACATAGGCAGCCTCGTGTTCATCCTCAATCTCCGTGAGTCCCTCAGAGAAGTCCGCGAAGCGTTCCGGGATCGGGTGTTCGGCTGAGTTTGAGGCGAAAAATCGGGTTCTGGCGTCGAGCCTTGGAGTCCTGCCAGCCTTGATATCCTCATGGAGTACCGTGCTCAATTTGCCGTGCAGTTCCTTTGTGATGAGCTGGTCTTCGACAAAATGGACGACAGCAACAATTCCCAGGGAAAAGGAGCCGCTGACGAGCACCGTCATGAGTACGAAGGCGGCGACTATGCGTTGGGAGAAGGTGAGTCTAGATGTCATTAGTCTTCTCCGCTAGGCGGTATCCGATGCCATGTAAAGTATGCAGCAGCGGCGAGTCGAAGGACTTGTCCACGACCTGGCGCAACTGATGAATATGGCTTCGCAAGCTGTCGCTATCAGGACAGTTATCTCCCCAGAGCGCTCGCTCCAGTTCCTCGCGACGGACGACGGCGGGGCTATTTTTCATCAGAATCTCCAGAAGCCTCAGCCCGAAGGGATGAGGCCTGAGCGTCCGTCCCGCACGTCGCACCTGAAGGGTCTCCACGTCGAAAAAAAGGTCGCCAACCCGCAGTTCGAGGCTTCGAGTCCCCTTGGTCCGGCGCAGCACGGCCTGGATGCGTGCATGGAGTTCGGACAGGGCGAACGGCTTGACTAGATAGTCGTCGGCACCGGTATTGAACCCCTGAATGCGATCAGCCAGCGTGTCGCGAGCAGTGAGCATGATGACAGGAATATCGATTCTGGCGTCCTCTCGTAACCGCGTGCAGATCTGGAAACCGTTTATGCCGGGCAGCATGACGTCCAGCACGATCAGGTCATAAGTTTGGGTGACGGCCAAGTGCAAACCCCCGAGCCCATCCTGTGCGCAATCGACAGTGTAGCCCTTGAGCTGGAGATAATCGAACACGTTTGCGAGGATGTCGGGGTTGTCTTCAACGATCAAGATGCGCATGTGCCGAGCCTTTGGTTGATGTTTCACGAATTTTTCACGGGAATATGACATTCGGCTCACAATCCGAAGCGTAGCTAGAAGCGACACCATGGAGGAATTCAAATGTCGTTTTCAAGATATGCTCAGATACGCTGGTTGGCCGTTTTCCTGGGCCCCTGGCTGATTATTTTTTTTCTGACCCGTCTCGTCTTGCTGGCAAGTCACTTTGGAGATGTCAATACGACATTGTTTGGTGTTTTGGGCACCTTCGGGCTCGGCTTGGTCTACGACCTGAGTTTCCTCAGTTATGCGGCGCTACCCGTGGCATTGTATCTTGCGCTGTGTCCCGCAATGTTCTGGCAACGTCCCTGGCATCAAGGGCTGTTGCGTAGCCTGATCGGGTTCAGTCTCTTCGTCATGCTCTTCACAGCCGTTGCGGAATGGATATTCTGGGACGAGTTTGGAGTGCGCTTCAATTTTATCGCCGTCGATTATCTTGTTTATTCCAACGAGGTCATCAACAATATATTGGAATCGTACCCCTTCTACCCCCTTTTGGCGATGCTGGTCGTGATATCGGCGGTCGGGGTTGTCGCGTTGGGCAAAATGATCGACTCGATTCTCGGAGCACCGCTTTTATCGCGGCGCGGGCGCGGGCTACTGTTTGCGACGGTCGCCGGTGTGTGTCTGCTCGTGACAGTCATCGTGGGGCAGGATTTTACCGCTGGTGGCGGAAACACTGTGCAGCGCGAACTTGCGGGCAACGGACCTTTCCAGTTTTTCGCAGCGTTTCGCAACAACGAACTCGATTACTATCAACTCTACGCCACATTGCCCGACGAGGATCTCGGCGGTTTGCTCCGCCAGGAAGTGGCCGAACCCAATGCCCGCTTTATGAGCGCGAACCCCTTGGATATCCGTCGCGACATTGACAACCCAGGGGAGTTCAGGCGGCTTAATGTCATTCTGGTCACGGTCGAAAGCTTGAGCGCAAAATACCTTGGGTGTTTTGGTGATTCTCGCAACTTGACACCGAATTTGGACCGTTTGCGGTCGGAGAGTGTTTTTTTCAACAATTTCTACGCAACCGGCACGCGCACGGACCGAGGCTTAGAAGCCATCACGCTGTCCATACCTCCGACCCCGGGGCGATCCATTGTCAAGCGCCTCGGTCGGGAAACCGGTTACGCCAGCCTTGGCAGACAACTGGAGGCCCGAGGCTACGACAGCGTCTTCCTGTACGGCGGACGCGGTTATTTCGACAACATGAACGCGTTCTTCGGCGGCAATGGATACCGTATCATCGATCAGAGCAGCGTCCCCGAGGAAGAGATAACCTTCAAGAACGTCTGGGGAATGTGCGACGAGAACCTGTACAGCCAGGCGCTGCGGCAAGCGGACATCGATCACGCCGTGGGCAAGCCTTTTTTCTTCCAACTCATGACCACCTCGAATCACCGTCCCTACACCTATCCCGAGGGCCGCATCGACATCCCTTCAGGATATGGACGGGAAGGTGCCATCAAATACACGGACTACGCCATCGGAGAATTTTTGAATCAGGCACGGCAAAAACCTTGGTTTGAAAAGACGATTTTCGTCTTTGTCGCCGACCATACGGCGGGGAGCGCAGGCAAGGAAGACCTGCCGGTTGCCAAATATCGGATCCCATTGTTCATCTACTCTCCCAACATGCTCAAAGCGCAGGAGGTTTCAATGCTCTCCAGCCAGATTGATCTGGCCCCGACACTGCTTGGCCTCTTGAACCTGGATTATACATCGACCTTTTTTGGACGCAACGTGTTGCGCGAGGATGGTGCTTCAGGGCGAGCGCTGATCGGAAATTACCAGCATCTTGGTCTTTTTGATGGTCAGAGCCTTGCGATTTTGAGCCCTCGTCAGGGCATGCGCCGCCATGACGACGCGCTGGGGCTGAGCGATGAATCAAGCGTCAGTGCTGCCGATCCTCTGATGCGCCGTGATATTGCGTATTACCAAGGTGCCAGCCACGCATTCAAGGCGGGTCTTCTCCGTTGGCAAAGCAATGGTTTGAAAGAGATTGGCGAAGAAAATTCAAATCCATCTCGATCCGTTTCTTTATCACCCCGAACCCATCCGGAGAGTTGATGTCTGCCCCCTGTCTTCGTTCGGCTGCCTTGCTGGGCGGCTTGCTTGGCCTATTGATTCTCCTTTATGCTGGGATATTCGCCCATCGGGCCGTGCTGGGTGTGGACATAATGGAGGCCCGCAACCTCATTACGGCAAGGGAGATGATCGAAACAGGACACTGGTTTCTGCCCACACTGCATGGGGAGCCGCGCCTGGCCAAACCACCCCTGCCAACATGGCTCACGGCTGGGGCCATGTTGCTCGGCAATGCCGGGCTGGACACGGATCTGACGGTGAATCGCATCCCCTCGGCCTTGGCCGGTTTGCTTCTTGCTGTTTCACTTTTCGGCCTGACCCGCTTTTGGACCAAAAGTACCACTGCCGCGGCGTGGAGCACATCTTTTTTGACCACCAGCTACATGTTTGTGCTCATGGCCCGCCGCAACAGTTGGGACATTTATTGCCATGCCTTCATGCTGGCCGCGATATGGGGTGTGGCGGTGATTGTCGAATCCCCCACGCCCAGGAGAAAGCTGGCCGTGGGAACAGGCCTGCTGCTTGGTTTGTCGGGCCTTAGCAAGGGACCTGTCAGCTATTACGCGCTGCTGCTGCCTTTTGCCATTGCACTGCTAGCCACCGGAGCAAAGGCGGGTATTCGCTCGCACCTTCGGGATCTGGGTCTGGCTCTGGGAATCGGCGTGGCACTTTCTTCAGTCTGGTCCGTGGTTGCATGGATGGCGATGCCCCACGATTTTTCACGCATGCTCACTACAGAGCAGGGCGCTTGGTTCACGGAACACACCAAACCCTTCTGGTTCTATCTGCAATTTCCGTTCATGACGGGAATCTGGTCACTGGTTGCTTGTGTGGCGCTCTGGCCAAGGCACGCTCGTAGCAGGGTCGAGTCGTTGTTGCCGTACTGGCGTCCTGTCATCTGGTGTCTTGGCAGCGTGCTGCTGCTCATGCTCGTCCCGGAAAAAAAAGATCGCTACCTGCTGCCCATTCTCATCCCGTTGTGCCAACTTATGGGAGTGTATCTGACGGGATTGCTGCGTGATCCGGAAAAGGGCGGACGCCTAGGGCGAGCGCTCATTCTCGCGAACTCCGTGATCTTCGGGATTGTGTGTATTTCTATTCCAATCTCTTTGTTTTGGCTGTGGGCACGTTTTCCTGCCTTGGACGGCATTGAACTGACCGGAGTCGGAATGACGGCTGTACTTGCTGCGTTGCTATTATACTTCCTCTGGCGCTCCCAGCATCTGCCGGGACTTTTCGTAGCCAAATTCTCGATTCTCGGGCTTTGTTGTTTGGCGCTGCCGACCATCGTTCAACCCTTCATCGGAGATATGTCTGCTCCTCTCACTGAGATCCGTTCTTTTATCTCGGGAGGGCCTGTGTTGTGCGACAGTTCCCTCAAATTCCAGGACTCCTGGATCATCGGCAGCAAGCCATTGGCACAGAATGATTACGCAACTACTGAACTCCCTGATAAAATATATTTTGCCTCGCGTAGGAAAAACCTAATCTTGCCGGAATCGCTGCGCGAATATGTGCCTCAAGCCCATATGGATGTACACAATTTTTCCGGCAAGAAATTATACTTCATTGCACTCGATCGTCGCTCAACCCAATAATTCAGACTAATCTTACACTTCAACATGATATTGAAAGAAAATATGAAGATCATCTACAAACGATATATTTTATGGGCGTTGGTTGGACTCTATGTCTTTGCCGTCGGAATGCAGATTTATGCCTGCGTTGCGACATATACCGCCCGACAGACTCAATTGCCAAAAAATTTTGGCAATTTCGAGAGAGTACGTGCGGCCTTGCCTGCATCCGATGCGAAAAAGCCATTCACCTTCGTGATAGTGGGCGACACTCGCAGTACGGGCACTTTCAAAGGCTTAACCGAAGACATTAACAAGGCCGAGCCTGCTTTTATTGTCATTCTTGGGGACTGGGTCAATGGCGGTTCCATGGATCAGCACGCCTATTTCAAACAAAAATCGGCTGAATATGATTTCTCATGCCCGGTTTTTTTCACGCCGGGCAATCACGACGTTGACCCGGAAAAATATCCCATGGCTTCGTTTGAAAAAGAGTACGGACCGCGAAATTTTTCATTTGTTTTCAATGATAATATTTTCATTTTCATAAGCCATCTCGATAAACGTTTCCCTAATCATGATTCTTTGAATTATTTACGTTCTCTGGACCAAAAAACATTAGCCGCATATCGCAATCGGTTTGTCTTCATGCACATCCCGCCATGGGTTTCGCCGGACATCAAGGAGCGTCATACGCGAGATGAAAAGGAGCTTATGCAAATTTTTGAAGATTTGGATATAGATTATGCGGTGGCCGCAGACTTTCATGGTTATAACCGGACGCGTCTGCGCGGGGTCGAATATATCATCACTGGCGGTGGAGGGGGACGGTTGCACGAATCTCAAGGGCGACAATTTCATCATGCCATAGCGTTGACTGTTGGGACGGACATGGTTTCGGAACGAATTCTGCCAGCATCTGCGAATTTTGATATTAAAGAATGGATAGAGATGAATTCCATTGTTCACATCGGCCCATTTTTGCTCGACAATTATTTTGTTTTTATAATAGGAAATATGTTATTCATAATTACATTTTTTGTTTATTTTAAATTTTATAAACTCAAGGATGAATGAGTTGTGAAAATTAGGAATGTATTCAAATATGTAATTTTTACAATTGCTTTGCTATGTATTGTTTGCGGTACTGTGGTTTTGACAATTCAAAAGAGTGGCAATTTTCACACTTTGATTCCTGATGTTGCATATCGTTCAGGCCAGCTTGGTCGCGAGGATTTTGAAGAGAAGATATCCACATACAAGATTCGCAGCGTGCTCAACTTACGCGGTTCATCCAAGTCGTCTTGGTACGCTGATGAAATGGCTGTCGTGCGCAAATTTAGAATCACTCATTTTAATCACAAACTTTTAGCATCTAGGATTATTCCGACGACCGAACTCCTGAATATACTCGAAATTATCAAACAAGCTCCTAAACCAATTCTTATCCATTGCCAAGGTGGGACAGACCGTACTGGATTGGTCTCCGCAATAACAAAGTTAGCCCTTGAAAAGACGACAATCCCAGAAGCAAAAAAAGAATTGTCGCTTCGATATGGCCATTTTCCATATTTTTTATGGAATTCTGCAAAAGCAATGGATGAAAGTTTTAACTCATTCACTCATGACGAGTATGCTATGAGCTTTATAGCAAAATGAATTAAAATTAATTTTATATTAAATAGGATCTTATTTAAATATGAAAAGCAGTATCAGCATGATTTCTTTGATTGTTCCAGTTTATAATGAAGAAGATAATATTGATGATTTGTACGCTGAAGTAGCCAGAGCAATGTCTAGCCAACCCTGTGCATGGGAGCTTGTTTTTGTCGATGACGGCAGTTCAGACCACAGTCTGGACATCATTCGCACTCTTGCAAGCAAAGATGAGCGAGTCCGCTATGTTTCTTTTGAGGGCAATTGTGGACAATCTGCGGCCTTTGCCGCCGGTTTCAGATTTGCTCAGGGAGATGTGGTGGTGACCCTGGATGCGGATCTGCAAAATGATCCTGCCGACATCCCGGCCATGCTCCAAGTCTATGCCAAGGTGGATATGGTCATTGGTTGGCGGGTTAACAGACAGGACAGCTTCATCAAGCGCCAAGCATCCCGCATTGCCAATTGGATCCGCAACGGGATCAGTCACGAGACAGTCCGTGATACGGGATGTTCTCTGAAGGTGATGCGGTCTGACATGCTCAAGTCCATTCCGATGTTTACGGGTATGCACCGTTTTTTACCTACGCTCATGAAATTGGAGGGGGCTCGGGTGGCGGAAGTGCGGGTCAACCATCGACAACGCAGAAAAGGGGTGTCCAAGTACGGAATCTTAGATCGGGCGTGGTCCTCGGCCTACGACCTGCTGGCTGTACGGTGGATGAAAAAACGGCATATCGGGTATAAGATCTCGACAACAAACATGAAATAGAAATTGATTGACAGGCTGTTGTGGTATTGTGCCGCACAGTTCGTGACATCCTAATGGCGCTTATACATCTAGGAAAAATTATGGAAATTTTGTCGCAGTGGTGGTTGCTTTCTATCGGTTTTATTGGACAAGCTTTTTTCTTTATGCGCTTTTTTTGGCAGTGGATTGCTTCGGAAAAAGTACAAAGAAGTGTTATTCCGGTTAGTTTTTGGTATTTCAGCCTATTCGGCAGTTGCTTTTTACTTGTTTATGCTATTTTGCGCCGAGACATTGTCTTCATTATTGGGCAATCAACAGGTTTAATAATTTACGTTCGCAATCTATTTCTTATTCAACGTGAAAAAGAAAAGTCTGTCGTATCTCCTAATCAGATCGATACTGCATGAAATAATCCTCTTATTTATCAAAAATACATAGACAGACGGAGACCCGCGTGGCCAATCCCGAAGCGGCCCGCGCGAAGTAAAAGGAATTTCCACGCCTTGTCGACATGGCCGCGTGTGACTGGGATTTGACTGTAAGCGTGATCATGTGCTCGGTCAGGAGGCGGTCGAACCTGGCATAAAACGTTACCCGCGCTTCAAGAGCACGATGACGTCGCAGCCATCTGACTTATTGATATTCGTCTAAGCACCTCTGGACGCTGGAAAGGCTGCACCCCAATTGCGATGCGATTTTCCGGAAAGGAACGCCCTGTTTTCGGAGTTCTTTTACTTTTCCCCTATCTATGGTTTGTTTCCTGCCACCCTTGCCGTGTTTATACTTACCGGCCTCCTTGGCCCGTTCAATCCCTTCCCGCTGTCTCTCCCGTATTATGTTCCGTTCAAACTCGGCAAACGATCCCAGCACCTGAAAGAGGAGTTTGGCGAATGGATCCGGCGTGCCGTGGTTCTGAAAGGTTAGTCCCTCCTTGTAGAACCTCACGGTCACACCCTTTACGAGCAGAGTGTCGATCAGGTTTTGGAGATCTTGGAGGCTGCGGGCAAGCCTGTCTATGGAGTGCACCCAGAGCGTATCGCCTTCGCGGAGGTATTCAAGGCATTCCTTAAGAGCTGGGCGGTTTGTGTCCTTACCACTAGTCTTGTCTTGAAAAAACTTGGTAAACTGCTGGCCGCACTCGGGGCCTAGCTATCTTCCCGTGTTCTGGTCTGTGCTGCTTACTCGGATGTATCCGATATGTCCGTGGGTCATGGATTCCAGTTGCTCCTTGCTAGTGGCGGCGGTTGTAAGATTGATATCCGCATGTACCCGCAACATTTCTAGGAGTCCAGGGGTGGCGTACCTGGAATTAAAATTTCACGGATTATCGGTACATATTTTTCGTACCCATTTCGTACCCGGTATGAGTGTACTCAATCGGGTATACTGTTGTTGCAAGAAGGATCAAAAAATAAACAGCTAATCAATGATCATAAACATGGGTGCATAAAATAATTAAAACCATGTGCGCTATAAGAAATTGAAAAGCGAAGTGCATTTTTAAGTTAAGTCAATCAAAAAAAAGAATCATAATTTTTTATAGCAATAATGTCTTTAGGGGTTGTTTTAAAAACATGAATATGCTATATAGTACGCATGAGAAATGAAACTATAAAAAATATCGAGTTGAAATTGGCAGAGGAAGTTTTGAAAAGTAATAATGATAATCTCAAATATATAGAAATAGTCAACCTGATTAAGGCGACAACCACATTTCAAGCAGTTATAAATATTGTATCGAATCATGACGCTGGTTTGACTATTTCTGAATTAAAAGAAAATTCAGAGTTATTGTCATCCATATATATAAATTGCTATCGTATAAACAAGAAAATTAATGATATTAATAAATTGATAAAAATTTAGCATGGTGAGTTGTTAGCAAAAACCTTTACATTATAAGGAGAAACAATGGAGTGGGCAAAAGTTAAGAGGCTGCGTCCAGCAAGTGATGAGCCGGAGGTAATTATCAAAAATGATAGAATAACATTTAATGTTGTGTTAGATCGTTTGGCTGAGCTTGATAAATATAGTTATGTGTGTATTTATTCCGACGATGAAGGAAGGAGGCTTGGTTTTAAGTTTTTAATTAAAAAAAATGATAGTGACGCATTTAAGTTGTCGAAATCTGGCAATAGAGGGTGTTGGTGTTATAGTCGTGATTTATTTTCAAAAAGTTGGGTGCGAAAAGCTGCGCAAAATACTGATTTAAATCGATTCGCTTGCACAAAAGAAGAAAGTCTGTGGGTAATAAGTTTAATACCTTCTTTTGAGTCATCAGTTGCGCGGAGTGAAGCGTGTAAAATTGACTCTAATGTTACTGGAATATATAGATATTTAAATTCGAATGGGGATACTGTATACATAGGTAAAGGCTGTGTAAGAGCTAGATTCTCAGAAAAAAAACGTGAGAATTGGATATTTGAAACAATTGAATACTCGATTATCAAAGATGATAAAGATTCGCTAGCATGGGAGCGGTTTTATATTGATAAGTTTAAGAATGATAACGGTGGAGAATTGCCACTGTATAATAAGATTAACGGTCAAGGATAATAAGTAGTATAGTGAATAGATATTAAACCTACTTCTTCAGTTGTAAATAATAGTATAAGTGGTTTTCCTGAGTAATGTCACGAACTGGCAAGTTTCTCAGGAAAACCATTTTTTATTGGTGGTACATAAACTAGTGATCAACGTTCAGATTGCATAAATAATGAATGGTTTTTGCTTAAGTTTCAATAAAATTTATAAATTTTTATAATTGTTTAAATATTCAATTTAGACGTAAAACCATTAGGAATATTGCAGGCCTGCGGGAGCAATTTTTTTGCTTGTCGCAATGTTTGCGTCTAAATTTTGTGAATTTTGCGAATATGCGAATATGAGAATTGCGCGAATATGCGAATAAGAAAATATAACTGTGTTAAAAGCTTTTCCAAATCGTGTTGATAAAACTGGATGGAAAAAATATTACATCATGATTTTCGATTTGGTTTTTCCCCATAAAAGACTTTTAGAGGGGAAATTCCAGTTTAAAAAATCCTAATGTACTATCGTATGGGGAAAAACCTCGTCGATTTTTTTTAAATTGGATAAGGACTTGTTCTTCCAGTTCAGAACTGGTCTAGGTTTAAGTAAAATAAAAAAAATCCGAACCTATTAAAAAAATCGTATTCTCCGATTCTCCGATTCTCCGATTCACCGATTCTCCGATTCACCGATTCTGCAATTTTCCAATTCCCCGATTTTCTAAATCTTCAATTTTTACCATGGTAAAATTAGCTTGTTATTAAAGTTCTGTAATTTGAATCGGTATAATTCTAGAGTGGTCAGATGCAATGTAATGAAGCGTTCTGATTAAAAATAGGTATATTGATGTTGAAAAAAAGTTTTCCCGTAAACGTGTATACGGACGGGTTTTGAACCAAGAAAGATAATTTTGATTTGATGTTTGAAAAAAAGATTTTCCCGTGACGTGTATATAGATGGGTTTTGAACAAAAAATGACAACTCTTGTTTGATTTGATGTTTGAAAAAAATGATTTTCCCACGAACGTGTATAAGGATGGGTGTTGGATCAAAAAAAGATAACTTTGGTTTGATTTGATGTTTAAAAAATGATTTTCCCGTGAACGTGTATATGGACGGGTTTTGAATTAAAAAATGACAACTCTGGTTTGAATTGATGTTTGAAAAAAAATATTTTCCCACGAACGTGTATAAGGATGGGTGTTGGACCAAAAAAAATAACTTTGGTTTGATTTGATGTTTAAAAAAAGATTTTCCCGTGAACGTGTATAAGGATGGGTGATGGTCCAAAAAAAGATAACTTTGGTTTGATGTTTGAAAAAATGATTTTCCCGTAAACATGTATATGGACGGGTGTGAGTCAAAAAATGATAACTCGGGCTTGATTTTCGATTTGAAAAAAAGTTTTTCCCGTGATCAAGTGTAACGACGTGTGTTTAAAAAAACTACCTACTCTTGATTTAATTTTCAGTTTACGGGTATATGGAGGATGTTACATTATGATTATTGATTACTAACTGAATTTGATTTGTTGGTTTGGCAAGGTGACACAATAACGTGTATTAAAAATTAAAATTTTAGGAGTTTAACATATGGAAAACGTTTGTTTTAATAATTGCCGAGATTCTATTGTGAAAGACCAGAATGAATTTGAACTAAATAAGTTTAGGGGAGTGGAAGATTTTTCTCTTGATTTGCGAGATAATTTTTTATTTGAGGGGAATATTTCTAACGAATGTGATTTTTATCTTTGTGAGTGTGTTGGTGTTCCTGCTTCTGTTTACTGTGAAAAGGTTGGAATTAACTATTTTGACAGTTTAGATATGTACGTAGATGTTTCTAAATATATTGAAGAGAATAAACATTTGATTGAAGACAATGTTTATGATTATATTAAAGATTTTGTTGATATTAATAGTTTTAAAATTTCTGTTGGAAATTATTTGTCGTGCCATAGCGACTTATTAAAAGAAGCTAAAGATTGCATCGATATAGCAAAGGATGAAGCCAGGATCATGGGATTTGCGGTTGATTATGTTCACAATGTGTTTGTAGCAGTAGCTTATCGTTATCTTTGGTCTCGCATTCATGGAAGTCAAAGGAGTGATTTTAACACCTTCAAAAATTAATCAAATGTAATGATCAGTTCGCTGCCAATCCCTTAGCAAATCAATTGATTGGGATTGGCAGCTTTTCTCATACTGAAATTAGGTGTGTAGAAAGTTCCAGCGCATCAATCGGCCAGAATTCCTTTGCTCTGGGGCGATGGACTCCTGGTTTTCCTATTTCCGGTCGGCAGTTAAGCACTTTCTCTTTCCATTGGGTAGGTATGGAGGATTCACTTTGGATCGCTCCAAGCAAAGCCCCGCAGATGGCCGAGTTGGTGTCGGTGTCGTCGCCATACACAATGCGCATTTAAAATTTAAGGGTATCTTATGAATACTAACAATGAGACAATAATTGAACTTAGGAATGATTTTAAAATTTCAATTGATTTGGAATATGCAGATCAATTATTTTTTAAATTTGATAGTGATATAGAACTATTTTTTAATAATTTGGATGTTAGTCAGAGGAGTTTTGAAGAATCTGCTCAGGAGCTTAGTCGGATATTCATGAATACGCTATCAGATAATATCGTATTTATCTATGAGCAAGTTGAGGCTGGATTTTTATATCAAATTGAATATGGTCATGATTTTTGGCATATTCATCAGTCTGCTGCTTTTGATGCTGTAAACAATTTGGTTTGGAAGTATTTTGGTAGCGAAGAAGAAGATTATGAAATGAGTTATTTCTTTGAATTTGATTTTGTTAGTAATGATTCAATTTTCATCAAAAGAAATATAGAAAAAAATTTTTACAGTGTACCGAAAACTTCCTATGTTCTTGACATATGTTATGATGAATATGTTGATGCTTATTCACTTGAAATTAATAAGAATTCATTGGCTATAGCGTTTGATTTGTGCGGTTTGGGCGTTGAGCTTGCAATTCTTGATATGATTGTGCGTGACTATAATTCATACCAAGATTGAAAAATTTCAAGCATGCGCTGATCACTTACTTGATGCATTTTAGCTGCCGGAGAATTTCGTGCTGCTTGATTGTGAAGTAGTGGTGAAGAAAGCGAGGTGCAGGCTCTCTATCATTGTTGAATACTCGGTTCATGCCTTCGACGAGAATGGTTGCCCATTCCCATGCTGGAGGTCCACAATGATTGAAACCATTCTTCGAGTAAGTTTGCTTTTTTTGAGCCCGAGACATGTGTGTGCAAGTCGGATCGCACCCCGCCATTCTTCAGTGGAAACGGGTTTGGGCACGTCTGGAGCATTGGCGAAGTATACGAACACTAGGTAAGCGTCCTGACCATTGATTCCGGCCAGAAAATGCAGGTGGGCGAGCCGATTGGCCATTTGATATAACGGGGTGTGCCAGCAGGCGTCGCGTGCAGCGCCAAACGCCGCCTTGGCTTCGTCCAACCGGTCTTCAATTCTTCGGAGCGCGTTGCCCGTGGCCTTGCTGTGGTGGTCCACGGCTTCGGCAATGTGAGCCTTTGCTTCAACCAAAATCAGTTTACCGTCGGTAGTGCGGCCCAGGCCGTCCCATCGCGGGCCACTGCGTGGCCAGAATTCAGCCAAAGGCATGGTCAGCTTCGCGACTCCCAAACGCTCCAGAAAAGCGTCATCGTAGTATTCCGCGTAGTCGTCATCCTGACGCGGCGACCGCCAGTCGATGTCAGTGGCCGGCCATCCGAAGGCACTTGCAATGGCGATGTCGAGCACTTCAAGAGATTCGTTGAGCATCACGCGCAGCCAATGTTCACTGCGTTGGGTTTTTGCAGGTCGGGGGCGTCTGGGCATATTGGGTCCGCTTAAGGGTTCGTAAACGTCAGGCGCTGAAAATTATCAACGCGAGTTCTTTCCGTTCCAATTTTGAAAGAATGTTTTCAGCCGTTCGACAGTATGTCTCCATTTGGGAGAAGTAGGTTGGCAAACCGTGTTCTGGTTACCGAAAAAACCGACTTCTTTAACGGCTTTATTTTCCGGAACAGTATCTAGCCATTTTATACGCACAAATGACTCAGCCATCTCAGCGTCAGTCGACCTGTCTCGAAGTGTATCCTTGGTACTCAGAACATCCAGAGCAAGTCGATCACCTTCTGGCGTTGGAATTGTAAATTCGTGCACAGTTTGAGCGCCTTCCGTAACAATGCCAACACCCACAAAGCCTTTGTTTGGGATGGTAACCCAGATTCTATTTTCTGGTGAAAGAAGCTTGAGTGTCCGCGTATACCAGCTCCCGCCTCCGGCGCTAATGAAACCATACTCTCTGGCTTCTTCCCAAGTGCAATCACCTCCAAAGGAAACATAGTATTCCCCGTTCCAAGGCTCCTTATCTCCTGTGGGCTTAGTCGATACGGCGACATTCGCTTGCGTTTCGCCAGGGTCGATGAACCAGGCCCGGCTGAGAAATTGGTCCTCGCCGTGCTGAAAGACCTGAAAAAAGAGGACATTGATGGCAATATCGCGCGTATTCAGGTAGCTAATGATGCGTTCGGTCGAATCGTCGAGTTCGGAGGCGACAAGCAGAATCTGGTGCGAAGCATTCAGGGCGTCTTCGTCCAGTTCAATGCCAAAACGGTTTTTGAAAGCAGTGCCCAGGTTCCCCCCGTGAGAAAAGTTTCGGTAAATCTGGGAAATTTTGTCAGCGGTCAGTCGTTCCACCCAGGATGCGTAATCGAGGGCTTGTGCCACGATTTCCCGTGGTGTTTTATCGCGTTTGAGTTCGATCAAGACCAGGGAAGCATCGGGAGCGATGGCCAACAGGTCGATTCTTCCGCCAAAGCCCGTCAGCTCTTGGCGACCGATCAGCATCCATTCCTTCGACAAAATATCTGGCTCCGAGATAATCATGTCTTCCAATTGCTGCTCTGTAGGTAATCTTGAGATTGGTAGCGGCGTTGGACGGCTAGCGACTTTCCAGACTGCATGTTTGATTGGCATTTTTAACACTCGTCCTTAGAGATCATTTGTCTATGATAAGTTTTACTATGAGTTAGTTCTAATGATTTCATGTCATGTGGGAGTATTATTTTGTGAAGATCAAATCTGTTATAAGAAAGACCATATGCAACTGATAAGCGAGGCATCCAATGGTCCTCGGCTTCAAGGTCAGCTGGTTTTGGTGGAGTTAGTATTTCAGGTAGTTTAGTATTTTGAACTGAATGGAATGCATATTTAACAGATTCTTGATATGGAACTGGCGTATTCCCACCTCCGCCGAAAATTAGTTTAACACTATTTAAGTTATGAATTTTTTGAAGAGCTTTTGTAAAATTAAGGCTTGTTTTTAAGTCAAGATCCTTTTTTATGTCGCCTATGGCGTCTATGATTAAATATAATAAATCATCAATTACGTTAATTTCAAGATTATGTGCTGTTGAAGTTTTTTCTGTATTAATAACAATTTTTTTATTATTTTTGAAATGAGTTGTTTTATTTGATGAAACTTTATTGCTTTTGATGTCAAACAATTCTCTGTTTTCTTTGATTATTTGTAGTGTTTGTAATAAAAGTGTTTTTATTTTCGAATCATTGAGATGTTCGTCTTGTATGTCTGGAAAAATTGCGTCTACAATGTCGCCGTATTTATATTTAAGCTTTGTTTTTATGTTAAACAATATTTTATTGAAATTTGAAAAGACAATTTCTTTTTTGCTTAGTGGTAATGAGTAAAAATTTTCAAATGATTTTCTCTCAATCATGCTTGAGCCGAGTGGAAATACTTTTGCTGAAATGTATGCTACTTTGTCAATTTTGTCTGTTTTATCAAATATGAATATGCATTGATCGACTGTTCCAGCCCCTATGTCAGAAAACATGTATGTCCCTGGCTTTGAAGCTCGTGATCGGACAAATCCATGCATGTTTGCACTAACTTCAGGATATAAGTAACACAAATCTTCTGATTTTACACAAGAATTGCGAAATTTTTTCGTAAGCTTTTCAAAGTCTTGGATAGATATTTTATCTCTCTGATGTAGATGGTTGGATAATTCCCATGCACAATTTAAAGCTTCAGAAAATTTTGATTTGATTATTATTTCATTTGCGCAATAAACAGGTATGCACATATTTATCGCTATCATGTCGAAATCATTTTTTCCATAATCTTTTGTCTTGAATTTTATATGATTAACTATTTCAGATATTGATTTTGCAAGAAAAAAAACTGTGGCCAAAAAAGCAAATTCATTTGTTTCAAAACCGACTGTTTGTGCACACTTTTCGTATTTATCTAGAATGTCTTTATTGGTGCCATTTGCGGATCCTTCAAGTGCGAGCTTTAAGTAGTTAAGCTGTTGATCCTCATGTTCAAAAAATTTTAGCTTCGATTGGTATGTAGAAAAGAAACCATTCTCAAAGTGAATAGCGCTGGGGAATAGAAACGGCATGTTGTCATTGATCGAGATTTTTGGAATGTATACAAACGCTTCGTCTCTGTTTAGGTCTCGAATGACACATTTCGAATAAGCAGTTCCAAAATCAAAACCAATCTGAAAAACATATGGATTGCGCTTGGTGTTCATGCCGCTTTCGTTGTTTATGGATTAATGAGAATTATTCCGGCCAATACCTTGGTTTGTTCTGTATCTGGGGTGGTTTTTGACGTGAGTTGATCCAGTTTGTTTTTTTTGTTTTGTTCTTCAGATGCGATTCGCGCTTTGGTGAGGTTGATCATGTTCTGGGTGCGCTTATTCTCTTGCATTGTGATCAAGGCTTGGTTTGCGCTAGAAATTCTTTTATCGTAATGATTTATCACTCTTGATTTTTTTATTTCAAAAATTGTCGTGTTGTCTTTTTCGAAAGATTCGTATTTTTTTCCGTAAATATTGAATAGATTGTTTTCAAGTCTTTTGTATGTTGATTTTAAATTGCTATAGTCAATTTCCGTATATTTATACGATTTTGATTTTCTGAGAATTTTGTTGATAATATATTCTGCTTCTTGGTGATAGAAAGCTTTCTTATTTCCTTCGATTGGTTCTATCGCATACGCGAGCTGTTCTCTTTTAGAGATTCCAGAAAATCTCCATCTTTCGATCAAAAAACAATATAGTCCGGGTTGAATTTCATCATCTTTGCACTCTAGTGCGCAAACGTTATGGAAATTTGTTTCTTGCTGGCTGTTATGGTCTGTTATCCATTTGATGAGTGGCGACAGGTGGGTGATGAAAATCACCTTTTTATGAGAGTGCCCCAGGCTTTGCTTGATTTCCCTGTCAAATGTGATCGTCAGAGTCTTTATGCGAAGTTGCTGAGCCATGAGCGATTTGTCATCGGCCATGAACTTGTTGAGGGATAAGTAAGCGTCCTGTGTCAGTTTGAGGTTCATGCAACCCTTTGCTGGAGAATTCTCCACTATTTCACATCCCTGGAATTCCCTTTGGAAAAAATCCTTTACATAGTCCTCCAGTTCGATGGGAGTTATGTATTTTTCCTCATCTTTCATTTCCTGAATTTTTTGTTGCACATAATCGGAAAAGGCTACGAGCGCGTCTCCTTTTTCTTCCAACGTGCTCAACAAATTGATTTTGTTTTGGATGGCCTGATTCGTCTGTTCGATCAGTTTTGCTTCCTGATCCGGCGTCAATTCCTTACTCAGCAGTTCGACTGTCAGTTTTTGAACTTCTTCCCCGATGACTGCTTCGAAGTCGCCCAGGCTTGATGAAAACATGTTCAACTTGCCATGGAGACTTTCATATAATCTTTCTTCGACTGTGTTCTTTACTTTGAAGTTAAATATAAGAAGTTTTTCATGTTTTTGGCCAACACGATCAATTCTACCGATGCGCTGCTCTACGCGCATGGGATTCCAAGGCAGGTCATAATTGACGAGAATTCTGCAAAACTGGAGGTCAATACCTTCACTGCCGACTTCAGAAGACAACAAAATTTTAACATCTTGCGATTCTTTGAAATTTTCAATGGCCTCCCAGCGTGAGGCGTTGTTTATCCCACCGTGTATAACACTATTTCTGTATCCGTCTGACTTCAGTCGCCTTGATAAATAGGCTAGAGTGGAGCGGTAAAAGGCGAAGATGATAATTTTTTCATTGCCTTCCGTTTTTTCCAGCATATCCAGTAGCGCTGCATATTTGCTATCGTGCTGTTCAAAATCATAATCGGTGATTCGTAGTTCCGATAAGTCATATTCTTC
Source organism: Desulfomicrobium sp. (assembly GCA_050252955.1). Classification (GTDB taxonomy): domain Bacteria; phylum Desulfobacterota; class Desulfovibrionia; order Desulfovibrionales; family Desulfomicrobiaceae; genus Desulfomicrobium. The sequence goes on from JBFWJY010000003.1 coordinate 121,066, forward strand.
ATGGATTTCATCTTCCCATTCTCCGTCGCCTTCATAATATACGGCATCGGAAACAAGGTCGTCCATCTCGCCGTGGATGCCGGTTTTTATTTCGTCCGCCATTGCAGGTAGGCAACTTGCCGCTCTCAATTGGAGTCCGAGTATCTTGAAAATATGAAACGGCCTCTTTTCTTGGAAGCATTGTTTTCGGACAAGCTTCAGGATGGTGCTATAGAGTACGGCCTCCTCATCCGTGTATTCCACGGAAATGACGCGAGGCTCCCTGATTGCTCTTCGTTCTGCAACCTGAACACGGCGAGTCCTATTGATGTAATTTCCCAATAGGTTCAATTTTTCGATATTATCCTGGAGTTTTATGATGAACGATTTGTCTTCGATCTCTGGGTTTCGCATCATCTCTTTGACATCTTTGAAGATGGGAGAGTTGTTGATGCTGTAGTTCTGTTCCATGCCCTCGATGGCGAGGCGAAGCTGCTGCAAATCAATGGGTCTTTTTGCCAACAGGTTTGAGGCGATTACTGTCGGTTGGTTGGCGTGAATCAATTCGTCGAACTGATCCTGGGTTTCAAAAAAATCTTCATCGATGAGGCGTAGCAAGGAGTGGAGGTCCTTGTTGCTATTGTTAACTGGCGTAGCAGAAACGCACAGTACCGCTCCAGCACTGGCACTCAGCGCTTCTCCCATGCGAAAGACCGACGTGGCAGAGTTGCGCATGTAGTGGGCTTCATCAAAGATTACGAGGTCGAACGGAGGGGATTGTTCCTCCCAGTGTCTTATGGCGTGCAAAAAAGCTGTCTTGGGATGGGCCTGCTTGGGATTGAATTCATATTTGTCCAGCATGCGCAGTTCGTTTTTCGGCGACCGCAGGCCCGGATACGTGGCAATGAAGGCAAAGGCATGCCCCGGTCCCAAGGTTTTTACTTCATGAATTTCTTTTCTGATGTCATCAAATTTTGCGACCTTAGCATCGATCATGAACTTATGGCGCAATTCATTCTGCCACTTGTCTGCTAGAATGCCTGGGCAGACGATTAGCAGTCTCCTGGCGTTTCGACGTGCTTGGAGTTCCAGCCATATCAGGGCGGCCTCAATGGTTTTGCCGAGGCCGACCTCGTCTGCCAGAATAAGTCGTTCCGTAGGAGAGTTGATGAATTTAAGGACAGGCTTGAACTGGTATGGGTAGAAATCGATTTGGGATGACTCCATGGAATAGAGAACTTCATGGAGGCAGCCTTTGAGTTTTTCAAAAGTTATGCAGCGGCGAAAATCATTGATGCCGCCAAATCGGGCTTCAAGCAAATTGTCGATGATCTGTTTTTTACCAACCAGGGGTTCAAGAGCATGAAGCGGTTTGTTTGTGATTTCGCCACTGGGCAGCCGAATTTCGATAAAAAAATTCTTGCCCATTTGGTTGAATCTGCCGGTGTATTGGCCTTTTTTTGATGGCTCGTTTACAAAGGATACCCAGTCGTTTTCCTTGAATGGAATGGCAGTGTTATTCATTTTTTTTGAACATGTATTTTTATTATAATTATTAATTAATATATGTTATTCATTATTTTCTTTTTCGTTGCATTTAATAATTAGTTGGTCGTATGAATTTTTCATTAATTTGTTTTTGTTTTCATTAAGTAATTTTCTAGCCAAATTATATTGTTTTCTTTGAATATATATTTCAATCTCCCAGAAAATATCTTCGCTATTTTCAAATTTAGAGCTAATACTATATACTTTAAAGTCGATTCCATCGTCTATCCACCCTTTTCCATAGCACATGTAGCAGTTGCTATTAAGTCCTTGGCATGAACATTTTTTTAAATTAGTATTGATGTGAGTAGTCATAAATTATTGCAATTAAAATAATTGCTAGATTATAAGATTTTTTTTCATGCATTTATGAGCAATATCACTCAAGTCTTGGCTTAAAGGATTCATTAGATATGGTTTTATTAATCTAGTGAGAAAATTTAAATTATTCAATAATTGCTTTCAATAACGCATCTTTAGCGTCAGAATAGAACTGAATATCAACTTTTGTCGCCATATCATCTGATAAATCGAATAATTGCTTTCGACATGAAACTGGAATCAAAAGAGACGTCGCTCCTTTTTCCACTGCTATTTCGGCAATATTTACTGGATTATGAATTGATTCAATTGAACCGCCAAGATTAATTTCGCCTACCAGTATAAGCCCGCCCCGCACGCTTTTTTTGAGCAGGGCAGTGCATAACGCCACCAAAGCCGCAACGCCGATCTTGGCTCCTGATTTTGAGGCATCAAAGGCCCTAAGTTGAGCTGTGAATTCGTGGTGCCTTGGGTCTTTGTCTCCGACCAGTTGGCTTGCCCGTGAATAGAGATTCTGCTCGGCGCATCCGATGCTTTCCCGAAATGCCGGTGGAATAGGTTTGTTGAGAACCTTCAGCCCAGAGCCTGGTCCTTCGTTAACTTCGATTCGGTAAAGTCCAGGATTTTCGCCATTACCACCCGGGCTAATGGTCCAGACCTGACCAGGTTCCAGCGGATCTGTTCCGATGCTGTTGTCGCTTTGAAGTTCAGGTGTTGAAACGAATTTCTCCACACCGTCCGTCCCCATCACATAACTGAAATGGGTATTTCGGAATTCGGCGGCACCGATTCTTTTTTGCTGTTCCTTTACGCGTCTTCGAGATTCCATGGCGATTCTGACCGCCCATTCAATATCTTCCTCTGGAATAAGCTGTGTGCCGTCAGGATGAAGAAGTTTAAGCAGACCGCTCACGGTTTTGTTCACGGCATTGGTGTCCCGACCTGACAGTGCGCCACCATAGAAAACTCTGTTTTGAAGCTGTGAGACACGGCTCTGATTTCGGAGTTGGGTCCAACACTCTGAAAGGAAATCGCTGACCAATCCGAAATGATTGGTTAGCAGTTCCTTGCTGATTTTGGGTACATCCCAGCCTGGTAGGAATGCGTGCAATCGGTCCATGAAGGCAGTGTCATCCCTCATTTCGGCTGGCATTGGGCCAAAAAGATGGCCGACCCGTTGCTGGTGTTCCACGTCGACATCGAAGTTGCCTACCATGACAACACTTCCGTCCGCCCTGATGCTTTCCTTTCCACGGCTGAATTCACCGGACTCCATGTAGCCCTTCATGATGTTTACGCCGTCTTTCTGGTCGAAAGATATCCCGGAAATTTCATCAAAGCAGACGACATCGTATTGGCAAACAAGTCCTTTTTGTCCGGTGCCCATATGCACGAACATTCTGGCTACAGTAGCCTTTCCACCGGAGATCAAGTGGGCATAAGGCGAAACCTGCTGGAATAAATGACTTTTGCCGGTTCCGCGAGGGCCAAGTTCGACCATATTGAAGTTACGCTCAACAAAAGGAACCATTCGCAAAAAGAGGGCATTTTGCTGTCGTTCCGACAGCGAGGAATCATCGATGCCAATTGAGCGCAGAAGTAATGTCTTCCACTCCTTGGTGGAGAACTGTGCTCTTGCTTCGCCAAGTTTCTCCAGGACATCTCGATTCGAAAGTTGGATCTCCCGCAAACCGTCAATTCCGAAAGGGCGTCCAGTTTTTTCTTGGGCGATTATCGGGTCGTAGCCAAGTGTGATCTCAGCGTAAAAGCCTCCGGTCAGCATGCGCTCGTGTTTGCTGACAACGGCAGCCTCAATGCGTGCGTCTGTGAGCCTTAAGCTAGGCAGAGTCGCCAGGTAGGAATCGGATTTGGCATCAAGACGGGCGGATACAAGGTCGATGATTTTGACCTGTCCCTTCTCCCTGGCGCGAGATTTGAAAAGTTCTTCCTCGCCAGCCTTGACGGTGCGATCCAGGAGTTGCCGTTGGACAATGCCCAGACCTTCATCGATCTCATCCTGATCGATACTGGCGCAATACCTGCCGAGCAAAAATTCCACGACATAGGTTGGGACAGGAAACTGTCTGCTGAAGGTTCGAACCAGGTCCTTGCGAACCAGATAGCCTTCAAACGTCGAGGCCGCTTTGCGATCAATTGCGTCCAAATTCATATGGTTATCCACCGATTCGTGTCGAAATTTGTGTTGTCACTGTGCCCGCATCATTGGTTAGCACGATAAAAGCATCTGTTCCGTCCAGATCCCCGTCCATGTCAACGATCAGCACAGAAGCGCGTCCGTCATCTTCAATGGGTTTGGCTTGATTGATGAGGGACGTATTTGCATCTTCTGCAAATTTGCGGACGTCAAGTTGAAGCCCGCTCAACGCGCCTTGGGCTAGCACGGAACAGCGTAAGCCTTTCCAACGGACTTCGGCGATGGTGACGGCTTCTTGAGGAGAATCAGAAGATACAATCAGGTCTAGGGTTAAGCATTCTTGAAGGCTTAAACCACCATGGGTGTATTCTTCGTTGCTTCGGAAGCAACTGATTCCATCGGCCAGAACGACTGACTCGTCAGGATTCCAATGCCAAGGAAATATGCGATGATCGGTAATTGCTCCGGATTTTATCAGGGCGCACCGACCCCATTTGCTTTCAGAAACGGCGCTGGGCAGGTTTGATTTGGGCAGACCACCAGGCAGGAGGAGCCAGCCATGATCAGTGACTACTCGAATGCGAGACCATCCCGCAGAATGCAGGGCTTCGATTCTTTCGGCAACTTCTGCCAGGAGGGCCGGGAGCTGTTTCGCAAGTTTCGCTCCGCGTTCGTGTCCTTCGTGATCGATGTTGCCGATCTCCACCCAAAGTTTGTTGACCGTCGACGCGACGGGGTAGCCTTGGCAAATTGGGGCTGGAATCGGATCTTTGGCTCGGGTTACCATCCAACCTGAGTCTTTGAGAGCTTTTTCGAATTGATACGGAGACATCGCTTGAAAGTCTGTGGGACTTGGATTCTCCGCAGCACTGGTTGAAGCCAAAGGTGCCACCGCTGGCTTTCCCGTCCCGGTCACACTTGGCAATGCAGCCCATCGGATCTGTTCGTCAATGACTGCACCATTTGCTTCAAGGATGGATTTCAATCGCCGAGCGCAATCAGCGCGTAAACCGTCTACAAAGACAATACAGTTCTCGGCATCAGACGATTGGGAATCATTTTTTGCTCTTGGCTTCCAGATATTTTGCAGATGGCGGGCGGAGTCTTCCAACCAAGGAAGGTAGATGCTGCGAATAGCCGCTGTCACGGCGTCAAAATCGTCCTTATTTTCCACTACTGCTAGCGCGGACAAGACCGCATCGTCGGCTTTCCAGGCATTTTCCAGATACGCCTTTGCCACGTCATCCAGGGTGCCTGCGTTCAAGAACTTTTGGGTTCCAGACGCCGCCGCGACCAAGTGCTCCAGGGCTAAGGCCAAAGGAGCTTCGCGTAATTCCGCCCATACTAGACTTCGACGTGCGCCATGGTGCTGTTCAAGTTTGATGAGTTCAGTGCGGCAAGTGGATGCAATATTATTGGCAAGGGATAAGAGACCCTGGCGTAATGATTTTTCCTGGAATTCGTTCCACTGTGGCCAAGCTTCGTAGTCTGAAATATTGCCTAAACTCCAAAGCATAGGTGTGCCTGGCATTTTGTTTTTTTTTATTTGTGCGGGGATATTCGGATACCTGTTCGGTGCTTCGCAAAATCTGTCCCACACGGTTTTCCACGGACCTTCTCTCAAAGCGAGTCGCTCAGAAGCAACAAGGGGACCATCTTTTTCAGGATGGATGCCAAACTGAGACCGGCAAACCTCAATAAACGCCAGCCATTCGTTTTCACTAGAGCTGGTTCGGTATTTTTCTGGGTGGTCGATCCACTCCAAAATTTGCCGACGCGGATCGCCGATCAGAAGTTTTTTGAAAAATTCGGCATCAAGGCGTTTACCTTTTAACTGTTCGACGTCTTCATCTAGCAGGCGGCTGAGTGCCAGTAGCATAGACTGTTTGGTGTCGTTGTCTTGGGCGACGTCTAAGCCCAAGCCCCCTTGGGCTGATCTCAAAAAGGCGAGAATGGTCCAGTCCTTTGCATTGCTTTGATTCCAGATCGTTCCCCGATATTGCAACTCAGCAAGCGGTTTCAGGTGCTCCGGACAACTTTCAACAGCTCTCAAGTCTTGGCGACTCACGCCGGGAAGATAAAAAATCGGTGTTTGGTCTAGTGGGAGGGAGACATCCTCGGCACGGCCAGAGAGCACACAGCGCAGCCAGATGGCAGGCCCCATGCGCTCGTCCGGCACATAGTCACCTAGAATCATGAGTTCTGGCAGTTCGGTCTGAAGAATGGGTATGACGGCTTCCCACTGACGGTCTCGATCAGGCCAAAGAATGCATGCTGGTGCGACCTGTATCTCAGGGTTGAAAACAGCGGCATCACCAATTGCTTTTTTGATGTTGTTAATGACCTTGGACATCCGCCTTTTTCCTGGGAAGAACAGTTTTTAGATAATCGTCCGTTGCTTCAAAAATTGGGTCGATGTGATTCAAGATTCGCATAAGGGGGATAACTTTGGTTCGCACTCCCATTCCCCGGGAATCGACATAGCCATAGTCGCGCAGGATCTCCATAATCAGGGTATTTCGAGGAGAGCGTTGACCGGCAACCATCTTGCCAATAGTCATTGAATTTTGAAGTTTTCCAGGGCTAATAACCTCCAACCGATCAGAATAATTAGTGACCTCGATATCTACTGATCGTGTCCAGTCTCTGTGGGCCAAGGCATTGATGACTGTTTCCCGAATGGCTTCCCAGGGATAAAACCAGGTTTTTTCTCGCCGCATATGCTCGTCGATATCAGATGATTCTTGTGTGATAAAAGGTTCGATGGCGGACGAAAATTTTTCTATAAGGCCTTCATCAACCAACTGTTTTTGTCCTGATTCAGTAACCTGCCATCGCCCTACCAAAGGCGCGTCCAGAACCACATCCAGCAGCGCCTGATACTCTTTGTCTTCCCCGGCATAGGCCATTACCCGTAAACCCGCCTGCCGAAGAAATCGCCGGGGTTTGATCCCAAAACACACTAAACCTGCTACCGAGCATACAGTATTTCCCAAGCCGTCTTCAGCCATAAGTCCAAGGCCCAGCAAGCGTTCAATCCATTCAGAATCAGTGCTTGGTATTTCAGGGTCTTTGATGATTGACCTCAGATAATAGTCAAGTCTATCTGTATCAATATTGCCCAATGAGGTGCCTGCAACCGGCATTACTTCAACATGGAGCAATCCGCCGCTCTCAAAAAGTCGCAATTGTTGTTCCCGACTTGCGAGTTCAGACCGATCACCCATGCGGATATATATTTCCTCCCGATTGCTGTGCCTCACCACATAGGGCTTGGATACTCCCATCGAAAGTGTGATGATTCCAACACGACGATTATCTTCAACAACGATCTCTTCATAGAAGGGAATAATCTGGGGATGCACCTTGTCTCTGAACACATTCAATACCCACTCCTGCGTCTCAGGTCGCTGCAAGCCTGAAATATGACCACTATCTTCCACACCCAGGAGAATTCGACCGCCTTGTAGATTGGCAAAGGCGACTATTTCTTTGGCCAGTTGTTCGGGTCGAATGTCATCACGTTTAAATTCAACGCCGGAATTTTCTCCGTTAGCGATTATTTCAAACAATTCAGCTTTCAGCATACATCACCTTAAAATCCATATTTGGCTTTACGTTGGTTGAACGCGGCCCTGCCACCTTCCAGAATAATGGCGGCTTTATCTCTGACTTCGGGTACATCGATCGCGCCCTGTGACTCAACAGGCATCTGCGCCTGACCATCTGCGGCCTCAAACACCCCGATCCATTCCGCATCGCCGAACACGGGTATGTTGGCGTTATGAGTTGCAAAAATAAACTGACGGGCAATTTTGGCAGAGCGTAGTTCGGCCACAATGCGATCTGCTATAAACGCATTATCGAGGTTGTCTTCAGGCTGATCCATCATCAAAGGATCAAGGTTCTGCAAAAGCAGTAGGTGCAGTATTGCCGTGCATTGTTGTCCAGTTGAGAGTTTGTCCAGTGGCCTAAAGTTTTCCTGACCATCATGAGCGGTGTTCAATTCTATATTGATAAGATCGGGTAGTTCCAGTTCTTCGAGTTGCAGGACTTGTTCTGGTGCTAATCGCACTAGCGCGTCGGCCACTGTGGGAGTAAGCCCCCACTTCGCGTTACGCAGTGCATCAGCTCCACCTCGAATCATTTCAGCCAACTTAACCGGCGAAAAATCGTCTGCATCTTTAACCCAGGAAAGCCTGGCTTCACCCACTCCATCCATCCTGCATCCCAGCAAAAAGTCTATTATCGGTCTTTTATCAGATTCCGCCTTAACCTCCAGACGAAGCTTTCCGGCGAGACGTTTATTAAGCCTTTTCAGCGCCCGGGCAAATTGTGCAGAACGATTTGCTCGTGTTGCAGACAACTCATCCAGTATCGATTTACGCTGCTTTTGTAGCTCTGCGGTCAGTTTTTTATGATTTTCTATCAATATTTTTTTGGGACGAATACGTTCAATTTCTTTCATTAAGGCCTGAAATTCCAGGCCGATCTGCTTGCCGGTTTTCCCTTCACTGGAGGGAAGACCCTTGAAGGTTTCCTCAAGGACGGCTTCTTCTCGTAAAATATCTGCGGTTAATTCGTGAGCAAGTTTGTCAATGCCTTCCTTCGCGGTGGTGTATTTGCTTTGCCACAGGTTCAACAGGATTTCGGCCTCAACACGCAGGCTATCCAAAGCCGTTTTCATCTGGCGCAGTCTTTCGGCATGTGGAAGCTTTTCAAGCGATGACTCGCTTAAAAATGTAGTATCTGGCAAACTATCCCGGATAGTCTGGAATGCTTCATTAAGATTAGGCCCTTCTTCGGCCTGCACACGCTGCAACAAACGCTTTTCCGTTTCAAGTAGTGGTACAACTTTCAGTTTGTCTTCCAGTCCTAGGCTCTTGAATTGGCCAACCTGTTCTTCCAATTTTGGAAGCCGGGCAACTTCATCCTCAATCGCCGCAACCCTCCCTTGTGCCTCGATCAGTTTCTGCCTGTTTTCCGCTAATTTCCGGAGCGCCTGGTGGATGCTTGCTTCACTGTCTTGCTGGCCCGATTCCAGAAAACGACTCAGCAACTGGCGTTGGCTGCTCTTATCCTGAGCAATTTCATAAATTTCATTTTGTCCGTAAATCTCAATTTCCGGCAACAGGTCAGCGGGCGTGAAAGTGGAAGGACTGCCGATCTCATCGCTGACATTGGTACTCTCACCGTAGCGCCTGGCCACGATAAAGCGCTTTCCATTCATCTTGGACGAGCGAATCACCAGTTCAACTCGTGCGCGTGAATTTCCCAGATTTTCCTTGATGATCTCATCGTGCTGCTTTTGGGCATTTTTCCCAATGGGCCTCAATCCCAGGGCATAACGGATGCATTCAATCAATGTTGATTTTCCGGTTCCACGTCCCCCAATGACCGCGTTGAGATGTTCAGAGAATTCAATCTCAACCCCATCCAGGTAGCCACCGGTAATTTTTAAGCGTTCTATGCGAGAATAATATTTTTCAGAAACATCGCTGTTGAGGCGTACTCGTGATTGGGGATCCTGAAAAGCCAGCTTGAACGAAGCAAAACAGGGTTTGGTCATCTTGATCAGGCAGGAGGCTTTGGGATTGGCTAAATCATCAGGTTCGGCAACATCCTTGGCGTTAATGATGCCCACCGGGAGATCACGTCTATAGGCTGGATCAGAGTTGAGAAGGATTCGCCTGTATGCGTTCCCTTCTCCATTTTTCAGATCATCCAAGGTGCCGGGGATTTGTGCCGCCTTGAGTAGTGGATTCTGCCACACGTGGACAAGTCTCTGTCGAAGAACACCACTGTCGTCGGTACAATGCGAAGCATAAATTACCCCACCAAGTTCTTCGACTTTTTGGAGAAGGTCATTTCCGCTAAGGTTTGACGGCCACACTCCATTGGCAGGATTGGTCAATCCCAACGCACCCAAATAGCGATTAAGCTGATCTATAGTTGTGCTTTCAGTGAATAGGCAGACAAAATGTGCTTTCTCGGTAGATGCTATTTCAAACCCGGGAAAAACCAAAATTCCCTGTTGATTCATTACGGTACGAATTGCGTCTACGCCATCGACATTGCCATGGTCGGCCAAGCCAATCACCTTGATATTGTTTTCAAGGGCAACCTCAACGAGTTTTTGATTATATTGCTCCTGAGACATTCCATGGTCAGCTCCTCTGTAGGAGATGTAGTCTACCGGGTTGACCTGAAGCGCACATTTCCAGAATTGAGCCTTGGTGTGAAATTCGGTCATTGTGCCTCTCCTCTAACCTTCCGTGCTGTTCGTTTTTCCGCCAAACTCAAATGATGATCGTTGATTCGGTCGCCTTTGAAAACAGGAAACCATGGCGCAGATTTCACATCCTTGCCCCGGTCTTTGTCCCATTTGATGTTGGGTTTGTCACGGAGGATGCCTGCGCCTTTTTTGGCCACATCGGGGACGGTTATGAAGGGACGAATGTTGAGGCGCACGCCGTCGTTGAGGTCCGGGTTCCAGCCAATGGGTTGTTTGTCGAGGGGCTTCCAGCGCACGAAGATGTCGTAGGGCTTTTCGCCTTCCAGAATCAGTTCCAGGCTTTTTTTCAAAGTTTCGGCGGCGGCGAGTTTTTCCGCCGCCCCATCCACACCGTTGGCGATGTCCTGCTTCTGACGGGTGATCCAGTCTCCAAGATAGGTGTAGGTCAGGGTTTCGAGGTTTTTGTAGTCGAGTTTGTGGTAGTTGACCAAGGCCGCAAAGCCGTCGCGCAGGCCATCCCAAATGTGCCAGATGAAGGGGCGGTGCTGGAACAGCTTACAGTGCTGAGTGAAGAATTTTTCACGCAGCCAGGTTTCCAATGTCTTGCCTGCGTGTTCGGCTTGGCTCAGGAGTTGGTTCAATGTCTCGGAGGACCATTCGTCACCATATGCGGCAGCCAGCAGATTGAGGAGGCGGTCAGCAGCAGAGGCTTCGCCCCGGACCGGTGGAATGCAGACAATGCCATCGTCGTCGGCATATGAAAGAAGCTCTTCGCTGCGAACCACCCATTCACTTTGTTCATGGGCGAATTCCATTGCTGAATCGAGTTCAGCCGGCCAACGGTAGCCAAGCAAGCGGGCAACGGCAATGTGCAGTACATTTGCTTCAATGCGCAGTTGGCCATGGGCAGTCGTTTTATTGTGTTCATCCCAAATGACCGAACCGCAGGGGTGGCCGTGGAAGATCCATTGGGTGGGGTCGTCGGTATAAGGCTTGGGCAGACCGTAGGGGTATTTTTCTGCGGCGATTTTGGTCCAATGGTCGAGATCGAAGGGCACTTTGGTAATCGTTCCAGCGGTTACCTTCAACGCCTGATCAACAGCACGGACGCGTTCATGATAATAACTGGAAGACACATACGCCCAAGTTGCAGGAATTAGGCTGGAGTCCTTCGGACAGATAGGGCAGATGTTGTCATCGAAAGCTTCTCCATCATAAAGGAAAGGTTCAAGCTTCCGCATTTTGTTTACGGCGACACCTTGGAGGCCATACACATCTCCGCCCCTGAGCCAACATCCTAACTGAGAGTTAAGTTCTGAATCAGATAATGGCACTTTGCAAACTTGACCTCTACCAGACCACGAATCTCCTTCGCTGGGTGAGTTAAGCCAATAAACATGGAAATCCAAGATTTGAGGGAACTCCCAGATATTGAGCAAAAATCTGGGTCCATCTCCGGTGGTACTTCCTTTGCCATACTCGGCGATATCAGCAAGAAGAGGCAGGTCTTCAAATTGTTCAAAAGCCACTCTCGCATCTGGATTCTCCAATTGCTTCGCCTGTTCAAAACTCTTGATTTCTGCCATTATCAACTGCGCCGCTTTTTCTGTGGCGGTGCGGGGGTCGGAAACATCGACACCGCGAATTAACTTTCCATCAGCGAAATTACCAAGTAGCCCACCAGATTCTTTAGTCAAATTTCCACGGCTAAGGGTGATTAAAATGGCTTTCACTACCTCGCCACTAATGGTTTCAAAGGCTCCTGGACCCATACGAGCAATGAGGTGCAAGGTATCTCTCTTGAGCAACCTCTCCCGAAACTTTTTATAACTGGTTAAAAACAGCCAATTCTGCGGCAAAACAATGCTGGTCGTGCCCCCGTGAACGCATAGTTCCAGACAACGATCCAAAAAAACCGTAGCCAAGTCATTCTTGGCCGCCGGGTAGTGCTGCTCACAATGATCCTTTAGAACATCAACTTGTTTGCCCCGAGTCAGATATGGCACATTGGTAATTACCCACTGATATGTCCCACTCAAAAGCTGCGCTGCTTTGGCTATGCCTTGGGCAATGACACCAGCTTCGTGTTTTTCCAGCGCGTCTTCCTGGGCCAGTATTTTGGTGAGGATTGGGGCCAGGCTGTCCATGTCTACCAAATTGGCAGCGATGCTTTTCGATGGGTTGAGCAGACTGCCTAATACTGGAGCATGCCGAAATTCATCATGCATGAGCGCCAGAGCGTTGCGTAATTTACTGTGCTCCGGAGCCAGGCTGGTCCACGCTTCCTTGTCCGCGCCAACGGCCAATCCGGAACAGGCCACGTTCAATTCCGGCAATGCCCGGTAGCCGCCAGCATCCGGATATTTCCAGGCTGTTATGGCTAGGGCAAAAGCGGCCAACTCCACGCAGCGTTTATCCAGTTCCAAGCCGTGTATGTTTTCGGTAAGTACCCAATCAACTGCGTTTTGGGCGTTCAATCCTTCCAAGGCCATGCGAATAGGCACAAGCATCAGAAAGGCCGCCACCAGGAAATGGCCAGACCCACAACAAGGGTCGAGCACCTTGAACTCAGACAAATCCTGCGGCCATGAGGAAAATGGCCCCGCCGCTAGCGTCCACGATTCATCGTCCTGACGAACAAAGCGCAGATATTCCAGCGGCACCCCTGGACGTGCGACCTTTTCTCGCAATTCCTCTTCGCTTTGCGCTGTCCGCAAGTCTTCTGCTGATAATCGCCGCGCCGCCCACCAAGCGCCCAAGGAATTATCCAGCAGAAAAGCGACCATGTAGGGCTCTGTGAAAAGTTGGGTCACGGCTGGCAGTTCCCGTGCGCCGATTTTGACCTCGGAAGCATTGACATCTTCTTTGCGCTTGCTCTGCCAGAACTGGTAGACCCAACCTAAGGAATCGGAAGCCGTGAATACATCTGCGGGTAACTCAGCAATGAGCAGTTCCAGACTGCGTTGGTGTTCAGGAGAAAACTTCAGTTTGAAGACAATAGAATCCGTGCGAAATATCTGAGGCAGCATGGCTCCGGCCAAGTTGGCAGCCATTTCCCATTCATTGGCGAAGTCTTCGTCTTCGGCAAGTTCCGCGCATTCTTCCAAGGTGACGGCCACGCCGTCGAACATGAGCAGATTATTCTCAGCCAGAAACCGGGCAAAAAGCATGCGATGCCAATGTTCGTAGGCCACCTCTTCCAGGAGGCGGGTTATTTCCTGTTCACCTTTGGCAGAGCGATAATCTCCAAGTTGCCGCCCGTGGGCACGAAGCCTGCGGCGCAAGTCCTTTTGATCATCAGATAAATGTGAAAATGGAGCAGGCTCACCAACTCCAAGTTGTTCCAGACAAGCCTTGGCCGCACTTTCAGCGATGTCGCGGGCTGATTTGACGGTTTTCTCCAAATCGTTGCGGAGAGCCTTAGCGAGAGGCTGCATGATTGCTCCTAGTGAGTGCGGGGTGTCCGTGAAGTTCAATAATTGCGGCCAAGGCTCGGGCTGCAACATTCAGATTGTCAGTCTGATTGTTGAGTGAGGAGACGCTTTTCAGACCGTGAAAGAGGTTGTTTCTGAGACGATAAACGATGAGCATCGTGGCCAGAACTATTTCGGAGAGGGATGGAGATTCCGATTTCAACGCTTTTTCGACAACTTCTTGACGATCATTCCTTCTGAATCGCAATCCTTCAAAAAGAGCAGTGAAATTCCCATTAGATACGTATCGGGATCTAAAGTATGAAAACGAGTTGACGAGAGAAGCGGACGGCTCTTTGAATTCATGCCGTGTCGCTATTTGATCAAAAACAGATATTTTTGCAAAATTCCCACAAAGAAGGGATTCAAAAAGATTCCACATCAGCGTGAAGTTCTGCACAGCTTGTAGGCATTCGGGAGCAAGGTGGAGACCATCGTTAAGATGTATCTTGATCCAGTCCTGGGCTGAGAAAGAATACTCTGTTGGCATTATCATTTCTCTATTTGATGACCACGGGACCAGCTTCCAATGCGGTGTCGAGTTGGGTCTTTACTTCTGCAAGCCAAGCCTCCAATTCATCTTTGGTTTTGATGGTCCGGCGCGGCAGGTGAACGAACTTCGCTTCCGGTTCCATGAGTTCCGCCGCAGCTTGCAGAACTGCGTCAAACCGCCCCGGCATGGCGGCAATTCGGTCCTCAAACATGCTCAGCGAGAAAGCTTCCAATGTACGCAGCACGTCTTCCGTTGCTTGAACTTCTACTTTTGGCCTAGCGGCCTCATGCAGCATTTGGCCGGATAGAAGCTGATGACGTTGTTCCGGCTCCAGTTGCAGCCAATTGTCATCCTGTTTAAGCCGGGTCATGCCTTCTTCGTGTTTGGTCGAATAGTCATGATCAAGACGGTTCAGTTCTGCACGTAGGATTTGGGCCAGGCTGGATAAGAGGGGGCTTACCGGGTCGGGATCATTCAATAGCTGCCGTTCCTGCTCAATGGTCGAGACTTGATCTAAAAGCAGCTTGGCTTGGGTAAAGGTGGTGGCTTGTTTTTTCAGACGCAACAAGGTGGTCCAGGCAGGCCAGTGTTTGGAGATTTTTTCCGCGACGTCCGTCCACGTGTCGATCAGGGTGGTTAGCTCATCACGCAGATTGTACACAGCAAGAAGCTGTTCGTTTCCGTTAGTTAATCTGATGCCTTCCAGACAGGTAGAGTCTGGTTGCGTTGGCTTGGGAGCGTCACCGCCAGCTTGTTCGGCCAGGTTTTTCATGCGCTGCACAAACTCGGGGATCGAGGCGGATTCCTCGCCCTGTTTGGCGGTGATGCCGATTTTTTGCAGTACCTTGCGGATCTGAATTTTTTGGGCCGTGCTGATGGTGGTTGCTTCAACCCGAAAGGAGGTCTTGCCGAAATTTTTGCGGTCCAAGATCTTCGCGTCCAAGGTCTTTCCCATGTCATCCTGGGCACGAACAAGACCTGCGTTGACCATGACGAGCAGGGCACCGTCCACGGCATCCCGAGGCCAGCCGAATTTAGAACCTTCAAAATGATTGCGAATATCGACGCCTTTTTTGCCTCCAGCAATAAAGCCCAGGATGGCCTTGCAGACAACATTGGCCCCAGGTTCGCCATCATATCCAACTGCTTTTAAGGCGTCAGGAGCACCTTTTTGAGCGCGTTCCAGAACTTTGGTCCAGCCGTTGTTGTCTGCCAAATCGAATTGCGGAAACAGGCGTGCCAAAGAATTTTTAGCTGCTTCCGTCACTTTGTCCTGAAGGTCATTGCCCAGGATTTCGTTGCCGCCTCCTTGAAAGACTCTGGCCCCGGAAAACGCATCCTCCAACAGTGCAGCTATGCGTGTTTCTGCGTTATATTTTGCCGTTTCCATGGCGGCACGGGCTTCGGCGCCTTCCGGAGTGGAAGGAACTCCCCGTTTTTCCAGGGTAGCGCTGGCGGCTTTGTAATCCATGAGCTGATGACGGAGATCATCAGCCGATCGTTTAGGAATATAGACGAAGATCGTGGGAGATTGGTTTCCAGCGTGTCGGGCATCGGCTAAAACCGAATTTTCGTCCGTGCTCCAGCCGTCACGAACCCAGACACAGATCTTTTCGGAAGCGTCGGAGGGGAGTTGGGAATCAAATATCGTTGCAATGTCACGCGGTGTCCTGGACATTCCGTGTTGGATGGAAACTTTGCGCAGAAACTCACTGACCTTGCGTCTGATGCGGTCATCGCGCTCTGTTTCAATTCTGTGAGCCGTACTGGCCAGGCTGGATCTCTGGCTCAAGAATTCATCGTTCCAGGCCGCGCTTTCCTCGGTCTGGATACGGTACTCATCGCCTACTTTCATGAGCAGTTCGCATGAATTCAATAGCACCGGAAGTTTGCTGCGTAGCAGACTTGAACCTTGGGATAGATCCTCCACGAGCAAGTCTGCCAGCGTGTCTATAGTGGTTCTCAGGCCGATTTCAGTGTTCGCGGCGGCTAGCTTGGTGATCAGAAACACAAGGGCGCACGCTCTGGCCATGAGCTGCTCGTCGCTAGTCCCGGATTTCCAACCCATGGTCTTTTCGTAAACTTTACGAGGCAGAATTCTGGTGCGGAGCAGGTTTTCCGCAAGGTCAAAGAAAATAAAATCCGCAGGTGCGACATGACCAATCGGCTGGTCCGCAGTAGTCTGAATGACTTTGTGAATCAGGCTGAGCTGATTGCGGAGCTGACTGTCCGTTCCGGACTGATCCAGGACACGCAAGGCATGTTCCCAAAGACGGCGTCGAACCGGCAGAATGGGGTAGTCGTGAACGATGTATTCAAGGTCCGCCTGACGGTGGGCGATCGTGGTTCCTGTCAGATGCCGGGAGATTTCTCCCAAATTGGCCTGAACCATAGAATTGATGGGTGCCATGACCTCGGGCTTTTTGGCCAGGATGACCTGACGAATAACCGCGTCCACATCGGCGTCGGAAAGCTCTACGCGTACCGTGAACCGTCCTTCCAGTTTTTTGAGGTTGCTTGTCCCGGTCACGGCGGTCTGGCCTGTGCCAACAAAAAGCAGCTTGCCTCCAATGTTCTTGGAGCATGCCTCTACAACTTCCTGGACATCAATGGAGCGTTGGCTGTCCTCTCCGATGTACTGCTGGACTTCGTCCAACACGATGAGGGTCAAGGGCAGCTTGCCATCCTTGGACAGAGCCTGCGTGATGGCTTTAATCATGTCATCGCTGGAAACGTCTTTGCCTGAAGGGAATTGGTTGCGCAAAATGTCGGCGCAGGTTTTCTCATCGAAAAAGATTTGCGGCCTGACCTTGACCAGAGCTTCTCGGAGCACCGTGGAAACGTGCAGGCGCAGGACTTCCTGATCCCAAGTCTTATCGGCACTTTCGACATGTTGCCTGACTTGGTCCAAGATCCCTTCTTCCTGGAGCCACATTACGAATGAAGCAAAGTGGTACTTCGCTGGCAGACCGACGGATTTGAAGATCATGGCCAAAATGGCGGCGCGGGCACTGTTGCTATCATCGTTAGCCTTCAATGTGCCACTGACACTGTGTAGGCCGCCATGCCTCTGCCCAGCCGTTTTTAATTCAAGGAATAGTTCCTGGATTTCAGGAGGGAGGGCCGTGATGCCTCTAGCTGTGGCTCGATCAGGAAAGATATGGTCACGCCAGAGGGCAGCCAAAATTTTAACCAGATGCGATTTGCCAGATCCGAAAAAGCCGCTGATCCAGACGCCCGGCTGTTGAGGGTGTTTGAGATTGTCCAGATACGTCCGCAGAATGTGCGCCAATCCTTTTTCGTACTGTCCGCTGCACACAAAGGTCTCGAGTTCGTAGCGCAGGATGCTTTCGTCCGACTCGTTGACGCTGGCCACGCCCTGGTTGGCCAGTTTGCGTGATACAGGATCTTTGAGAAAAATGTCTTTGTTCAGCATTGGATTTCCTAGAATGATTTGTCGGCGGTGATGGGAACGGCGAGATAATTCCAGCCGTCGTAGCCATCAAGCAGGCGATAGTTGTTGTTTTCGTAACTGCCGGGGAAGAAGATCATGAGGCGTCCCCTGATCAATGGAGCCAAGCTATCCACGAGATCCTTGACCTTTGCGAATCCAAAAAGTGCGCCCACACCCAGCACAGCAATTACCGCGTTTGGATTGGTTGTGGCCTCACCCATGTGTTTATTGAAGGACGAAATGAGGAAACGAAGATATTCCTCCGGGAGGAGGTCGCCCAACAGGCTTGGCTCCTTGAAGAATTCCTCAGCGTAATCCTCGCTTGCCAACCACTGAGCGAATGAGTCGGTCACATCAAAGACAAACCAGTCGTGACCGGCTTGGCGTGTGGTCAGTTCGAACTCTTCGACTTTGGCCCTGAGCCGAAGTTCTTCATTCTCGTCATACACGCAAAAAACGACACGTTGGGCTGGAGCGGCATCTTCACGCCAAGGGACGGCGATGAAGTTGCCATAGGATTGGATCAGTCTTTTAACCTTGCTCACGCAGCAACTCCATTTCCGCATCGGTCAGAAGGTTGGGAAAAAGAACTTCAACCACGTTGCCGACTCTTTTGAAAACGATCCAGCCACGGCGGGAAGCCTCGGCAGCACTATCTAGAGCCGTTTCCAAGGGGCAATCGAGCAGATTGACGTATTCCGATTCAAAAAGGGCCATCCCACGCAATCCTTTAAGATAACTTAAGAGTAGGGCATATGCGGTTGCGCCCGGTGTGACGGGAGGCTGGCTGCGGACTTTTCGGACCCGTCCAGTGAGAAATCCCACCTGCGTCCAAGTAGAATTGATATTTTGGGCCAAAGATTTGAGTGTGGCGGCACTGAACCGGTCAGGTTCCAATGAGTCGATGAATTGTTCAAGGTCCTGCCTTTTAACCGATGCGCCAATGGGATGATCAAAGAGGAAAGGCGTCGCGTTGCGTAGTAGGGGGTCACGAGCATAGGCGCAAAGGAAAGCGAGAGAGGTCCTGGCAGATGGATCTCGTTGCCAGAAGTGGAGTAGGTTTCGGAATAAGGTGGTGCCGTTATCTAGGCTATAAAGATCGACGAGGTGCCGGTAGCTCAGCAACCTCGTCCGGCCCGAACGCTTGCTCAAACAGTTTTCATCAACAATGGCCTGACGGTATTGTTCTTTGGAAGCTGAGAAGTCCGTGATTTGCCGCAAGACTCCTTGAAGTTCCTCGAACATGATAGTCCGAGCCAGATGTGCACCCCCGCGCTCATGACTGAATCCGAGCAGGCTGCTAACAGTGGAGTGCATATCTTTTTTGGGCAAAACACGCGTCCTATATAATGTTGAACTAGGATAATGTCCTGATTTTCAGCTTGATTGCTTGCGACGGCTATAAAGACATGGCTTCGAACTAAGCCCCACGAAGTGGACAAAGTCAAGTCCCAAAGATGTAAGACAATTTCTGAGATGGTATCAGAGGTAAACGCAGATTTGAGGCTGGTTCAACACAAAAAAAGAAGATCGTCCCAGGGTGTTGGGACGATCTTCGGAAAAAAATTAATTTTTTCTTTTCAATACTATTTTATCAGCGGAAACCTGTACATCAAACAAATCGTTTTCTTTATAAGCTTTGTCAGGGTTCTTCGCATTGAACTCATCGATAAAGAACTTCTTGATAACAATTGTACCTTTTCTTCCAACAACGGGTGGTTCAGCATCTTTAACCACTGCGGCAGGTTTGCTTTCAATCAATTTGTAATTTCGTAGTTCTTCTGGTCCAAAGGCATAAGCTTCAATAATAATATTTCTTTTTACGCCAAAATCTTTTTTCGCCTTGTAAGTATCAAACGTCATTGTTTCAGAAAAATTTTCTTTCGCATATTCCAAAAGTTTCTCTGAAAGTTCTTTGAAATTTACTTCTTTTTTATTTTTCAGCTTGCTCTTTTCCATACTAACATCTCCTTCTGTTTAATTATTTGTGGATTTGGCTAAGGTGGTTGATGTCAAATGATTCTTGGAAAAAATAAAAAAATCGATATTTCAAATTTGATAGATCCGATGTGTTTAATTTCTCAAATTTTATTAAATGTCAATATTTTTAGGCACATTCTGAAATATCTTTGATTTATGAATATTTTTCTGGTATATGATTATATGTCTGTTTTGATTTGCGTCGTAGTTAATTATGTGTGTTGAAATTGGATAACTGATTTTTTCAAATTTTAATTTTATAAATTTTTAACTGACATGAGTATATAAATTTACAAATTTAAGGTAATTTTATGCAACATCAAAATTGCAAAGATAATAAGTATATCGATATTGAGCATGTGACAAAACGTATTGGAAATAATATTCGATTTGCGCGAGAATGCAGGGCTCTGAGTGTGGCAAAAATGGCCGAAATTTCGGGGGTATCGGAGAGAACTATCCGGCGGATAGAGGGTGGAGACCCCAGAGTGGCGTCCGGATTAATTGCTCGTGTACTAAAGTCTTTATTTTTAGAGAAAACGATGATGCTAATTGCGGATCACGAATTTGATGAAGTTGGCCAGTTTTATCATAAAAGAAACAACCCTGAAATACCTCATGAATTGGATCCAAGGTATGATTTTTAAGAATTTGGTCTGTTAGGTTGGTAGGATAGTTTTACGGATTTTAAAAATATATATTTTCGAAATTTTATAGTGCGTCAAGCTAGTAAACTTGACGCACTCGGAATGATCTTGTTTTTATTTATTCGGAACCCAGTTCGATTTTTATTTCGATTTGTTCATTAATTATTTTTAGCGCTTTCCTGGCTATTTTTAAATCACGTTTTTCTCCATTAAGTAAAAAAAGTTTTTTGAAATATGTTCGTGAACTTGAGTATGTTGTTTTAATGTCAATTTCGATTTCTCCCAACGTGAACACGACAAACTTGGTAAACATGGAATTCATCTCTTCTCGCCAGTTCCTGTCGCGCATTTTGTATCCATGGAAAAAAAATGAATTTCTGTGCTTCTCGCACAAGCGAATGGCTTCTTCCAGGTCGTATTTGTTTTGTCTTAATTCGGCGATGGTAACACTCCATGCGCGGTCAATTTTTCTTTTCATCAAAATCCTCCTTTATTGATCATTCCTATTTTGATCTGTGGGAGGGCGTTTTTTTTTAACAAACCAGGATAATTTTTTTAGCGGAAGACGATCCAGATATATGTCTCGCAAAGTGTCTCGGTGCTAAACCTTTTGTAGTTCTAAGTTCGGAGACATTGAGACATTTGAGACGTTATTTTGTATAAATATTAATTGAGTTGAAAATTGGGGAAAGGCGTGATGTGTGCTGCGTATGCGAAACAAGGCAAATTTTTAAGGAAATATGATGGGTACATATGAATCTGTACAGCAAAGAACTTATCTGAGGTATGCAGTAGACGCCGCATTGTTGTTAGGGCAGCAAATCGAACTAGCTAGAAGTCGTAGAGGGATGTCACGGGAAGAGTTGGCTGAACGAGCAGGGGTATCAACGGATACACTGCGCGAAATTGAAAAAGGAGGAATGACTGTTGCTGTCGGTTTAGTGTTTGAGGTTGCTGCGCTGGTTGGTGTTTGTCTGTTTGAGCCGGACAAGCGTATACTGGCTTTGCAAATTGAATTAGCGCAATGTAAACTATGCTTAATTTCTAAAGATATTAAAAATGATGGCGAGGTTGACGATAACTTTTGATATAAATGAAATTTGATAAAAGCTTTTGAAGAAATCTAAACGACAATATGCGCACTGTGGGAGGGTAGAGCTGGATGCCTACCGTCCGAGCCAGCGCTTCCCTTGCCAAGGTGTCGGTAGGTGGTCTGGACACGGTCCGCTACCGCGCAGTTCACTCGCCCGGTGATGCCGCTTCAGCAGTTCCCCGGCCTATGAGTAGCAGAGGGTTGAATAATCGCAGGAGATAGGGGTATATGGGCCCCTGAGCACTGCGCCACTATCAATAGAGTGTTCCACATACAATATTGGCAATAAATCCTTGAACCCGATAGAATCGGGTAGTTTTGACCTAAATTTGAAGGATAAGCATATGAGACGTACTGGAATTCCAAACATTGTCACCTCACAAGGTGCACATTATTTGCTCTCCCGCGTTCATTTCTCGGACCGACGGATCGCAGAAGATTTTCTTCAGACATCGTTACATCAAACACCCACTATCCTTCCCATCGAAGAAATAGATCCTTCATTTGGCCCGGTAGCTTCCCTAGGCCGAGAGATCACTGCCATAGACAACCTATTTATCTCTCCGACCGGTAAACTCACGTTGGTTGAGACAAAGCTGTGGCGCAATCCAGAAGCAACCCGTACGGTTGTGGCTCAGGTGCTCGATTATGCAACCCGACTGAGTTCATGGTCTTATTCAGATCTTGAAGAAGCGGCGAGGCACGCCCTTTCGCCTGCTCCCATCGGGGATGGAAGCCTGTATGAGTTTGTCGTTAGGGCCTTTCCAGATGAAGTGCTTCCTGAGATCCAGTTCGTCGACGAGGTGCAGAGAAACCTTCGCGACGCGCGTTTTCTTTTGTTAGTGGTGGGAGATGGGATCCGTGAGAACTTGGAAAACATCCTTGAACATCTCCATCGACAACCGCAGATGCTGTACAAGTTTTGCCTAGTCGAAGTTCATATCTTCGAGAATCCAGACGTGTTCGATGGTCGGATACTTATGCCTATGGTCGTCGCAAATACGACGGAAATTGTACGCGCCGTCGTCCGAGTTCAGACGACCGGCCAAGCACAAGTAACTGTAGCAATTGAGGAGCAAAACGACGTTAAATCGGGAGGATCACGAAGGAAGCTATCGGAGGAGCTATTTTTCGATGAAGTCAAGGAAGACGAAGTCAGGAAGCTTTTTAGGCAGCTCCTTTCATTCGCATATGAAATTGGAGCTGAGCCTGCGTGGCGGTCAAGCGCAGTCTCCATACAGCTTCCTGACCCGCAAGGGAGCAGACAGAACTTCACTCTCTTTGTTATGGCAACACGTGGCGAGGTCTACCTTGGATGGCTGGCAGGGCAGTTAGAGCGCGTGTCGTTGGACAAAAACATCGGCCTTGGATTCGTGGAGCGTCTCGCCTCCTTGTTTCCAGGTGTCACCCCGCATTCCAAGAATCCTGAAACATTATCGCGTCCACTCAGAGCTTCTGAACTCGCTCCCAAGGTTGATGCATTCATGTCCATCGTTCGCGAAACAGTTGTGAAGATCAAGGAATTATAGCGGTACTTATGCTCACCCATACGGGGGTTAGGCAGGCAGTTTGGATCCTCCAAAAAAATGCTGGCATGCAGATTGATTAACCTAGACTGCATGCCAGCAAGAAGCTCAATGACACTTTCGTCATTAATATGCCTATCCCTTTATTATGAGCATGTTAGCATCTTAGGATCATCTTCGCAGGTGTCGGGACTGACGGGTTCGGCGACAGTTTGATCGAAGTCCGTCGGGAACTCAGCGGGTTCCACTTCTGCGTTTCCTTCTACCGGCAAACTCCACTCCCAATAACCGGCATCAGAATATGACTTTTTTTTGGTAACAATTCTTAATGCATCTTTAGCTCTGCGGACCGTGGCCCAAGCCAATCCTTTTGCTTCTGTCGCCTCCTTGACTTCTCGTTGACGGAGTGGGCCATCAGCGAGAATATGCTCCAGGAATGAAGTGGCTTCTTCACGCGCAGAAACCTTCTGCTGCGAAGGCGCAGCGTTATCGAGGATGGTTTTTGCATCTTCATCCAAAAAAACACCCCACTCGACCTTGGAAGCGAATAAGCCGGGTACTGATGGCAACTCAACTTCCTTAACGTCGAACGTGAACCCTCCGCGATCTGGTCCAATGTTCGACTTAGCTCGAACAATCACCCGTTCCTCTTGGCCAGTGTCCTTATTCAAACGTTTGGAAATAACCATCACGACTCGTGGCAAGGCGCTGAATGCGATTGAGCCAGTAATGCGCTCAGCGACATCCTTACCTTGTGTTCCCTTACTAAAGTGAGTTATACCTATCACGGCGCAATTGGCCTGTTCAGCAAACTCGATCACAGGCTGGAGGTCTCGCCTGACTTCAGCATTTTTATGGCTGTCACCGGAAATGCTGGAAACAATCGGGTCAAGGATCAAAAGCCTAAGCCCACCTATAATTTCAGCCGCTTGACGTACCTTCGGATAGTCGCGCGATGTATCAAAAGCTCTGTTTCCAGCGCCCGACTCGCCAACAACTCCATTTATGAAGTGGATATACTTAAGGTCAGCACCAGCCGCAATCAACCTCGGAACAAGAGTATCCTCTGCTCCATCTTCACCAGACCAGATGACTACATGACCTCTTTCAGACCGTGTTCCATCTGGCCAATATCCACCGGTACTGACTGTTGCAGCAAACATTACTACCGTTGTCGTCTTACTAGAACCAGGAGGCCCGCCGATGATGTGAAACTTCTTATTGGCCAACCATCCTGGCCATAACCAATCGATTGGTTGTGGGATGATGTCCGCTGCGCACGTAAAGATCAGCCCATTTTCCTGCTTGATAAGTTCGGATTGAGACAAGTTTTCTTTAAGCAAACGCTCTACGGCACTCTGAACCGAATGCGCAACGGCCATGCCACGGTCAACACGTTGAGATAGCTGCCCAAAGCTAGTTTCATGACGTTTTCTCTTCGGCCCAAAATCTGGCTTTGCCAGAGCTGCCCGAGATGCTTGTGCCGCACTCTCGTACTTTTCTTTGATAGCGCCATCTTCAGTTAACTCAGCCAAGATGACGATATGCACATCGGGTAAGACGTTTCGAAGTTCTGCTCCAGATGTTGCAAGTTCATCTGCAAACAATGGAACCACCCCAATTGCTCCGACTTGTGTGGCAGCATCTACTGCTGCGTTGATTTCAGTCGAGATAATTATAAGCACATCATTGCCAGCATTTCTTGGTATTTTTTCGGTTTCAAAGAATACAGCTTCACCATGTTCTCGACCATCGAGAACAATCTGATTAAAGAACTTGTCAACCATTCTTAGCGCACATAATGATCCGTCACTGATTCTTGTGAAGGGGATAACAAGAATTGTCCCATCATCCATTGATTTTAAGACAGAAGTGTCAATGTTGTTGTTCGCAAGGATTTCTTCCAGATCATTTCTTTCAATCTCCTTGAACATGTGCTCGCAATAGTGAGAGCCATTTTTCTCGATAAAAACATGATTTTTATGAATCCCCGAAGATTCATTAAAAATGTCAACACATGCTGACTGACGTGATCGTTGAGTGCCTTTTAACATAATTTCTTTCATTAAATACCTCTATTTATATGTTTGTGAAACCCTCTTTCAAATGAGGTGGCCTATAACAATAGTTTTCGGGAAATAGATTTTTTTTTACACAAAGTTTGTAAAAAAAATCATCGAATCATAATATTTGAAAGCAACTCATGGTTATTATTGCTTATATTTTTTTTATGATCTGATAGAGCGTTGAGATGTTGTCGGTCAAAAAGTTTTTTTGATGTAGTCATCAAGATATTCGCATAATCTGCTGAGTCATTAAGTTGCTAAGATGCTCACGATTTTGAAGTGAGCTATATACAATTATCAATTAATAATGCTGGTGCGTGCTTTCGAAGAAACGAGTCGAGTAAACTCAGGTATGGGTAGAATCGTGAGGCTTAAAAGCGGAGGGAAGCTTGATGGCTTTAGGCTTTGCGTTAAGCGGATGCTTTTTTAACTGGGTGGCGAGTGAGTTGAGATTAGAAGGCGAGATTAGAAGGCTACCGATAAGGGGTAAGATGGTTACATAGGGTTACACATTGTTGTCATTGCATGTTATAATTAATAAAACATAAATAAGAGAAAAAAGGCGCAAATCATAACCAAGAATGATTTGCGCCGATACTATTATTTATTCACATACATAGACAAGTTTATTATCAATATATAATGGCAGAGCCCCGGTAATGATGTCATCAATTTCTGTGAAATAAACTATTAAAATCATGTCCTTGATGAATTCGAGTTCTTTTTTGTATTTATTTTTTAACTCTTGATCTTGGCATATGATGTGACACGATGCTGTTTTGTCAACTTCAAGTTTAAAATTGTCAAAGTTCAAAAGATTCAAAAAAACATCTGGGTCGATAGATTTTTGATACATTTCATGGTTTATGTTAAAATAACCAAAAGTTTTTTTAAGCAATATACTCGATTCGTGAAAATGATCGTACTGAATGGCTTCAAGAAAATCAATCAGTTTAATCGAATTATACTCCATTAGCCACTCGCAATAGTTGATTATGTCTCCTTTCCAAATATAATTTTTCCTAAGTTCGTCATAGCCACTAGTCGAGCTGGAAAAGTTTTTTAAACAACCTTCCTCGAAATTGATGTGATCAATCATTTTAATTAGGCTACACTTTCTATAATTTCTCTTTAACATAATTCTCCTCATATTTAAAGTGTGAAAAAAGCAAAATGCAGAGTCCGCCAGTGTTAACATTTATTTAGCACTAGATCCATGATTTTGTCAATGCTTTGTGCTAAAGTTTTTTCAATTTTGATGGTTTTCTATCAGGGTTAATAGTTCTCTTGGTTGAGCTTTTGAAGCATCCAACCATATACTCATGATCTAAGAACAAAATTTTCCAGGCTCCCTGGGACCAATATCCTCACGATAGGTTTCAAATCTCCTTGGATCAATCTTGATGGTTAAATTAAAGTATGCTCGAATCGCTTTGACTTTAACGAGCAGTTTGCGAATCGATGCTGAACCGGATAGTGATAATCTCACTCTTGATTCAACATATATATAATGATATGATTCGCAGGGCGCGATTCGAGCACGTATATCCTTGACGCGAGTGCTAGCCGTAGCATTATGTATCTCGGCCTGAAGGGCTTAAGCCTATCAGGCAGTTCCGCGCTGGCCGGCACAAGATTCGAGGAAGTCGTCAATTTCCGATTCCAGCCAAACCGTCGTTCGAACTGAAAGCTTAATCGGTTGTGGAGCCTTCCCGTCTTTGCACCACTGCCACCAGGTTGATTTCGAAACGGGGATGCGATCCAAGATCTGTTTTAGCCGAACGTATCTCTTTGTCATTTTCTATGTCCTCCAAAATGGTTAATTGCCGTCCGGGAAAGTCCGGGCGGTTAACCTCACGCACGGGAAGGCAGGATTTTTTTGCAGAATGAGGGCAAAATGATCGAGAAAATAGGTGTCGCCTGCTTAAAATGAGTAATTTCAGGTTGTTACGATTAAAAAAAAGTTTTCGACGCACTTCTGGGATCCGTCATGTTTTTTTCCTGCATGCTGGCTACTCCAGTGTTTTCTTTTTAATAATAGGTAGTTGTGAAAATAGAGGTTATTTTTCATTGAAAGTTGTAATTACTCAAATAGATGGAGCCTATTGATTTTGGCCTAATGGACATCAATCGATAAAGGTTGCTATCTTTGAGCTTGAAGGAAGGCGGAATGATGAAGCCAGTTCGAGTGCAGGGAGGAAGAAAACCGGATAGATTTGCGGATAACTTAAATATTATTTTTTATGTTATGATAAATAAATCCATAATTACAGCTACTTAAATATCGTATGTGGCGGACACCCTCTCCGCCATTTCATATTCCAGAGCAAACCCCGGCTTTCCTAAATCCAAGGAAAACCGGGGTTTATTCGTTTTGTTGGGTTCACTTTGTTTTACTCCATTTCTTTGCAATCCAAATTTTAGTGGGGCAACGATCAGGGCAACCAGTTTTTCGGCGGTCTTTATCGCCGGGAAGTTGCCCCTAGGGACGTGGGTTCACCAATCCCATACATTTTGAGCCAATTGGACGGGGCAACTTGGTCTTAAAGCCGAACGCAACCATGGAGGTTTTGCGATGCTTACCAATGCCCAAATCAAAAGTGCCCCTTCCCCTTTAGACGGCCGCAAGAGCTATAAGCTTTACGATGGAAACGGGCTTTATCTGGAGGTCACTGCCACGTCTAAGCGGTGGCGATTCAAGTACACCATCCGCTACAAAGAGAACCGCCTTTCTCTCGGGCTTTACCCGGATGTCAGCCTTAAGGATGCCAGGGACAAGGCGCGTGAATTCAGACTTCTACTCCTGGAAGGCATCGATCCATCCCAGGAGCGTAAGGCACGAAAAGCTGAGGACAGGGCTCAAACCAAAGAAACGGTGGAGATCATCGGCCGTGAGTGGTTTGAGAAGTTCAAGAGCCAATGGACACCCGAGCACGCCGTCACTGTCATATATCGAATGGAGACGAATATCTTTTCCAAGATCGGGCCGCGTGCCATTAAGGACGTTGAGCCCCAGGAGCTGCTTGCTTGCCTGCGGCGAATCGAGGCACGGGGACACCTGGAGCTTGCCCGGCGGACAAAGCAAATCTGTGGTCAAGTTTGGCGTTACGCCGTGGCCACAGGGCGGGCGCAAAGGGATATTACAGCCGACCTTCGGGGAGCCATCGCTCCGCCGATCCCGCGAAATTTTCCCACGATCGTGGATCCGGCCAAGATAGGCAAACTCCTGCGGGACATGGACAATTACCCCGGCTTTTTCATCACCAGGCAGGCCTTGCGCCTTTCACCCATAGTGTTTCTGAGGCCGGGCAATTTGCGGCAAGCCGAATGGGCGGACATTGACCTTGAGGGCGCTTCGTGGCGGATCAACGGTGAAAAAATGAAGGGTCAGAAGGCGCGGAAGCGGCCTGACCACATCACGCCGCTTCCGCGTCAGGCCGTCGAGATCCTGAAGGAAACACAGGCCCTTTCCGGCCGGGGCCGTTACGTCTTCCCCGCAAGGGGAAACTCGGGTGGACCCATGAGCGAAAACACGGTGCGTAGCGCTTTGCGACGGCTTGGCTATTCCAACGAGGACATTGTGCCCCATGGCTTCCGGCACATGGCCAGCACGATCCTGAACGAACAAGGGTGGTCGTCAGACGCCATCGAACGACAGCTTGCCCATGTGGAGCAAAACAAGGTACGCGCGGTCTATAACAAGGCAGAGTTCATGGAAGAGCGTCGGCGGATGATGCAGGCTTGGGCTGATTACCTGGATGAGTTGCGCAGGGAGGAAACATAAATGCTATACTGGGTAGATGTTAAGATTTCATTCCCGCAAATAGATGAAATTTTTTTCACCTATCCTGAGCATGCTGCGTTTCTCTGTGCCCCTGATTTGATTTCAAAAATGCTTGCTCCGGGCAAATCTAAAGATTCAGCAGAGTTTACAAAACGCTTAAATTTGTTATTTCAGACTGTAAACACAGAGAAATTGCTTAGTTATTGGTGGTGGAATGATTTTACAAATAGCTGCAGTAAAAGAACAAGAGAGGCTCTTTCTGCAGGGGCTATACTCTATCTTCAGTCACACTCTGTAATGTGCAACATAGACGATTCTTTGGTAAATTCAGTCAGATTTATGGAGCGAGCTTATAATCTTAATGTCTTGGATAATCTTGAACAAGTTCGTGGTATCGCACCAATTTCAAAAGGTCGAAAGAACTACAATAAATATAGAGATGTGCTACACTTATGGGCTGCTTTTATGAGAATTTGTAATAGTGAAGCGCCGTATAATTTCAAAGACTATTTGCGATGGGCTAATTTTTTCGGTCAAATTTCATTCAAATTGGGTAATAATCCATGGCTTCCATGCCCGTATGATGGGTTTATATGGACAAATGTGGAGCATCCAAAAAAGAAAGATGAGTTTGTCAAACGAATTGCCGATGTAAAAGAGAAATACATTAATGAGAAACTTTACGCTGAAAGAGCGTGTAATTTTTCAACAAAGAAAAGCAGATAACCCCGCTTAGACCCTTTGGACCTTCTTGGTCCCCACACGTTTTCCTTGCCCAAATCGCCCTGAATAAGGTTCAAAATACTCGTCTGTTCCATTTTTTGGCAGACGGGTATTTTTTTACTTTTGCGAATGGTGGTCTGGTTCATCTTCAAAGAGGTCGTGAACCCTGACGTCAAGAGCGCGAGCGATGATAACCAGTGTCTTCAAATTACAAAGCCCTATCTTTTCGTGCGTTCTTGCGCGGAGAATGGTCACTTGGGCGAGTTTGGTTTTTTCTTCCAACGCCCTGATAGTGAAGCCTTTTTCCTCCATGATCTGGCGAACATTGCTCGTCAACATTTTTCCCCCCGGAGTGTTTGCTTTAATCTGTTAGTGAAATTTGTTGACAAGGGAAATGCTAACCAATTAAAGCATAATCAATTAGCGCATTACATATTAAAGCAAGGTTAGGCAGGAGGTCCGCAATGAACGAAGTCAGGGGAGTGAGTTTTTCAGAATTGCCAGATGAGGCGCTGCTTCGGTTTTCCGAGTTCGAAAGCCTCATCCCGCTGGGCAAGTCGGCGTGGTGGTCAGGTGTGGCGGAAGGGACTTTCCCGGCACCCGTCAAGCTGGGGCGGACAAGCGCTTGGAGGGTACGGGATATCCGGCGTTTACTGAATGAAGGGACGCCTCAGAAGGTGGCCGATAAAAGGAGGCGCGCATCATGACAGACAACACGACCCAGGCCCGCCGAGCACGGCCAGTGGCTATCGCGCTGATCGAAGCTTTCGATCGGTCCATGACCAGGGACGATCTGCACGACCTGGAGAACGACGACTTAGCCAGGTTCGCCGGGATTGCGCTCCACTGGGAACAGTTGGCCGCCAAGGAAAAGGATCGGCGGCGGGCGGGGCGGTCATGAAGCCGCGAAAACCCACACCGCTGCCCCTGACTGCTGGCGTCTGGCGTGAGCTGTTGAGGCAACACGCGCCGCGAGTCCGAGGAGTCATTTTGAATGGTCGACCACACATCATTTTAACCGAAGCACCCAGGAGGGAGGCATGAACAGAGCTGAAGAGGCCTTGGACGCAATTGACACCGCTATTGAGGCTTTGGAGTTGCTAACGAAACAAGAGACAGTCGACTTCGTGAGCTATGAGTGCATTTCAATGCTGACAGGGCTGGTGAGCCAAAAAATGGCTTCACAATCAGGAATAATCAGGGATGAACTTCAACGCCCGAAGAGGAATGCAGCATGAGCACCAAGAAGATAACAACTGCTGAGGAACTTAGAATTGCCATACTTGAGTCTAGATTGGAGATGGCAGCAAGAAAAATAATGAAGTGCGCGGAGACAATAGGCATTTTAAATTCATACGGCAAAGAAAATATGCGCCCAACGTCGCACTTTGGAGCTATTCAAGATCAAGTCGATGAACTCGCTCGGGAAGTATATTCGCTCGAAGAGTTTTTGGGGGTAGAGGTATGAACAAAAACCTTGGACCAGTTGGGCAAGCTATACTTGACGCTCACACTCCGCGATATCCTGACGGACTCGTGACCACCAAAGAGGCCGCCGGGATCCTGAGGCTTCGTCCTTCCTATCTGGAGACTCTTCGATGCAAGGGCGGCGGGCCTGAATACGTTCGCCATGCTCGGAGGGTTTTTTATCAACTGCGCACGCTGGTTGAATGGGCGGACAGTAGAACGGAGATTCGACAGTGAAGGCGGCGACAAAGGAAGCGCCCCTTCAAGAGGGAGAAGCTCTCCTGAAGGGGCACTTACAACGAAGGTAATCAACCGATCCGCCAAGCTGTCCAGACCCAACGAACCTTCAACCCAGAGGTGACCCCTTTATGCATCAGCCACCGAAGCAGAACAAGCGCAACAAATCATCATTTACGCCAAAGGATGACGTGTTGAAGAGCATGCTTGCTTTTGCGGCCAGCATGGGGCTGGAAATTACAGATCCGGCCACGGGCGGCAAGCTGACCCGCTGCCCCGTGGCTGGCAAATCAGGAAAGAGAGATGGCGCGTATATCATTCATCTCGATGAGCCCCCGTCTATCTGGTGCCAAAACTATGTGACCGGAGAAACCAACACCTGGGCGGCCACTGATCGGGCCACCATGACCGACCAACAACGGGCAACGCTCCAAGCCAGAATCGAGAGGGACAAGCTGGCACGCGAAGAAGAACAGACCAAACGCCGGGAGCAAGCCGCGAGCAAGGCCCAAACCCTCTACCAGGCAGCCGCCAAAGATCTGTCCGGGCACCCCTACCTTGTTAAAAAGAAACTTCGCTTCCCGGACATGGTGAGGCGCGGCCGATGGCCGCAGCGGGGATGGCCGGACGCCTTGTTGATCCCGATGTACAATGAAGACGGTGAAATCAAGACACTGCAGGCCATTAACGGCGACGGATCCAAGGACCTGCTGGCCGGTGGCCAGAAGCGGGGCTGTTTTTGCCCACTTGGAAAAATTCGGGGTTCTGGCCGCGTGTTGATCGGAGAGGGCCTTGCTACCGTGGCGGCTGGCTGCCTGGCTATGGACTGCCCCGGCGTCATGGCCATTGACGCCGGAAACCTGCTGGCTGTGGGGCAGGTGGTGCGAAGTCTGGCCGGGCCCGATGTTGATATCATTTTTCTTGCTGACGACGACAAGGGCGGGGCCAGGGCATGAGCAACACCGGCGTTGAATCCGCCATGGCAGCAGCTCGGGCCATTGGCGCGAGGGTGGCCCTCCCCGGCTTGGACTGCAAAGCCGACATCTGGGACCTTTGGGACAAGCACGGCCCGGAGATCACGCGGGAAAGAATTTTGGCTGCCAAGACTCCAGGCCATGAGGCCGCCGCGTCGGCAAAGGCCCCGGGGCCATGTCTCGCCCCAAAAAGTGGGGGCCTCCCAGACCCCTACTTTCAAAATGAGAAGGGCCTTTATTTCCAGCCTGCTGGCAAAGACAAAAACGAGGCCCCTAATCAACCAATTAGGCTAGGACCACCCCTTGAGATATTGGCCCGGACCAGAGACGGCCAAAGCGGAGAATGGGGCCTGCTTCTAGCATGGAAGGACCCAGACGGAGTGGCCCACAAGTTGGCCATGCCTTACGCCATGTTGACCGACTCAAGGCAATTATGGGCCACACTGGCCGCCG
Source organism: Desulfomicrobium sp. (assembly GCA_050252955.1). GTDB lineage: Bacteria > Desulfobacterota > Desulfovibrionia > Desulfovibrionales > Desulfomicrobiaceae > Desulfomicrobium. Next base: position 153,674 of record JBFWJY010000003.1, read on the forward strand.
GCGGGTATATCTCTGCCCCAGGAAGAGAGGTTCGGCGACTCATAGAGCAGCTTCTAGCCCAGGCGGAGCCCCCGGAGCGTGCCCGCTGCGTTCCTAGCACTGGCTGGAATTGCGGCTGCCTAGTCCTGCCCGATGCTGTCTATGGCGAATCCCCCGAACTGCTCGTTGTCCAGGGAGTTGGAGCCGATAACCCCTACCGCGTGTCCGGAGATCTGGAGACGTGGAAAGAGACAATCGGCGCATGGTGCCGAGGGAATAGCCGCCTGACATTTTCAGTAGCCGTTGCCCTAGCTGGCCCCGTTTTGCCACTGGTGGGAATGGAGCCGGGAGCCGTCCATATCTACGGGCACAGCAGTTCAGGCAAATCCACTCTGCTTCGGGCCGCCTGGAGCGTTTGGGGAGGACCTGAAGGCCTGCGCACATGGCGAGCCACAGCCAACGCCTTGGAGGGTATCGCCTCCATCCATGCGGATACACTCCTTGCTTTGGACGAGATCGGCCAAGCAGACCTTCGAGCCCTGGACGAAGCCGCCTACCTGCTCTTGAATGGGCGCGGGAAGATGCGCGCCAACGTGGACGGCAGCTCACGCGCAACCAGGGCGTGGTCTCTCATGGTGCTTTCAACGGGCGAGCCTACGTTGGCCGACCGCCTGACGGAGGATGGAAAAAAACCAAGAGCCGGGCAGGAGGTGCGTCTTGTGGATATTCCGGCCGACGCCGGGCAGGGCCTGGGCGCGTGGGAGAACATACACGACCAGTCCACTCCGGCGCAATTTTCGGACGAGATAAAGGCCGCCTGCGCAAAGTACCATGGCACGCTTGGCCGTGCTTGGGCGCAATACTTGGCCGGCCACCAGGGCGAGGCTCAACAGTTGCGAAGTGTCATCCGCAGGACGGCGGAGCATTGGGCGACAGGGACAGAATCAGGACAAGTGGTGCGAGTGGCCGAACGCTTTGCCCTGATCGGCCTTGCCGGGGAGCTGGCCGCACAGGCTGGGCTTGTCCCTTGGACAGAGGGCCAAAGCCTGAGCGCCGCGAATTCGTGCTTATTGTCTTGGCTGGCAGCTCGCGGAGGTGGTGGCGACACTGAAGATATTCAGGCCGTGTCCACAGTCCAAGGATTTATCGCACGCTATGGCGCTTCTCGTTTTCAAACGATTGGCGCGGGCGCGGACGACATCACACCGAGCAACCCCCACGAACGAATTGTGGAGAGGGCAGGATTCCGCCGGACGACTCTTTCCGGAGAGGAACAATTCATTTTCACCAAAGAGCAATGGTCGGAGCTATTCAGGGGCAGGAATCCCCTACAAGCTGCTCGCGCCATGGACCGTGCAGGCCTCCTAATCAGAAATGACGGCAGCCTGGCCCAAAAGGTGGCCTTGCCCGACCTGGGCAGAGTCCGGGCCTATGTTGTGAGGATTGCCCAGCAAAATGAGGAGCCGGCGCCATGATCGACTTTGCCCGCCTCGAATCTCTGGTGGACGACATGGCCCCGCCCAACCTGCCCAAGTTGCCCAACCTCCAACAAGAAGAACTTGGGCGGCCGGAACCAAGGAGTGGCAAGGCCGCGCCCAAGTTGCCCAACCTGCCCAACCAAAAAAAAGGACAGGACGAAATTTATTGCGAGATGGCCGATGCTGAAGACCGGACACCAGAAGAATGCCTTTTTACGTTTCCTATTAAAAATAGCTTGGGCAGCTTGGGCAACTTGGGCGAACCAAGAGCCACCAATGGTTACAGCCGCCCAACTTGCCCCAATGACAACTTGGGCAGCCCGGAAAACTTGGGCACTGCGTTTGATCATCCTGAGGACTGGTCATGCCCATTGGGCCACCGCGTGTTCTGGGTAAGCGACTATGGATTGAAGATCTGTTCAAAATGCCACCCCAAAGCAGAAAAGAAGAGGAGGACTCCATGAACGTATCGACCACACAACCCTTTATCGAGTTCCAGGCAGGGATCAATGAGGCCACCGCCGAACTGGACAAGCTGGTTCAGTATTGCAGGGACACCATGGCCACCGACCCGAGCGCAGCTCTCGGCACAGTCCAGGATATGGAAGGCCAGATCCAAGAAGCAGCCGACCTGATCCGTGGCCGCGTGGCAATCTTCAAACGTGCAGCTCGCAGGCTGTAGGAGGGGATCATGAAGAACATAAAAGCAAATCCTTACCTCGCAGGGGGCCAGGCTCCTTTCCCCATTGCCCGTTTCGGCTCTATCAATCCTTACCTCGGAAGGGATCCAAATCCTTTTCCCATCAACCGCGTTGGCTCTATCAATCCGAATCACCAGCTAATCATGGCGCAAGGGGAGCCGACAGGGCAGGGCGTCACGGCCGAAGCCACCATTGTCATGGCGGCCAGGGCCAGGCGCAGGCGGCGACAGAACCAGCGACTGCAAGCGAATGACAACCAGGTGATTGAGGCGTGATCGGCACGGCGAGGCATCGCGGGTCCTCTCTCGGACCCGAGCTGACAGGGGTCGCAGTGAGTCCGATGTCTCGCCATGCAACACTTTGAAACAAAATTGAGACAAGAAATGATGCAAGTGCAGCAACTTATGATTCAAGTTCCAGAAAATGTGGCGTCTGGTGCTGCGTTGCCCAATTACAACCGGCTTTTTCAGTTTCTACTCTCCAAGGGCTGGAACTGCACCAGGGCAACGGTCTACCGGCACGCCAAGGCCGGGAGAATCCGGACCAACGACGCCGGGGAATTCCCCATGGATGCTGCCCTGGAGTATGCCCGCGATCACTGGCAGCTGGTGAATCCCGCCCTGTCAGTTCCCGAGGCAAAGCCAGTGTCCGTGTCCACAGGTATGAGCGACCTATCCCGAGCCTTCGAAACCTGCGGGGACGTAGGTCTCGACGCTGCCCTTGTCCGCCTTCGTCAATCAGAGGTCCTTGGCTATCAAAAATGGATGGACGAACCGTCTCCACAGGCCTTCAAAAGCTACAGCCAGTCCGTTGAACTGCTTCGGAAGGCAGAAAAAAACCTGCTGGATCTTCAGAGAGAGCGCCGGGAGCTCCTGGCCAAGGACGAAGTGAAGACATGGCTGTTTCGACAGATCATCAGCGCCAAGGCCACGCTGATCAATCTTCCCGGCAAGCTTGCTCCTCAATTGGAGGGTCAGCCTTGGCCAAAGATCCAGCAGAAGCTGGAAGAGGAAATCCAAAGTGCTCTCGCAAAACTTTCATCCGACATTGACTCCCCTATGGATGGAGGCCTGGAAGCCTCCGGCGAATCTGAACCCGTGGCAATGGGCGGAGGCCAATCTTGAACTGTCAAACCGCGCCACAGCCTTTCCTGGTCGCTACAGCACCGAGCAGACGCCATACGTTCGCGACGTGCTGGAGGCCTTCAAGGATCCCGCAATACGACAGATCAGCTTGTGCTGGTCTGCCCAGAGTTCAAAAACCATGACCATGCTCGTCATGCTTGGCTATGTAGTCGACCAGGACCCTGGCCCTGTTCTGCTGGTGCAAAGCTCAAAGGACGGGGCTGTAAGTTTCAGCAAGAACCGTCTGCAGCCCTTACTTGAAGACAGTCCAATCCTTGCCAAGCACAAGACCGGAGACAGGTTTGACTTTTCAGCGGCGGAAATGAGGCTGGACAACTGCAGTATCTATCTACAGGGCGCGGGGAGTCCTGCCCAGCTGGCCAGCCGTCCTATCCGGTACCTATTGGCCGACGAGGTGGACAAGTGGCCGGATGAATCCAAGAAAGAGGCCGACGCATTGAGCCTAGCCATGGAGCGCACGAAGTCCTTCAGGAACCACAAGGCGATCCTGGCCAGCACACCAACCATTGCCCGCGGTCCGATCTGGAAGGCTTTCGAATCCGGAGACCAACGGCGTTATCACGTACCATGCCCACACTGCGGAGCGCTTTTCGTGATGCAGTGGCAACAGGTCAAGTGGACTGAAGACCCGGACGCCAAGGTTGTGCTGGATCAGACTTGGCTGGAGTGCCCGCACTGCCAAGGGATAATCACCGAACGCCACAAGTCCTCCATGCTGGAGGCTGGACAATGGATCCCCGGCAACCCAGATGCTCCGGCGGATCGAGTCAGTTACCACTTGTCGGAGCTCTATTCTCCCTGGACTACATGGGGCAGCTTGGCCGTTAAGTTCATACGGGCCACCAAAGAAGCCAAACAGGGAAACACCGGCAGCCTGCACAACTTCGTCAACAGCAGCTTGGCCGAACCTTGGGAAGACCGGCAGCAGTCCGCCAAAGAACCGGAAGCCATCCTGGCGCTTGAGGTGGACCTTCCTGCAGGCGTGATCCCATCAGACACCGTGGCCTTGACTGCAGGAGTTGACACCCAGGACACAGGGTTTTGGTTCACCATTTGGGCATGGGGCCAGGAATTGACCGGCCACCTGGTGCGAGAAGGCTTCGCCCCAGACCTACTGGTACTGGACTCCGTGTTATGGGAATCCCGTTACCAGGATCAAGAAGGGCGCAGCCACCCCGTCCGTTTGGCGCTGATTGACAGCCAGGGGCACCGCACGGCCGAAGTCTACGACTGGTGCAGGCAGCGACCACATAGCAGGCCCCTTAAGGGCGAGCAGCGTCTGAGCGGCACTCCATGGGCATCCTCCATGTTGGAGAAGATCCCTGGTCGCGACGGCAAACAGTACCCAGTCCCCGGCGGCCTACAGCTGATCAGGGTGGACACGAACCACTTCAAGACGCTTCTATCAGGAAAGCTGGCAGTCGGCGCCGGAAATCCCGGCGGCATGACCCTGCACAAGGATCCAAGCGCAGACTTCATCAAGCACATGAGCGCAGAATACCAAGACGAACGCGGTATCTGGAGACAGCCCGGACATAAGCGTTGCGACCTTTGGGACTGCAGCGTTTATGGCCTAGCGGCAGCCGAGCTGCTTGGCGTCCGCTATTGGCATCAACCACAAGAGCAAATCATACAACCCAACCCGAAGCCCTTAGCAGCAACGAGGAGAAACAACCTATGGTAACGCCGAACATCAAGCCCCGGCCAAAGGCCAATCCCCAGCCCGAAGTCATCAAGCCCAGCACGAACCTTTCCGGTCTTGAGGAAATCGCGCAGTATGCCAGGCGAAGCAAAGCAACTGTTTTGGACTGGATCAGAAACAAAGACTTCCCCGCAGCAAAGCTGGGGCACGTTTGGGAGTCGGATAAAGGACTGATCGATCAGTGGAAGCGGGACCGGATTGAAATGTCCAGGCGGCCCGCATAGGCTGAAACAGCACCGCGACCACCCATACCCAAAAGGGCGTCAAGCCCAACAAGACGGGAACTATGGAAAATTAACACCTGTTATCGCTCGAAAACGCCAAATTAAACATTTTCCAAAAAAGAAGGCCATAAGAGACTCCCATTAAAGGAGTCACTTATGGCCTTCACTACTTGGAGCGACCTGCTCGCACAGCTCAAGAACGACCTTGCTTCAGGAAACTGGATCACTCGAAGCTATACCGTCGACGGCGTTACTCGTGAATTCCGCAGCGCAGCCGAATTCATGGCCCTGCTCCAGGAAGTGGAACACCGGGCGAATATGGAAAATCTGTCCACCCGGCCCATGGGTAGAACCTACGCCAGGAGCGCGTCATGATCGGGCAAGTAGTGGACAGTCTGGTTGGCGTCTTCAACCCTCGTGCTCAAATTTCAAGAATGGCGGCCCGGGAATTGATCCATGGAAAGCGCCAATACGCGGCCGCAAAGACCAGCGTCGGAGGCTGGAGCCCTATCGACTCCGACGCCAACACAGAAATTCGTACCAGTTCCCCCCAGGTCCGAAGCCGTGTCCGGCAGTTGGTCCGAGACTTCCCGTATTTTGGCCGCGCCATTGACGTGCTGGTGGCCCTGACCGTTGGCCAAGGCTACGTCCTGCAGTCCAATGCACTGCCTGGCGAAGATGGAAATAGAAACGTCCGCTCAAACATTGAAGACGCATTCAAAAGATGGTCCGATCAAGCCGACATCTCCGGCAAGCTCACGTTTCACGAGCTTTGTCAGTTGGCCAAGCGCCAGGAATGTGAATGCGGGGAATTCTTCCTGATCAAGCGGCAATCCCCGGACACCAAGCGCTTTATCCCCTTTTGTCTTCAGGCCATCGAGGCGGACCGCTTGACCGCCCTTGGAACCCCTGCTGTCCGAACCAACGAAATTGACCAGGGCGTGGAATTCAACCCTGACACAGGCGAGGTCCTGGCCTACTGGTTTGAGACCAGCAAAAGGCCTATGCGCGTGGCGGCGGCGGACGTGGTCCATGGTTATGTCATGCAGCGACCCGGCCAGCTTCGAGGAATCAGCCCCTTTGCTCCAGGAGTATTGGCGGCCCGTGAGCTCGGCGAATACTTGGCCGCTGAGATCGAAGGCGCAAAAATGGCCGCCAAATATCTTGCTTTCATCGAATCCCCGGACCTGTCCGGATTCCAGGACTTGCGAGGCGTGGCCCCAGGAGTTGCACCGCGCAACGAATATCTGGAAAACGCAGTTCTTGAATATCTTCGGCCAGGCGAAAAAATCAACCTGGCTTCTCATAACCGGCCCGGAAACAACTTCGACCCCTTCGTCCGCCTTGTCCTGCGCATGCTCTCCGTAACCACGGGAGTCCCCTACGAGCTCTTATCCGGCGATTACTCCGGCATCAATTATTCGACTATGCGCGTTTGTCGCAACGATCTGACACAGATTCTGAAGGTGCACCATGGCCGTATGACCGGGCATCTCTGCACCCCGATCTTTCGGGAAGTTCTCCGGCAGTCGGTATTATCCGGCCGCTTGAGCCTGCCCGGATATTGGGCCGATCCCACCCGCTACAGCCAGGCAAAATGGGTTTCTACGGGCATGGAATCGATAGACCCCCTCAAGGAAACAAAGGCCCACGTGGACCAGCTGGAAAGCCTCCTTCGTTCACCGCAGGAAATAGCAGCGGCCAGAGGCCGGGACTATGAAGAGCTGCTGGACGAAATCAAGGAAGCGGAAAGCATGATCGCAGAGAGAGGGCTTTCACGCGGCGAAGTTTCAACAGCACTGGCCGGAAACCCGGCCGTCATCGAGGAAGAAGAATGAAAAACAAAGGACAAAAACTCACAGGCATGAAGGAAATTTGTGCCTATGCGTACCGCTCCGAAGCCACGATTATGGACTGGATTCTGAGGGAGGGTTTCCCGGCCAAAAAAGAAGGCGAAATCTGGGTAAGTGACACCAACCGCATTGACTCTTTTTATCGGGTACACGCCATGAGGGTGCTTGGATGAAGATAACAACCAGAAAAATGCACCTCGCTACAGGCCCCGAAACGCTAAACTCCGAGGCCCGGCAGGTCCAGGCGGTCATGGCCACGGAAAGCCCGGTGCGGGTTTATGACTGGGACCTTGGCGCGGTGAATGAGGTCCTGCTCATGAGTGGAGCTACCTACCCGGACCAAGTGCCTCTCCTGGACTCCCACGACAGAAGCAGCGTTGAAACGGTCTTGGGTAGCGTGTCCGCAATTACGGCGCAAGGATCGGAGCTCGTTGGCCTCGTGGAGTTCTCTTCAGTACCCAGGGCGCAAGACGCAATGACCAAAGTTCAGGAAGGCCACCTTACGGACTTTTCAGTTGGCTACGCGGTAGAGGAATCGGTCTGGATCCCTGAAGGGCAGTCCACGGCCGTTGACGGAAGAAATTTTCAAGGCCCGGTCAAGGTCGCGACCAAGTGGACCCTAAGGGAACTTTCCATCACGCCCATAGGTGCGGACAGCCAGGCCAAAGCAAGATCACTGGAGACTCACATGGAAAAGAATGAAATTTTGGAGCAGGAACGCTCCCGGGTAAACGAGATCATGGCCCTTGGTCAGGAGTTCGACACCATGGACAAGGCCAGGGCGGCCGTGAAGAATGGCCAGAGCGTCCAGGAATTCCAGACACTGGTCCTGAAAGACATGAAGGAAAGCAGATCTCAGGGTCCCGGCTTTCAGGTTGAGGCAGGAGTGACCGAAGGCGAAAAGTTCAGATCGGCAGCTCAGGAATCAATCCTGGTGCGCGGCGGCCTAGTCATGGCCAACGAGAACGATTTGGCCGCCCTGACCCTTCGGGAGTTGGCCCGGGAATGCCTGATCCGTTCCGGACAGCGCAGCATCGGGCGCAACCTTCCCGAGATGATCGGCCGTGCCCTGACCACGAGCGACTTCCCCAAGATCCTGGCAGCCAGCGCCAACAAGTCCTTGCTTATGGGCTACGAGTCCTCCAGCGAAACCTGGATGCAGTGGTGCGCCACGGGCAACGCCAACGACTTCAAGACGCATTCCGTGGTCAGACCCTCGGAAATGAGTGACCTGGAGGAAGTGGCCGAAAAGGGCGAGTACAAGCACGGCATCCAGGACGAAGCCCAGGAACAGTTCCAGATCGCCACTTATGGCAAGCTGTTTGCGATCAGTCGCCAGGCGATCATCAACGACGATCTGGGAGCCTTGACCACTATCCCCCAGGCCCACGGCGAAGCGGCAGGCCGCAAAGTTGGAGACGTGGCCTATGTCGTTCTGACCGGGAACGAGACCATGGGCGACGGCAAGGCCCTGTTCCATGAAGACCACTCCAACTTGGCCGGAACTGGTGGCGCGGTCGCAATTGCTACCCTTGCCGCCGGCATTGCGGCCATGCGCAAGCAGAAGGATATCCTTGGCCTTCGTTCCTTGAATATCCGACCCCAGTTCTTTCTTGCCCCCGTGGCCCTGGAAGGAACCTGCGAACAGCTCTTCTTGAGCAACCTGGAGGGCACCCAGGCTGCCCCGGGCAAGGCCAACCCTTACGCCGGGAACTACTTCACCCGCGTCTATGATCCCCGCCTGGACGATGATGACGCCAACGCCTGGTACCTGGCAGGCCCCAAGGGGAAGACCGTTACCGTGTTCTTCCTGAATGGGAACCAGACGCCTTACCTGGAAAGCCGCGAAGGCTTCAACGTGGACGGCGTGGAATACAAGGTCCGGATCGATTGTGGCGCCAAGGCCGTGGATTGGCGAGCCCTCTACAAGAATGATGGTGGCGCTTAACCGAGCAACACTCCTGCTCGTTGTGGATCTGATGCAGGCGGCACGGGCAGGAGTGACCTACACGGCCAGGCTCAAGGCCTCTTGCCCCGCTTGCGGCCACCAACTCCAGACCACAAGAACCATGCCCTGGTCCGGATGTTTTCGGACTAGGTACCACAAATGCACAAATGCGGACTGCATGCTGTCCATGCTTGGGCAAAGCATCAAGTCCATTGAGGAGATTTGATCATGGCGAAGAACTATATTCAGGAAGGCAGAGTCATTCCCTTCACCGCCGGTGCCGATGTTGATTCGGGACAGGTCGTTGTTGCAGGATCTTTGGTTGGCATTTCCATGACCGACGTGGCCAACGGAGCCGCTGGCGAAATGGCCATCGAAGGCGTTTTTGACGTACCGGCTGCATCTGCAGCCATCACCGTGGGTGCCCCGGTATACTGGGATGCGGACGGTGATCCCTACGGCGGGACAGCTGATTCCGGCGCTGCCACGGCCACGGCCACGGATAATACGCTCATGGGCCACGCCATCGCAGCCAAGGCCTTGAACGGCGGCACCGTCCGCGTGAAGCTGGGAAGGTAGTTTCCGGAAGCGACTGCTCAAGATATTTGGCGGACCTGGTTGGCCAGTTCCAGGAAAGCCAGCGCCCGTGGAGGACTATCTCCTTGCCCTTCCACGGGCGCTTTTTATTACCTTGGCCTGGCCAGGGTCATCCTTGGTTCTTTCTGAAAATTCTTCTGGTCGATCAAAATCCCTTCTTCAGCCGCAAAGACTTCCTTGGCTATCCCAAGGCGTTCAAGGATCTTCGCGCGCTCCATCTGGAGCCTCAGGACCTCCTGAAAAAGCCACTCCTTTTCTTGCACGAGTTCAGCTCTTTGGGCTTCGAGTTCCGCAAGCTGGCGTGGCAATTCCTCGTGCATCTGGGCCACGCTCATCTTGGTTGTCTCCCGCCATGATTCACCGTCCGCAATCCGGTCCCTCTTGGACTTTCCCCTGGTGATGCCGAGATCGTTCCACGCCCTGGCGGCTACGTCCTGGCGTTGCCTGCAATCCCGTGGACCTATCCGAAGCATTCTTCCATCTTCACCGACGGCAAGGATCTGGAAGTGTGCGTGAATGGCGTATTCGTCTCGATGGATCGTAAGACCGATCAGTCGCCCCTTGTGCAGCTCGCAGACCTCCCGAATTGACTCCACTATCCTGCGGACCTGCTCCTGCACATCAAGGGCATGGACTACGCTTTGAGCCTCGTGGGAAAAAGAGAGGATGCCATCATGCACAAGGTTGTTCCTTGCCGGATTGAATTTCTGCCTGGCCCCGGATTCGGCCTTGATCTTGTTCACCAGCTCCAAGGCCTCCTTGGCCGAAGGCGTAGGAATCACCACTGTGTTGCGGCAGATCCTGGCCGGGTCGATATTCCTTGGCGTTTTCTTCTGTTCACGCATATCATGAGCTTTCCGCCGCTTGTACTGGTCAAATTTCAAAGCCTTCATGCCACAGGAAATTTTTTTCATGATAAGATCCTCCAATCTTTCACCTTATGTCGAACTGAGGATTGAAAGTCAAGAAAAAACCATTTTCAGAACGGCGTCACCGACAAGAGTACTTTTGCGTTTTGGACTACCAGTTCTATATTCTTGGAAATATGAATTTTCCAGGGCGCAGAGCTGTCAATTTTTTACAGGTGGGTGGGTGGGATGGATTCGGATGCATCTACCTTCGATACAACTCATGCATGCATCCAATGGATGCCGCCCGTGGACCAGAGGTTTTTTCATGATCCGTGGGCGCATTTTTATTAGGGCACAAAACGGGGCAACATTATTTTTATGAGAAAAAAATGTTCTGTAAAATTATGCAGATACTAGAAAAATATTAAAGACACCCTCTCCGCCAATTCAACAATTAGGGCCAGTTAGGATAGAAGCCTAGCTGGCCCTTCTCATTGCACCCGGCCCTGTGGTTCGATTTGTGGTTTGATCCTGTCGGGAAATTTGATTTCAATCACTCCATCATTTCCACTGGATTGCCCTTGCTCAAAAACTCCTTGAACTCTTCCGATATGCTGGCGTCCTTGGAGACGCTGTTCCAGAATTCAATCGCCAAGAGCCTTGCGGAGTCGTATCTCTTATCATCAATGACAAGTCGTTTCGGATGCTGAGGCATAAACGCATAGGGCAAAACCTCCCCGCCGCTGCGTGGGGCGAATCCCATGGAGCACATGTCGTAGGCCGGCAAAAGCTTGAATACGTTGCCAGCCATTGCCAGGCTCAGATTTCCCAAGTGCATGTCCGTGTTGTGAATCAGTTTCCCGAAACACCACAAGAATTCCGCATCCTGCGTTTCTTCCGACGCGATCAGCTTTCTTTGCGCCAGAGCCTGCATTACGCGCGGCCAATTAGAACCCGAGCCGACAAACTCCGCGTCAATGGACGCCAGCGAGAACATGGACATCCGTCCGTGCTCGCCGGATCGGTCAAAGCGCTGCGACTCCAGAAAGAGACGCCCCTCGGCCCCGAGCACTCTCGTTTTTGCGGCAGGTAAGCCCTGACCACGCAAGACCTCGGTCGCATGATGTTCCGTGATGAGAATGTCGCGCCATCTTCTCGATATTTCGGTATCGCCGGGAGGCGAAAATTTGACGATGACATGCGACGCGCGCTTCGCGCTGAATGCCGTGAATTTTGGCTGCTCCCCGCCGGCGGATGACCCAGGTACTTGGCCTTTCATGGCGTTTTCTGCCAGGAGAGGATACTCTGCGTCATCGATAGTCACAGGGTCATGGCGCACACGTAGCAGTGCCTGTTCCCCAAATTTGAAGTTGCCGGGAAGATCATCCCCGTTCGATACTAAAAATCTGCCTATATGGTCCGTCGTCCACCACTTGGGGTCGGAAGGAAACTCCGGAAAGCGCGCTTGTATTTCCTTTGCGATCTGTCTCCCGATAAAGCCTTGTGGTCCCATGTCCTGCAGAAAATACGGAAGGTCATCGAAGAGCCCGTCGCCTCTGTCTCCCAGTAGCAGCGCAGATACTTTCGCACATGGTTCGACATAAAAGCCGCCAGTCACCAACGGTCGGATATGGGCGACGAGAACGGCGTCCCCGCTGGTATCGACCATGGCCAAGGGGAGTCTGTCGCTGCTTCCGAAAGCGTTTCGGGTCAGGGCATACTTCGGAGTCCGGCCGCTTCGAACTGCCACGATGCGCTGTCCCAGCCGTCGTAACTGCCTTGATACGCCGGCTTGCGAGAGCCGGGTCGCAGCCTGGATTTCTTTGGACGTGGCCAGCCCTTGTTCAAGGAATTCCGTTAACGACAGCGCCATGTTTTCACCGTATGACCAATTTAAATACAATTAAAATCATGAATAAGATAAATATAAGTATATATATGTAATAAAAGATATATTTTTAACAAGTGAATAATTTTTTGACTAGCATTTGAATAAAAATAGTAATACTTGCGACTGCTGTCAATCATGGCACGAAGGCAAGAAATGAGGCGCAAAGGGAGAGTCCGGACGCTGATGGAGGCGTCCGGTGCGGAAGAATGCGAAACGGGCCCGTGCTATCCAACACGGACCCGTTGATTGGTGAGGAATGGGAACTGTTGCCCGGCTTGCTACTGTACTTGCTGGCTGCTGTTCGGGTTGACGCGGATTTCCACGCGGCGGTTCATCTGACGGCCTTCGGGGGTGTCGTTGCTGGCCACGGGGCGGGATTCGCCGTAGCCGAGGGCCGTGATGCGGGACTGGTTGACTCCGCGTTCGACAAGCAGTCGCTGCACGCTCCAGGCGCGGCGTTCGGACAGGGCCTGGTTGTAGGTGTCGGAGCCGGTGCTGTCCGTGTGGCCCTCGACCACGATGGTGGTCTGAGGGTACTTGACCAGGATCTGGGCGATGCGGTCAAGCTCGGTGTAGAGGCCCGGCAGGACCACGTCGGAGTCCACGGCGAAGGTCACGTCTCCCTTGAGGGTCAGGGCCAGGAGGTCGCCCTCGCGCCGCACGGCCACTTCCTCGGATTGGGCCAGGGCCTGGCGCATGTCCGCTTCCTGGTTGTCCATCATGCGTCCGATTCCGGCGCCGGCCAGGCCGCCAATGGCCGCTCCGGCCGCGGCGCCGATGAGGGTGCCCTTGGTGTCCTTGCCGATGATCTGTCCGACAATGGCTCCGGCCGCCGCTCCGCCTGCCGCGCCATAGGTGGCGCCCTGGGTCGTCTTGGACTGTTGCTGCATGGTGGCGCAACCGCTGGTGACAAACATGATGACGATGAAAAGCAATGCTGATTTCTTCATGATGATTCCTCGTGGCTGATTATTGGGATACGGGTTTGCGTTGCCATGATTCACGCGGCGGATGGAGGAGTCCATGGCCGTGGGCCTGGGTTGGACCTGCTCTCAAGTCCGCGTTCGATACACTTCTATAAGTAAGTCACAATCGCCTTTTTGCCAAATATGCCTACGCATGAAAATCATCAATAACTTGGCGGCAACTGTCAAACCACGGCGTCCGCAGAGGCCGGCCCGGCCTGGAAGAAAACTGCCGGAGGGGCTGCTGGCGTCGGCGGCAAAAGAAAATTGCGCATCGACCGCCCCTGCATTATGGCGTGATAAGCCCGATCCGTTAACCCTTCATCAAGCGAAGTCATCCTTGAGCCCAATCACCCCCGAGCAGTTCGCCCTGGCCGATACCGTCATCGCCGAGCATAAAGGCGTTCCCGGCTCCCTCATCACGGTTCTTAGGCTGTGCCAGGACATTGTCGGATATTTTCCGCCCGGGCTGATCACGCATATCGCCGACGGGATGAATCTGCCGGTGTCCAAGGTTTACGGCGTCATCTCCTTCTATTCCCTCTTTTCCCTGAAACCCAAAGGGCGGCACAAGATCCGCGTCTGCACGGGCACGGCCTGCTATGTGCGCGGTGTGCGCGAGGTGCTGGACCGGGTGGAGCGGCGCTTCGACGTCAAGGCCGGGGGCACGTGCGAGAGCGGTCGCTTCAGCCTGGAACCGGTGCGTTGTCTGGGCGCGTGCGGGTTGGCTCCGGTCATGGTCGTGGACCGGGACACCCACGGCGGGGTCACGCCCGACTCGGCCTGCGAAATCCTGGAGGGCTACGAGTGAGCGCGCCAGGCAAGATCGACCGCGCCGGACTCCTGGCCTTGCGCGAGCAGGAGAAGGCTCTTCTGGACATGGCCGCGCCGCGCATCTTCTGCTGCAGCGGCACGGGCTGCCACGCCACGGGCTCCATTCCGCTCATCGCGGCCCTGCGCGAGGAGGCGCAGGGGGGCCGCGTGCAGGTCATCGAAACGGGCTGCAACGGCTTCTGCGCCCTGGGGCCGGTGGTCATCATACAGCCCGGCGGAATCCTGTACTGCAAGGTGCGGCCCGAAGACGCCCCCGAGGTTGTCGCCTCGGCGGGAGGCGAGCCGGTGGAGCGCCTGCTGTACCGCGATCCGGCGGGAAAGGCCCTTGCGAGCATGGATGAGATTCCGTTTTTCGCCCTGCAGCGGCCCTGGACCCTGCGCAACAAGGGCCGCATCGACCCCGAGAACATCGGCCACGCCATCGCCCATGAGGGCTATCAGGGGCTGGCCAAGGCGCTTTTCGACATGGCGCCGGAGGGCATCATCGAGGAGATGCGCCGTTCCGGCCTGCGCGGACGCGGCGGGGCGGGCTTTCCCACGGGCCTGAAATGGAAGTTCGCGGCCGCTTCGCCGGGCGATGTCAAATACGTGCTCTGCAACGCCGACGAGGGCGACCCCGGCGCGTTCATGGATCGCTCCATCCTCGAATCCGACCCGCACGCGGTGCTGGAGGGCATGATCATCGCGGCCGTGGCCATCGGCGCGCATCAGGGCTATATCTACTGCCGCTCCGAATACCCCCTGGCCATAGAGCGCCTGACGGTCGCCATCGGGCAGGCCCGGGAACTCGGTCTGCTCGGGGAGAACATCCTGGGCAGCGGCTTTTCCTTTGACCTTGAAATCTATCAGGGCGCGGGAGCCTTTGTCTGCGGCGAGGAGACCGCGCTCATGCGCTCCATCGAAGGCCGGCGCGGCATGCCCCGCCCCAGGCCGCCATTCCCGGCGCAGCGGGGTTTGTGGGGCAGGCCGACTGTCCTGAACAACGTCGAGACCCTGGCGAATGTCGGGCGCATCATCCGCCTCGGCGGCGCGCACTACGCCGGCATCGGCACGGAGGGCAGCACGGGCACGAAAGTCTTCGCCCTGTCCGGCGACGTGAACAACATCGGGCTGGTCGAGGTGGACATGGGCACGCCCCTGTCCGTGCTGGTGAACGACATCGGAGGCGGGGTGCCCGGCAAGCGCGCCTGCAAGGCCGTGCAGCTCGGCGGCCCTTCCGGCGGGAGCATCCCGGCGCATTTGCTGGACACGCCCGTGGACTATGACGCCATCGCCAAGGCCGGGGCCATCATGGGCTCGGGCGGGGTCATCGTCATGAACGACCGCACCTGCATGGTCGACATGGCCCGCTTCTTCATGGACTTCATCCAGGACGAATCCTGCGGCAAGTGCACGCCCTGCCGGGAAGGGACCCGGCGGCAACTCGAAATCCTGACCCGCATCTGTGAAGGGCGGGGCGAGTCCGGCGATCTGCGCACCCTGGAAGACCTGGCCGCCGTCGTCACCGACACGTCCCTGTGCGGCCTGGGCCAGACCGCGTCCAACCCGATCCTCTCGGCCCTGCGCCATTTCCGGGACGAGTTCGAGGCCCACATCACGGACAAGCGCTGCCCGGCCAAACGCTGCGTGGCCCTGCTCAAATTCGAGGTGGACGAGGATCGTTGCCGCAAATGCGGGCTGTGTCACAAGGCCTGCCCGGCCGGGGCCGTGATCTGGGCCAAAAAGCAGGTCGCCCGCATCGACCGCGAGAAATGCGTGCGGTGTCTGGCCTGTTTTTCGGCCTGCCCTTTCGACTGCATCGAGTGACGGAGAGACCATGGAACTGACCATCAACGATACGCCGTGCGTCTTCTCTCCCGGACAGACGATTCTCGAAGTGGCCACGGACCACGGCATCTTCATTCCGACCCTGTGCCACTTGCCCGGCTGCGCGCCCACGGGCGCCTGCCGCATCTGCGTGGTGGAGGTCTGGGGCGCGCGCACCTTGGTCGCGTCCTGCGCGGCCCCGGCGTCCGAGGGCATGATCGTGCACACCGAGTCAACGCGCGTGGTCCGCGCCCGCAAGACCATCCTGCGCCTCATGCTCGATTCCGGAAACCACGACTGCCTGCTCTGTCCGGCGGCGGGGGATTGCGCCCTGCAGAGCCTGGCCTTCCGCTACGGCGTGGGCACGGGGACTTTTGAGCGCACCAAACCGCGCCACCGGCCCGAGACGGGCAACCCCTTCATTGTCCGCGATTTTTCCAAATGCATCCTCTGCGGCCGCTGCGTGCAGGCCTGCAACGAGGTGCAGGTCAACGAGGCCATCGAGTACGGCTACCGTGGCGCCGCCACCAAGATCGTGGCCGGTTGCGACACCACCCTGGCCGAGTCGGACTGCGTGTTCTGCGGCGAGTGCCTGCAGGTCTGCCCGACAGGGGCGCTCAGCATGACTGATGCCCGCCGCAAGCCGCGCCTGTGCGAGACGCGCCCGGTGCGCACGACCTGCCCGTATTGCGGGGTGGGCTGCCAGATGGATGTGTTCGTGCAGGGCGGCCGCATCCGGCACGTGCGGGGAGCCGAGGACGGACACAACGAAGGCAGCCTGTGCGTCAAGGGCCGTTTCGCCCTGGATTTCACCGCCCACCCCGATCGACTGACCACCCCGCTCATACGGCGGGACGGAGAGCTTGTCCCTGCCGGGTGGGACGAGGCCCTCGATCTGGTGGCCTCCCGCCTCCTGGCCGTGCGCGAAGAGCACGGGCCCCGGGCCCTGGGCTTTCTGGCCTCGGCCCGCTGCACCAACGAGGAAAACTACCTGTTCCAGAAGCTGGCGCGGTGTCTCGGCTCCAACAACGTGGACCACTGCGCGCGGCTGTGTCACGCCTCGTCCCTTGTGGCCCTGGTAGAGGCTTTCGGCAGCGCCTCTGCGACCAATCCCATGGTCGATGTGGGCAATGCCGAGGTGATCCTGGTCACCGGCTCCAACACCACCGAGACGCACCCCGTGTTCTCAAGCCGCATCAAGCGCGCCGCCCGTTCCGGAGCGACGCTTGTGGTCGTGGACCCGCGCGCCGTCGGCCTGACCCGTCACGCAAGTCTTTGGCTTCGGCCCAGGCCCGGCACCGACATCGCCTGGATCAACGGGCTCATGCACATCATCCTGCGTGAAGGCCTGGAAAACCGCGCTTTCATAGACAGCCGCACCGAAGGGTTCGAGGAGCTGCGCGAGGCCCTTGGCCTGTATACCCCGGAATACGTGCAGTCCGTGACCGGAATCCCGGCCGCCGACCTTGCGCGGGCGGCCCGCCTGTATGCCCGCGCCGGGGCCGCGACGATCCTGTATTGCATGGGCATCACCCAGCATACCTGCGGCACGGACACGGTGCTGGCCCTGGCCAACCTGGCCCTGCTCTGCGGGCAGGTCGGGCGGCCCGGGGCGGGGATCAATCCGCTGCGGGGGCAGAACAACGTGCAAGGCTCCTGCGACATGGGCGGCTTGCCGGGCGTCTTGCCCGGATACGGGCGGGTGGACGACGATGCGGCTTTGGGCCGGATGGAAAGCCTGTGGAAGACGTCCCTGTCCAAGAATCCCGGCCTGACCGCCACGGAAATGTTCGCCTCCCCGCAGGTTCGGGCCATGTACGTCATGGGCGAGAATCCTGCCGTGTCGGACGCGGATGCGACGCACGTGCGGGCCCGGCTTGCCGGCCTAGACTTCCTGGTCGTGCAGGACATTTTCCTGACCGAGACGGCGCGGCTTGCCGACGTGGTTCTGCCTGCGGCTTCTTCGCTGGAAAAGGACGGCACCTTCACCAACACCGACCGCCGCGTGCAGCGCGTGCGCTCGGCCGTGCCGTGTCCGGGCCAGGCGCTTCCCGACTGGCGCATTCTCGGCCTGCTGTCGAAGCGCCTGGGGCTGGGCTCCGGCCCGGAATCTCCCGAGGCCGTGATGGCCGAAATCGGCCAGGCAGCGCCCATCTACGGCGGCATCGACTACCGCCGCATCGACCGTCAGGGGCTGATCTGGCCCTGTCCGGACAAGGACCACCCCGGCACGCCCATCCTGCACCGCGAGACGTTTCCGCGCGGCAAGGGACGCTTTGTGCCCGTCCATCCCCAGCCTCCGGCGGAAGCCCCGGATGTGGACTACCCCTTTGCGCTCGGCACGGGGCGAGTATTGGAACACTACCATACCGGGACCATGACCAGGAAAAGCGAGGGCCTGAACAGCATCGTGCCAGAGTGCTTCGTGGAGATGAACCCGCGTGACGCGGCGCGGCTGGGCCTTGTCCAGGGGCAGCGCGCGCGGGTGGCTTCGCGGCGCGGAGAGATCACGGTTCGGGCCAAGCTCACGGAACGGGTGGCCGAGGGACACGTCTTCATCCCGTTCCACTTCGCCGAGGCGGCGGCCAACGTGCTGACCAATTCCGCTCATGACGCGGCGGCCAGGATTCCCGAGTTCAAGGTTTGCGCGGTGCGGATCGAACCGGAGTGACTTCGCGTCTCATTCAATGGCCACAAGCCAGGCGTGGAACTCCCGCTTGGCCTTGAAACCCACGCCCACGGCCCCCTTGCGCAGGTACAGGCAGTAGGCCCAGTCCGGGGCGTAGGCGCTGCTGGTCGAGGACCAGTAAGCCTCGCGGGTGTCCGTGAAGGGATGGTTTTCGGGCAGGGCGGGGTCATGATGCTCGGCGTCGACCAGCGATTCCAGTTCGCGGATGGTCGGCAGACGCCATGCTCGGCCCGTTTCGCGCCGCTTTTTCGCGGCCAGCAAGGCTTCTTCCCAGGTGCAGATTCCCAGGTGATCCGTCGATCTCGCCCATAAAAGTCCGGTCAGCATATCGCGTACCCCGCCTTCTTCCATCGCGAAGCGCGGCTGGGGCCACGGCGCGCCGCTGCACGAATCCCCGTCCTGGCCCGTCGCGGCGCAGGCGATGACCGCTCCCAAGGCGTCCCAGCATCGTCGCTGCCCTGTGCGCGAAAGAACAGCGCTTTCTCCGCGCACAGGCCAGACCATGGCGTCGCGGGTCTTGTCGCCGTAGAACATCCGTCCGCCTTCCAGATGCACGTGCCAGGCGTAGCCCGGTGCCAGGCTCGCCGTGGTCGAGGTCCAGTACCAGGTCTGACTGACCGTGAAGGGATGTACGGCAGGCAGGGCCGGGCGATGGTGACTGTAACTGATCAGGCTTGAAAGCTCCCGGCGGTTCGGCAGCCGCCAGTCGGCATGGCCGAAGGCGTTTTCCTCGTTCATCCGGGCCACCGCGTCCAGGGCCTCGGTCCAGGACATGGGAAAGTCCCCAAGGCTCGCCGTGCGCGGCCATACGAGGCCTGTCAGCCGGTCCAGAACCAGGTCGTTTTCCAGCAGTTCGAATCGGGGGATAGGCCAGGGGAGTCCGGTCCGGAATTCTCCATCCTGGCCGCTGCCCGGGCAGTCCACGGGCTTTCCTTCAGCGTCGAAGCACAAGGCCTGTCCCGTGGCCAGAATGTGGCGAATGGCGGGCATGGGCGGGCTTACTCCGCGCAGTCCACGCACAGCGTGGCTTCGGGCATGACCAGCAGTCGGCCCATGGCGATGTCCTCGCCGCATTCGGCGCAGATTCCGAAGTTTTCATCGTCAACCCTGTCCAGGGCGCGCTCGAGCCGCATCAAAGTTCGTCTGGAATCCGTCAGGCGCTGGCCGCTGATGGCCTGGTTGGCCATGGAATCCATGCGCGACAGGCGTCCGATGGGCTGGTCCAGGGACACGGGCTTGGAGGTTTCCTCCAGCTGGGCAATGGTGGTTTTGAGTTCTTGCATGCGCTTTTCGATGCGCGTTCTGATTTCTTGACGTTGCTCCGGGGTCATTTCTTGATCCTTGAAAAGGTTGGGCGGCCGCTCCTTCCCAGGGAGAGGGCGTGCGACGTGAGACGTCATTATAGGAACCAAAACGACGCAGGGTCAATGCGCGTGGGGGAATGGCATGAAAAGGGCAGGATCCCCGCCTGTGCGGGGAGCCATGTCTTTGATTTCATGAGTCCAATATGCATGCAAGGGCCGAAAGCCTGAGCTTCCGACCCTTGCACACGTTGTCTTCAAACCTTTTTCTTACTTCGGCGTGCGGAAATAGATCATGGACTGGGCGCTCATCTTTTTCATGATCTCCTTGCCTTCCGCCTCAAGCTCCATCTTGAGCATCTCCTTTTCCCCGAAGCGGATGGCGTCGGTCAGGCAGACCTCGGCGCAGACCGGCTTTTCGCCCACATGGACCCGGTCCCAGCACAGGTCGCACTTGTGGGCCTTGTTCCGGGCCGCGTCGAACTGGATGACCCCGTACGGGCAGGCCTCGATGCAGTCGCGGCTGCCTGTGCACTTGTCGGGCAGGATGCGCACGATGCCGGTCTGCGTATCCTTGACGATGGCTTCGGCCTTGCATGCCTTGATACAGGCCGCGTTCTTGCAGTGCTGGCAGGGCATGACCCAGGAGCGGATGGCGATGTCCGGGTAGGTGCCCTGGCGGTCGCTCTCCACGCGCAGGTAATAGGGAATCATGCCCGGCATGTCCGTGGCGTGGTCCGTGAGGCCGTGATAGTTGCGGCAGGCCGCCACGCAGGTCTTGCAGCCTATGCAGCGGTCCAGGTCAATGGCGAGACTTAATTGTTTCATGGCTTGCCTCCTTCATCCTTCCACGGTGACGCGGGTGGACACATGCGATTCTCCGCCGATCACATCCTGCCAGTCGAGCGTCATGCCCGCATCCGGGATGAGGGCATTGTCGCTGACCCCTTCGCCCAGCACCGCCACCCGGCCGACGGTGGCACCGAATCCGTGATGCAGGCCCAGACAGTCAGGCCGGATGCGCTCGGTGCACTTGGCCCGGACTTTGAGCGTGCCGGTACGGGAACGCACGGTGACCACAGCCCCGTCCTCGATGCCGAGCTTCCTGGCCGTGGCCGTGTTGATGAGCAGCGGGTTTTCCATGAGTCCGCCCACGGGGTCGCGTAGCTGCGGGTTGTTGTGGGTCCACTGGCCCGATCCCTGGTGGAAGATGGTCCGGTAGGAGACGAGGATGTAGGGAAATTCCCCGGCGTCGGCCTCGTATTCCGGGGCCAGACCCACGCGCGGCATGGCCTGGTTCACGTCCTCCAGATCCTCCCAATACAGATGGACCTTCTTGCTCGGGGTGCCGAAACCGTTCTGCTCGTATTTGCGAAAGCCCGCGGTTCCGGGCGACCAGATCCCCCCCATCTCTTGCAGCCTGTCCACAGACAGGCCAAGGCCCGCGAGCTGGATGTCATAGTATTCCAGGTCGTCCTTGAAGGCGAAGTACTCGGGGCACAGGCGCTTGCCGAGGTCGATGAAGACTTCGTTGGAGTGCCTGCATTCGCCCGGCGCTTCGACCACGGGCTGGCGCAGGGCCACGCCGTGGCCGAAGTTGTACCACCACGGCATGTAGAGCAGCTCCCAGCGCTCGAAGTAGCTTTTGTCCGGAAGCACATAGTCGGCGTACCTCGCGGTATCGGAGAGCATGATTTCGTAGCTGACCAGCATTTCGAGCTGGTACTCCCCTTTGTCGTTCGTCATGGTTACGGCCTTGCGCCATTCCTCCTGGCCCATCTCGGTCAGGGCCGGGTTGCACTCGGCGGTGATCAGGACCTTCAGGTCGCCGTTCTTGATGGCTTGGGCTTCGTACCAGGTCGGTTCCATGATGAAGGAATACTTGCCGAACTTGTTCTTGTCCGGCCCGGTGCGGTGCCACCCCTTTGCCGCCAGGTCCGGGCCGGTCGGGGCCGGAAGGACCGGAGAGAGCGGGGTCAGGTCGGGCAGGGGCTGGCCGCCGGGGTTGTCGATGTTGCCGGTCACAGCCAGGAAGTTGGTCCAGGCATGGCCGAAGTCCAGGGCCTGGCCGAGCATGATGCCCTTGAAGCTGTCCACGCCAACGGACGGGGCCGAGGCGCACAGCTCGGCCAGCTTCACGATGTCCTGGGCCGGGACGTCGCAGATGCTGCTCATGGCCTCGGGGGTCTTGTCCGCCAGATAGCCCCGGAGTTTTTCGAAATCGCCCTCGCGGATCCAGTTCTCGACGAAGTCCTTGTTGTAGAGCCCGTTCATGACAATGTGATGGGTCATGCCCGTGAACAGGGCCGTGTCTCCCGAAGGCCTGATGGGGATCCACCAATCGGCCTTGGCCGCGTCGGCGGTGAAGATGGGGTCGATGACCACGAGGATGGCTCCGCGATCCCTGGCGTTCAAAATATCGCGGGGCACGGCCGCGTCATCGAGGCAGCCCATGGCGTGGCGGCCGGCCAGGATGATGACTCCGCCCTTCGGCACGGAAGCGAAGTTGGGCGGGATGTGATGGTTGGGCACGCCGCCCATGGCCTTGATGCAGGCCACGATCTTGGCCGAGTCGCAGTGCGGCAGGGCAGTGTTGATGAAGCCGCCGTAGGCATTCAGGAAACGCCATTTGGGGTCGGTGATGGAGTGGGGGAAGAAGCTGGCCGTGAGTTTGTGCGCATCCCCCCGGTCGCGCAGGTCTGAGAGCTTTCCGGTGATGGCGTGCAATGCCTCGTCCCAGGAGCAGGGCTCGAATTTGCCTTCGCCGCGCTTGCCGACCCGCTTCAGGGGCCGGGTCAGGCGGTCGGGGCTGTACTCCAGCGAAACCCCGGCCATGCCCTTGACGCAGGCCTTGCCCCTGGCCCTGGGGTTGCCCCGGATTTCCTTGAGCACCCCGTCCTCGACCCGGGCCAGAATGGGGCATTCGGCCTTGCAATGGTAACACACGGTGGGAATCCATTTACTGTTCATGTTTTTCCTCCTTCGTGTTTGACCCGGGGATGGGCCCGGGTCTGCCCGATATCGGCGCCGCGGCCGGGCATTCATCCGCCCGCGCGACCAGCACCCGCGCGCCGAAGAAATGATGCAGGGACATGACGGCAAGCCCGGCCGACATGACCCAGAGTCCTGCGGTATAGGCATCCTCGCTCCAAGGCTTGGCGCACATGAAAAGGGACGCGGCAACGCAGATGCCCGTGCCTGCGATGTCGGGCTTGTCCATGCCCAGGTTGAGCCATGATCGAGGGCAACCCTCGTCCGGGGCCGGGCATTCGAACCAGACGCGGTTCCAGATCACGGTGAAGATCACGGCCAGGACCGCCCCCCAGGCCATGTGCAGGGGCAGCATGGCCGCCGGGACCGGCAGCGGCAGGATGGCCGGGATGGCTGCGGTGGCGGCGGCAGGGGGATGGTCGGCGTCCAGGATCTGCATGAACACCGCCGAAAAAAAGACGGCCAGGCCGAGTTTGGCGGGGATGGCCAGGCCTGTGCCGCCAAACATCGTCTCGCCTGCCGCGACGCCCAGCAGACCGCCTACGGCGGAGATGAAATGGCCGACGATGACGGATTTGGGCCGGGCCACGCGCAGGTAGGTGCAGGTCGCGCCGATGAAGCAGGTCGCGGCCAAGGGGGGATAGAGCACGCTGACGCCGGTGGCGTCGCAGACCAGGGCGATGAGGGCCAGGAAGAGGCCCGCGCCCGTGGAGCCCCACAGGATTCTCGACAGGGAGATGACTCCGGGTCGATAAAGGTCCCGCCTGAATTCGCGCCTGTTCGGCAGTACCAGCCGGATTTCGATCATGGCCTGTCTCCGTCAATATTTTAAGGACGTATAGTGGTGGTCCATACGATGATTCTTCGCCGGACGCAAAGGCGATGGGGAAAATTATCGGATTATGGGTTTGTGCCCAGTTCCGGGAGAACCGAGGTTATGACGGGAGACGTGATTGTCGATGGAATAAAAAAAGCAGCGCCATGTGGCCATGGGCTGCTTTGCATCTCGGATGATTCCGCTGTGATGTCTGGACCGGTCAGGCGCGGGGCGAAAAATACAGGCCGAGAACCGGTCTTATGGATTTGTCGTTCCCGTCCGGAATCAGAGGGCTTTCAGGCCGCCCGGAAATTTTTTCTTCTGGCGGAGGCCTGGGCCATTTCCAGGCCGACTCCGTACCTGCTCGAAAACAGACCTTCCTGCGGGGCGCACCAGCGGACCATGCCGACGCAGTAGGTTTCGCCGAGCCGTCGCGCATTATCGGCTCCGGGCCGGAAGAGGACTTTCACAGGCTCTCCCCGGGTCAGGGGATGGTCCATCTCGATCATCAGGCCCCTGTCGCTGTAGTTGACGACGCGGGACTCGAACGGGCCTTTGGACGAAGCGTACAGTTCCACGCTACAGGGTTCCAGGCTGGCCTTTCGCGCGCATTTTCTCTTGTCTATCATGCCCGTGTCCTCCCTGACTTTGAAAACAATACGTACACATAAGTACGAGTTTTGGTTTTGTCCAGGCCGCGACAGCGGCGCGTTCACCGCTGCCCGTCGATATCACGCATCAGCCTGACCACGGCCAGTTCCTTGGCCTTGGCTTCCACGTCCACGGTCATGGCCCGGCCATGCCAGCATTGCGGAATGTCGACCGGGTCGATGTAGTCGGCGTGGGGTTTGGGATTGGCGTTCCAGCCCTCGCGTGGGGACGAGATATGGCAGTAGGGTTCGCGGCCGCCCCACGTTTTCGCCGCCAGCTCCGTGGCCTCGCAAACTCCCAGGCCGTCGGGATTGCAGCGGTGATGGTGCGCGTCGTAGACCAGCGGCAGGCCAAGCTGCGTGCACAGGGGCAGCAGGTCGGCCACGGTGTAGCTCACGTCGTCGTTCTCCACGCTGAGCCGCGAAGCCACGTTTTCGGGCAGCCTCGTGAAGGCTTCGGCGAAGCGGGCCAGGGCGGCGGCCTTGTCTCCATAGACCCCGCCGCCGTGGATGTTGATGACGTCCGCGCCGACCATTTCAGCCAGCAGGGCATGATATTCCAGTTCGCGCACGGAGTTTTCGACCACGTGGGCGTGGGGCGAGGACAGGACCACGAACTGGTCCGGGTGAAAGCTCAGGCGGATGTCGTGTTCCTGCGCGAAAGACCTGACGGCGTCCATGCGCGCGGCGATGGCCTGGGCCTGGGGCAGGTCTTCCAGGGCGTAGCCGACCTCGGGGTGGGTCATGCGCGGAAACAGGTGCGAGGTGATGCGGAAGGCCCCGATGCCCAGCCGCTGCGCCTCACGCACGGCCAGGAGCAGGTTGTCCGCATTGTGCAGGCAGATGCCCGATGCCTTGGCCAGGGCGGCCTTGCGATCCATGGCGCCGAGAACCTTGGCCGTGGTGGCGCGAAAGGAGATCTTCTCGGCCAGAAAAAGGCAACACAGTCCAAAACGCATGTGAATTCCTTGAGAAATATTAATGAACGACTGGCAGTTCGGCCCAGGACGTGGTGTAGCAGGGGGAGCGGCGCTCCTGGCGCATGTGCCATTCCTTCTTCCCAAGGCCGGAGGCGGCCAGGGTCAGGGTGCCCCGACCATGGACGGTGTTGATGCGATCCATGACCCGCATCAGCGCGTCGCGTTTGACCTTCTCCTCCCCGTGGGGTTCCAGGAAGGAGAGCTGGCGGCCCGTGGCCGGGGAGAGGTCCAGCAGGATCACGCCCGCCTTCTGGTATCTGTAGCCCGGCTTGTGGATGTCCCGCAGGATTTCAAGGGCCGGACCATGCAGCGCGAGGGTGTCGGCCGTGGGCGCGGGCAGTGCGCGGCAGCGGCTCCCAGCGTATTGGGGCCCCGGCTGGAAGCGGTTCGTCTCCAGAAAGACCTGCACGGCTCCGGCCACGAGTCCCTTGCGGCGCAGCTTTTCCCCGGCCCGCTGCACGTAGGCCGAGACCGCCTCCTCCAGGCTTTCAAGGCTCTCGATGCGCGTGCCGAAGGAACGCGAGCAGACCAGGGAGCGGGCCGGGGGCGGGGCGTCCTCCAGGGCGATGCACGGGATCTGACGCAGTTCCAGCACGGTGCGCAGGCCGGTCACGGTCAGGTGGCGGCGGACCCAGTCGTCGTCCCGGCCTTTGAGGTCCAACGCGGTATGCACCCCGCAGTCGCCAAGACGCCGCGCGCTCCTGCGGCCGATGCCCCAGATGTCGCCCGTTTCCAGGCTGCTGAGGACCCGGTCGATATCCTCCTCGTCCTCCAGCAGGCGCACGCCGTCGCCGTCCTTTTTGGCCAGCCGGTTGGCGATTTTGGCCAGGGTCTTGGTCCGGGCCAGTCCCACGCAGACCGGGATGCCGGTCCATTGCCGCACCGTGCGGCGGATTTCTTTCGCCGTGCGCAACAGGGAGGCGGTGTCGAGACCCCGCAGCAGCAGAAAACATTCGTCGATGGAATAGACCTCCGCTTCCTCCGAGAAGCCCGCCAGGATGCGCATGACCCGCGCGGACATGTCGCCGTAGAGGGCGTAGTTGGAGGAGAAGACATGCACGCCGCTGCGGCTGAAAAATGCCTCGCGCTTGTAGGCCGGCTCGCCCATGACGACTCCCAATGCCTTGGCCTCGTTTGAACGGGCGATGACGCAGCCGTCGTTGTTGGAGAGCACGACCACGGGTTTGCCTTCAAGGCTCGGGTCGAAGACCCGCTCGCAGGACGCATAGAAATTGTTGCAGTCGACCATGAGGTAGAAGTCGCGCATCTAGAGCTTCCGCACCACGCCCGTGACCACGCCCCAGACGTGCAGATCCTGCTCCTCGGCCACGGTGATGGGCTGGTAGCGCGGGTTTTCCGGAGCGAGCAGGGTTTGGCCGTTTTTCATGATCAGGCGCTTGACCGTCAGCTCCCCGTCCAGCACCGCGACCACGATCCTGCCGTGGGCGGGCTGCTCGGAGCGGTCCACGACCAGGACGTCGCCGTCGCTGATGCCCGCGCCGGTCATGGAATCTCCGCTGACCCGGACCATGAATGTGGCGGCGGGGTTACGGATCAGATAGGTGTTCAGGTCCAGGGCCGTTTCGATGTAGTCGTCGGCCGGAGACGGAAAACCGGCCGAGATGCGGTCCAGATAGAGGGGCGTGCCGTGACTTGGCTCACTGACGGCGCGGCCCAGGATTTCGAGCCGCTCGCGGCTGGGGGTTCTCAGCTGAAGAAGGTTTGACATGCATGAACCATTGCCTCCCGTCTTGGCTTCCGTCAACGCCGGGATTAGTACTGCTCTCGACAGACGGCAAACACGAACCGGGAACCGCTACACCGCGTGCCCTCAAGGGAGAATACATGATGATCACCGCCTGCACCCTCGATTGTCCCGATGCCTGTTCCCTGCTGGCCGAAAGCGGTCCGGGCGGTCTGCGCCTGCGCGGCAATCCGGATCACCCCTTCACGCAGGGTTTTGTCTGCCCCAAGCTCGACGTGCATCGCAGACGCCTGATCAGCCCGCATCGCCTGCGTTCCCCCCGCCTCAAGGTGGACGGGCGCTGGCGGGACATAAGCTGGGACGATGCCATGGGGCTGTGCGCCGAAAAGATCGCCCTGTACCGGGACGAGCCCCGCTCCATCCTGCATGTGCGCGGCTCGGGCAACCGGGGCGTGGTCAAGGCGCTGTCGAGCCTCTTCTTCCGCAGGCTGGGAAGCTCCGGCCTGCACGGGTCGTTGTGCGACGAGGCCGGGATAGCGGCCTGCACGGAGGACTTCGGCCGTCTGCGCACCAACGACATTTCGGACATCCTGAACACGTCGGCGCTCATCAACTGGGGCCGCGACCTGGCGCGTGGCTCGGTGCACGTGGCGGCCATGGTCCGCGCCCTGCGCAAGAAGGGCGCGCCCGTGGTGACCATCGCCCCGGGAGCGGACACGGCGCAGGGCTTCACGGATCATTTCGTGCGGATTCGGCCCGGTACGGACCGTTTTCTGGCCGCGGCCGTGCTGCGCGAGGTGCTGCGCCGCCAGGAAGTCGCGCCGGAGGTGGGGGCCGCGTGCCGCGATCTGGCGGACTTCGAAGAGCTGCTCGCCGGGTGCGGGGAAGAGCTTCTGGAGTGGTGCGGAGCGACGCAGACCGACGTGGCGCTGCTGGCGGACCATTACGCCGGGTCCACTCCCGTGGCCACGCTTCTGGGCTGGGGGCTGCAACGCTATTCCTTCGGCGGCCAGAGCGTGCGCTTCATCAACGCCCTGGCCATGCTCTCGGGCCAGGTGGGCCGAAGCGGCGGCGGGGCCTATTATGGCCTAAGCTCCATGGCCAACTTCGAACTGCCCTGGAAGAGAGAGGCGGCGTATGGCCGCACCCTGCTCATGCCCGATCTGGCCCGGGAACTTCGCCGCGCAGACCCTCCCGTGCGCATGGCCTGGATCGAATGCATCAATCCCGCCAACCAGTTCCCGGAGGCGGCGGAGGTGGCAAGGGCCCTGGCCGGGCTCGATTTTGTCGTGGTGGCCGACGCTTTCATGACGGACACGGCGGAGGTGGCTGACCTGATCCTGCCTGTGGCGCTGATGCTCGAACAGGAGGATGTCGTCGGCTCCTTTCTGCACGAATACGTGCAGCTGAGCGCCAAGGCCGTGGAGCCGCCGGCGGGCGTGCGCACGGATCACCGGATTTTGTCCGATTTGGGGGCCCGGCTCTCTCCTCCGGTGACCCTGCCCGAGCCCGAGGAGGCCCTGCGCCAGGCGCTGGAGTCCTCCACCCTGAACGGCGGCCTCGAAGAGCTGCGCAGCCGGGGGTACGTCCGCTCCACCCACGGACCGGTGGCCTTCGAAGGCCTGCGCTTCGGGCACGCGGACGGGCTCTATCGCCTGCCGCCCAGTCTGGACCCGCCGGTGGCGGTCGCGGACGACGGCTATCCCCTGCAGCTCTTGACGCTCATCAACCGCCGCTTCGTCCATTCCCAGATTCCGCCCGAGGATCAGACCGGCGAGCCTGTGGTCAGCGCGCACCCTCGCACCCTCGAAGGCCTCGGCATTTCACCGGGCGCGGGCTGGCTGGTCACGGCGCTCGGACGGCTCGCGGTGCGGCTTACGGCGGACGAGTCCATGCACCCGGATTGCGCGGTCTACCGGCGTGGGCCGTGGGGCAAACTGGGAGGCGGGGTGAATCGCATCATCGGGTTCGTGGAGACGGACATGGGCGGGGTCGGCGCGTACTATGAGCAGCGCTGCCGCCTGGAACAAAGGAATCAGTAGCGGCCGTTCTTGACCGTGGTCACGTAGAGTTCGTAGTCGGGGTCGCTTTCGACATTGACACCCGGGTAGGACGGCTCGCTCCACTCGAAGCGGTCGTTTCGCCAGACGATCAGGGTGCGCCGCGCCTTGAAGGCCGCGTCCACGTAGACCACCTCCAGCGTGCCCCGCATGTCGTAGGCGGAAGCGTCGCAGACGATGCCGACCTTGGTGAAGGCCTGGCCATGGATGGTGACGGGGTAGCCGGTTCTGATCTTGGGCCGCATGGACTGCTGTTTTCCTGGCTGAAGGTTTGGGCGCGAGGTCTTCGGGGTCGGTGCTTTTCGCGCCGTATCGCGCTTTCGGCGATCTGCAAAGAAAAATTGTCTTCCACGTCCGCCGGGCGCCCATGGGTCGACAGATTCAGGCAAGAATACGGATCCATTGGTCTTTATGAGAAGCCGTGGGTGTGTTCACGGTTTTTCTTCCGCCGCGCCCGCCCTTTTTCCGGCCTCCCTGTCCAGCATTTCACCAATGGCCTTCATGAGCGTCTTGATGTCGACAGGTTTGGAGACATAGGCGTTCATGCCGGCTTGCAGGAATTTTTCCCGGTCGCCGTCCATGGCGTAGGAGGTCATGGCGATGATGGGGATGTTTTTGGCTTTTTCTCCCGCTTCGCCCCTGCGGATGCGCATCGTGGCCTCGACGCCGTCCGTGACCGGCATCTGCACGTCCATGAGCACCAGGTCGAAGTCCTCTTTTTTCAGGGCTTCGATGGCTTGGCGTCCGTTCTGGGCATGACTGACCAAAGCCCCGAATGCGCGCAGGAGCTTTGTGCCCAGCATGGCGCTGAAATGGTCGTCCTCGGCCATGAGCACGTTCAGGCCGTCCATGGCGGGAGCGAAAAAGGACTCGCGGTTCAATGCGGGCTCCCCGTCCGGCTCGGCGGCGTCGAAGGCGAGGCTGAACGACATGGTCGTTCCCTCGTCCGGTTCGCTGGCCACGGAGATGTTCCCGCCCATGAAGGTCACCAGGCGTTTGCAGATGGACAGCCCCAGCCCCGCGCCCTGGTAGCTGCGGGTGTATCCTTGCGTGACCTGGGAAAAGGGTCTGAAGAGCTTGTCCAGCTTGTCGTCGGGGATGCCTATGCCGGTGTCGGAAACGGAGAAGAACACCCGGCTTTGGCCGGGTTGCAAGGCCGCAAGCAGGGACGCCTCGACGCAGACCCTGCCTGACGGGGTGAATTTGATGGCGTTGCCCACCATGTTGCTCAGTATCTGCTGCAGCCGGGTCGCGTCGCCGAGGACGTGGGCAGGGATGTCCGGGTCCAGCTCGAAACGCAGTTCAAGTCCTTTTTCCCTGGCGATGGGCGAGAACAGATCGCTGGTCTGGCGCAGCACTTCGGACAAGGCCATGGGCGCTTTCTGGATGGTGAGTTTGCCCGCCTCGATGCGCGAGAGGTCCAGGATGTCGGTCAAGAGCCTGACCAGCCGGTTTCCGGACTGGACGGCCGTGTCCGCGTAATCTTTCTGCGCGTCGTTTAGGTCCGTGAGCTGCAGGAGCTGGAGCATGCCCATGATGCCGTTCAAGGGAGTACGCAGTTCGTGGCTCATGTTGGCCAGAAATTCGGATTTGGCGCAGTTGGCTGCTTCGGCCAGATCCCTGGCGCGCAGCAGCTCTTCCTCGGCCTGCTTGCGGTCGCTCAGGTCCATGGCGATTTCGATGCGCACGAGGCGTCCGTCGGTCCAGGGAATGGCCTGGTCGAAGTTTCTGTACCACTTGCGGGTCACGGGGTTGAAACACTCCCAGGCGACGACTCCGGCCGATCGGCCATGTTCGTCCAGCAGCCTGGCGTTGGTGCAATGGCCGCAGGGCGCGGGCTCCTGGTTGAACGCCGCATGGCAGAGCTCTCCGGTGCAGTCGCGGCCAAAGCTGTCCTTGATGTGCCGGTTCATGAACAGGACGCGGTAGCTGGCGAGGTCGGCCACATAGATGTCCACGGGGAGGCTGTCGAGAATGGTGGTCAGCGTCCGGTTGATGCCCGCCAGTTCCTCCTGGGCCTGTCTGCGGGCGATGGCCGCGCCCAGGCTGGCCGAGACGATGTTGAGGACGTGTTCTTCGGCGGGCGTCCATGACCGGGCCGCGCGCACCGAATCGAAGCCGAGAAAGCCCCACAGCCTGCCGTGCAGCTGGATCGGCACCACCAGAATGCTGACGATGCCCTGTGGTTCGAGTATCAGGCGCTCCGCGACGGGGAAATCGCGGACCAGCCCCCGGATGGATCGACCGGCGCGCAGTTCCTCCAGCCAGCGGGGGGTGACGTCGTCCATGGGCAGATTTTGCAGAGCGGGATTGTCCAGCTGAACGGGAATGCCCGGCCGCGCCCATTCATAAATCTGGCTGGTCAGCACCAGGCCGGAGTCCTCATGCACGCGGTTCCTGAAGACGTACACCCGGTCCGTGTCCGTGTCCTGTCCCAGACGCGCCAGAACCCGGGCCATGGACTGCTCCAGGTCGGGTTCAAGGAGAAGCTCCAGAGATGTCGCGGCCGCGAGTTCCAGGGCCTTTTCCCGCAGGAACGAATTTTTTTCGGCCAGTTTGCGCGGCGTGATGTCGAGGATCATCCCTTCGAGGATCGGTGGGGCACCGTTGTGGCCAGGCACGGACCTGCCCACTTCCCAGACCCATTTGGGCCGCCCGTCGGCGGTCATGATCTCGAATTCGAGCTGCACCGGAGCGTGATTCCGCACGCCTTCTTTCCAGCTTTTCCGGATTTCGGGAAGGTACTCGGGCAGGATGAGGTCGTTGAACGAAAGCCGTTCGCCGCTCAACAGATCCTCGGCGCTGTATCCCGTGAGCCCAAGGCATCCGTCCGATATGAAGTCCATGCCCAGTTCCGCGTCGTCGCGGCGGCGAAAGGCCATTCCGGGCAGACTGTCGATCAGCCCGAATGTCTTGTCTCTTTCCGATCCGGAATTTCCGGTCATGCAGCGCTCATCCGAAGGGAGGTGAGAGGGCATCCGCAACTCGCAGGCGTTATGGGTGGAACGACCTCCGGGCAACCGGTTGTCTTGGGTGATGCCTAGGTTCGGGTTCTGGGATCTTATCAAGACCCATGCCGGAGAGATTCGATTTCATCGTTGTGTCGCACCGTTTCTGGAAAATTTCAATGATCGAGCGATTTTTTGCAGTGAAGATAACGAAAAAGGGCCTGGATGTTCACATCCAAGCCCTTTGATCGTCCTGTGGTGGGATGAGGGGGGCCAAACAGTGAATTTTCATTAATTATATCAGTCAACAATAAAGAGCTAAAAAAATAGTACCCCTGATTTATACCCCACTCCAAGATCCCGAGCGGGGAAACTTAAAATAAAAAAATATCAGCTATCGAAAAGTTAAATAGGTCGACATCGGGCGAAACCGCCAGTTTTTGACCATCAAACCAGGCCCCCAAGCGGGGCCTTTTTTTATGCCCTCCACATGGATCATGAGAACATGCCTCAAAATGCCCGCGCACGTGAACAACCAGCGAGGCCTTACCGCATAAGGCGCGAACGGATGACGCATGTCAAAAAAAAGCAACTTTTGAGAGGTTTTTATAGGCACTTTTGAGGCAAAAAGTGAGGGGTTTTAGAGCTGTTTTATGATGCAAAGTGCGGGGGTGTAGTGGCACTTTTTGACAGAAAAATGCGACTCTATAACTTCGAAATTGAGGCGGAAAATGATGTGTTTTGTTAATAATTGGCAGGGGTTGACTAAAACTTGCAGCGTAGTAAAAGGGAGCTAACGAAATCAAAGGAGGGTACACGAAATGGAATGGATGACGCTGGATCAGGTAAAGAAGTACCTGCATTGTAGCCACACTGTCATTTATAAAGGAATGCGGGCTGGCATCTTGCCAAAACAATATAAAATAGGAGGCATATCGCGATGGAGCAAAGAAGAGATCGATAAATACATTAAAGACAAATGCAAAGACAAAGCAACTAAGGTAAAAAAATAAGGCCAGGTGCGCTAACACCTGGCCCGACAGAATCACCCCTTGCGCTAACAAGGGTAAACCTCTCTGCCCGAGGTATTTAATGATTGCCACGAATACACGAAAAGTCAATTCCCCCTTCTCCCTTCAGGCCCCGCCCCCGGCTGCGCTCGACGCAGAGCGAGGGCTTGTGGGCCATGTTCTCGCGAACCCGTCGAAGCTCGACGAAATCTCGGCCAAGCTAAATCTGAACGACTTCTATGACGGCCACTGCCGTAAGGTCTGGGGCGCAATTCTCGACGCCCTAGCGGCCGGTGAGCCTGTAGACTTGGTCGCGGTCGGGTCTCGGCTGCAGCAAGAGCCTGAGGCCCGAGCGCAGCTCGTGCCGATTTTTGAGGCCGGGCAAAATTTGGTGGCTACAAGTCACGCCGTCAAGGCTATTAAAGAGGCTTCGACGCGGCGTCAGGCTATGCAAGCGGCGGCTGAGATATGGACGGCAGCAATGGAAGGACGGCCGGTCGGTGAGCTGCAGGAGGCTGCGGAGGCGATCATATCAATTGATTCAACTCGCGACGACGAGCCTCGCGACATCGACCTTCAGGCCGCCGACGAAAATGTGCCTGAGGCTATGGATGAAGTTTGGGACGGCTTTGCAGCTGGCAGTGTAGGGGGACTTATTGCGCCCGGCGCCACAGGGAAGAGTTTTTGGACCCTGGAGGCAGCGCTGTCTATCTCCTGCGGCGTGGCCGGGGGCGATGTTCTGAAGCTGGGGGCCAAGAAGTCAGGCCAGGTGCTGTACCTGAGTAGCGAAGATCCAGATCAGATCTTAAAACTCAGGCTGCATAATATATTTAGATGCATCAGTCCTGAAGCTAAACAGTCAATTTTTCAAAATATGACACTCAAGCAAATGATGGGATACAAGATGGACCTGATGGACAGAGCAGATTTGCAAAAATTGTTGCGCTGGTCTGACAGGAAACGTCTTGTGGTGATCGACACGATTTCAAGGTTCCACGCGATGGATGAAAATAAAAACACTGATATGAGTCAGGTTTTAAAACAACTTGAGATGATTGCTATTAAGACAGGAGCGGCAGTTTTATTTTTGCATCACGTCGACAAGACATCAGCTCGTGATGGTGTCATCACAGCACAAAGCGCACGTGGCGCGTCTGCACTTGTTGATAATGCACGGTGGTCTGGCTTTGTGGCGCGGATGTCTGAGAAAGAATGCGAAATGTATAGAGACGATGGAGCCTTGATAGGCAAAAATCAGCGGTCAGCATACATAAAAATGGGAAACTGTAAGCCAAACTACGGACCTTCTGGCGCTGAGAAATGGTACAGATTCCGCTCTGGTGGCGTGCTGCATCCGGTCGACCTGCAGTACATTTCCAAAGACGAAGCTAAAGAAATTGAAAAGAGGAGTAAGGTATATGCAGAAGACGACTTTTAATGACGTGAAATTTCCAGTCATCACGGCCCATGAACACAGGCTCAGACTCTTCCAAGCGACGCGCAGGCCGAAGGAAATTAATCAAATCCTAAATCCGTGAAAAAGTTGCATTGAATATACAGTTTTGAAACATTTTGAACTTGAAATAAATCAATGATATCGGTATATTGAACTTGCTTTTCCTGAATGATTTTTAGCACCCATTGGGTG